>NZ_VDGD01000010.1:0-237728 GCF_024701725.1 Ochrobactrum sp. XJ1
ACGCCCTCACTCCGTCACACCCCGGCGCGAGTCTCATCCTGATTGACGCTGAATCTCACCTAGATTGCCGTTATGCACGAAAACCCCAATGTCGGCGGCTCGCCAATGTATGCGAACAAAAACATAGTTGAAAATGCGATGAACTCCAAAGACCACACTACACTGGTTGCAGCAGTAAAGGCCGCAGACCTTGTGGAAACGCTGAAAGGTAAGGGGCCATTTACAGTGTTTGCACCAACAAACGAAGCGTTTGCCGCACTTCCAAAAGGCACTGTTGATGAACTGCTTAAGCCTGAAAACAAGGCAAAGCTAACCAAGGTTTTGACGTGCCACGTCGTTGCAGCGGACGCGATGTCAAAGAACATCAAGAAGATGATTGCCGATGACAAGGGCTCGCATGATGTGAAGACAGTCGGTGGCTGTATTCTCAAGGCAAAGGAAAGCGGCGATAAGATTACGTTAACCGACGAGAATGGCAATGTTGCGAACGTAACCATTGCTGATGTGAAGCAGTCAAATGGCGTTATTCATGTAATTGATAAGGTCTTGCTGCCAAAGATGTAATCAACGCGTAACATTGAGATATGCCGATCTACATATATACGTGGTCGGCATGTCTTCATGGACTTTTTTGAACTTAACTGTACTCGCGATTGTCGGGTGCCGCGTTATCCTGTGCAATGCAGGCAAAAACGGCAATGTGGTACCAGACCAAATATTTCGGGAGGTCTAAGGGGGGGCTTCTTGGGGATTGCGATGTCTCCTTCAATCAATTTTGTCGCGTTGCGCGATATTTCCATTGGAGCTGTTACCTTGTGCGGTATCCGGTCTGTTCAACAGACCGGTGTTTTTGCTTTCCATCGCAAACTTTCAACAAATTTTAGCAGTTCGTTAAGAAAATAGTAACGCAATGAAACAATTTTTTAAGTGACGTGAACTGGCGACAAAATGGAGGTTTTGGGCGATGAGAAAAAATGCAACCACCGTTGCGCTGGCATTGGCAGGGTTGGTGGCGAGCTCTCTCGCGGCTTCAGCGAAGACGAGTTATTTGGGTGAATTCCGCGATTGGGGCGTTTACCAGAACACCGAGCTTGCGGGTAACAAATGCTATGCTTTGACTGTGCCGATCAATTTTCAGCCGACCGGCGTGCAGCACGGCGATAATTTCGTGATTATTTCCAAGGCGGATGGCCAGTATAGCCCTCAATTGGTGATGGGATATCAGCTGAAAGCCAACAGTTCGGTCAATGTGATGGTGGATGGCGCGCGCTTTCCGTTCTTCAGCGAGGGCAATCGCGCCTGGGCGGAAAATGTTGCCGACGAAGCGAAGCTGATGCGGGCAATGCGCGCGGGCAAAACGCTCAATGTGCAGGCAACGTCGGCACGCGGTACACAGACTCGCTATACCTTCTCCCTGATGGGGCTTTCCGCCTCTCTGCAGCGCGTGGATGGCTGCCGGTAATAATTGAAAAAGCCCTGCCAATGGGCAGGGCTTTCTCTTGAAGGATGCGGCTTTATGAAAGCCAGGTCTGGCGATTGTACCAATCATCCAGATCAGAACGCACGCGGTCTTTTTCTATGCCGTAGCGTTCCTGGATTTTGCCTTCCAACTGCTCGCGCCGGCCATTGATCTGGTCGAGATCGTCATCGGTGAGTTTACCCCACTGTTCCTTGATCTTGCCCTTGGCCTGTTTCCAGTTTCCTTCAACGCGATTCCAGTCCATTGGTTGGTCCTCCGTTCTGGGTTGGTTATGGATAACTAACGCAGCGGAGCGTGATTGGTTCAGCAAAAAACTGTAGAACCAGCTCAAAGACCGAGGAACTTGAAGGGCTCGCTTTCCTTGAAACTGTCGTTGACGACGCCATTGAACGTGTTGGTCTGATTGACGCCGAGGTCGAGTTTCTTGACCTTGCCGGTCTCTGGCGAAAAGTCGATTTCCTTGAGATCAACCCAGAAGACATTGGGTGTCAAAGCCGATTCGAAGAAATAAAGCATGCGCTTCTGGTCGGCCACCGTCCGCCAGCGCGTCGAGGAAATGTTCGGCTGGTCAGGTGTTGTCAGGCCGAAAGGCACCGAAGTGTTCCGGATGACGCTGAAAACACTGGCAATCGACTCAACAGGGTCGTCGGTTTTCGGGACGGCGTTTACATAGAACGATGCGCGCGCGAAACGGTCGGCGGCGCGATTGGTGCCCGGCAGCATGACAGTGCCGCCGATCTGGGTCCAATAGGAGTTGAGCGCAAGCTGCTCGTCGAATGTCGGCGAATTGGTCATCACCTGATATTGCTTGCCGTGATGGATCACCTGCTTGCCGTTGATATATTCGATGACCGCGCTGTCGCCGCTGGAATCGGATATGGCCAGATGCAACGTGGCCAATCTGTCTTCACCGGGGACCTTGTCCGTCACGATGGTGAAAGGCTCTGCGCGCAGAGTTTTGACCGCCTCGTCGACTGTGGCAAAGTTATCAAGCACATATTGCGCCCAAGCCGCGATGCTGAGGCCCGGTGTGGTGCCGTCATATTTCGGATATTCCGATTCAACGAGCCACAATGCGCCAACGGAAAGTCCTGCTTCGTTCAGTCCATCTGTCGTGGAAATGTCGTAACCGGAGGCGATCACACTGCCATATTTGGATGTCCACTGAAGCGAGTTCTTGCCGGCCTCGCCGGAACGTTTCATGCCGCGTGGAAAGACCCAGAGATTGGTCGCAACATCCACTTTCCAATCCATGGATCGGGCGGTCATCACCTGATCGTTGGCCCCGTGATACACGAAACGTGTGCAAGCTTCGGCAATCGGTGCGGCAAGCATGCTGCCTGCAACGAGCGCTGTAGTGCAGATGCTGGAAAAAGACCGCTTCAAAATCGGCATGGATCGTCCCCTCTGTGATGCCCGGTAATCTCTAGGGCAGGATGCCCGTTCGCTATTGAGTGAATGCCCTTCGCAGGGCGATATAAGGCAGTGATTGTAAGTGGAAAGACGGGCGAACGGGTTTTAACGCTCGCCCATATAACCGCGCTGCTTCCATTGCTGCAGCGGCATGATGTCTGGCGGTCCGCCGCCTGCCTCATACCAGGAATCGACGGCCCATTTCTGGCCCTGCTTGTCTTCGACAACTGCCGTCCAGTGCGGATATCGTCCATCGAAGAAAGCGCCGCGGGACGTGCGTCGCGCGACAGTGTGGTGCTTCAGCCAGCCGCGTGATTGCAGGTAGCGCAGGAAGTTATCGGTATTGGTCGATTCATCGATGCAATCCATCTGGCCCTTGATTCGGGCCTTGCCGAATTGCATTCTCGGCTTGTCCCGGACGCCAATCGCTGCGGTGCCGCGCTGTTCGAAGATAGCAACTGCCGTTCGCAGTGCTTTCCGTTCGCCATCTGCGCTGCGACTGCCATTTTGCAGAAGGTTCCGGATACGCTGTTGGTCCTTCGCGGTCAGCGTAACTTTGGTCCGGTAATGGCATTCATAACCGTGGCAGACGCTGAAGGTTTGTGCAGAAGCCATTCCGACCGGGAAGGCCAAGCCTATGAGGGCGCCAGCGCCCAGCAGTTTCATCAAATCGCTGCTCCGCGTTCGATTGAGAAGATTTTCCTGCAATTTCAGCAGGATAAAATAAATCGAATCTTCAGCTATCTTAACCGTGCTTGTGGCTGGTGAAAAGCAGGGACGGTTCAAGGCGTTCCAGCCCCTGATAGGGATTGGCGTGGATTGCGAGAATCCAGAGGCAGAATGAGGCTGTCAGCGAATAAATGACGAGCGCCTTTACACCAGCTCGCACACGGTCCGCATGGGTCGCTGCAATGGTTATCGCCGTGAGGAATGTAAGAGAAAGCACGAGATACCATTTGTAATAGTCGATTGAGGTCGATCCGACAGCCAGACGGGTATTGCGCGCGTCCTGCAGTTCATCGAAGTCGTTGATGAGCTGGGAGATAACGGGTGACGGCACGTCGGCGCGTGCCAGATTGATGATCTCGCGCCGGATACTCTGCAACGCCGTTTCAACGGAACCTGCTGGCTCGACATTGATCTTTTCGCGCCATTCGTCATCGATCACGGCAAGGCGATAGCCGGTGAGGGCGGCAGTAAGTTCAGGCGCATTCAATATCTCGGCCCTGGACGTTCCGATCAGACGGGAAATGGCCGAGCGTTCTTCACTGATCGCCTGATCTGCCCGGGAATTGACGCTCCAGATATCAGCGGCAACAAAACCGAGCGACAAGGCCCAGGCCGTCGCAATGGTGCTGATGAAAGCACCGATCGGAATGGACAGAACGTCGCTGGCGGCATGTTTGGACAGCATGTCGAGCGCGAAACGTCCAACCGCATAGAACACAATTCCAAGTACGGCGAAGGCCGTAAAAGAAAGATAGATCGGCAGCTCGAAGATATAGGTCATTCATTCCCCCACATTATTCCCCGCTTATTATTACCGGAAGTCGTTGAATTTTACTTAGAGCTGATCAAGGGGAGAGAATAGCAAAAAACCCGCCGGTTTTGCCGGCGGGTCAAACAACAGAAACTAATTTGTTGTGAACTAGAACGAGACGGAAAAACCGACGACTGGCCCATGCTGGGTCACGTCATACTTGAAATTCTCAACCGTATCGTTGTCCTTGTAGTCCTGATAAAGCGCCCGGTAGCCGACACGGAATGTCGTGGGAATATCGAAAACCATTGTTCGATATCCAAGATAGATCTGGCCATTGGCGCTGAGTTTGGTTCCAGCTCCGAAACCACCAATGTCGGCTTCCGCAAAAATGTTCCACCGGTCATTGATGTCGTAGAAGACACGCGCGCCTACAAAGGGATCGGTCCATTCCACCTTGCGCGACTCGCTGTAAGGGCCAACTTCAAGTCCGGCCTCCAGTCTTGTCCAGCGAACACCCACGGTTGGTTCAATCGCGAAAATCCGCTGGTTTCCGAAGAGCGTCGTTCCCTCGAGCTGCTGTTCATAGACGCGATAATAAGCACCAACTGCCAAGGTGGTTGTCTTGATATCGAGGGCGAGTTCGTTGTCGCGGAGGTTTTCATCCTGACTGGTCTTGACGTACTGACCGTCGATGAAAAAACCAACCGTGCCGTTGCTGATATCGACATTGCCCATGAAAGTCATATCGAGATTATCGAAAATCTCGCGAAAGGGGACGTTGACATCGGTGCTGCGGCCCAGCAGACCAGCGGTGCCGTTCAGCGATGCACCCCAGACATATGGGCTGAAAATCACGCGCCAGCGCTGCTGGTCCTGAATTTCTGGTTGTGTTGTCACGGCATCTGACGCGAACGATGTCGCTGACATACCTATTAAAACAGTTGATGCTAATATAATACTTCTGGAAAATTTTAACAGTAAATTCCCGTTCTGGTTACGCGATCTTCCGTCTTTCACCGAAAAAACCCCCTGGATTATGTATTAGCAATTTCGATAATACATCAGATTCAAATCTTTCTCCATATATATGTTAATCATTCAGGGAAATAAACTGAAAATTGATACTTATATTAAGGTTTGTTCTGTTGACTTTCATCAGGTGCAACCATTTATTCGGAATGGGAGCGGCGCCTCTTTTCTCATTGAGGCGAGGCGAGGAAGTTATTTTGGCAATTCTTAATATGACAAATCGTGGAGTAACGAGGTCATCATGAAAACGAAACAATCTATCTGGAAGTCGTCTCGCCGGATGTTTGCGCGGGGCGCTGCAACTGCTCTCATCGCTGCAGCTCTGGTCGTTCCTCAGGCAGCTTTCGCCTGCACCAGCTTCGTTCTCCCGACGAGCGACGGTGGTATGGTCTATGCGCGCACGATGGAGTTCGGGTTCGAACTCAAGTCCGATATGATCGTCGTTCCGCGAAACTATGCTTTCACGGCGACCGCCGCCGATGCGAAACCCGGCAAGCAATGGAAGAGCAAATATGCCGTGATCGGCATGAATGCATTCGGCATTCCGGCTCTCACGGATGGCATGAATGAGAAGGGACTTGCGGGCGGCATCCTCTATTTCCCGGATTACGCCAAGTTCCAGGATCCTTCCACGGCCAAGGCGGAAGACAGCCTTGCTCCTTGGGATGTTTTGAGCTGGGCCCTGACCAATTTCTCCACCGTGGCGGAAGTGAAGGCAGCTCTTGGCAGCATTGCCGTCATTGATGTCAAGCAACCCAATATGGGTTTCGCACCACCTGTGCATTATACACTGCACGATGCGACGGGTGCATCGATTGTCATTGAACCCATCGATGGCAAGCTGAAGGTTTATGACAATCCGCTCGGAGTGATGACGAATTCGCCGTCCTTCGACTGGCACATGACCAATCTGCGCAATTATGTTCACCTGTCGCCGGACAATACCAAGCCGCTCAAGGTCAATGGCGCTACTTTCACGCCATTGGGTGAAGGATCGGGTATGCTGGGCGTGCCTGGAGACACGACGCCTCCATCAAGGTTTGTGCGCGCAACGGCTTTCGTTCTGTCGGCCGCAAAGGTGCCGAGCGGGCCGCAAAGCGTTCGTCTGGCCGAGCATATCGCCAACAACTTTGATATTCCCAAGGGCTGGATCGTGGACCCGGCAACGCCGCTCGAATACACGCAGTGGACGACCATCGCCGACATGAAGAACATGACTTACTACGTCAAGACCTATGACGATCAGGTTCTTCGCGGTGCTGCTTTCAAAGATTATAATCTTGAAGCCAAGGATCTGGTGACGATCAAGATGCAGGAGCGTCTGAATCCGCCAGCCCTGACTGACAAGTAAGCCTTTTCAGGAATTGAGAGTCTGGAGCGCCGAGCTGATTGAACCGGGTCGGCGCTCCAACTATTTACGCGGTCGTTTTCAGGACGCGCTATCGAAAAGCCTGCGCTTGCTACGGCACCTCGTCGGAGGCAGTCGGGCCGCCCTCGTTCTCCAGATTGGCAATGCGTTTGGTCTCCGAACGATTGAATTTCAGGCGTACCCCGACACCGCCACCATTTTCGGGAATGAATTGCGCACCGGCTTTTTCCAGCGCATTGGCCAATGCCTGTATCTGTTCGCCCGTTGGCGTACCGAGCTTGCGCTCAAACTGCTCGATGGTCGCTGCGTCGATCCCCGATAGTTGGGCCAGACGGTCGCGTGAGAATTCCACAAGCGCTCTGGCTGCACGGCATTGAGGTCCGGTTATCATCATCTGTGTCTCCCCTTGCAGTCATGTATCGAAAGAAAAATACTGGAAATGCGCTCTAAATGTTTGTTCTAACGCACATCTAATGATGGTCGGAGTTGCCGACCTTTTTCCCAGCGCCATTGATAATCGTTTCGAGCAGCCAGGGCTTGTGGTCGATTATTTCGGAAAGCTCCTGCAGACCTATTTGCGAACCGGCTTCCTTCAGCAGTGCGTCGGCCACCGAGGCTGATCCGTTCTTGCCTTCCTGCGCCAAACGATGCGCCCGCCGGATCAGAAGTTCCGGTTGTGAAAAACTGCTCTCGGCAAGTCTTTTTTCTATTCGGCGCTGTAGCTCTTCCGGAGCAATCATCTGTTGAATTCCCTTATTCCTGAAAGGCCCGCAACCGGCAGCGGTGCGCAGCCCACATTATAAATCTATGTTGTGATGAAGTTTTTGCCACGTGACAATTCGCACAAATCTGACGTTCCGGCAGATTTTACTATGAGGGCGAGTAGGTGGAGCTGTGAGGCTGTTCTACTTTAGTATCACAGAATAGTAACGAAATATTTCAGCACATCAAATCCGCAAATTGGCCAAATTATTGCCACGCTTTCTCTTGTTTGCATCTGGCAAGCTACTTACATAGCCGGTACGCCTTGGCGGGAAGAGCAGTGGTCAGGTAGCGCGCGACGGGAAGCGGATTTCGCTTCACGGCAGTGTGCTGTAGCGGCCAGTGTCTGTTTCCGTTTGATAAACAATAAGAATTCAATGGTTTGAAATGGCCACTCTTCGTTACTTTATTTGGCCCATGGTTTTTACCGTACTGGGTCTCGCTGGTGCCGTTTGGCTCGGTTTCGAAATGACCGGCACTTTTGGGGGAATGGTCTCCGTCTTCATCATCTGTGCAGTTTTGAGCGTTCTCGAAATATCGCTTTCTTTCGATAACGCTATCGTCAATGCGCGCATCCTGCGCGACATGACGCCGGAATGGCAGCATCGCTTCCTGACTTGGGGCATTATCATTGCCGTTTTCGGCATGCGCATCATCTTCCCGCTTGCCATTGTCGCCGTTGCCATGTGGACCGATCCGATCTCGGCATTGAAACTCGCGATCTGGCAGCCGGATGAATATGCTCGCGTGATCTCGGAATCCCATACAGGTATTGCTGCCTTTGGCGGTACATTTCTGCTGATGGTCGGCATGAAGTACTTCTTTGATGTCGAGAAGGACGTGCACTGGATCAAGGCCATCGAAAGCCGTATGTCGAAGTTTGCTTCGGTGCAGGGGGTCGAGATCGGTGTGGCAATCGCTCTGATCATCTTCTTCTCGTACCAGCTTGATGCCGAACATTCGCACACCTTCCTGATCGCAGCCCTGTTCGGTCTTCTGACCTTCCTCGCTGTCGAAGGACTGGGCGAGGTTCTGGATGCGACGCAGGAGCAGATGGATATGGTCCATCGCGGTGGTCTCGGCGCCTTCATCTATCTTGAAGTGCTGGATGCCAGCTTCTCGTTCGACGGTGTTATCGGTGCGTTCGCGCTGACCACGAACCTGTTCATCATCGCTATCGGTCTCGGTATTGGTGCATTCTATGTGCGTTCGCTCACTATCATGCTTGTCGAGCGCAAGACGCTGGGTCAGTACCGCTACCTCGAACATGGTGCTTTCTATGCGATCCTGGTTCTGGCGGTCATCATGTATGTCCAGACGCTGGTACATATTCCGGAAGTCATTACCGGCCTTATCGGCGCGGCTTTGATCGGTCTCTCGTTCATGTCTTCGCTGCGCTACAACCGGCTCAATCCGAACTGGCAGGAAGAAGCCGAAGAGGTGACAGGGCACTAGTTGGCCTTGTATCCTTGGATTAGAAGGGCAGCTTCGGCTGCCCTTTTTGTTGGCCTTGACCGAATCGCCGGAGTTGAGGACCATCACCGGACGCGACTGACATCGCGCTTTCATGCTGCAGATCGTTTTCAGGGGATCATGATCGGCGCGCTGCGGCTCATTCGGGGAAGGGGATTTCCATGATCATAACACGTTTGAGCAAAACCGCCTTCGTGGCGGCGATAGCCTTTTTCGCAACGCTGGTTTCGTTCGGTAATATCACCGATTACGACACGAATTTCGGGTTCGTGCAGCACGTCCTGATGATGGATACCATCTTTCCCGATGCCACTATCAAGTATCGCGCCATCACTAATCCGATGCTGCACAATGCCGCCTATATTCTCATCATCGCGGCAGAGACGCTGACGGCGATCCTGTGCTGGATCGGGGCGTTTGCGATGCTCGGCCGTCTGACTGACCGGGCGGTCAGCTTCAACCGTTCGAAGAAATGGGCCATTGCCGGTCTCGCACTTGGTTTTCTGGTCTGGCAGGTCGGCTTCATGTCGGTTGGCGGCGAATGGTTCGGCATGTGGATGTCGCAAACCTGGAACGGGATCGAATCCGCGTTCCGGTTCTTCATCACCATCATCGCTGTGTTGATCTTCGTCGTGCTGCCGGACGGCGAACTGGTGGATTGAATTTGACGTTTGAATCCCGACTTCATGAGATGCTGTTTCAAACGTCAAATTCGAAAAATCCACTAGATACATGAAGTTACCAGTGGTCTTTGCGATTCCGACATTTGCTCGGCGCCTGTATCAGAGGGACGCAAATGTCGGAATCAGACCACTAGAGTAAATGTGATGCTGAAACAGGCTCGTCAATCAACTCGACACCAGCCTGTTTCATCTTCTGCAGCATGATGTCCATTGAGCCATTAAGGTCGATCCCGCGGCACGCATCCAGACGGACGCGCACCTGAAAGCCTTCTGCAATGGCGTCGAGCGCCGAATAGGCGACGCAGAAGTCGGTTGCCAGTCCCGCCAGAGTGAGCGAACCAATGTTACGTTCGCGTAAATACCCGCCAAGACCGGTCGGCGTGCTGCGGTCGTTTTCGAAGAATGCAGAATAGCTGTCTATGCCGATGCGAAAGCCTTTGCGAATGACGAGCTGTGCCCGTGTCCACTGCAGATCGGCGTGAAAATCTGCACCATGACCGCCCTGAACGCAATGGTCGGGCCAGAGCGTCTGCAGGCCATAGGCCATCTCGATCGTATCGAAAGGCTGGGCGTGGGCTTGAGTCGAGGCGAAGCTTGAATGATTGGCCGGGTGCCAGTCCTGCGTGAGGATCACGTGTTCGCTTTCATCGATCAGCCGGTTGACGGTGGGAATGATTTCGTCACCGCGATCGACGGCTAGCGCACCGCCGGGGCAGAAATCATTCTGGACGTCGACAACCACAAGTGCATGGCCGATCATAAGGTGCTCCCGCTTAGAGCATGTCTCCCGGAAGTGGAAACCGGTTTCAGGATAAAGACATGCGTAAATACAAACATCCAGCTTATTCCGTAACCGACTATAGCCAGACAGGGTTCACGAGACCAGCAATAAGCCGCGTTCTGGTATAACATCGGCAAGAGTGCTACGGACGGCTCAAATCAGACATCAGACAGGAAACCATCATGACAGATGTTATCGTCCGCGACAGCAATGGAACTCAGTTGAATGACGGTGATTCCGTCACCTTGATCAAGGACCTGAAGGTCAAGGGAACCTCCACGACATTGAAGCGGGGAACGCTGGTCAAGGGCATTCGCCTCACCGGAAATCCGGACGAAGTCGATTGCAGCACCAAGCAGGTCAAGGGACTGGTGCTGCGGACCGAATTCCTGAAGAAAGCCTGATTATCAGAGCGCGCATCTTATTCCGAAAACCGCTTCGCACTTTTCTGGATGCGCTCTAAGCATCGATCTCCACGCGACCGCGTGGGCGGCTGCAGCAGGCGAGGATATAGCCCTCGGCAATTTCGTCGTCGCGAATGCCGCCATTGTGGTTCATCTCGGTCTCTCCGCCGAGGCACTTCACCTTGCAGGTGCCACAGATTCCGAACTCGCAGGCGCTCGGAATCTTGAGGCCGCCACTACGGGCGGCAAGCAGGATTGTGTCGTTTTCCGTACATTCTACTTCCACGCCGGAAAGGCTGAAGACGACGCTGGCTGCTGCCACGGCCGGGGCGATGGGTGCTGTCACTGTGCTCGCCGGTTCGGAGAGCGTGGACGGCACCGGAACCGACGAAATCTCGCTGGCCGGATTAAAGCTCTCCTGATGATAGTTGGCCATGTTGAAACCGGCGTCTTCCAGCAAGCCTCGTACACCGTTCATGAACGGCTCCGGTCCACAGCAGAAGACCTTGCGATGCAGGAAATCAGGCGCCAGCAGTTCAAGCCGGGCGCGGTCTATTCGCCCATGCAAGCCCGGCCAGACATGGCGTGCCGATGATTGCTCGACAATGAAGGCCAGATGCATTGCTTCCATGCGACCGGCGAGCAGCTCCAGTTCACGGCGGAAAATGATGTCGTCCGGCGTGCGCGCGCAATTGATGAACGCGACGTCGGTTGCCGGTGCGCAGTCGAAGAGCCAGCGCGTCATGGAGACCATCGGCGTGATGCCGGAACCTGCAGAGACGAAAAGATACTTTTCGCCCGGATGACTGGCGAGTGAGAAATCGCCGTTCGGTCCGTAAGCCTTGATCTTCATCGGCGGACGCAGATTGTCGAGCATCCAGCGCGTGCCGATGCTGTCCTTCTGCGCCTTGACGGTGACGGAGACATGGTAGGGGCGGGATGGGGTCGAGGAAAGCGTATAGGTCCGTAGCACCGGGCCGAGGCCATCTGCCCGTTCAATCGGCAGTTCCAGAGTGACGAACTGGCCCGGCGTATAGCGGAACCAGTTGTCCTCGGCGGTCTTGAAGGAGAAGGTCATGACGTCTGGCGCTTCTTCGATGGCCGAGATGCATTCCAGCATCTGCAACCTGTCGTTCCACGGCAGCATCTCGTCCAGATATTTCAGAGGCTGCATGGCCTTCTCACTTCTTCAACTGCATTTCAAAAATCAGGCGACGCGGCTGAGCTTTGCCGCTTCACCACGCAGGCGCGGCGTAATGGTGTTGGTGTACCATTCGAGGAACTGCATCACACCGCCTTCATGTTCAACCGAGTAAGGGCCCGGCTGATAAGCGGGCGAGCGAATGCCCACCGCATTTTCTTCAACGATCTGCCGGTCCTGGTCATTGGTCTGGATCCACACATGGGTCAGTTCATCGAGATCATAGTCCACGCCTTCGACGGCATCCTTGTGGACGAGCCATTTGGTGGTGACAAGCGTTTCCTCGGCGCTGATCGGCAGAACGCGGAAGGAAATCGCATGATCTGCCATCAGGTGGTTCCAGGTCGATGGATAGTTGAACATCAACATTGCACCGATATTCGTGTTGCCAGCCACCTGATCGCTCAAAGGCTTCTTGACTGCCGCCTTGCCAGACATGGTGTAGCTCACCGCGTCGCGCAGAAGTGGGATGCGGGTGATGCGATAGCGCCCATCTTCGGACATGTTGAATTCTGCAGGCAGACCGACGCTGGCGCAATTCTTCCAGAGCTGGTTGATCTCCGGGTCTTCCATCACGCCCTGCACGCCGGTTGCCGACGGAGCTTCCGGATAGGTGCGGCAGAGTTCTGGATGGTTCGCGGCGCAGTGATAGCACTCGCGGTTGTTTTCCCAGACGAGCTTCCAGTTGCCCTTCTCGATGATCGAGCTTTCGAAGGCGACCTTTGCATCCTTGATATTGTGCGGTGCGAGATAAGGCTCGACCAGATTGCGGAATGCCCCGAAATCGGGCGCTTCCTCGGCGACGCAGACATAGATATAGCCGGCGACGGTTTCGCAATGAACCGGCTTCAGGCCGTATTCGGCAGGCTTGAAGTCAGGGCCGACCTGACGCGCGAAAAGCAGACGCCCGTCCAGTTCATAGGTCCACTGGTGATAAGGGCAGACGAGCTTCGCGGCGGTTCCCTTTTCAGCCGCGCAAATGCGCGAGCCACGATGGCGACAGGAATTGTGGAAAGCACGAATGCCGCCCTGCGCATCGCGAACGATGACAACAGGATAAGCGCCGATTTGCACGGTCATATAGGAACCGGTCTTCGGCAGCTCGCAATCATGGCCGACAAACAGCCAGTCCTTGTAGAAAATGTTCTCCAGATCCAGCTTGTGATATTCTGGATCGGTGTAGAATTTCTGCTCCAGGCTGAAATTGGGGTCGCGCCCGGTCAACAGCCCCAGCATTTCGTTGCGAACGTCCATAGCCTCGAACCCTTGCTTTCCATCTTGGATCTGCCTTCTGCTGTTCTCCCAGCGACTATGGCTCGATCCGGTGTTCCCTTTGTCTTCCGGAAGCACGGCTTGTCCCGTTATCTCAATGGCTTGCCCACATCTCCCGAGGTCTGTGAACTAGCTTCCGTTATCCCGATTCAATCACTGAACTATTCTAAACGCGCATTGGGATGCGACATGGTTTTCGCGTAAAGACGACACGCCAAAATGTCGCTTTTGCGGCGCGATCAGATCGTCGCAAATATGTGTTACATCCGCCTTCGGAGCGTTTCCGGGATTGCAAATTGGTTTAAAAGCCAGTTACCACGTCAACCACATCCCAATCTGTTTCATTCCATGGGAGGCTCGGTGGCCATGAAACGTTCTGAAATCAACGAAATCATCCGCGAAAGCGACGCTTTCATCCGCTCTTTCGGCTATGTCATGCCGCCTTTCGCATATTGGTCGCCCGAGGAATTGAAGGCGCGGACCTCTTCGGATGCGCATGCCATTCGCGACGCGCGCCTTGGTTGGGATATTACGGACTACGGGCAGGGCAAGTTCGCTGATCTTGGCCTGTTCCTCTTCACCACGCGTAACGGCAACGCAGAAGACCTCAAGCGCGGCGGCGGCATGCTTTATGCCGAAAAGATCATGATCTCGCGCAAGAACCAGCTTTCTCCGATGCATCGGCATGTGGTGAAGGCTGAAGACATCATCAATCGTGGTGGCGGCACGCTGGTGCTGGAACTGTTCAACTCGCTGCCGGATGGCAGTGTGGATGGGCAAACCGACGTGACTGTTGCCACCGACGGACGCCTTGTGACGCAGAAGGCTGGTGCTCATCTGAAGCTGCAGCCGGGCGAAAGCGTGACGCTGCTGCCGGGCAATTGGCATGCTTTCTGGGGAGAAGGCGGCGATGTGCTGATCGGCGAGGTTTCGACTGTCAACGACGACCTGACCGACAATATTTTCCGCGAGCCGATTGGCCGTTTTTCGAATATCGATGAAAACGAGAAGCCGCTGCATCTTCTGGTATCCGACTACGACAAATGGCTGTGAGCCTACCGATATTTCGGTTCTAGCCGCCTGCAAATGGCGTTGTTTGACGTTTCCGGTCTGCATGTAACTTTAAGTGAACGATGCTCCGGTTCTCTAACGCTGCCATTTCCGGCAAACCGGGGCCGGAATCTCACACGAAGCCAAACTGAAGGACTGAGCATATGAAGCTGGCGATGATCGGAACGGGCTATGTGGGTCTGGTTTCGGGTGTGTGTTTTGCCGAATTCGGCTTTCACGTTACCTGCGTCGACAAGAACCCGTCGATCATCGAGCGGCTGAAGGCCGGGAAAGTCACCATCTTCGAGCCGGGGCTTGATGAGTTGATGACCCGCAATATTCGCGATGGTCGGCTGGAGTTCAGCACCGATCTTCCGGCAAGTGTCGCGGATACCGATGTCATCTTCATCGCTGTCGGCACACCGTCCCGTCGCGGTGATGGCGAGGCGGACCTGCAATATATCGAAGCAGCTGCGGATGAAATCGCCGCCGCCATGAAGCCGGGCGCGGTGGTCGTCATCAAGTCGACGGTCGTGGTTGGCACCAATGCGCGCATACGCGACCGTATCAAGGCTGCCAATCCGGCTGTGTCGTTCTCGATGGTGTCCAATCCAGAATTCTTGCGGGAAGGCTCGGCGATCGAGGATTTCATGCGACCCGACCGTGTTGTTGTTGGGGTGGAAGACGAGCGCGGCAGGGCCGCGATGCAGCGCCTCTATCGTCCGCTTTACCTGCGTGAAACGCCGATGGTCGTCACGTCGCTGGAAAATGCGGAAATCATCAAATATGCGGCCAATGCTTTTCTGGCCATGAAGGTGACGTTCATCAACGAGGTTGCGGACCTTTGTGAGAAGACCGGCGGCAATGTGCAGGAAGTCGCGCGTGCCATCGGTATGGATAATCGCATCGGCTCGAAATTCCTGCATGCCGGTCCGGGCTTCGGCGGATCGTGCTTCCCGAAGGATACGCGGGCCTTTGCTGCGACGGGCAAGAAATATGATGCGCCGCAATCGCTGATCGAACAGGTCATTGCGGTCAATGAGACGCGCAAACAGTCGATGGCCGAACGGATCGTGACTGCGGCCAAGGAAAACGGTGCAGACACGGTTGCTGTTCTGGGCGTCGCCTTCAAGCCGAACACCGATGATATTCGCGAGTCTCCTGCGCTCGACATTATCGCGGCCATTCAGAAAGCCGGGATCAAGGTTCAGGCGCATGACCCTGAGGCCATGGACGCTGCCAGGGCGGTGCTTCCTGATGTTGTCTGGTGCAATTCAGCTTACGAAGCGGCGAAGGGCGCAGGCGTCGTTGCCCTGCTGACCGAATGGAACGCTTATCGTGCGCTCGATCTTAAGCGAGTGGCCAATGTCATGGCCGGAAATGTGCTGATTGATCTGCGCAATGTCTACAAGGCAGAAGATATTGCAGGCACCGGGCTAGATTATCGTTCGGTTGGGCGGACGCTTCGGGCCTGACCAGAGCATTTCCAATAAAAGTGGAAACCGGTTTTGCGTCCAGAAATGCTCTGGAAACGACCGGGGAGTTTACTCCCCGGCTGTCAGCCGCTTCTTCTCATTGGCGATGAGCCAGAGATTGCGAACATAGACGATGAGGCCAAGTCCTTGGCCAGCGATGAAGACCGGGTCTTTACGCTGGATCGCATAGATCAGCAGCAAAGTGCCGCCGAAGAGTGAGAAGAACCAGAAGGCAACCGGCATGACGCTGCGTTTTGCCTTTTCGGAAGCCAACCATTGCACAACGAAGCGCATGGTGAAACAGGCCTGAGCGACGAAGCCCAGTACGATCCAGCCATCCCACTGCGCCACGAAAACCTCGTGCAGCCACTGTGACAGGCTGTTGAAAATATCAGTCATGGGTGATCTCTCTCACACGCGGAACGACCTTGCGGCGCTTCCGCAGCCACCAGACGCCATAAAGGTCCAGAATGCCACGCACTCCACGGTCCAGAATGCCGTAATTGGATTTGCCGTGGCGGCGTTCGCGGTCGACAACATCGACATGCACGACGTCGAAACCTTCGCGGATTGCCAAAGCAGGCAGATAGCGATGCCATCCGTCAAAGAAAGGCAGTTGCCGGAACAGGTCAGTGTGCAGCGCTTTCAGGCCGCAGCCGGAATCGCGGGTCTTGTCCTTGAGGATCGCGCCGCGCAGATTGTTAGCAAAGCGAGACGAAAGCTGCTTGAGTTTCGTATCCGTGCGCTTGAGGCGCTGTCCGGCTGCAATGCCGTAATCAGGCCCGGCTTTTAACAGTGCATCTGCCAGAACCGGGAGATAGGCGGGGTTGTTCTGTCCGTCGCCATCCATAGTCACGACGATCTTGCCGCGTGCCGCGAAAACACCGGAGCGCACAGCAGCGCTCTGGCCTGACGACCGGTCATGGCGCAGATGGCGGAGTGGCTTGCCGGCATGAATGCGGCCCGCGAGTACATCGCTGGTCGAGTCCGTCGAACCGTCGTCGACGACGATGACTTCGTATGCGCGGCCCTGCATGGCGGCATCGACTTCATCCAGCAAAAAGGCAAGATTGTCGGCTTCGTTGCGGCAGGGGATAACCACAGAAATCGTCGGTGTGTCCAAGCGGAGTGTTCCTTTATTCCTCGCGCTATCTGCTTAAGCTCGGCTTTCCTGCCCGGAAACCCGATAACGCGCAAGGCGCGCTCCATAGCATTGATTGGATGGCAAAGCCAAGACGGTTCAAGTAAACGTGAGTTCTGGCCCGGATAATAGCTCGATTGATCGGTTGACTGCCGTTTTTTAGCCGGACATTGCCGGATACGGAAGAGCCTCCGCCAGCCAATCCAGAAAATTCTGTGTCACCTCATCCCGGTTGATTTCATTGAGGCTCTCGTGGCGGGTGCCGGGCAGGATCGTGCAATTGACACGCTCGAAACCCATTTTCCGCATTCTGTCTGCCAGTCTGCGCACGGCGGCACCGTTCACCGTTGCAGGGTCTTCGGTCCCACCAACAAGATTGAAGGGCATGTTTCGCGGGATATTGGAAAAGTTCCGGTCGTCGGCGCCACGGCGGATCAAGCGGAAAATGTCGATCCATAACGCCACGCTGGCATCGAAGCCGCAAAGCGGATCGGCGACATAGGCGTCGACCTCTGCCGGGTCGTGCGAGAGCCAGTCGAATAGCGTGCGGTGGCCCTTTATGGATCGACCCCAGGCGCGGAAAGTCATCCTTGGCAGAATGGTACTCGGAACATCCGAGCCTTTCAGTATGCGCTCCATATAAAGAAGTGCGAGCGCTGCAGCGCTTTCCGCGCCACCATCGACATTGGCATTCCAGATCGCGGCGGCATCGACTGTGTTAGCGTAGTCCAGCACATAGTTCAGCGCGATCAGCCCGCCCATGGAATGTCCGAAAAGCACGACCGGAAGGCCCGGATGGTTCTCGTGAATATGCCGGTTGAGCGCCAGCACGTCCTCGATAGCCACAAGATGGCCCTGCTTTTGTGCGAACATTCCTCTTGGCGCATGAGCGCCGATATTGGCGCCGTGGCCGCGATGGTCGTGGATATAGACGTGGTAGCCTGCTGCGACCAAGACGGACGCGAAGCGTTCATAGCGTGCGGAATGTTCGGCAAGGCCGTGGCATATCTGGACAACGGCTCGCGGTGTCCCGGCGCGGACGGTGCGGAACGGGAGTTCTGATTTGTCTGAAACCGGCAGATGATGAATGGTTTTGAATGTCATTTCGCCATCTGATTTTATGCCGTGCAAATAGTCAATCTCCTCCGTTGCGGCGTCGCTTAAACAGGCACTGGAACGGAGTGTGAATGAATTTTAGGCAATTGCGTTTTTTGTGCAGATTCCGCTTGAAAAGCGCAAAAGCTTGGGCAAATCTAGCTTTGCAGACGGGGTTTTTGAAGGGCAATCAGGGGCGTTTTAAACGGGATTCCACGTCATAACTTGCAGGCCGTCCGATGAAAGGGAGGAAACTTTCGCGGACGGTGGCCAGAGGGGAAACCGGGTGACGGAAATATCCGCGCCCGGTTTCATTATTTATGGTTTTCATCAGAGTTTGATTTGCGGTTCCGGCTGCTTCCGTTTGGTGGGTTGCCGTTTGCGTCCGGGGCATATTTGGCCTACATACGCGTCAGCAATTTCCGCGCGGTTCGGCAATGTTAAGACCGATCGCGCTTCTCAACCTGCGGAGACGACGCGCTTTATGGCACGCCAGTTCATTTATCACATGTCCGGCCTCAATAAGGCCTATGGCAACAAGAAGATTCTGGAGAATATCCATCTCTCCTTCTATCCCGACGCGAAGATCGGCATTCTCGGCCCGAACGGCGCCGGTAAGTCGACCATCCTCAAGATCATGGCCGGTCTCGACAAGGAATATACCGGCGAGGCCTGGCTGGCCGATGGCGCGACCTGCGGTTATCTTGCTCAGGAACCGGAACTCGATCCTTCCAAGGACGTGCTCGGTAATGTGATGGAAGGTGTGGCCGCCAAGAAGGCGATCATCGACCGTTACAACGAACTGATGATGAACTATTCCGACGAAACTGCGGATGAAGGCGCGAAGCTTCAGGACATCATCGACAGCCAGAACCTCTGGGATCTCGAAAGCCAGGTTGAAATGGCCATGGAAGCGCTGCGTTGCCCTCCGGGCGATGCTGACGTGACCAAACTATCGGGCGGTGAAAAGCGCCGTGTGGCACTTTGCAAGCTTCTGCTTTCGAAGCCTGATCTGCTGCTTCTCGACGAACCGACCAACCATTTGGACGCCGAAACGACTGCATGGCTTGAAAAGCACCTGCGTGAATATCCGGGTTCAGTGCTGATCATCACCCACGATCGCTACTTCCTCGACAATGTGACGGGCTGGATTCTCGAGCTCGACCGTGGTCGCGGCATTCCTTATGAAGGCAATTATTCCGCCTATCTGGAAGCCAAGGCCAAGCGCATGCAGCAGGAAGGCCGCGAAGAGGCTGCCCGTGAAAAGGCGCTGTCGCGTGAACGTGAATGGATTTCCGCGAGCCCAAAGGCGCGTCAGGCCAAGTCCAAGGCGCGTATCAAGGCCTATGACGAACTGGTCAAGAGCGCGGAAGAACGCCGCCCTGGCGATGCGCAGATCATTATCCCGGTCGGCGAGCGACTCGGTCAGGTGGTCATCGAGGTCGAGGGTCTGTCGAAGGGCTATGGCGACCGTCTCCTGATTGACGATCTGAGCTTCAAGCTGCCAGCAGGCGGCATTGTCGGTGTGATCGGCCCGAACGGCGCCGGTAAATCGACGCTCTTCAAGATGCTGACGGAGCAGGAACAGCCGGATAACGGTTCGGTTCGTATTGGCGATACGGTTCATCTTTCCTATGTGGACCAGAGCCGCGACGCGCTCGATGCCAACAAGACCGTCTGGGAAGAAATTTCCGGCGGCAATGACGTCATCAAGCTCGGCAAGTTTGAAATGAACTCCCGAGCCTATTGCGGTGCGTTCAACTTCAAGGGCGGCGACCAGCAGCAGAAGGTCGGCAATCTTTCCGGCGGCCAGCGCAATCGCGTTCACCTTGCCAAGATGCTGAAGTCCGGCGGCAATGTTCTGCTGCTCGACGAACCGACCAACGATCTCGATACGGAAACGCTCGGCGCGCTTGAAGATGCGCTGGAAAACTTCGCTGGCTGCGCCGTTATCATCAGCCACGATCGTATGTTCCTCGACCGTCTGGCAACACATATCCTCGCATTCGAAGGCGACAGCCATGTCGAATGGTTCGAAGGCAACTTCGAGGACTATGAAGCAGACAAGATCCGTCGTCTTGGACCGGATAGCGTCAACCCGAAACGGGTGACCTACAAGCCGCTCACACGGTAAGGTTCGAGATGTTCAGGCTCTGGCGGTCTGCAAATGGCGTGGTTCTGCGCTTCCGGTGCTCACGTACGCAAAGTACGCTCCGCTCCGGTTCTCGAACCTCACCATTTTCGTCTCGCCATAGCCAGAACCTCAACGAACCTTTGGCGCTTTAAAGTTAAGGCCGGTGCAATGCACCGGCCTTTTTTATTTGATGAAGGGAAACATGATGAAAGACTGGTCTGCAAAGCAATATCTGAAGTTTGAAGACGAACGCAGCCGCCCGGCACGCGATCTTCTGGCCCAGATACCGGTCGATAAGCCGCGCAAGGTGGTCGATATCGGCTGCGGACCGGGTAACTCGACGGAGCTTCTGGTTGAGCGTTGGCCGGAAGCTGATGTTTCCGGCTTCGATACATCGCCAGACATGATCGAGAAGGCCAAGGCCCGCCTGCCGAAGGTGGATTTCACCATCGGCGATGTGGCGAGCTACGAGCCGGATGCGGAAACCGATGTCCTCTTCTCCAATGCTGTTTTCCAGTGGCTGCCGGATCACATCGAGCAGATGAAACGCCTCTTGTCGCTGCTTCGTCCCGGCGCGGTGCTGGCCGTCCAGATGCCTGACAATATGGGCGAGCAGACCCATGTCGGTATGCGTGACGTCGCAAAAACAGAGGCTTTTGTCGCCAAGATCGGCACCAAGGGCAGGGGACCTCTGCCCCCGGTGATGGAATATTATAATGCGCTCGCCGGTCAGGCCGCTCGGCTCGATATATGGCATACGGTCTATAACCACCCGCTGGATGGCGTTGATGCGATTGTGGAATGGGTAAAGGCGACCGGATTGCGACCGTTTCTCGATCCGCTCGATGAACAGGAGCAGGCCGACTATCTGAAGGCTTACAAGGCGAGGATTGCGCCGCATTATCCGGCGGCTGTAGACGGTAAAGTCCTGCTGCGTTTTCCGCGTATTTTCCTGGTTGTTCAGAAGAGATAGTTGCCCGAAGATCGCTCTACACGGGGAATTGATCGATTGCCCGTGTAGAAGAAGCCAATTATTTTATAATTATTTCAATGTCTTATATTGGCAGCTCATCGCTCGGCAACGTCAATCATTAATTTGAGCGCTTTCTAATATTGGAATAGATTGCATGCAAACGATTTTGTTCCTATGGTCTGGCCGCATCCTGAAACCGCTCTAAATATGAGCCGTCATGATCGTAACGCCGCGATGCGCGCCATCCCCGTTGCGATTTCGTTCAGGAGGCCGGTTTCGATGCTCTTGCTCCGTTTTTATTTTTCAATGGGAATGAACGCCGAGGCCGCCGGTTCAAGGACTGTTTCAGGCGTCTTTGCGTCTTCGCAATAGATCCAAGCAGCGTGATTTCGACCGGGAGGACATTTCAAATACGAGCCTGCTTTCGGGTTGAATGTGGTTCGTAGTTTTATGTTTACGAAGTGAAACAATCGCCGATTTCGGTAATCCCTGCTTGGGATCGGCAGCTTGCAGGTTGTTTGAGAACCGCCTGCTATCGGGAGTTTTCAGAATGAACAATGCAGAAATGCATGCTGACGCCAATGGCGAGGTCGAAGCGGCACATGATGCCCATGACACGCGCCGCCGCGTCTTTGCCATCGTGGCCAGCGCATCGGGTAATCTGGTGGAGTGGTACGATTTTTACGTCTATTCCTTCGGTGCGCTTTATTTCGCATCGCAGTTTTTCCCTGCGGAGGACCAGACCAGCCAGTTGCTGAATGCGGCTGCGATTTTTGCGGCTGGCTTCCTCATGCGCCCCATCGGCGGCTGGCTGTTTGGCCGCATTGCCGACAAGCTTGGTCGGCGCACATCCATGCTGATTTCGGTTACGATGATGTGCCTTGGCTCTTTCGCCATCGCCATTTTGCCGACCTATGAAACGATAGGTGTTCTGGCGCCATTCCTGCTGTTGATCGTGCGCCTCTTGCAGGGCCTTTCCGTGGGCGGCGAATACGGCACCACCGCTACCTATATGAGTGAGGTGGCGCTGGCCGGGCGCCGTGGTTTCTTCTCCTCGTTCCAGTATGTCACGCTGATTGGCGGGCAGTTGCTCGCTGTTCTTGTGATCGTGGTCCTGCAGTTCTTCCTGACATCGGACGAGCTTCATGCCTGGGGCTGGCGCATTCCATTTGCCATTGGCGGTGTTGCAGCCATCGTCGCGCTTTTTCTGCGGCGGACCCTTCACGAGACCTCGACGGAAGAAACCCGCAACAACAAGGCGGCGGGCAGCTTCGCCAATATCTGGAAGAACCATCGCAAGGCCTTCCTTGTCGTCGTCGGCTTCACGGCTGGCGGTTCGCTCGCCTTCTATACCTTCACCACCTATATGCAGAAATATCTGGTCAACACGGCTGGCATGAGCAAGGAAACGGCCAGCGAAACCATGACCTTCGTGCTGTTGGCCTATATGTTGATGCAGCCGCTTTTCGGCGCGTTGTCCGACAGGATCGGCCGCAAGACGATGATGATCGGCTTTGGCGGCATTTCAATCCTGACCACAATCCCGCTCATGACGTTGATCGGTTCGGTGCAGAGCTCGACCTGGGCATTCATCTATATCGTGATCGCTCTGGCGGTTGTCAGCATGTACACCTCCATCAGCGGCATCGTGAAAGCGGAATTGTTTCCGGCGGAAGTGCGGGCGCTGGGCGTCGGATTTTCCTACGCCATCGCCAATGCGATCTTTGGCGGCACGGCTGAATATGTGGCGCTCTGGTTCAAGCAGCAGGGCATGGAAAGCGGCTTCTTCTGGTATGTGACCGCGATGATGGTGATTGTCTTCGTCGTCAGCCTTGTCATGCCGAACCCGCGTGAACATGGATATCTGCAAGGCCACGGCACCGAGTAGCCGGTGTTCTATTACGTATGAAAACGCCGCCTCCGGGCGGTGTTTTCACATCTCCACGGCTTCGTCGTCCTCGGGCGACAGAAGGCGCGTGGCGCGCCATTCGGTCAGCTTGGTATTGATTGCATCCAGCACGAAGAAACGCGCTGAATCCTTGTCATATCCATCATCCCGCAGTGCATCGTAATCAGTATGCGTGTGGCGCACATGCGCGACTGTCGCCAGCCACACGGCAGTAGATGGTGGCAACGTCTTCATATGGGGGCTGAGCGCCGCAGCGCGGATCGGTTCTGAATCCGAATAGGGTACTGCCGGAAGCAGGAGCGTCAGCGATTTGGCGATTGCCTTCTGGCGCATTGTGCCTGCACGCATGGCTTATCCTTACAGTCAGTTATTGAGGCGAATCCTTTGTCTGCTTCATTGTGCCACGAAAATCGCTTGCGCAGGAATTACTTTCCATATAAACATATCTTTATATCTTTACGGATTGCCGCGATGGACCGTAAATGAGGTGATGGATCAATCAAGAGCGGAAGGCATGACCGGTTTGCAACTGCAACTCGATCTGATGGTGGATGTGCTGAAGGCGGTGGCTGAACCAAGCCGCTTGCGTATTTTGGCGCTTCTTTCGCGCGGTGATCTCACCGTCTCCGACCTGACGACGATATTGGGGCAATCCCAGCCGCGGGTTTCGCGCCATCTGAAGCTGCTTGGGGAAGCCGATCTTATCGATCGCTATCAGGAAGGGGCATGGGCTTATTTCCGTCTCGCCGACAATGCGATCAGTGGCGATCTTGCACGTGGGCTTTTGGCTCGTCTCGACAAGGCGGATGCGCTGGTTGAGCGCGACATGGAACGCCTGTCGCAGGTGAAGTCCAGCCGTCAGGAAAAGGCGGCCGCCTATTTCAGCGCCAATGCCGGCAGCTGGGATCAGATTCGCAGGCTGCATGTTTCCGAGAATGCGGTTGAAGTCGCGCTTAAGAAAGTTATCGGTGACAAGCCGTTTCAGGCGATGCTGGATGTTGGCACCGGCACGGGTCGGTTGCTGGAGCTTTTTGCCCCGCTTTATCTTCGTGGTGTCGGCATCGACATCAATCGTGACATGCTGTCTGTAGCGCGAGCCAATCTTGATCTTGCAGCTATCGGCAATGCGCAGGTTCGCCAAGGCGATGTCTATGCGTTGCCTGTGGAGCGTGAGAGCTTCGATCTGGTGACTATTCATCAGGTTCTGCACTTCCTTGACGATCCGCTTGCGGCCATTCGTGAAGCGGCGCGGGCTTTACGCCCCAACGGACGGTTGCTGATCGTCGATTTTGCGCCGCACAAGCTCGAATTCCTGCGTGAGGAACACGCCCATTTGCGGCTTGGGTTCAGTGACGAGCAGATGCTGGGCTGGATGAGAGATGCCGGTCTTGAGCCGGAAAAGACACTGGAACTGGAGCCGAAGGCGGCCAATGGAGAAGAGGGGCTGACGGTGAAGCTGTGGCTTGCCCGCGATCCACGCCTTCTTATCGCCGATCCGGCTTCGCATGTCTCCCAAAAGTGGGAACCGGTTTTGGGATAAAGACAATGCGACAAAAACAGATAATGAGCATGACGGAGACAGTTTGATGGGTTTTTACGGTCTTTCCCGCCGACCGGATATTGGCCAGACCACCCGGGTATCGTTCGAATTCTTCCCGCCCAAGTCGGAGGAAATGGAACAGCGTCTCTGGGATACGGTGACACGGCTCGCTCCGCTGCAACCCGAATTTGTCTCCGTGACCTATGGTGCTGGCGGTTCTACGCGTGAACGCACAGCGCGTACCGTGGCGCGCATCCTCAAGGAAACAGATGTCAAGCCAGCGGCGCACCTGACCTGCGTGGATGCAACACGCGAGGAAGTCGACCGCGTCGTGCGTGAGTTCGCAGCTCTTGGTGTCAACCGCTTCGTGGCGCTGCGCGGCGACCCGGCCGCCGGTATCGGCGAAAAATATGTACCGACGCCGGGCGGCTATCAGAACGGCGCCGAGCTGGTCTCCGGTTTGCGCAATATCGCTGATTTCGACATTTCAGTTTCCGCCTATCCGGAAAAGCATCCGGAAAGCCCGGATTTTGCCACCGATATCGATATGCTGAAGCGCAAGGTCGATAATGGTGCAACGCGCGCCATCACCCAGTTCTTCTTCGAGAACGACCTTTACGAGCGTTATGTCGAGCGCGTTCGCCGTGCTGGTATCTATATCCCGATCGTTCCAGGTGTCCTGCCGGTGCACAATTTCAAACAGGTCAAGAATTTCTGCGCGCGGTCGGCAACGCATATTCCAAGCTGGCTGGCGGAGCGTTTCGAAGGACTGGACAACGATCCGCAGACGCATCAGCTTGTAGCCGCAGCAATTGCCGCCGAGCAGGTGATGGATCTGATCGAACGCGGCGTGCAGGATTTCCATTTCTACACGATGAATCGCGCCGATCTGCCCTTTGCGATCTGTCACATGATCGGCATAAGGCCGAAGACGGAAGCAGCTTTAGAGGTTGCTTGAAATAAAAGAAAGCCCGGCGGTGACGCCGGGCTTTTCATTTTCGTGCGGGTCGGCCTATCCTCAAAACCGAAGCCGCCGTAATGGTTTAGGCTAATTCCCCTAAGGGATGACGCCTGCTATCAACGCTGCAACAAATGCAAATGCCGCACAGATCATGAGGACATTCAAAGATCGCGTAAGTCCCATTGGTCTGTCTCCTTCATATGCGCCCGGGTGACCGGACGCGCGCTGGTAGGAAACTGGAATCTAAGCGCAAAACGCCTCGAACAAAAGAAGATTTCGTGCTGCAATCTGGCGTGATGGAGAAATAAACCTATCGTTTACCACCTAAACTATTGAAATATTTGACTAGAAAAATTTGTTCACATTTCATGAAAAAGACACCGAACTGCCACGTTTGGTACTGTTTTCGCCGTAGTTGCCACCGGCTTTTGGCGATATTTTTGCGCTTTTTAGCGAATTAGCGCCAAATATGCCGACAAGGTGAGGATAGATATCACTGTCGAGTAGAGGATGACGTTGGAGGTTATCGCCGCCTCGCGACGATAATGCTCGGCCAGCATGAAGGGGCCCGTGCCGGTCGGAAGTGCGGCAAGAAGAGCAGCGCTTTGTGCGAGCAGGGGAGGCAATCCGAATACATAGACCGCCAGCAGCCAGGTTGCGAGCGGCTGGACGATGAGTTTCACCGAAACGAGAAAAGCGATGGCATTGACGCTTTCGCGTTCGATCTTGCGCGGCTGGGCGAGAAACAGGCCAAGCGCCACCAGCGCGCAAGGGGATGCGGCACCACCGAGCATCTTCAGGAAGGTTTCGGCCGGGGCAGGGACGGTGAGTCCCAGAAAGGACACCAACGCGCCGAGCGCCGGAGCGACAAGCAGTGGATTGCGGATCAGGGACCGCATGACTTTCCAGATGAGATGAAGCGGCTTCTTCTCTGTCTGCAGGCCGATTTCGATCAGCACGATCGCCAAAGCAAACGTGACGCAGACGGTGATGATGATCGAAATGGTGGTCGTTGCCAAAACGCCTGACCCGAAGGCGATCATCGAAAGCGGAATGCCCATATAGCCGGTATTCGGGTAGGCGGCGTTCAGCCCGTCAAGCGCGGTATCCGCCAGAGGCAGCTTTCCACGCAGTCGCACCAGAAAGGGCAATGCGAAAGCAATGGCGCTTGAGAGCAGAAACACTGCGATGAACCCCGGCTGCCAGAGCTCGCTGCCATGTGTATTGGCCATGATGTCGAAGAGAAGAGCAGGCAGGGCCAGATAGACGACGAAACGGTTCAGCTCCGCTATCGCATGAGGCCCGAGTATTTTCAGCTTGAAGGCACCCCAGCCGGAGAAAATCAGCGCAAAAACGGGAAGGACGACAATCAGCGTTGTGAGCATGGGGCGCATTTCATTTCAGGAAAGGAAAAGGCGCGGTTTTTTGAACCGCGCCTTGTCGAGATCAGAGCCTATCGAGAAGCTCTTGTGTCGGCCATGAATCGGCAGGCATTCCAAGGCGCATCTGTTCGGCGCGCACGGCATCGCGGGTCAGGAGACCGAACACGCCGTCGATTTTTCCGCCCATGTCGTAACCGCGGGCCTGGAGCTTGGTCTGAAGTTCCTTTAGCTGGTCCTGTGTCAGACCCGGAACTGGATTGCCCGGATCGAAGGCAGGTGCACCAGCCAGACGTGTTGCGAAATAAGCAGCCGTTGTGGCGTAGACGATGGACTTGTTCCATTCCACGAACACGTCGAAGTTGGGATAGGACAGGAAAGCCGGTCCCTTGCGGCCCAGCGGCAGTAGAAGCGACGCGTCGCCATCATCCGGGCCGAGTGGACCGTTGAGGCCCATCACACCCTGCTCAGCCCACCAGGAATGTGGCTTGCGGTTGGTGCGGATCGCTTCTTCCCAAGGCAGATCCTTGGTCAGGCGAACTTCCTCCAGCCAAGGTTGGCCACGCTTCCAGCCGAGTTCCGAAATCATGCGGCCAGCGGTCATCATGGCATCGGGAACGCTGCTCTTCAGATCGACCTTGCCATCGCCGTCGCCATCGACGCCACGTTCAAGATAATCCTTCGGCAGAAGTTGCATCATGCCGATTTCGCCAGCCCATGCGCCGGTTGTCGCGGCATCGACGACGCCCTGATCAAATAGCTTGAGAAGGGCGATCAACTGCGGGCGGAACAGATCTGGACGGCGGCAGTCATAGGAGAGGGTGACAAGCGCATTCAGCGTGTCGAAATCACCCTGAATGGCGCCATAGTCGGTTTCAAGCCCCCAGAACGCGGCAAGGACTGGCCCCGGAACGCCATAGGTATCTTCAACCTTCTTGAAGACGTCGGCATATTTGACCAGATTTTCGCGGCCCTTCTTCAAACGAGCTTCCGAGATGAGGCGCTTGGAAAACTCGGTGAAAGTCAGGTTGAAAACAGTCTGCTTGCGGTCGCGATCAAGCACCTTTTGCTCAAGCATGGCCTTGTGCAATTCGGCGATGCCCTTTTCGCCGACACCGGCTTCCCGGGCTTCCTTGGTCAGATTGTCCATCCACTGGCCGTAATCGATCTCGCATTCCGGCTTGGGAAGATTGACGGTGTTTTCAGTTGGCGTCGCAGCAGGCGCTGGAGACGCGGCGGCCTGTGCACCCGACATGGTTGTCGATGCAAGCAAGGCGGCTGCGATAACTGAAGCAAAAAACTTCATTGGTAACTCACACTAATAGATTGGGAGCAAAAGGCTCCCTTTCGGGGATTGTTTTAGCTATTGCCCCAACAAGCCCCGGAAATGAAGCAAAACTTGGTGTGAACTGCCAAACTGCGCCGTGTTAGCGGACCTTGTTGCTTTCCAGCCACTTTTTCCACGAGTTGGCATCGCCTGCGAAGACATTGATATCGGCGTCGCCCTTAATGCCGGGAATTGAGCCGGTGCCGGTATATTGCCAGAACGTCCACGGATGCGGGCCGTACTTCTCGTCCGGATGACCGGCAACGGAGCGCAGCCAGAACGGATAGTCTGCCATCTGCCGCAAGTCGTTGTCATCGAAGAAATCGACCGTCGTGTAAACAATCGGGCGTTTGCCGTAATGCTTTTCCAGCGCCTGCAGGAAGATGCGCATTTCCTTGCGCACAACGGCTGCGTTGGGGCGCAGCTTGCAGGTCGGCGATTGCGGGTTCCACTCCATATCGAGAACGGGTGGAAGCGCGCTCGGATCACGCGGCACGTTCTGGATATACCAGCGGGCCTGTTCGATGGCCGGGCGGCAGAAATAGTAGAAGTGATAGGCGCTCCGTGCGATGCCTGCCTGATGGGCGCCGTTCCAGTGTTCCTTGAAACGGTCGTCGACGCGGTCACCGCCTTCGGTCGCCTTGATGAAGGCGAAGGAAATGCCGCTGGCGCGCACGGCGCTCCAGTCAATGTTGGTCTGATATTTGGAAACGTCTGTGCCGTGGATCGGATAGTGCCAGGGCGTTTTGCCGGTCCAGTCGTGCGGGTCGCGATCACCGAAGCGCGGTGCCTTTACCGAGCCGGACGGCGGTGCGATCCGGGCCACCGAGCCGCCTGATTTCTTTACGTCGGAAAAGTCGTAATCCACCGTCGTGCAGGCGGAGAGAAGTAAAGCGCCGAGGGCGAGAATGCTGCAGCTGGCCAGACGGTTCATATAGTGGTTCCGTGTCGCGAATCAGTCTTCTAACGGTTACGCGATCCGGAGGCGGACGTCACCAGTCTGGCGGGCAAGTTTGGTGCTAATCTGTGGCAGAGGGTGGCATTGTCGAACGAACAACCGTTATCCAGGCAAAGCCGCGATAAAGAATGCGCTTCTCAACGACAGCACTGCGTTCCTGCGCAAGCTGGTCGCAAACCGCGAACAAGTCGCTGCGCGGGGTGACATGGAACCATTCCAGCCATTGGAAGAGTGCCTTTCCGAACCAGCGCGGCAGCCGGGCCTGATCGCCAAAATCGACGATATGCAATTCTCCGCCCGCATTGAGGTGCCGGATGCTCTCACGAATGACCGACTGCCATTGCGGTATCATCGATACGGCATAGGAAATGAAAATCCGGTCGAAGCCGGCTTGCCCGAACAGTCGTTCTGGATCGAACTGGGCCGCATCCGCACGATCAAGCCGGACGCGATCTTCGATGCCAGCGCGCTCCGCCGCCCGGCGTGCCGTATCCAGCATTTCTGCTGAAATATCGATGCCGAAGAGTTTTGCATCGGGGTAGTTTTCTGCAGCTTTTATCAGATTGCGGCCGGTGCCGCAGCCGATCTCCAGAACTGTGCCGTCCTTGGGTACGGACAGTCCTGCGATCATGGGGTCGCGACCCAGAAGATAGTATTTGCGGGTCGCGTCATAGAAGTGCCGCTGACGACGGTAGACCCGATCCATGAGGTTGGCATGGTCTATACCCTGAACGCTCCATGGGCTGCGCGACATGTCAGGCATCCTTCAGCGCATAAAGATGGAACCCGCCATAGATCGACGAGCGATCGCGGTCGTGCAGGGCGCGGGATTCGTCCGCTTGATATTCCCAGCGATCCAGAATCTGCGGTGCCACCCGTCCTGGAAGCAGGCTCGGTTCGGCTGCGGTACGAAAGATGACACGGGCATTTGGTGCTGCCGTACGGGTGATTTCACTCCAGAGGGCATTGAGCTGCTCGTCATTCATCCAGTCCTGCGCATCCAACAGGATATAGCGGTCGACGGATGCCGCAGGCTTGGCAGCGAGAAAATCGGTATAGCTTGCGTTCTGTACGGTCATGCGATCAGCGCGTGCCCGTACCGTTTCGAAGTTGGTGCGCGACAGATAGGGCGGGAGAGGCCCGGTCTCCTCATTGCCGCTATAGCCGCGCCCGAACGCCTGCCAGGCGAAATAATTGTCGGTAAGGGGGAAACCGCAAGCGAGTTTCTCAAGACGGCTGCGCAGGACAAGCGCCATGTCGCCGTTTCCTGCAGTGGCAAGGGCATCATATTGCTGTGGCGGTATGCCCAGTCCGAAAAGGGATGATTTGCGGGCTGTGGCCCAGCGCACCATGCGTTTTTCAAAGAGCGGGGCAAGCGCCGTGTCGAAGAAGCTACGCTGCTCTTCCATTGTGCGCGCCTTCAAGATGTCGCGCGGATCGATCCCGTAGAGGCGCGCCACGCGATGGCCCATGCCGATGAAGACGCCAAGCAAGCCGTGGCGATAGAGGTCGCGCCAGAAAATGGAAATTCGCTGGCGACCATTCCATTTGCGTTTTTCCCAATAGGCGCGGCTTTCGCTGTCCAGATGTGGGCGGATGAAGCGCTTGTAGGCGGCAAGATTGGTCTTGTCGTCGGCTTTCCCGTAAAATCGGTAGAATGCATCGTAGTCGGGCAGGTTTTTGACAGCCGCAAGCTTCAGCCGGTTGAACGCGACGTGTGCCTGATTGAGATCGACCGCCTCCACACGTGCCGGATCGGCAGTCAGGTAGGACATGGCATTGCATCCGCCGGACGCGATGGTGACGATGCGATGGTCCGGCTCTATAGCCAGAGCCGCCATATCAACTTCCGGGTCTTCCCATATCTGCGGATAGACCAGCCCTTTGAACAGCCAGGCAAACAGCCTTTCAGAAAAGCCTGCCCGCGAGAGGGCGCTGTTCTGGGTCACGGCCTGTTTTAGAATTGTGTCGGCTGATGCTTGCTGTGTCATCAAAAATTCCCCTAATGCACGAATCCCGACTTTGATTTTGCCAAGTTAAACATCGTCCAATGACAGGGGCGTGACGAATTAATTGCGGGTTTTTAAACCAGATGAATGCGGCTATACGCCTGTAATACTGTCGCTTTATTACGGTCGGTAAGACTATTTGAGAGAACTTTTTCGCGCTGTTGCCGTTTTCTTGTGTGACGGTCCGAGTCGACGGGATTTCTGTGTCGATGAGTGACCGTAAAGGTGATTGGCCGGATCAACCGGTCACGCACGGAGAAAACAGAGAGAGGCGTTTGGCAATATTGCCATTTAATGCCTGAAACCAGGCCAACGAGCCTGATCTAGGAAGGAGAGCCAACGTGAAGAAGTTTCTGATTGCTTCTGTCGCCGCCGTATCGCTTCTCGGCCTTGCAGCGTGCAATGACAAGAAGGACGACACGAGCAACGCACCGGCACCATCCGCGCCGGCAGCGCCCTCGAACAATGACACGACGACGACGCCAGCCCCGGCAACTCCGGCACCGGCTACCCCGGCGCCAGGTACAGGGACAGCGCCTTCCAACTAAGGTTGGGAAGTCGTAATGCACTAGCATGCGGGTGGCGATCCGGTTTCCGGGTCGCCATTCGTGCCAATAGGCTTCGGTCAAAGGCTTTAGGCCAATGGCTTTAAGCCAATGGTTTTAGGATTGAGATGAACGTTAAAGCAACCATGTCGGGAAAAGACGGGCATTCTGCGTTTTCCGTGTTTCAACGCAGGCTCGGTTCGGTTATGGCTTTTGTCATGAACCGTAACTTCCTGTTTTTCATCTCTGCGATTGTTCTTGTTGTGCTTGCCGCTTGCGGCAAAGGAGACGACGAGACTGCTGCCACCACGAATGGCGGCGAGCAGGGCGCTGCTGCTGTATCGCAGCCTGCCAAACCGGCAGAAAGTGGAAGCACGGAGAAAGGCCCCGATCTGGTCAAGTCGCTCCGCGACAGTTCCGGTGTGGTGAGCCCGGAAGAGAAGGCAGCAGCCATTGAACGCGCACGGACCAATGCTGTCGCTGCGGCAAAATCTGTCGGTCAGACGGATCAGCAGGCACAGACGGCTGGACAAGCAGCAGCCACGGCCGCACAGCGTTCCTTCGACGAACGCGAACCCCAGCAATAAGCGTTCGTTGCGGAACTCGGCAACAATCTAAGCCAATGTCCTGATATTCTTTCTAAATGTTTGTTTTTTAGACTTTCGCTCGCCTGGGCGGTTTTCAGTTCATTCGGAATTCTATAGAAAAGTCCCATGTCGATTTGGGTTCGCATCGGTGAGTTTGTCACTTACGTGGCGTCGAATGCCATTACTGGCGTTATCGAAGCCGTGCGCACCGTTTTCGAAGGTGACGCCGATACACGGCGCCGGGTGGCCTTCTCCATTGCGATGATCGCGCTTTCAGCCAAGATGGCCAAGGCCGACGGGGTCGTCACACAGGACGAAATCCGCGCCTTTCAGGACATATTCGCTGTGCCGAAGGAAGAGACGGCGCATGTCGCGCGGCTCTACGATCTCGCCAAGCAGGATGTCGCTGGCTATGAATCCTATGCGCGTCAGCTCGCCGGATTGTGCAGTGAAGGGCAACCCGATTGCCATCTGCTTGAGGATATCCTCGACGGTCTTTTTCATATAGCCACCGCTGACGGCTATGTGCATGAAAAAGAGATGGCCTTCCTTGCAGGCGTTGCGGATATTTTCGGCTATGATGAAGTCGCTTTCGATCGTATCGCGATCCGGCATGTCCAGCGCGGTGCTGATGATCCTTATGCCATTCTGGGGCTGGAGCGCGGCGTTTCCTTCGAGATGGCCCGCAAGCGCTATCGCTCTCTGGTCAAGGAACATCATCCGGACCGGCTGGTGGCAGAGGGCTTGCCGCTTGAATTCATAACCATTGCCAACAGGCGTCTGGCAGCGATAAACGCTGCCTGGGCAAGCATTGAGAAGAATCTGGAGGCTGCATGAGCAGCGTGCGCGAAATCGAGAGCGAGTTGTTGCGGGAGCTGGCGCTTGACCGGCCCGATTTTGCCGGTGCAACGCTTGATCCGTCACCCAATTTCGGTCCGCGTCGCGACGGCAAGGTGCCTGCCTTTCTCATTCTCCATTATACCGGTCTGGCGACTGCCGAAGAGGCCGTGCAGGTTCTTAAATCGCCAGATATGGAAGTTTCCGCGCATTACCTTGTCCATGAAGACGGGCGGATCGTGCAGATGGTTTCGGAAAAGGCCCGTGCCTGGCATGCGGGCAAGAGCTTCTGGAAGGGCGAAACGGACATCAATTCCGCTTCCATCGGCATCGAGATCGTCAATCCGGGTAATCTCGAAGGCTATCCGCCGTTCAAGGATGCGCAGATCGATGCGGTCATCCGCCTCTGCCGCGATATATGCGAGCGTCATGCCATCAAGCCGGAAAATGTTCTGGCCCACTCGGATATTGCACCTTCGCGCAAGACAGACCCGGGCCATAACTTTCCCTGGAAGCGGCTCCACGAGGCGGGTATCGGCCACTACATCGAGCCGACGTCGATCCGCGGCGGGCGGTTTCTGGCACGTGGCGAAAACGGCCAGCCGGTTGAGGCGTTGCAATCCATGCTGGCACTTTATGGCTACGAAATCGCCATCACTGGTGTCTTCGATGAAGGCACCGAGACTGTGATTAAGGCCTTTCAGCGACATTTTCGGACACAAAATGTGGACGGGGTGGCCGATGTATCTACTATAGATACCCTCTACAGGCTAATTTTTTCTCTGCAGAATGTTACCGCCTGACGAGATGCGGGCGGTTAATCTCTCTATCCAGCGTTGATTCGTATTTCTGTAATGATTTCATAAAAATAGATCGATCCAGCCCGGTTGCAGAAGGGTTGTGGCGAAGGTTTACGCCGCGTTTGCGTGAATCGCGAATGTTACAACCTGTAAGACTATTTTACTTTTACAACCAATCTTCGGCTGCATTTGCCCGGCACTTCATCGCTCAATCCCAGCGGACAAGGGCCTGACAACCCATATCGGGCGGGATCAAAAAACAGGACTGTTTTTACCCAAGACAGACAGTCTGAGAAAAGAAACGTTCCAAGACGGTAGGTTATGAAAATTAAATTTGTTGTTGTTTGCGCCCTTGTTGGCGCGATGAGTTCGTTTGGTCTGAATCCAGCACTGAGTGCCCCTTCAACTGAACCGACCAACCTCGCAGCTCTCCTCAAGGCACGCCAGCAGAACAAGACTGCCGAGGCGGAAAAGCCAACCAAAGCGCCGAAGAAGGCATCGGTCGTAAGCCGCCGTGCGGCTCCGACTGCCAAGAATTCTACGGGCAAGGGTTCTGCTGCTAAGCGTTCGCAGTCGAAGGACACGACTGCTCGTAACGCCAAGAGCGGCGGCGCTTATTCGAGCATTATCAATCGTTACGCATCGACCTATGGCGTGCCTTCCGCACTTGCCCATGCGGTTGTGCGTCACGAAAGCAATTTCCAGCCGAATGTGCGTGGCAAGGCCGGTGAAATCGGCCTGATGCAGATCAAGCTCTCGACCGCACGTGGCCTCGGCTACACGGGTTCAGCCAAGGGTCTCTATGAGCCTTCCACGAACATCCAGTTCGGCATGAAGTATCTGGCCCAGGCGCAGAAGCTCGGCGGCGGCAGCACTTGCGGCACGATCCTGAAGTACAATGCCGGTCACGGTGCAAAGCGTATGAACCCGACCTCGGCGAAATATTGCAGCTCGGTCAAGGCCTATATGCGCGCTCTCTGATGCATTTTCAGGATGCGAATGCAGATTTACGTCGGCGGTCGCGTAGAGTACAGGCCGCCTGATGTGAACGGAAAGCCGACAGTGGAGACACTGTCGGCTTTTCTGTTTCCGGTGACTGCAGATTTTTTCCGGAATCCGGTTCCACTGTTCCGCTATCGTTGCTATATGCGCGCTGTCAGTCGGTTGGGCAGCCGCGCTTGTCATATGCCGAAAGGCGGCAGGTGAGGAAAGTCCGGGCTCCATGGAAACACGATGCCGGGTAACGCCCGGCGGGGGCGACCCCAGGGAAAGTGCCACAGAAAGCAGACCGCCCCGTCTTCCGTACCGTTGCGCAACGAAACGGCAGGGATGACGGGGTAAGGGTGAAAGGGTGGGGTAAGAGCCCACCGCGTCTGCAGCAATGCAGACGGCACGGTAAACCCCATCGGGAGCAAAACCGAATAGGGACGGCGCGCTGGCTCGCAAGGGCCGGCAATCGGTTTCCGGATCAGCCGTCCGGGTGGGTTGCACGAGGCGGGTGGCGACATCCGTCCCAGATGAATGGCTGCCACGTCGGGCGAAAGCCCGGCCATACAGAACCCGGCTTACAGACCGACTGACAATTTTCTCTAGAGCGGCTTCTATTTTAAAAGAAGCATTGGAACCGCTCTAACTATTTGTTTTGTCGCATTGCCCTACGCAAAATTGTTTCACACTTTTGCTGAAAATGCTCCTAATCGACTGCTTCAGCATTCAAACGCAAGAAACGGATAGTTGCGTTACCGCCGGGACTTTAATTGGGACCTCCACGAAATCACGGAGGTTCAGTATGTCCAGTTTGAAAGACAAGGTCGCAATCATCACCGGCGCATCGTCCGGAATAGGGCGCGCCGCCGCATTGCTCTTCGCCAGAGAAGGCGCAGCCCTTGTGCTGAATGCTCGCGGGCTTGCCGGTCTGGAACGTGTTGCGGAGGAGATCGCGGCGTTTGGCGGAAAGGCGCATTGTGTTGCAGGCGATGTCTCAGAAGCTGAAACGCATGAGGCACTTGCTACGGCAGCGAAGGATAAATTCGGCGGGCTTGATATAGCTGTCAACAATGCTGGCACTGTAGGCCCTATCGCGCCGCTTGCCGAAATCGTGCCCGATGATTGGGAAGGGGTGCTGGCGGGCAACCTGACCTCGGCATTTCTGGGAGCGAGATCGCAAATCCCGCTGATGCTCGAAAGGGGCGGCGGCTCGATTGTCTTCACCTCGACATTTGTCGGCACGAGCGTTGGCATTCCCGGCATGTCGGTTTACGGAACCTCGAAGGCAGCTCTCATGGGGATGGTCAAGGGCATAACCGCTGATTACGGCGCCCGTGGCATCCGGGCGAATGCGCTTCTGCCGGGCGGTGTTGATACGCCAATGGGTGGAGATGAAAAGCAGAAGGAATGGGCCGCAGGCCTGCATGCGATGAAGCGGATCGCCCAGCCTGAAGAAATCGCGCAGGCAGCGCTGTTCCTGGCAGGCCCGATGTCGAGTTTTGTTGCTGGTTCGGCGCTTTATGCCGACGGTGGCAACGCCGCAGTGAAGTAAAAGAAAGGGCGGCTCCGCGATACGGAACCGCCCATTCCAAGAGCCTCGGGAGGGGCTTAAATTGGCACGCCGGACATGAAATCGTAAATCAGCTTCATGTTCAGGACGACGATGATCGCGGCGGTAATGGCGGCAAGAATCGTCACCCAGCGTGGAGCGACCAGCGATCCCATCTTCTTTTTCTCCGCCGTGAACATGACGAGTGGAATGATGGCAAAGGGCAGCTGAAGACTCAACACGACCTGAGACAGGATCAGAAGCTCGGTCGTTCCTTGCGAACCATACATGATCGTCACGACAGCAGCCGGAACGATGGCCACGAAGCGGGTGATCGCGCGGCGCAGCCACGGCTTCAGACGTATGTCGATGAAGCCTTCCATCACGATCTGACCGGCCATCGTCGCGGTGATGGTCGAGTTCAGGCCGCAACAGAGAAGTGCAATCGCAAAAAGTGTTGGTGCGAGGGCCGATCCCAATAGCGGGTTCAGAAGAGCATGGGCCTTGTCGAGATCTTCGACACCGGTATTGCCGGTGGCGTTGAAGCTTGCCGCAGCGAGGATCAGGATCGATGCATTGACCAGGAGTGCGAATGTCAGCGCAATGGTGGAATCCAGCGTCGCATAGCGTATGGCTTCGCGCTTTTCAGCGGTCGTGTGGCCGTAATCGCGTGTCTGGATGATGCCCGAATGCAGATAGAGATTATGCGGCATGACCGTGGCGCCGATGATACCAAGGGCGATATAGAGCATGTCCGGATTGCGGATGATGTCGGTCGTTGGCGCAAAGCCCTTGATGACTGCGCCCCATTGCGGCTGCGCCATCAGAATCTGAATAAGGAAGCAGAGCGCAATCACGCCCAGAAGGGTGATGATGAGCGCCTCGACACGGCGAAATCCCTTGTTCTGGAGATAAAGAACCAGAAGCACATCGGCAGCAGTGATGATGACACCGATTTCCAGCGGAATGCCGAAGAGCAGGTTGAGGCCGATGGCGGTGCCGATGACTTCCGCCAGATCGGTGGCGCAGATTGCCAGTTCGGCGAGGAACCAGAGCGGCCATGCGAGAAAGCGCAGATAGGCATCGCGGCAAGCCTGTGCCAGATCGCGGCCGGTTGCGACGGCAAGACGTGCGCAAAGCGCCTGCAGTAGCACGGCCATAAGATTGGACAGCAGCACGACGGATAGCAACGTATAGCCGAAGCGAGAGCCGCCAGCGAGCGAGGTGGCCCAATTGCCGGGGTCCATATAGCCAACGGCTACCAGATAGCCGGGACCGAAGAAGGAAAGTGCGCGACGGAACTTTGAACCTGAACGATTGACTCGGATCGAGCGGTGGACATCGGACATGGATGCTTCGCCGCGATCACGTCGCCAGCCTTCAAATGTTACTTCGCCAGCGCCGGAGGGGCCTGCTCCATGGGGTGCCATACTCAATGCCTTGGGTGTTTATGCAGTTGCAAACTATTTGCATTAAATATGCCAATGATGGGAAGGCGTCAACCGGGGGCGGGGCATCACAAATCATAAGCTTGTGATGCATAGTGTGTGGATCCATCGCATTTGGATTGAAGCAAATATCCGTTTTCGGGCAAGCGCTGAGCGCAAGCTGCCTTCAAAAAATCCCTGTTGAAAATTATGGGGCTGGCACAGTTCTGTAGAAGTGCTGAGCCAAAGGATAACGCTTCATTAAGCTTAATATCCGATAACTGACGAACGAATCCGCCATGTCGCCACGTTGACGGCAAATGGGCGGAATCCGCAAGCAAAACACGAAAGCATGTTTCCTGAAGTTGGGAACCGATTTTGGAACAAAACATGCGTGAAAACAAAAGATTGAAGCGCGAGACGCTTTAAAACGGGCCAAGTACCCGGGAAAGGATCGGAATGATGGCAAGCCTCGGCGGAGACAAATCTCAAGCCGAAGGGGCTGAAGTCCGTCACGTTCCGGTGCTGATCGCCGAAGTGATCGACGCCCTGAAGCCTGTATCTGGCGCAGTGATTGTCGATGGGACATTCGGTGCTGGCGGGTATACGCGTCGCATACTGGAAGCGGGAGCGGACGTGATCGCGATTGACCGCGATCCGACCGCAATCGAAGCCGGGCGGGCGATGGAAAAGCAGTTTCCGGACCGGCTCGATCTGGTCGAGTCCCGGTTCTCTGCTCTTGATGAAGCAGTCTCGAAGGTTAAGGGAGCAGGCAGCAAGGTGGACGGCGTTGTGCTCGATATTGGCGTATCGTCGATGCAGATCGATGAGGCCGAGCGCGGCTTTTCCTTCCAGAAAGATGGTCCGCTCGACATGCGCATGTCGAAAAAAGGACCAAGCGCTGCCGATGTGGTGAACCGTCTCAAGACCGGTGATCTTGCCCGCATCTTCAATTTTCTGGGCGAAGAGCGCCATGCAGGCCGCATTGCACGCATGATCGACAAACGCCGGACCGCACAGCCTTTCACACGTACGCTCGATCTTGCCAATGCCATCGAAACGCTGGTGGGACGCAATCCGAAGGATCGCATCCATCCGGCGACGCGGGTGTTTCAGGCGTTGCGGGTCTATGTGAATGACGAGTTGGGCGAACTGGCGCGGGCGTTGCTTGCTGCCGAACGTATCCTGAAACCGGGCGGTCGGCTGGTTGTCGTGACCTTCCATTCGCTCGAAGACCGCATGGTGAAGCGCTATTTCGCTGACCGCGCTGGCGGTAGTGCCGGATCGCGTCATCTGCCGGAAACACATGTCCGTCTGCCGAGCTTTACACCTGCGGTCAAGGGCGCTGTTGGCCCGACCGCAGAGGAAGAAGAACGAAATCCACGTGCGCGCTCGGCGAAGCTGCGCGCTGGAATAAGGACGGAAAATCCGCCACTGGAAGACGATTTATCGCTTTTCGGACTGCCCAAACTGCCCGAGACGAACGAACTGGCCCGGAGTTGAACGAGTGCTGCGTACTTTCGACATCATCATGATAGCGGCGATGCTGGTGGCGGCGACCGTCACCTACACGATCAAATATGACGCGGAAAAGCAGATCGCGGTGATCGCCAAGCTGAAGCGACAGATCGACTCCGAGAAGGACACGATCACGCTCCTGCGCGCCGACTGGGCATTGATGACCCAGCCTGGCCGCCTGCAAAGTCTCGTTGGTGTCTACGAAAAGGAACTCAACCTCCAGCCGATCGAAGCCGAACAGCTTGTGCTGGGTGTCCACGAAATTCCGGAACGTCCGGTTGACGATATCCAGAAGATCATCTCCGGCAGCGATGAACTGCTTGCAAGTGGCGTGCTTGAAAAGGATGCCATCACGACCGGTAGCGTCAAGAAAAGCGGGGCGAGGCACTGATCATGCGGCTGAGACTTTTCAAAAAAAAGAATATGCAGGCAGATGACGGTGTCGAGCCGGTTGGCGATGAAAAGCTGGCCGGCAACATGGCGTTTGTCGGCTCGCGCAAAAAGCATGGCAACCGCGCGCGCAATCGTCTCTGGATGGCCATCGCCTGTTTTGTCGGCATCTATGGTGTGATGGGCGGCAAGCTCATTTATTTCGGTGTCATCGGCGGCGAAAATGAGGATAATGCAGGTCCGGCGGTTCACCAGCTCGCGTCACGCCCGGATATTCTCGACCGCAACGGCGAAATCCTCGCGACCGACATCAAGACGGCTTCGCTCTATGCAGAGCCGCGCAAGATCGTAGATCCCGACGAAACCATCGAAATGCTGTCGACGGTGCTGCCCGATCTTGATTGGGAAGCGACATATAAGCGTTTGAAAAGTGGTGCCGGTTTCGTCTGGATCAAGCGAGGACTGACGCCCCGCCAGCAGAGCCAGATCATGGCGCTCGGCGTGCCGGGCATCGGCTTCCGTACGGAAAAGCGCCGCTTCTATCCGGGTGGCCCGACCGCGTCGCATATCCTCGGTCTCGTCAATGTCGACAATCAGGGCATTGCGGGCATGGAGAAATATATCGACAGTCAGGGGCTGACCGATCTGCGTTCCGTGGGGCTCGCAACCGGACAGTCGCTGGAGCCGGTGCGCCTCTCGATCGATATTCGTGTGCAGCACATCATGCGTGACGTACTCGTCAAGGCCATGGAACGCTACCGGGCAATTGCTGCCGGTGCTGTGGTGCTGAACGTCAAGACCGGCGAAGTGATCGCCATGGCATCGGTGCCGGATTTTGATCCGAACAACCCGGTCCATGCTCTGGACAAGGACCGCCTGAACCGCATGTCGGCAGGCACCTATGAAATGGGTTCGACCATCAAGAGCTTTACCACGGCAATGGCGCTCGATTCCGGTAAGTTCAACCTGCAGTCGAAACTCGATGCCAGCCGTCCGCTGGTGTTCGGTCGCCAGACGATCCGTGACTTCCACGGCAAGGGCCGCTGGCTGACGCTGCCGGAAGTCTTCATCTTCTCGTCCAATATCGGTTCGGGCCGCGAGGCGGATGCCGTCGGCATTGAAGGCCATCGCGCATTCCTGAAGAAGATCGGCCTTCTCGACCGCATGCAGACGGAGTTGCCGGAAGTGGCGCGTCCCGTTGAGCCGCGTGTGTGGAAGAAGGTCCACTCGATGACGATTTCGTTCGGCCACGGCATGATGACGACGCCGTTGCAGACGGCGGTCGGTGCGGCTGCACTGATGAATGGCGGCAAGCTGATGGAGCCGACTTTCCTGATGCGCACGCAGGCTCAGGCTGATCAGGTGGCCAAGCAGGTCATTCATCCACAGGTTTCTGCGGATATGCGTTACCTCTATCGCCTCAACGCGACCGCTCAGGGCGGCTCCGGCAAGCGGGCCACTGTTCCGGGCTACCGCGTCGGCGGCAAGACCGGCACGGCGGAAAAGGTTGTGCATGGCCGCTACTCGAAGGACGTGCGTTTCAACGCGTTTCTGGCGTCATTTCCGATGGATGATCCGACCTATGTCGTGCTGACCATCATCGACGAACCGAAGCCGGAAGAAGGCAAGTTCAGCGCAACCGCAGGTCTCAACGCAGCACCGATGGTTTCGGAGATCATCCGCCGATCTGCATCGTTCCTCGGCGTGAAGCCCGATTTCCAACTCGAAGCCCAGCCAGCAATGGTTAGCAATTTAAGCGGCAAGCCTGATTTTCAACAGGAAGTGCCGCCAGCAATGGTTTCCAACGAATACGACTGATTCGCATAAAGCAGCCCTTGCAGCGAAACGCGCACAACTGAATCTGGATTTGGTATGACCATGAAACTGAAGGAAATCGCTCTCTTTAAGGAACTGGCCTCCGGCGATGCCGGTGAGGTGGAGATCACCGGCGTCACGTCGGACTCCCGCAAGGTCGAACGCGGTTTTCTTTTCGCAGCGTTGAAAGGCGTGAAAGCAGACGGTGCGGCTTTTGTCGTCGATGCCGTCAAGCGCGGCGCCAGCGCCATCATCGCAGGCAAGGATACGGCTGTCGCTGACGCAGGCGTCCCGGTTCTTCATGTCGATGATCCCCGCCTTGCATTGGCAGTTGCTGCGGCGCAGTTCTATGGCAAGCAGCCACAAGTTATGGTTGCAGTTACAGGCACCAGCGGCAAGACTTCCGTCGCGTCCTTTACCCGGCAGATTTGGGCCTATGCCGGTTTTCCGGCGGCGAATATCGGCACGACCGGCGTGTTTTCGCCGACGCGCAGCGACTATAATTCGCTGACAACACCCGATCCGGTGGAGTTGCATCGTGTTCTGGCAGAGCTTGCCGATGAAGGCGTGACCCATGCGGCCATGGAAGCCTCATCGCATGGCCTTGATCAGCGTCGTCTTGATGGTGTCAAGCTCGCTGCCGGTGCGTTTACCAATCTCGGTCGTGACCATATGGATTATCACGCGACCATCGAGGAATATCTTGGCGCGAAGATGCGTCTCTTCAACACGCTTTTGCCGAAGGGTGCGCCAGCCATCATCTTCTCCGACGATCATTTCTCGGCGCAGGCCATCGAGGCGGCGACGCTTGCTGGATGCGACGTGAAGACGGTCGGACGAAAAGGCAATTTCATTGCTCTCAAGCGGGTCGAGCACGAGCGTTTCCGCCAGCATGTCGAAGTGCGCATCGGCGACGAGATTTTTGAGATCGAACTGCCGCTCGCCGGAGATTTTCAGGTCGCAAATGCGCTGGTTGCTGCAGGGCTTGCCATGGTTACGGGCGTTCCGGCTGCGGCTGCAATGCGTGCCTTGGCGCTCCTCAAAGGTGCGCCGGGACGGCTCGATCTCGTCGGTGCGACGGAAGATGGCGCTCCGGCCTATGTCGATTACGCCCACAAGCCTGAGGCGTTGGAAAATGTTCTGACTTCGGTGCGTCCGTTCACGACGGGCCGGGTGATTGTGGTCTTCGGTTGCGGCGGCGACCGCGACAAGGGAAAGCGTCCGATCATGGGCGAAATCGCCTCGCGACTGGCGGATGTGGCAATCGTCACGGACGACAATCCGCGCTCGGAGGTTCCAGCCCAAATCCGCTCGGAAATCATGGCAGCAGCGCCGGGCGCAACCGAAATTGGTGATCGTCGAGAGGCTATCTTTACCGCTGTATCCATGATGCAGGCGGGCGATACGCTGGTCGTTGCAGGCAAGGGGCATGAAGAGGGCCAGATTGTCGGCAGCATTACCTTGCCGTTCTCTGATCATGCGGAAGTTGCAGCAGCACTTGCTGCCCGCCTTGAGGAGCGCTCGGAATGAGTGACTGGCTCTGGACATCCAACGATATGGTTGAAGCCATGGAAGGCAGGCCCTTTGGCAACCTTCCCGGCGGCATAACCGGCATCTCAATCGACAGCCGTTCGCTGAAACCGGGCGAGGCTTTTTTCGCCATCAAGGGCGAACAGTTCGACGGGCATGATTTCGTAACCAGCGCCATGGCCGCTGGTGCGGGTCTTCTTGTGGTGGCCGAGCATCGTCTGCCCGCATTCGGCAATTCCAAAGTACCGATGATCGTGGTCGAGGATGTGCTTGAGGCCCTGACCAAGCTTGGCATTGCCTCGCGGGCACGCTCGAAGGCGCAGATCATCGCGGTGACTGGTTCGGTTGGCAAGACGACGACCAAGGAAGCCCTGCGTCACGTTCTTTCGGAAGTCGGCAAGGTCCATGCTTCTGTGGCGTCGTTCAACAATCATTGGGGTGTGCCGCTGACGCTTGCGCGCATGCCTGCCGATACGGATTACGGCGTTTTCGAAATCGGCATGAACCATCACGATGAAATTCGTCCGCTGGTGAAGATGGTGCGCCCGCATGTGGCGCTGATCACGCTGATTGCACCGGCACATCTTGGTCATTTCGCCAATCTGGAAGAAATCGCCGTTGCTAAGGCGGAGATTTTCGAAGGCATAGTTCCAGGCGGCTATGCGCTTCTCAATCGTGATGACAAGCGCTTCAAACAGCTGGAAGAACTGGCCGAAAAGGCCGGTGTCGAACACATTGCCACATTCGGCGAGAACGCCCGGTCCGACTATCGTCTGCGCGAAGTGAAGCTGCACCCAACCTGCTCCTGCATGACGGTCAAAATCGGAACGCATGAAGCAGCCGTGAAGGTTGGTATGCCGGGCCGTCATATTGTGCAGAACATGCTCGCCGTTCTTGGGGCCGCTGATCTGGTCGGAGCTGATATCGCCAAGGTGATGATGGCCATGGCGACGCTTTCTGCAGAAGGCGGTCGTGGTGCGCGCCATGTGCTTCAGCATCCTGAAGGAACCTTCACGCTGATCGACGAGAGCTACAACGCCAATCCGACCTCGATGCGCGCAGCCCTGTCGCTGTTGCATTCGACCACACCGGAAGGTTCGCGTGGCCGTCGCATCGCGGTTTTAGGCGACATGCTGGAGCTTGGCCGTCAGTCGGGCAAACTTCATGCCGATCTCGCGCGCCCGATCGTGGATGCTGAAGTGAATACGCTTTTTATCGGTGGACCGGACATGTCGGCGCTGAAAAATGCCTTGCCGGTTGAAATTCAGACCGAGTACAGGCAAAGCACCGACGAATTGTTGCCGCTGGTGATCAAGGCGGTCCGTCCGGGCGATGTCATCATGGTGAAATCGTCGAAGGGGATCGGCTTTTCCAAAATCGTCAAGACGTTGATTAGCCAGTTTCCGCCGGTGGAACCCGCGGAGTAAGCGGTATTTGAGGGATTTTTCTCTACATGTTGATGCTTCTCACCTTCTTCGCCGAACATATGACACCGCTCAATGTGTTCCGCTACATTACCTTCCGCACCGGCGGCGCGATGATTACATCGGCGCTGATCGTGTTCCTGTTCGGCCCGTCGATCATCAACTCGCTTCGGGTGCGTCAGGGGAAAGGCCAGCCGATCCGCGCTGACGGTCCGCAGACCCATTTCAAGAAGGCCGGTACACCCACCATGGGCGGCCTCATGATCATGACCGGCATTCTTGTGTCATGCCTGCTCTGGGCCAATCTGGCCAGCGTCTATGTCTGGGTCGTTCTGCTGGTTACGGTGGGTTTCGGCGCCATCGGCTTCTATGATGATTATCTCAAGGTGACGAAGCAGTCCGACAAGGGTTTTTCCGGCAAGGCGCGTCTTGGCATCGAATTCCTGATCGCCGCTATTGCCGCGTTCGTCATCATGCGGGCAGGGCAGGAGCCGTTCTCGTCGTCGCTGACATTCCCGTTTGCCAAGCAGTTCGTCGTCAATCTGAGCTGGTTCTTCATTCCGTTTGCAGCCTTCGTCATGGTGGGCGCAGGCAATGCCGTAAACCTGACAGATGGTCTCGACGGGCTTGCAATCGTACCGGTCATGGTGGCCGCAGCGTCTTTCGGCTTCATTGCCTATCTTTCCGGCAACGCGATCTTCGCCGACTATCTGCAGATTCATTTCGTGCCGGGCACAGGTGAACTTGCTGTGGTTCTTGGCGCTGTTATCGGCGCGGGCCTCGGCTTCCTGTGGTTCAATGCGCCTCCCGCCGCTATCTTCATGGGCGATACGGGTTCGTTGGCGCTGGGTGGTATGCTGGGCACTGTTGCGGTTGCAACGAAGCATGAAATCGTTCTCGCCATCATCGGTGGTCTGTTCGTCGTCGAAGCGCTTTCCGTCATCATTCAGGTTGGCTCCTTCAAGCTGACCGGCAAGCGTGTCTTCCTCATGGCGCCTATTCACCACCATTTCGAAAAGAAGGGCTGGACCGAGAGCCAGGTCGTGATCCGCTTCTGGATCGTTGCGATCATTCTCGCGATGATCGGCCTTTCCACCCTGAAGCTCAGATAACAGGCATATCGAATGATCCCGATCACCGCCCTCAAGGATAAGACAGTCGCCCTTTTCGGACTGGGCGGGTCGGGTATCGCGACCGCCAAGGCCATTCTCGCGGGCGGCGCAAAGATCATTGCCTGGGATGACAATCCCGACAGCGTTGCCCGTGCCCAGAGCGCGGGCATTGCCACAGGCGATTTGCGGCAGGCTGACTGGACGCAATTTGCGGCTTTCGTGCTTTCGCCGGGCGTTCCGCTGACCCATCCAAAGCCACACTGGACTGTCGATCTGGCTCATGCCGCAGGTGTCGAAATCATCGGTGATGTGGAGCTGTTTGTCCACGAGCGCAATCACATTGCTCCCGATTGCCCGTTCATCGCCATCACCGGCACCAACGGCAAATCGACGACGACCGCTTTGATCGCCCATATCATCAAGGCTTCCGGTCGGGATATGCAGCTTGGCGGCAATATCGGCACCGCAATCCTGACGCTGGAGCCGCCGCAGGCAAATCGCTTCTATGTGGTCGAATGTTCATCCTATCAGATCGATTTGGCGCCATCGCTGAACCCGACGGCGGGCATTCTGCTCAATCTGACACCGGATCATCTCGACCGTCATGGCTCAATGGAAAACTATGCCGCGATCAAGGAACGTCTGGTGGCGGCGAGCGACACGGCAATTGTCGGCGTTGATGATGATTATTGCGAAGCCATTGCGGACCGGCTTTATCGCGATGGTGTACACGTCGTGCGAATTTCCAAGGAAAGGCACCTTGGCAAAGGCTATTTCGCTGACGGCGCAAAGCTGCTCTGGTCGCAGGACGGGGAAATTGACGAAATCGCTTCCCTGGAAGGTATCGGTTCGCTGCGCGGTGCGCACAATGCGCAGAACGCGCTTGCGGCTGTCGTCGCCTGCCTGTCAGTGGGCTTAAGCCTTGAAGAAATCGATGCGGGATTGAAGAGCTTTCCCGGTCTGGCCCACCGCATGGAGCAGGTTGGGCATCGCGGGAAAGTCCTGTTCGTCAACGATTCCAAGGCAACCAATGCGGAAGCAACGGCTCCGGCGTTGTCCTCCTTCCCGCAGAACATCTACTGGATTGCAGGTGGTGTGCCGAAAGCTGGCGGGATTACCTCGCTGGCCGGGTTCTTCCCGCGAATTGCCAAGGCCTATCTGATCGGCGAAGCCGCAGCGCAGTTTGCGGCAACGCTTGGCGATGGGGCGCCATTTGAGATTTCTGACACGCTTGCAGTTGCCGTCGAACATGCGGCTCGCGATGCCGGTAACGATGCGGCTCCCGAACCGGTTGTGCTGTTGTCGCCCGCTTGCGCGAGCTTCGATCAGTTCCAGAATTTTGAAAAACGCGGCGATGCATTCCGCAGCGCTGTTCTGGCGCTTCCGGGCGTCGAGCCGATAGGAGGGAAAAGCTGATGGTAAGCCGTGTCGATCGCGGTCCTGTCGCCAATTGGTGGTGGACAATAGACCGCTTCTTCCTCGCTGCATGTCTTGCTCTAATGGGGCTTGGCATTCTGCTGTCATTCGCCGCAAGTCCTGCCGTGGCCCAGCGTATCGGGCTCGACGGGTTCCACTTTGTCGAGCGCCAGATTTTCTTCATGCTGCCGGCAGTTGGCGTCATGATCGGCGTGTCGTTTCTGTCGCCGCGCCAGATCAGGCGATTTGCTTTGATCCTGCTCGGCATTTCGCTTGTATTGATGGTTGCCGCACTGTTCTTCGGTATCGAAGTGAAAGGTGCGCGGCGCTGGGTCAATCTGGCAGGGATCTCTATCCAGCCGTCAGAATTCATGAAGCCTGCATTCGTGGTGGTTTGCGCCTGGCTGTTCTCGGAGCGTGAACGCGGTGGCGAAATGCCCGGCAATTTTCTTGCCATGCTGCTGTTCGGCACCGTTGCTGCTTTGCTCGTCCTCCAGCCTGACCTTGGCCAGACAATGCTGACCACAGGCACATGGGGTGCCATGTTCTTCCTCGCCGGTCTGCCGATGTTCTGGATTCTGGTCCTGGGTGGTCTTGCTGTTTGCGGCGGCGTTTCAGCCTATTTCATGTTCGATCACGTGGCCGGGCGTATCAACCGGTTCATGACAGGCGAGGGCGACACGTTCCAGGTCGATGCCGGACGCGAAGCAATCCTGCGCGGCGGCTGGTTCGGACAAGGTCCGGGCGAAGGTACCATCAAGCGCATCATCCCGGACAGCCATACCGATTTCATTTTCTCGGTTGCGGCAGAAGAATACGGCATCGTTCTGTGCATGATCATCATGCTGCTTTTCGCATTCATCGTCGTGCGCGGCCTTTCGATTGCGTTGCGCGAGCGTGATCCGTTCACCCGTCTGGCTGTCTCGGGGATTGTCATTCTGTTCGGCTTCCAGTCGATCATCAACATGGCTGTGAACCTGCATCTCATGCCTGCAAAGGGAATGACCCTGCCGTTCATCTCCTATGGCGGTTCCTCGCTCATTGCCATCGCCATCACGATGGGCATCCTTCTGGCTCTGACGCGCCGCCGTCCGGAAGCCCGCATGACCCATACGGTCGGTAGCGGTGTCGATATGGGCAAACGCATTCCTGCGCTGTGAGGGGCTGATGGTAAAAGGCGTAATCGTACTGGCCGCCGGTGGAACGGGCGGTCATCTTTTTCCGGCGGAAGCGCTGGCGCATGAACTGAAGGCGCGTGGTTGGGACGTCCATCTGGCGACCGATGCGCGCGCGCAGCGTTTCGCGGGTGCCTTCGCGGAAGATCATGTTCATGTCATTCGTTCGGCAACAATTGCAGGCCGCAACCCGATAGCGCTCCTGAAGACGTTCTGGTCACTATGGCAGGGCAATCTCGATTCCCGTAAATTGTTCCGCAGGCTGAAGCCCAAACTCGTTGCGGGCTTTGGTGGCTATCCGACGCTGCCGCCGCTCTATGCCGCGAGCAACATGAACATCCCGACGATGGTGCACGAGCAGAATGCCGTCATGGGTCGCGCCAATAAGGGCCTTGCAGGTCGCGTGAAAGCAATTGCCGGTGGTTTCCTGCCCGAGACCGGTGGGGCCCATGCCGAAAAGACGGCTACGACCGGCAATCCGGTGCGTCCACCAGTTCTGACTGCAGCCGGAACGCCCTACAAGCCGGTCAAGGCGGATGAACGTTTCCGCCTGCTGGTTTTTGGCGGTAGCCAGGGCGCTCAGTTCTTTTCGACTGCCATTCCCGCTGCCGTGGCTTTGCTGCCAGAGAACGACCGAGCGCGGCTGCTGATCACCCAGCAGGCCCGCAAGGAAGACGAAGCCGCTGTACGCGAAGCTTACAAGAAACTTGGTGTTCCCGCTGACGTTGCGCCGTTTTTCAACGATATGCCAGCACGCATGGCGGATGCTCAGTTCGTGATTTCGCGGTCCGGTGCTTCGACCGTTTCTGAGATCACCGTGATCGGTCGTCCGGCGATGTTGGTGCCGTTTCCGCACGCGCTCGATCATGATCAGGCAGCGAATGCAGCAGCGCTCGCGGCTGTCGGCGGTGGCGAGGTTGTTCGCCAGTCGGAATTGTCGCCAGAACGCCTTGCCGAGATACTCCAGGCTGCGATGAATGAGCCACAGCGCCTCGAAGTACAAGCAAAAGCTGCAAAAAGCGTTGGTAAGCCGGATGCAGCGCAGTTGCTTGCTGATCTGGCAGAGGCTATTGCAGCAGGTAAATCTGTTCAGGAATTCAAAGAAGGAACTCGGCCATGAAAATGCCGCTGAATATCGGGCTTGTCCATTTCATCGGAATTGGCGGCATCGGCATGAGCGGTATTGCCGAAGTGCTGCATAATCTCGGCTACAAGGTACAGGGCTCTGACCAGTCCGACAGCGCCAATGTGCAGCGCCTGCGTGAAAAAGGCATTGAGGTCTTTGTCGGCCACAAGGCTGAAAATATCGGTGATGCCGAAGTTGTTGTCGTTTCGACGGCGATCAAGAAAAACAATCCCGAGCTGGTTGCTGCACGCGAAAAGCTGCTGCCTATCGTGCGCCGCGCCGAAATGCTGGCCGAGTTGATGCGCTTCCGTCATGCGGTTGCGATTGGCGGTACGCATGGTAAGACCACCACGACCTCAATGGTCGCCGCATTGCTCGATGCCGGGCATCTTGATCCGACCGTCATCAATGGCGGTATCATCAATGCTTACGGTACCAATGCCCGTATGGGCGATGGTGACTGGATGGTGGTGGAAGCCGACGAAAGCGACGGCACGTTCCTCAAACTGCCAGCCGATATCGCGGTCGTCACCAATATCGATCCGGAACATCTCGACCATTACGGCAATTTCGATGCCGTGCGTGCGGCTTTCGCGCAGTTTGTCGAGAATGTTCCGTTCTATGGCTTTGGCGTGATGTGCCTTGACCATCCGGAAGTGCAGGCTCTGGTGAGCCGGATCGAAGACCGCCGCATTGTGACTTATGGCCAAAACCCGCAGGCTGATGTGCGTTTTGTCAATCACCGCATGGATGGTGCTGCGAGTCTGTTCGATGTCGTGATCCGTTCGCGCAAGGGCGAGGCAACCGAGATCAAGGATCTGCGTCTGCCGATGCCGGGGCAGCACAACGTATCCAATGCGACGGCGGCAATCGCCGTTGCGCATGAGCTGGGTATCGTGGCCGACGATATTCGTCGTGGCCTTGGTTCGTTCGGCGGTGTGAAACGTCGCTTTACCCATACGGGCACGTGGAACGGCGTAGAGATATTCGACGATTACGGCCATCACCCGGTTGAAATCCGCGCCGTGCTGAAAGCTGCACGTGAAGCCACAAAAGGTCGTGTGGTCGCCATTGTGCAGCCGCACCGCTATACGCGTCTGGCAAGCCTGTTTGATGAATTCGCGGCATGTTTCAACGATGCCGATACGGTTATCGTGGCGCCGGTCTATACGGCTGGCGAAGACCCTATCGAAGGCGTCAATTCCGAGGCGCTCGTATCGCGCATCAAAACCGCAGGTCATCGCGATGCACGCTATGCCAGCGGGCCAGAAGCACTGGCACCGTTGGTTGCTTCGATAGCGGAGCCGGGCGACTTCGTGGTCTGCCTCGGCGCAGGCAATATTACGCAGTGGGCATATGCGCTGCCGAAAGAACTGGCTGAACAGGGTAAGAAGTAAGATGGAAAGCGGCGAGACGCTTCTGAAGAAGCTCGACGGCAAATTGTCGGGCTTGCGTGGTCGGCTGACGCCCGATGCTGGTATGGACAAGATCACCTGGTTCCGCGCTGGCGGACCGGCACAGGTTCTGTTTCAGCCTGCCGATGAAGAAGACCTCTCCTCGTTTCTGAAGGCTGTGCCGGAAGAGATACCGATTCTCGTGGTTGGCATCGGCTCCAATCTGCTCGTGCGCGATGGCGGTGTTCCAGGCTTTGTCGTGCGGCTTTCCGCAAAAGGCTTCGGCGAAGTCGATCAGGTTTCTGAGACGCAGCTGCGGGCAGGCGCGGCGACGCCTGACAAGCGCGTGGCCGCAGCGGCGCTGGAAGCGGGGCTGGCTGGCTTCCACTTCTACCATGGCATACCCGGCGGCATGGGCGGGGCTTTGCGCATGAATGCAGGCGCCAACGGCGTGGAAACGCGCGAGCGCGTCGTGGAGGTTCGCGCCCTTGATCGCAAGGGCGATGTGCATGTGCTTTCCAATGCGGATATGGGCTACGCCTATCGGCATTCCTCAGCATCGCCGGATCTGATTTTTACCTCTGTCTTGTTCGAGGGAACTCCCGGCAAGCATGAAGCGATCAAACAAGCCATGGACGAGGTGCAGCATCATCGCGAGACGGTGCAGCCTGTACGCGAAAAAACAGGTGGCTCGACCTTCAAGAATCCGGAAGGCACATCGGCCTGGAAGGAAATCGACAAGGCAGGTTGCCGCGGTTTGCGCGTCGGCGGCGCGCAGATGTCCGAAATGCACTGCAATTTTATGATCAATACAGGCACCGCAACGGGGCTCGATCTGGAGACTTTGGGCGAAACGGTTCGCGCCAGAGTTTTTGAAAATTCGGGTATTCGCCTTCATTGGGAAATCAAACGTCTCGGTTTGTTCCGCGAGGGCGAGGCGGTAGAAGAGTTTCTTGGAAAATTTTGATAAAAAAGTTGCCCGGATTTTCTACCTGATATTCCGGGCTTTTTTGCCTTCACAAGCGACGCGTAAGGTTCGTCCCTTTCTATAGGGTCTTGTCACGGAATCAATCCTCTGATTCTTTAGGGTTAACCACACAGTGATTTGATTCGGCAGGATTTTCCTGCCGCGGGTGCCTGCGGCCTTCGCTGCTGGGTTGCTTGGATTCTGTTTAATTGATGCGCAGGGGATTGCGCAGAGGGGATGCTAACATGACGGGAAAGCACGTCGCCGTTTTGATGGGCGGTTTCTCTTCGGAGCGCCCGGTCAGTTTGTCCTCTGGAACGGCTTGCGCTGCGACCCTTGAAGAGCGCGGCTATCGCGTGACGCGTATTGATGTGGATCGCAATGTTGCCAGCGTTCTTGCCGAACTGAAGCCTGACGTTGCGTTCAATGCGCTGCATGGCCCTTTCGGTGAGGATGGCGCTATTCAGGGCGTTCTCGAGTATCTCCAGATTCCCTACACGCATTCGGGCGTGCTCGCATCGGCGCTCGCCATGGACAAGGACCGCGCCAAGAAGGTTGCGGCTGCTGCCGGTGTTGCTGTTGCTTCCTCGCTTCTGCTCAACCGTTTTGAGATCGGCACTGAGCATCCGATGGAGCCGCCTTACGTGGTCAAGCCGGTTCGCGAAGGTTCGAGCTTTGGCGTCGTGATCGTCAAGGAAGATCAGGCGCATCCGCCGCAAATCATCAGTTCGGCTGAGTGGAACTACGGTGCCGAGGTTCTGGTCGAAAAATACATTCCCGGCCGGGAATTGACCTGTGCCGTGATGGGTGATCGCGTCATGGACGTGTGTGAGATCATTCCGGTAGGCCATCAGTTCTACGATTATGATTCAAAATATGTTGCAGGCGCGTCATCTCACGTGTGTCCGGCAAAAATTTTACCAAATATTTACCAAAAAATACAAACAATGGCCCTTACGGCGCATCGGGCAATCGGGTGTCGGGGCGTAAGCCGGTCAGACTTCCGTTTCGACGATCGTTTCTCTGATGATGGCGAAGTTATCTGGCTGGAAATCAATACCCAGCCGGGGATGACTCCTACCTCGCTCGTGCCTGATATCGCCAAAGCGGCTGGTATCTCTTTCGGTGAATTGTTGAGTTGGATGGTGGAGGACGCGTCTTGTTTGCGTTGAACGGAAAATCGGACGGATATGGGCGCTCGGGCTCGATGCGGGATGCATCGGGGGCGACGGGTGCTGCTTTTGTCCTGCCGCGTTTCCTGCGCAAGCCGTTTCGCTTTGCTGCTCGCCTTTTCCAAGGCAATGTAAATATTCCGCGCCATGCAGGCACTGTCGGCATGCTGGGTTTCCTTGGTGCTACCGGCCTTTATGGCATGGCGGTTGGCGGTCACACGCCGGAGGTGGTCAAGGCGACTGCTTCCACACTCGGTTTCGCAATTGAGGATATAAAGGTCGTCGGCAACAACGAGACGTCCGATATAGATATTCTGGGTCAGCTCGATCTTGATGGCGAGACATCTCTCGTCGGTCTGAGCGCTGAAGAAGCGCGCCAATCCATCGACAAGCTGCCATGGGTTGAAAGCGCAGAAGTTCGCAAGGTTTATCCTGGTACGGTTCTTGTCTCGTTGCATGAACGCAAGGCGTTCGCCATCTGGCAAAACGACAAGGATCTGGCGCTGATCGACGCCGCCGGGGATACCATCGTTCCGTTCCGTCCGGGCCGTTACAATTCGTTGCCGCTCGTCGTGGGCGATGGCGCGGAAAAGAAGGTCAAGGGCTTCGTTGATGAAATCGCTGCCTATCCGGGTCTGGCCGGAAAGGTTCGCGCCTACATCCGTGTCGGCGACCGTCGCTGGGACCTGCTTCTGGATAATGGCGTGCGCATCATGCTGCCGGAAACCGATCCGCTGAAGGCGCTCGCGCAGGTCGAGAAGCTCGATCAGGACCAGCATCTTCTTTCGCGCGATATCGCTGCGGTCGATCTTCGTCTGGATGATCGCGTGACTGTTCAATTGACTGCAAGTGGCATGGAGCAGCGCCAGAAGTTTCTGGCAGAGCGTAAAAAAGAACTATCCCGCACGGGGAAGCGCGTATGAGTATTCTGGGCGGCAAGGGATCATCACAAGGCGGAACTGCAGGGCGCAAGGTGCGCCTGTTAACGGTTCTGGATGTCGGATCGAGCAAGGTTTCCTGCGTTATCGCACGGTTGCGTCCGCATGAAGGCGGCGCACTGCTGCCAGGCCGCACGCACCGTATGGAAGTACTGGGCATCGGCCATCAGCGTTCGCGCGGCGTCAAGTCGGGCGTCATCATTGATCTGGATGCGGCAGAGCAGTCGATCCGCCTTGCGGTCGATGCAGCTGAGCGCATGGCTGGTCTTACCGTCGATAGCCTGATCGTCAATATTTCAGCCGGTCGCCTCAAGAGCGAAACCTTCACGGCCAGCGTCAATCTGGGCGGCCATGAAGTCGAGCAGACCGATATTCGTCGTGTTCTGGCTGCCGGTGCCAAGCAGGCGCTTGCAGCCGAGCGTCACCTCGTTCATTCGCTGCCGGTTGGCTACACGCTCGATGGTGAACGCGGTATTCGCGATCCGCTCGGCATGTTGGGCGATAGCCTCGGCGTCGATATGCATGTGCTGACGGCCGACGCAGCGCCACTGCGCAATCTGGAGCTTTGCATCAATCGCTGCCATTTGTCGGTGGAAGCCATCGTTGCAACGCCTTATGCCAGCGGTCTTGCCGCTCTGGTCGGCGACGAAGCTGAAATGGGCGCGGCCTGCATCGATATGGGCGGCGGCACGACGACGATCTCCGTCTTCTCCGAAGGCAAGTTTATTCACGCCGATGCAGTGGCCATTGGCGGCAATCACGTGACGATGGATGTGGCTCGCGGCTTTTCCACCCGGATGGAAGATGCCGAACGTCTGAAGGTCATGTATGGCTCCGCTCTGCCGAGCGCTGCCGATGACCGCGATCTCATTTCCGTTCCGCCCATCGGCGACGATGAGCGTGATGTACCCAATCAATATCCGCGCTCGGTGCTGACGCGGATTATCCGTGCAAGAGTGGAAGAGACACTGGAACTGGTGCGCGACAGGCTTAACCAGTCAGGTCTTGGACATATTGTCGGCAAGCGTGTGGTTCTGACCGGCGGCGCTAGCCAGCTGCCAGGAATGCCAGAGGCAGCCAGGCGAATCCTTGCAAGAAATGTACGAATCGGGCGTCCTCTAGGAATAGCGGGATTGCCTGAGGCGGCTAAGGGGGCAGCTTTTGCCGCGACCGTTGGACTTCTGATTTACCCGCAGGTGGCCGGGATAGAAGAGCGGTCGGTGAAAGCGGCTTCCTCCGGTCTCATGACCGGTACGGGTGGGCGCATTCAACGTGTCAGCCAATGGCTGAAAGAGAGTTTCTGAGTAGTAAGTATTGTGTAAGCTGTTGAAATAGCGTGTTGAATTATTGGGGCGTGACCATCTGGGTAACAACCAATCCACACCGCGGCGGCGAAGCGGTGGTAAGGCTTAAGAGGAACAAGGACCTATGACTATCAATCTGCAAAAGCCGGATATCACCGAGCTGAAGCCCCGCATCACCGTATTCGGTGTCGGCGGCGGCGGCGGCAATGCGGTCAACAACATGATCAATGCCGGTCTGCGCGGCGTGGATTTTGTCGTGGCCAACACCGACGCTCAGGCTTTGACGATGTCGAAGTCCGAACGCATGATCCAGCTCGGCGCTGCCGTTACAGAGGGTCTTGGTGCTGGTTCCCAGCCAGAAGTTGGCCGTGCGGCTGCTGAAGAGTGCATCGACGAAATCGTCGATCACCTGAATGGCACGCATATGTGCTTCGTGACCGCCGGCATGGGCGGCGGCACCGGCACCGGCGCTGCTCCGGTCGTGGCGCGCGCTGCCCGTGAACGGGGCATCCTCACCGTTGGCGTCGTGACCAAGCCTTTCCATTTCGAAGGCGCCCGCCGCATGAAGACTGCCGATCTCGGCATCGAAGAACTGCAGAAGAACGTCGATACGCTTATCGTCATTCCGAACCAGAACCTCTTCCGCATCGCCAACGACAAGACCACCTTCGCCGATGCTTTCGCAATGGCTGACCAGGTGCTTTATTCGGGCGTTGCCTGCATCACCGACCTGATGGTCAAGGAAGGCCTCATCAATCTCGACTTCGCCGACGTTCGTTCGGTGATGCGCGAAATGGGCAAGGCTATGATGGGTACGGGCGAAGCTTCCGGCGAAGGCCGTGCAATGGCTGCTGCCGAAGCTGCAATCGCTAACCCGCTGCTTGACGAAACCTCGATGCGCGGCGCGAAGGGCCTCCTGATCTCGATCACCGGTGGTCGCGACATGACCCTGTTCGAAGTCGACGAAGCTGCTACGCGTATTCGCGAAGAAGTCGATCCGGATGCGAATATCATCCTTGGCGCAACCTTCGACGAAGGCCTCGAAGGCGTCATCCGCGTTTCTGTCGTCGCTACCGGTATCGATAAGCAGTTAGGAGACGCGGCGCCTGCGCCGCTGGAATTTCGCCAGCCGGTAAAGCAGACTGCACAGGCGAAGCCAATGGCTCCGCATGGCGCACTTCGTCCTCCAGTTGTTGAACAGCCGCGTCAGGTCGATCCGATTGCCCAGGCGATCCAGTCTGCCGAAGCTGAAATTCCAGCCGCACCAGCAGCTCCTGCAGCTTCTGCTGAGCCGGAATTCCGTCCGCAGAGCCGCATTTTCCAGGCTCCGGCACCGGAGTCCTTCGAACGCGCTCCGGTTGCCCGTGCACCGATGCCGCAGGCACCGGCAGGTCATCAGGCAGCACAGCCACAGGCCTACCAGCAGCCGCAGATGCATGAACAGCCGGTTCGTGAACCGCGTCCTGCTCCGCGCATGCCTGCCGTTTCGGATTTTCCGCCGGTTGCACAGGCTGAAATCAATGCCCGTCGTGCTCCGCAGCAGCCTGCACAGGAAGAGCCGCGCGGCCCGATGAGCCTCCTGAAGCGCCTGACTCATGGTCTGTCGCGTCGTGAGGAAGATCAGCCTGCAGCCCGTCTGGAACCGGCTCAGCATCGTGAACCTGGCATGCGTCCGGCTGAACGTCGCGCTCCGCAGCAGGACACGTCCATCTACGCACCGCGTCGCGGCCAGCTTGATGATCAGGGTCGTCCGCAGCCGCGCGCAGCTTCGGAAGAAGATCAGCTCGAAATCCCGGCCTTCCTGCGCCGTCAGTCGAACTGAGCCATTTCGGTGAGTGAATAGGAAAGCCGCGGGTAACCCCCGCGGCTTTTTCGTTTCAGTAAACAAAATCAAAACATTCGTAAGAAAGCGTGATTTTCTTCAAGTCACGCAAATTATTATTTTAATTGTAACGGAGTATGGTCCGGGCAGCACGAGTTGGTGAACCCTCTGTATTTCCTGTCGCAATTTTAGCTATATCTATCCATATAGACGCAAAGAATTGCGAAATGGGCTGTGTTGAAATTCCGTTTAAACGGCCTGTATTCATTTTATTCAGCAGATTGGAACTCTCTTGAGCGCTTATCAAAAGACAATTGGTCGTGCGGTTACGCTTTCGGGCGTCGGCGTTCATGGCGGAGCTCCAGCTTCGGCGACGTTTTTCCCGGCCGATGCCGATACGGGAATCGTATTCCAGCGTTCAGATCTGAAGGGAAAGGCGCCGGAAGTACGGGCCCATGTTTCACAGATTGGCGCCACTGACCTCTGCACGTCGCTCGGACCGAAAGAATCCAAGATCGACACGGTTGAGCACCTGATGGCGGCGGTCGCCGCACTGGGCATTGATAACCTTGTCGTTGAAATCGACGGTCCTGAAGTTCCCATTCTCGACGGTACTTCTGCGCGTTTTATCGAAGCTTTCGATGAGGCGGGTGTTGTCACACAGGAAGCAAAACGACGCTTTATTCGCATTCTGAAAACGGTCCGCGTCGAAGCTGGCGGTTCCTGGGGTGAATTCCGCCCCTTCGCCGGTACGCGGTTTGAAGTTGAGATCGACTTCGAATGCCCGCTGATCGGTCGGCAGAAGTTTGCAGACGATGTGGACGAAGCGACCTTCCGCAAGGAGCTTTCCACCGCGCGGACTTTCGGTTTCATGAAGGATGTGGAACGCCTCTGGGCTTCCGGCCATGCGCTTGGCTCGTCGCTCGACAATTCGCTTGTCATTGGTGACGACAATTCTGTCATCAATCCGGGCGGGCTGCGTTTCAAGGACGAATTCGTTCGTCACAAGACGCTCGATGCCGTCGGCGATCTGGCACTTGCCGGTCTGCCGTTCATCGGCTGTTTCCGTTCCTACCGCAGTGGTCACAGGCTGAATGCGGAAACGGTGAAGGCGCTGCTGTCGGACAAGACGGCGTTCGATATTGTCGAGGCTTCCGGTGTTCGCCAGAACTCGAGAGCATCGGATTTCGTTGCTGTGAAGCCGAATATAGCGGCTCCATGGGCGCTCTAAATTTAGCCAAGAAATAGTATGTATCGGCGCATGGCCTTAATTGAGCCGTGTTCGCCGGTTCACCTCACAATTGAGTCGGTGCGCCGTTCTACGGTGGATTGATCGGGGAGCAACTACCCATACGGGTAGCCAATACCGGGGCCAATTCACACTGGTTACGCGTTTCGATACGCCGTCCGGCGGATTCAGACCACTAGACGATTGCCGATTTCGCCTGCATGTGGTTTATGGACGGCCAAAACAGCGTCAGCTATGTTCGTACATTCGCTGAAGCTGAATGATTTGTATGGATGGAGCTGCCGTGCAGTGCTAGAAGCACGCAACTCCAAACAGGAATGACGCTGTCAGAAGGCCGGAGACCGCATGACGAGTTTCAAATTCAAGGGTGTGACGAAAACCGCGCTGCTGACTGGCGCTATCGCCGTTCTTATCCCGCTCGCCGGTTGTGCCAGCAAGGACGACGACATCGATCTCACCAAGTATGTCGAGACGATTGATCCTGCCGACAAAACCTACAATGAAGGTCTCGCCAATCTGGACGCAGGTCGCCTTGATGAAGCTGCGAAGAAGTTCGCCGCCGTCGATCGCCAGCATCCCTACACGGAATGGGCACGCAAGTCGCTCGTGATGGCTGCCTTCACCAACTACCGCAAGGGCAATTACGAAGAAGCGATCTCGATGGCGAAGCGTTACAACACGCTTTACCCGACTTCGCCTGAATCGGCCTATGCCTATTACATCATCGGTCTTTCCTACTTCCGCCAGATTCCGGACGTGACCCGCGATCAGGCTGCAAGCCGTCGCGCAATCGCTGCGATGCAGGAAGTGGTCGATCGTTTCCCGGATTCCGAATATACGGATGATGCCAAGGCCAAGATCCGCTTCGCCCGCGACCAGCTCGCTGGCAAGGAAATGCAGGTTGGCCGCTATTATCTGGAACGCAAGGAATACCTTGCCTCTATCAAGCGCTTCCGCGGCGTTGTGGAGGAATATTCCAATACCCGTCAGGTGGAAGAAGCACTGGCTCGTCTCGTCGAAGCCTACTATGCGCTTGGCTTGACGTCGGAAGCCCAGATGGCCGCTTCGGTTCTCGGCAAGAACTATCCGGACAGTCCGTGGTACAAGGACAGCTACAAGCTTCTGCAGAGCGGTGGTCTTGAGCCACGCGAAAACGGTAATTCGTGGCTGGCCAAGGCTTCGTCGCTCATCACCGGCGGCGGCTCATAAGCTGATTCTCACATGCTGTCGCACCTGTCGATCCGCGATATTGTTCTGATTGAAAGGCTCGACATCGAGTTCAAGACAGGCTTGTCCGTACTTACCGGTGAAACCGGGGCGGGCAAGTCTATTTTGCTTGATTCGCTTTCACTGGCACTTGGCGCACGTGGCGACGCCTCGTTGGTGCGTCATGGTGCCGATCAAGGGCAGGTGACTGCAGTGTTCGATGTGCCGGGCGCGCATCCGGCTCGGATTTTTCTGCGTGACAACGGTTTTGACGATGATGGCGACATCATTCTGCGTCGCCTGCAGATGGGTGATGGTCGCACGCGCGTCTTCATCAACGATCAGGCGGCGAGCGTCGCGCTTCTTCGTGATCTCGGACGCAGGCTGGTGGAAATCCATGGCCAGCATGACGACCGCGCGCTGATCGATACCGATCTTCACCGTACATTGCTGGATGCTTTTGGCGGTCTCGAGCCAGAGGCCGCAGTGGTTCGCGAGCGTCACAAGGCTTGGCGCGATGCGGAAACAGCACTTGCCAAGCATCGTGCCCGCGTCGAGCAGGCCGAGCGTGAAGGCGATTACCTGCGGTCTTCAGTTGAAGAACTGACCAAGCTGGATCCGCAGCCCGGCGAGGAAGAAGAGCTCGCCGAGCGCCGCGCGATCATGATGAAATCCGAAAAGATCGCGGGTGATGTGAACGAAGCCGGTGAGTTACTGTCGGGGCAGGGATCACCTGTGCCGTCTCTGGCAAGCCTTGTGCGTCGTCTGGAGCGCAAGATCCCGGAAGCGCCGCATCTGCTGGAGCCGGTTTGCAAGGCAATTGACGAGGCGCTCAACAGTCTGGCTCTCGCGCAGGACGGTATAGATCATGCCATGCGCGAAATCGATTTCGATCCGCGCGTGCTGGAACAGGTTGAGGAGCGGCTTTTTGCTTTGCGCGCCGCCGCACGCAAATATTCTGTCGCAGTAGAGGGATTGCCTGCGCTGCGTGACAAGATGGATGCTGATCTTGCCGATCTGGATGCCGGAGCAGAAAAGCTGATCCAGCTTGAAAGTCAGGCGGCCGAAATGCGGGTGGCCTATGACACGGCGGCGGCCAAGCTTTCCAGTTTGCGTAAGGAAACAGCAGAGCATCTAAAGGTTGCAGTAATGACCGAATTGCCGGCGCTGAAGCTTGAGCGCGCCGAATTCATTGTCGAGATGACGACCGACGCGCAAGCACGGGCGGCTGAAGGCATCGATACTGTCGAGTACTGGGTGCGCACCAATCCGGGCACACGGGCCGGGCCGATGATGAAGGTCGCCTCGGGTGGCGAGCTTTCACGTTTCCTGTTGGCACTGAAGGTGGCGCTTGCGGATCGCGGTTCTGCTCCGACGCTCGTATTCGATGAAATCGATACCGGCGTGGGCGGTGCGGTGGCAGATGCCATCGGGCAGCGCCTTGCACGGCTTTCTGGTCGCGTACAGGTGCTTTCGGTCACACATGCGCCGCAGGTGGCAGCGCGTGCTTCCACGCATTTCCTGATTGCCAAGTCTGCGACCAATGAAGACCGTATGTCTACCTCGATCCGTTCCATCGGGGTGGATGAGCGGCAGGAAGAGATTGCCCGCATGCTGGCCGGTGCCAGCATTACCGACGAAGCGCGCGCAGCAGCAGAACGCCTGCTGGCTGAGAATTGAGCATTTCCAGCAAAAGTGCGAAGCGCCTACGCGGGGAAATCAGTCCACTGGACTGATTTCTGATCCCGCTTCGATGCGTCGGATAATGCGTACAAACAAAGAGATAGTGCGCTCGTCTCCTGACATGACGCTGTCAGGGGATATGCATGTTCGTAATGTCGGGCCGGTGTAGGCGCGATGCCATTTCTTGGTTATGTTGAGCAAAATTGAATCAGCAGGTTTTGCTCCGCTTATGACCGATACTCCCGTCGAAAAACTGACTGAACCTGAAGCCGCTTCAGAACTGGAACGGCTGGCGCGTGAAATTGCGCATCATGATGAGCTCTATCATGCCAATGACCGGCCAGAGATTTCGGATGCCGAGTATGATGCGCTGAAGCGGCGTAACGATGCGATTGAAGCGCGCTTCCCGCATCTGGTGCGGACAGACAGCCCGTCCTTGCGTGTTGGTACAGCACCTGTTTCCAAATTTGCGCAGGTTGTTCATGCACGCCCGATGCTTTCGCTCGGCAATGCGTTTTCAGACGATGACGTCCGCGATTTCGTGGGCAGTGTCTATCGCTTTCTGGGGCATCTGCCGGATAATTCCATCGCATTTACCGCTGAACCGAAGATCGACGGGCTTTCCATGTCGATCCGCTATGAGAATGGAATTCTGGTTAGCGGTGCGACGCGTGGTGACGGCACGACCGGCGAGAATGTGACGGCGAATATCCGCACCATTGCCGAAATTCCGAACCGGCTTCCGGCTGGAGCGCCTTCCGTCGTTGAAGTACGCGGTGAGGTCTATATGGCTAAAAGTGACTTCCTCGCGCTCAACGAACAGATGGCCGCTGAAGGCAAGCAGACCTATGTGAACCCGCGCAACACGGCAGCAGGTTCCCTGCGCCAGCTCGATGCCAAGGTGACGGCGAGCCGCAAGCTGAAATTCTTTGCCTATGCCTGGGGTGAGATGTCGGACATGCCTGCCGATACGCAGACGGGTATGGTCGAGGTTTTTCGCGAATGGGGTTTCCCGGTCAATCCGCTGACGAAGCGGCTTCACGGTGCAGATGAATTGCTTGCGCATTACCGTGCCATTGGCCTTGAGCGCGCTCAGCTCGACTACGACATTGACGGTGTCGTCTATAAGGTTGATCGGCTCGATCTGCAGACGCGGCTCGGTTTCCGCTCGCGCAGCCCACGATGGGCCATTGCGCACAAGTTTCCGGCAGAACAGGCTACGACGATCTTGCGCGGCATCGACATTCAGGTCGGGCGCACCGGCGCGCTGACGCCAGTGGCGCGGCTGGAGCCGATCACTGTCGGTGGCGTGGTCGTGACCAATGCGACGCTGCACAACGAGGACTATATCAAGGGTATCGGCCTCAAGGGTGAGCGTATTCGTGCTGATGAGCATGATATTCGCGTCGGCGATACGGTAATCGTGCAGCGCGCAGGTGATGTGATCCCGCAGATTGTCGATGTCGTGCTGGAGAAGCGCAAAGCCGATGCAACGCCGTTTGTGTTCCCGCATGAATGCCCGGTCTGTCACAGCCATGCTGTGCGTGAAGAGGGCGAGGCGGTCTATCGTTGCACCGGCGGCCTGACCTGTGCTGCGCAGGCGGTCGAGCGCATTCGTCATTTCGTATCGCGCAATGCGTTCGATATTGAAGGCCTTGGCGAGAAGCAGGTCGAGTTCTTCTTCCATGCAGAAGATGACAGCCTGAAGATCAAATCGCCTGCCGATATCTTCACGCTGCAAAAGCGACAGGCGGATTCGCCTCTCAAGAAACTGGAGAACATTGAAGGTTTCGGCGCGACTTCCGTGAAGAAGCTTTATGATGCGATCAATGATCGGCGCGAGATTGCCCTGCATCGCTTTCTGTTCGGCCTTGGTATCCGTCATGTTGGTGAGGTGAATGCCAAGCGCTTTGCGCGCGCCTATCTGTCTTATACCGCCTTTGAAAAAGCGGCTCTGGAAGCGGTTCCGCCAAAAGAAGGCGACCGCACCGACAAGGGTAACGACGCCTGGCAGGAATTGATTGCGGTTGAGGGCATCGGTTCCATCGTTGCAGAGGCAGTCGTGGATTTTTATGCGGAGCCGCATAACGTGCAAGTGTTGGCGGCTCTTCTCGCCGAAGTGACGCCGCTTGACGAGGAAGCACGTGTTGCCACCGGTTCGCCGGTCGAAGGCAAGACGGTGGTATTTACCGGCAGTCTGGAACGTATGTCGCGCGATGAGGCGAAAGCCATGGCCGAGCGCTATGGGGCAAAGACGGCTGGATCGGTTTCGAAAAAGACCGATCTTGTGGTGGCCGGACCGGGCGCTGGTTCCAAACTCGCCAAGGCGTCCGAGTTGGGTATCGAAGTCATCGATGAAGACGCCTGGTTCACACTGGTCGGAGAAGAATAATGGCCCCGTTCAGCGGTTTTGGTGAAAAAGCGATCCCGTTTCTGAAAGCTCTGGATTTTCACCAGAATCGCGAATGGTTCGTCGAGAACAAGGATCTTTTCGAGCAGCAATTGAAGGAACCGCTTGGCGATCTTGTCGAGGAACTGACAGGTCGTTTTGCAAAGGCCGGTCTGCCGTTCAAGGGCGACCGGGTGAAATCGCAGTTCCGTATCAAACGCGATACGCGGTTTTCCAAGGACAAGGCCCCCTATAACCGTCACCTGTCTGCGCTGCTGTCGCAATCGGGTACAAAATGGGACGAGAGCGGCTGCTTCTATGTCTGTATCGGCCTGCCGGGTGTTCGCGACTGCTACGCCTGTGTGGCTTGGTGGGGAGCGAGAAAAGAGCTGCTTCTGGCTATACGTACGGCCATTGCCGAGAAGCCGGAAGAATTCCGCGCCATGGTCGCGAAACTCAAGAAAAACGGTTTGAAAATCAGCGATTACGACCGGCTGAAACGCACGCCACGTGGTTTCGAGGCCGTCACTGATGATGATTTGCTGGAAGCAATTCGCAATCGGCATTTCTCGGTGCGGATGGAAATCGACCCTGAAACGATTACCCGTGCCGATCTGGCGGATCGTCTTGTCGACTTCACCGAACGGGCTCGTCCGCTCGTAGACTGGATGCACAAAATCGAAAAGACAGTTCCGCAACAATCATGATCGTTCATGAATGCATCAGCCGGATTTATGAGTGATGCGCAAATGCGGCATTCCTGTTTAATAGTATGATTTTTTGGGAAATCATATTCCAACAGGCCCCAGAATTTCCTAACTACTCTTCATTCGGAGGAGTGAATATTCGTGGATCAGACTTTTCGGCCCGTAAGGGCTTCAGCGCGCGCCGATATTATTGACGGTGTCCGGCGCGGACTTCCGCTTGTCGTTGCCGGCGCGCCCTTTGGCCTGCTGTTCGGTGCGCTTGCTGTCGATAACGGATTGTCGCTCGCCGAAGCGGTGTTCATGAGTTCCATCATCTATGCCGGTGCCAGCCAGATGGTCGGGCTAGATCTTTTCGGCCAGAACATTGCGCCGTGGATGATTGTCATGTCGATCTTCGCCGTCAATTTCCGGCACGTGCTTTACTCGGCGAGCACAGGTCGGCGTATCCGTCACTTCAAGCCATGGCAGAAGGCACTGGCCTTTTTCGTACTGGTAGACATCCAGTATGCGGAAGTTGAACAGCGAGCGGAAGCCGGTAAGCCGGTCACCTTCGTCTGGTATATGGCCATCGGGCTCACATTCTATCTGACCTGGGTTCTCGAAGCGCTGATTGGCGGGCTGTTCGGCAATCTGATCACGAATCCCTACGCCTTCGGCATCGACTTTCTGCTGCCGATCTATTTTCTCGGCATGGTGATGAGTTTCCGTCACCGACAGAACTGGCTGCCGGTCGTTATCGTCAGTGCGATTTCAGCCGTGGCGGCCTACAAGTTCGTGGGATCTCCGTGGCATGTATCGCTGGGCGCACTTGGCGGCATTGTTCTTGCGGCGATTATTGCCAAGCCACGCGAAGGGGAGGCGTAAATGTCCACCACAATCTGGATCATTCTTGCGGGCGCGCTCTGCACTTATCTCACCCGTATTGGTGGGCATCTGGTCCTGTCACGCTTCAGCCGTGTGCATTACCGGGTGGAAGCGGCGCTCAACGCCGTGCCTGCAGCCGTTCTGACGGCCATCGTGGCTGCGCCTGCTTCGGATCATGGCTGGCGGGAACTGCTCGTACTCGCGGTTTGCATCGTGCTTTCGTTGCGGCTCAGCATGATGACCATGTTCTTTGCTGGCGTAGCGCTTTTGATCGCGCTACGCCATTTCACGGTGTGAATGCATTATCAAAGCGGCGCGGTTGCCGCTTCAAGCCATTTGCGTTCAGCGTCCTTGAGGTGGCCTGAAAGCTTCTCGCGCACGCTGGCATGGTAGCTGTTCAGCCAGTCGATTTCCTCGTGCGTGAAAAGTGACTTGTCGATCAGGCGCCGGTCGATAGGGCAGAAAGTCAGTGTCTCGAAGCCCATCATCGGAATGTCGCCGCCTTCCGGCACTTCCGGTTCGGTGACGATGATGAGGTTTTCGATGCGGATGCCGAATGAACCGGGTTTGTAATAGCCCGGTTCATTGGAAAGGATCATGCCCGGCAGCAGTTCCTGCGCGCCCTTTTTCGAAATGCTCTGTGGGCCTTCGTGCACTGACAGGTAGGAGCCGACGCCATGACCGGTTCCGTGCGCATAGTCAAAACCATACTTCCATAGTGCGATGCGCGCCAGAACGTCGATATCCTGCCCGCGTGTGCCTTTCGGGAAACGCGCCGTCGTGATCGCAATCACACCTTTCAACACGAGCGTGAATGCCTTGATCGTCTCTGGCGTTACCTTGCCGATGGGGACGGTGCGGGTAATGTCGGTGGTGCCGTCGCGATATTGTGCGCCGGAATCGACCAGATAAAGCTCGCCATCTTCAAGCGTTCTGTTGGTGTCGGTATTGACGCGATAATGGATGATTGCGCCATTTGGCCCCGCACCGGAGATCGTGTCGAAGGATATGTCTTCCAGCGGCATTTGGAAGTCGCGCCCGGCATCGGCACGCGATTCTTCCAGCTTCTGCGCTGCGCTGATTTCATCGATTGTGCCGGGCTTCTGGCCGTCGACCCATGAGAGGAAATTGACCATAGCCACACCGTCGCGCTCATGGGCGGCGCGTGAGCCATCAAGTTCCGCCTTGTTCTTGATTGCGCGTGGAATACGGGCAGGGTCTTTGCCTTCGATCACACTGCCGCCTGCGCTGGTGACAACGAGGCGGAGCTGTTCAGCCGCAAGGGTCGGGTCGAGAAGAATAGCTTCTGCCTTGGCCGCGAGAGCACTGAGGTGCCCTTCCAGATCGCTCGGTGCCGAGAGCTTGGCGAGCTGGGTCAGATAGGCGCGTGGTTCGATGGCGAGCTTGCGTTCATCAATGAAAAGCTCTGGTTCGCCCTTTGCAGGGATAATGGCAAAGCTCAGCGGCAGTGGTGTGTTGGACACGTCTTTGCCGCGGATATTGAACACCCATGCAACTGATGACGGATCGGTCAGGACAGTTGCGCTGGCGCCGCTTGCGGCGACTGCCGCCTGCATTTCCTTGATCTTGTCTTCCGCTTCATGGCCGGAGAAGCGGGCAGGCTGGATCGTCACCTCTGCCGTTGGCACTTCAGGCTGATCGTTCCATACGGCGTCAACAAGATTGATTTCGACGGGAACGAGCTGACCGCCCTGATTTTCAAGCGCTTCGCGCAAGGCGCGGGCTTCGGAAATTGTATGGAGCCAGGGATCGAAGCCTATATTCAGGCCTTTGCCGTTTTCTGCCAGCCAGGAAGCCGGTGGATTTGTGACAAGGCTTTCATAGGAGAAGACCTTCGGGTCGGTCTGGGCGCGGACCTGCAGTTCATAACGTCCATCGACGAAGATATAGGCGCTGTTCTCGAGGATGAGCGCGGCACCAGCCGATCCGGTGAAGCCGGTCAGCCAGGCAAGGCGCTGCGCATGGGGCGGAACATATTCACCCTGATGCTCGTCTGCGCGAGGAACCAGAAATCCGTCAAGGCCAAGTTCGGCCATTTTCGCGCGCAGCTTCGCAACGCGTGGGCCGCCATTGGCCGGATTTGTGGTGACGTCGAAACTCTGAAAAGCCATAGGTTTAACTCGCTCAAAACAGGAATACGCCGTGGTTCAAACGGCCTGTTATTTCAGATGAATTGCTACCCAGCCTTCGCGATGCAGCGTCTTTTGGTGGGTGAGTCCCTGTGCCTGATAGGCAGCGAGCACTGCATCGTGTTGACTGTCAAGTATTCCGGAAAGAACAATGGAACCGCCGGATGCCAGATGCTCCTTGAGGGAAGGTGCCAGCTCGATAAGCGGATTGGCAAGAATGTTGGCGACGATCAGGTCGAATGGCGAATAGGAACGGAAGATCGGGTGACTGAAGCCTTCCGCCGTTGCCGTAACGATATGTTCTGCCACACCGTTCTTGGCGGCATTTTCTGCGGCGACGGTGACAGCGACAGGATCGATATCGGTAGCCAGTACAGGAATGGGAGCGAGCTTGGCTATGGCGATGGCAAGAACAGCGCTGCCGGTGCCAAGGTCGAGCGCATTGGTCGGATGTTCGCCGTTGACAGTTTCCTCGATCAGTTCAAGGCATCCTGCCGTCGTTCCGTGATGGCCGGTGCCGAAGGCAAGACCAGCATCGATTTCAATGGGGATGTCGCCTGCTTCGATCTTGTCGCGGTCGTGCGAGCCATGGACAAAGAAATGCCCGGCTCTGACAGGCTTCAGACCTTCCAGCGAATGCGTGACCCAGTCGATGTCAGGCAGTTCTTCGACGGAGAAAATGTCCGCACCGACCAACGCATCGATCCGCTTGGCGACATCTTCGGCATCGTCCTCGACATAGACCGACACCTCGAAAATCTGCCGGTCTTCATCGATTTCGGTGATAGCGATGGGGAAGCCGTCTTCCTCGAAAGTCTGTTCGAGAATGTTGTAGACGCGCTCGGCTTCCGCCTTATCCGCCGAAAAGAAAAGTCGTGACTGGGCCATGAAGTAATAAAGCTCTCTATCTTTGAGAGTCTGTACCAAAAGCCGACCTGTATGGCTGCAAATGGCAATTTTTCTGCGTTCCGGTGCTCATGTAGCTTTCTCGGGTGCATAGTCTTATCCGTAAAGTCTGCAACTTTTCGGGACCATGCTCAGAAGTACATTGCGTTCCGGTACTCGAAAATCACCATTTTCGCACATACATGCCGCTTTTTGATTCAGGCTCTGACGCATTTCCGATGGAAATGCTTCGTAGATTCTATTTAGCTCTTTGCAGCGCCTTTGGCCAGATTCTTCAACTTTTCCAGAGCCGTATCCGGGTTTTCCTGATAGGCGATTGTGCTGCGGAAGCGACCGCCTTTGTCGAGCAGAAATACCGATGCTGTATGATCCATCGTATATTCGCCGTCTTCGCCCGGAACCTTCTTGGCATAGACGTGGTAGGATTTGACCATATCAGCAATATTCTGTGGTGTACCGGTGATGCCAATGATGCGGTCGGAAACGTTGCCGACATAGGTCTTCATGACTTCCTGCGTGTCGCGTTCCGGATCAACGGTGATGAAATAAGCCTTGATGTCACTGGCTTCCGGCCCAAGCTGCTTCAGCCAGCCATCAAGCTCATAGAGCGTGGTGGGACAGACGTCCGGGCAATGGGTGAAGCCGAAAAAGATTGCTGCTGGCGCAGCGCGCAGGTCGTTCTCGGTGAAAGGCGTGCCATCCATGGTCACAAGGTTAAGCGGACCGCCGAAGGGTTCTTTAGCCGCTTCCTTGTCTCGGAAAAGATTGAGACCCGCAGCGCCGACGATAACGACGATGAAGGCGATGATGAAGATGGGCAGGAATTTTTTCATGTCCAGTCAGCCTTGAATTTCCGAACGCGCCTTGATGCGCTGATCAACAATCTATCTTTTCTTTATGCGTTGCAGAACGGTCGATATAGCCGCATCCTGCATCATGAAGAGCATGGCGGTAATGTACGGCCATTTGCTCAATTTTCAATAATTTCTGAAACTTTTGACTATTTGTCGCGCGGTGGAAATGGCTCTTCGCACAGTTTGGCTCCTGTCTCATTCGCGTGACCAAAGTTGAACAGCTTCTTCGTTCTTTCTTTTTGCAAGGTTGATCGAACTGATATATTTCGGTCATAAAATTGCAATTTCTTGTGAGAGCAATATTGGAAGTCGATTACGTAATCGCTTGGGTTGACGGGCAGGATCCCGCGCATACGGCTGCCAGAAAAAGGTTCGCGCCAAATTCTGATCGCACGCATTTCGAAGCCGTTACAAACGAACGTTATCTCGATAATGGCGAGATTTATTATAACATCGCTTCCGTCATCAAATTCGCCCCGTTCATCAAGCGCATTTTCATCATCACCGATCATCAGAAGCCACGTTTCCTCGATGCATTCAAGCATGAGGGCAAATGTGATGCTTCTTTTATTCAGATCGTATCACATGATGATATTTTTGATGGTTTGCCGGCTGCTCGCCCTTCGTTCAACGCCCGCGCTATTGAAGGTGCGATGTGGCGGATACCCGGGCTGTCGGAGCATTTTATTTATTCCAACGACGATTTCTTCGTGAATGCTCCGCTGACAGTATCCGATCTTTATGAGAACGAGCGCCCTGTTCTTCATGGCGATTGGGTGCGGCCTGAAAACACCCGCTGGAAGTACAAGCTGCGCCATTTGCTTGGCAAGATATCGCGGTATGAATATACGTTTCCGAAATTCCGCATGGCGCAATGGAAAGGCGCTGTCACTGCTGGCATGAAGGATCGATTCATGTCGATCCATCATCACCCACATCCGTTGCGGCGCAACACGCTGGCGGCTTTTTTCACCGAGAAACCCGGCGTTCTGAATAAGCAGGTCAGTTTCCGATATCGCGATATCGAACAGTTCAATACGGTTGCTCTCGCCAATCATCTGGAGATTTTGCGGCACAAAGCTTCTGTTCGTCCGGCGAGAGAACTGGCTTATCTGGATTTTGTCCAGGAAAAACATTGGGCGGAAGAACTTGAGGCGATCGAGGCCGGTTCAGCGCCCTTCGGCTGCGTGCAGGGTTTTGAGCGTTTCGATCCCGCATTTCGAGCCCAAATTCACCAGACCCTCATTGCGAAGTTTGACGATGTTCTGCCGAATGTTATCAAGGATTATCTTTCCGGCGAGCAAGATAGTTCGCAGGAAGCGGCTTAAGCAGTTCGTTCCAGAGCTGACTGCGCTGCAGGGAAGCTTGAGGTGAGTTTGCAATGATGTCGTCAGATGATCTCCGTTTCCAGAACAGTGAACCCCGCATTCATTCGACGGCTCAACTGAAATCCGTCAAGCTGGGACGGTATGCCGATATTGGCGAGCGTGTGATTCTTCGTGAAGTCATGGTCGGCGACTTCACTTATTTCGAGCGGAACGGCGAGGGAATCTATGCCGAGATCGGCAAGTTCTGTTCTATTGCCGCGAATGTTCGCATCAATGCGCTCGAACACCCGATGGAGCGGCTCACGACTCATAAAGTCAGTTATCGACCGAATGAGTATTTTCGTTATCTGGGCGTTGATGGCGAGTTCCGGGCAAGGCGTCAGGAGCAGCGCGTGATCATCGGCAACGATGTATGGATCGGCCACGGCGCGGTCATCACACCGGGCGTTCAGATTGGCCACGGTGCCGTGATTGGTGCGAATGCGGTCGTGACGAAGAATGTGCCACCCTATCATGTGGTCGGCGGTGTTCCCGCTCGTTTCATCCGCAAACGCTTCGATAATGCTGTCATAGACCGACTGCTCGAACTCGAATGGTGGAACTGGTCGGTGGAAAAGCTCTATGAAGCGGTTCCAGACATCCAGACGCTCGAAATCGAGGCGTTTCTGGAAAAGTGGAGCAGCTGAATTCCGGCTCTTGCAAAGCCGCAATTGTTTACCCACCTTGGCATCACAACAGTTCTGGAGGCTGGAAGATATGGTCGGACTGAAGCGTTTTGCCGGGTTGTTGCTTGCTCCCATGCTGGTCGTTGCGGCTTCGGCCGCTCCGGCCGAAGAAGTTGGCAAGGTTGGCGTCGACTGGCTTGGAAACGATATTGTCATCGATGCGGTACAGGACCCGAAAGTGCAGGGCGTAACCTGTCATCTGGCGTCGTTTTCGCGCGGCATGATCGACCGGCTGCAAAAAGGCAACTGGTTCGAGGACCCGTCCAATGCTTCCATCTCTTGCGAGCAGACAGGGCCGATCACTATCGCAGATATCGATCTCGGTAAGGGCGGGGAACGGGTGTTCTCCGAGCGTACAAGCTTGATCTGGAAGAAGCTTGTCATCACGCGCATATACGACAAGACAAACAATACTCTGCTCTATCTCGCCCATGCGACACAGGTTCAGGATGGTTCAGCGAAAACGTCGCTTTCAACCGTGCCGCTTTACAAGGGTGATGTAACATGGGCGAAGGGCAAGCCGGAATAATCCGGCTGCCCTGATCCTTCATCTGTGATGGAAACTAGATCGGCTGGACGAAACTATCGAGAACGCGCTTCTGTCCGGCCTTGTCGAAATCGATGGTCAGCTTGTTGCCGTCAATAAGCGAGATCGTTCCGTTGCCGAACTTGATATGGAACACGCGGTCGCCCGCCTTGAAGGCCGATGGCTTGTCGGCCACTGACTTGGCCACCAGTTCACCGTCAATCGTGCGTCCCTTGATGGAGCCACGACCAGCTCCAAAACCGGAATCGGTCTCGCCATAGCCGATGCGTTCCACTTTGCTGCCCGAACGAGAACCCCAGTTGTTACGGGTGGCATCGGAGCGATTCTGCTGCGCGCGCTGCCAGCCGGGTGTCGAATAGGAATTCTGGAATGGATCAGCCTTGTCGAAGCGGGACTGTCCATAGCCACCGCCGTAACCGCCGTAATTGCCTTCCAGTTCGGCCACTTCCACATGCGCTTCCGGTAGTTCTTCCAGAAAACGGGAAGGAATGGTCGATTGCCACATGCCGTGGATGCGTCGGTTGGAAACGAACCAGATATGCAGGTTTTTCTTGGCGCGGGTCACGCCGACATAGGCGAGGCGGCGCTCTTCCTCAAGGCCGGAACGCCCGCCTTCATCAAGCGCGCGCTGGTGTGGAAACAAGCCTTCTTCCCAGCCGGGAAGGAAGACGGTTTCAAATTCCAGACCTTTGGCCGAATGCAGCGTCATGATGTTGACGGCATCCAGATCCTCATTCTGCTCGGCGTCCATCACGAGTGCAACGTGCTCAAGGAAACCGCGCAAGCTTTCATATTCCTCCATGGAACGGATCAGTTCCTTGAGGTTTTCAAGCCGGCCCGGTGCTTCTGCTGATTTGTCGTTCTGCCACATGCCCGTATAGCCGGATTCATCAAGGATGGTTTCGGCCAGTTCGGTATGCGGCGTGTTGTCGATCAGGGACTGCCAGCGCAGGAAGTTCTCGACCACTTCGCGCAGTGCGGAACGTGGCTTCGGCTTCAATTCCTCGGTTTCAATGAGATCGCAGGCCGCAGAAAACATCGAAATATCGCGTGCGCGGGCATAATCATGGATCTGGCGGATGGCGGCTTCACCCAGACCACGCTTCGGCGTGTTGATGATGCGCTCCAGCGCCAGATCGTCGGCCGGTTGTGCAACGACACGCAGATAGGCCATCGCATCACGGATTTCGAGCCGCTCGTAGAAGCGCGGGCCGCCGATGACGCGGTAGTTGAGACCGAGTGTGACAAAACGGTCTTCGAATTCACGCATCTGGAAAGAAGCGCGGACGAGGATCGCCATGTTGTTGAGGAGATGCCCCTGACGCTGGGCCTGCTCAATGGCTTCGCCGACAGCACGGGCTTCCTCTTCCGAGTCCCAGGCCGCATGAACTTTGACCCGTGGATCGTCCGGATTGGGTGCTTCGGTAAACAGCGTTTTGCCAAGGCGACCCTCGTTATGTGCGATCAGGTGGGCGGCTGCACCGAGGATATGCGCTGTGGAGCGGTAATTGCGCTCAAGCTTGATGACGACTGCGCCCGGAAAATCCTTTTCGAAGCGAAGAATATTGTCCACTTCTGCTCCGCGCCAGCCGTAAATCGACTGATCGTCGTCGCCGACGCAACACAGATTGACTTTATCTCCGCTCACGCCGAATTCGCTGCGCTCATCGGTCCTGCGGGAGGCTTCGGATGCCTTGGCGGGCTGTACCGGCGAGCCTCCGGCCCGCGTTGGCGCTGTCGTTCGTGATTTTGGTCGTTGCGCCAGCAGACGCAGCCACAAATATTGCGCCGTATTCGTATCCTGATATTCATCCACCAGAATGTAGCGGAATTTCGCGTGATATTCGCGCAGGATATCCGGATGATTGCGGAAGATACGGATCGGATGCAGCAGAAGATCGCCGAAATCGCAGGCGTTCAATGTGCGCAGGCGTTCCTGATAGGCCTGATAAAGCTCGCGTCCGCGACCATTGCCGAACGAGCGTGCATCGCCTTCTGGAATATCGGATGGTCCGAATCCCTTGTTCTTCCAGCCATCGATCATGTTGGCGAAGGTGCGGGCAGGCCAGCGCTTGTCATCGAGGCCTTCAGCCTGAATGAGTTGCTTGATGAGGCGGATCACGTCATCAGTGTCGAGGATGGTGAAATCCGATGTCAGATTTGCAAGTTCCGCATGGCGGCGCAAAAGCTTAACACCGATCGAGTGGAACGTGCCGAGCCACGGCATGCCTTCGACTGCGCCGCCGACCAGATGACCGATACGCTCCTTCATTTCGCGCGCGGCCTTGTTCGTGAAAGTCACGGCGAGAATCTGGCTTGGATAGGCAAGGCCGGTGGTCAGAATATGTGCGATACGCGTTGTCAGAACGCGCGTTTTTCCCGTGCCCGCACCGGCAAGCACCAGAACAGGACCCTCTGTCGTCAGGACAGCCTGACGCTGTTCCGGGTTCAGCCCTTTTAGGTAATCGGGTTCGCCACGCTGCTGGTTGCGTGCTGCCATGGCACGTGCGGCAATGCCACCGGGAGCAGGCGTGCGGCCTGCCGGAGCGTCGTCATCGCCGAAAAACGGCATATCGTCGGGAAAGTCAGACATTTGACCCGAATGTAATGATTCGCGGCTGAAAGACCAGCGAAAGGGTTAAAATATTCGACTACTCTAATTGAGTAACGCGACGATCCGTAAAGTTCAGGCGATGCGAGGCCAGTGCTTCAACCAGTCCACGCAGTTCCGGTTCACGCTGCAGAAGATCATCGAGCTCCGTCATCTGGTTCATTGCGATTAGCCGCAGAATGTCGTCTCGGATGGTCCCATCGGCGCGCCGCGGCAGATGCGCAACCGGCTGGATCAGTTCAACCTTTTGGCCTTTGAGCCTTGCACGCAGACTTTTCTCATCGGCGTTCAGTGTTTCCACAAAAGCGTAGATGCCGACGCCCTTGGCTGGCAGTGAATAGAGCGCGAGCGCTACATCGGTCACGCGTGGATCGGATTTGAGGGCAGCCTGAATTGCAGGGCCTTCATTGTCGATCCGGTCACCAGTGCCTTCACCGTCCGACCAGCTGAAAATGCCGCGAGTGATGAAGTTGTAGACTTTCTTGCCTGTCGCCAGCCAGATGCGCGACGGCAGAGAACGGCGCGCCAGAATGCGCTTTTCCGTCGGTGTCATCAGGTCTTTTGCGAAAGCACGCTTCTGCTTGATGAGATGGCGGAAGTCTTCATAGGCCATCAGGCGATAGAGCGCGCCACGACGACGATGAACGCTTGCAAGCTGGAAATCGATGACCGCTGCTTCACCTTCGGGTGTCATCAGCCAGTTTTGCGGTTTGGCGAGGTCGTTGTGGGTGACACCAAGACGACGCATATCGCGCAGGATGCGGTGCGCGGTGCGATACCATTTCGGATCGGAAGGCCGCGCAAGATGCAGCGGTGTGCCTTCCGTCCAGGATCGATACAGCCCGTCCTTGTCGATGGCGAGGAGCTGTGGGACACCTTCGATGCCGCGTACCGTCTTGAGGCCGCGGATTTCGCGCCGGGCCAATATCCATGCCAGCGGCTTCGACCACCATGGAGCAGCGCTTACGACGCGCCGAATGATGCGGGTCTCGGGGTTGCCTATGAAATAACCGGCATGCGTTTCCGAGAACACGTCGCGCTTGAATACGGCGGTTTCGACAAATTCCGGTATTTGATCGCCTTTCAGAGGCACATCTATATTGGGGTTCTGAACCATAGGGCTCCACTAGTGGATTGCATCCGATCAATCAAGTTTGATGGCGGACAACCCTTATTGCAATCACGTGATCGAAGGCGCACAAGGAACGCACAGATTTCGTGCAGCTCATCGGGGAAATGCAGAGAATGGCACAGGGCGACGACAGCAAGCAGGCGATTGCGCAGATCATTCGGCAGGAACAGGCGCTTATTTTTCCGTCATTTGACGAGAATGAAGCATTCGCGCTTGGTCATCGCATTCGCGATATCGCCGTGAAGGAAAAGCTCGGCATTGCCACCGAAATTTCCCTGTGGGACCGGCAATTGTTTTATGCGACGACCGCCGGAAGCACAGTGGACAATCAGGAATGGTTGCGCCGTAAGTTCAATGTCGTGCGCCGCTTTCATGCTTCGACCTATCGTCTTGTTCTGGAGCAGAATCGCGACGATCGCATGTTTGCTCTCCATAAAGCATTGAATGTCGAAGATTACGCGCTGGCGGGCGGCGGATTTCCGATCCGCGTTGCAGGGGCAGGCGTGATCGGCGCCGTAATCGTATCGGGGCTGCCGCAGCGCGAGGACCATAATCTGGTGATCCGCGCCGTTGCCGAGCATCTTGGACAAGACCCGGTCGCATTGGCGTTGCCTGTCGTTTGACTATGAATTTCGGAGAATGAACGATGTCGCTTGAAAATGTTGTTGCGCTTGCACGCAATGAGGACGGTATTGCCGCAGCAGTGGGTATTCTCAAGCAGCGTTTCGGTGAGCGTGCGCAGACCGGTCAGGCTATCCGCGAACAACACGGTCACACGACGACCTATGTGCCGACGCAGGCGCCGGACATCGTCATCTTTGCCCAGACCGCACAGGAGGTGCAGGATGTAGTCCGCATCTGTGCTGAACATCGCGTTCCGGTTATCGCCTTCGGTGCCGGTTCGTCGCTCGAAGGGCAGGTGAACGCGCCCGCTGGTGGTGTCTCTCTTGACCTTACGCGCATGAACAGGGTGATTGCCGTACATGCGGAAGATCTGGATTGCGTGGTGGAACCGGGTATTACGCGCCGGGAATTGAATGAATATCTGCGCGATACCGGACTGTTCTTTCCAATTGATCCGGGCGCCAATGCCACACTGGGCGGTATGGCTTCCACCCGTGCGTCCGGTACGAATGCGGTGCGTTATGGGACTATGCGTGAGAACGTGCTGGCTCTGAAAGCCGTGATGCCGGATGGACGGCTGATCGAGACCTCCAAACGCGTGAAGAAGACGGCTGCGGGTTACGATCTCACGAGGCTGCTTGTCGGAGCCGAGGGAACACTTGGCATCATCACCGAGCTGACATTGAAACTGCAGGGGATTCCGCAGGCAATTTCCGGCGGTATCTGTCCTTTCCCGGATGTGGCTTCGGCTTGCCGCACGGTGATCGAAACCATCCAGATGGGTATCCCCGTTGCACGTATCGAGCTTGTAAACACGCTTCAGATGCAGGCGTTGATCCTCCACTCCAAACTGCCTTATGAGGCGCAGCCCTATCTGTTTGTCGAGTTCCACGGCACGGAAAGCGGCGTTGCCGAACAGGCGGAATTGTTTGGAGAAATTGCTGCAGGCAATGGTGGTGGCAATTTCCAGTGGACCCACGATGCCGAGGAACGCGACCGGCTATGGCGGGCGCGTCACGACGCCTATCTTGCATCTTTTTTGCTGAGGCCCGGTTGCAAGGGTGTTTCCACTGATGTCTGCGTACCGATTTCGCGTCTGGCCGATTGCATCGGCGAGACGGAAAAAGACCTTGCCGAAACAGGCCTGATAGCACCAATTGTCGGGCATGTGGGGGATGGTAATTTCCATCTTCTCCTGCTTTTGGACACGGATGATATGAGCGAAATGGAGCGTGCCGAAGCATTCATGGACCGATTGGCAAAACGTGCCATTGCCATGGAGGGAACCTGCACCGGCGAACATGGCATCGGGCAAGGCAAGATGAAGTATCTGGCCATGGAGCTGGGTGAAGCCACGGACTACATGCGGGCCATCAAGAAAGCGCTTGATCCAGACAACATCATGAATCCGGGCAAAATACTGATTTCCTGATTCAATTCAGCTGTTTGGGCGGGTTTGCCAAGAGTTTGATTCAGGCAGGCGTGCATATCGATATGGCTGTGATGCAATTTGCCTTGTTGTCGCCGGATCGATGCCGTTATGTTGCGCAGATAAAGACAGCGTGATTCACTCTTTGTTTCGCGCTAACTTACAATCTGTTTGACCGGAGCTGGTTCTTGGGCCGCATATTCGTCATCGTCGGCGGGCTTCTCGTGCTGCTGTTGACGGCAGCACTTGTCGTGCCGCCTTTTGTTGACTGGAGCGGCTATCGTGCCGATTTCGAGCGCGAGGCGAGCCGTGTTCTGGGGCGCCCTGTCAAGGTCGCTGGTGACGTCAACGCCCGATTTTTGCCGTTTCCCTCTGTCGCTTTCTCCGATGTGCGCGTCGGGGCCGATGCTGCTCATCCGGTGATGACCGTCGATACGTTTTCGATGGATGCTGAACTGATGCCGTTTCTGCGCGGCCAACTTCTGATTTTCGATATGCGCGTGGATCGCCCGCGAGCCACGATTTCCCTGGACAAAAGCGGCAAGGTCGATTGGGCGATCCGCCCGTCGACACCGCTCGATCCGACGAAAATCAAGCTGGAGCGGCTTTCCGTTAGTGACGGAACAATTACCCTTCGCGAAGAGGCAAGCGGCCGCAGTCATACAGCTACCGGACTCAATGCCGTGATCTCCGCAAACAGTCTTGCAGGTCCGTGGCAGGCAAACGGAAGTCTCGTTCTTCAGGGCGAAAAGCTGGCGATCGACCTTACAAGCGGCGAGGCGAAGCCGGACGGTTCGCTGCGCGTACGCGCTCGCATTTCGCCGGAGGCAATCCCGGCTACTTTCGAGACCGATGGCGATGTGACCGTGACCGAAGGTCGGCTCGACTACGCCGGTGATTTTTCGCTCCGCTCTTCCGATATGGTTGCCAAGACGGCTAAGGATCAGAAGACACCGACGATAACGCCTTTTTTCAGTGGTGTACGCGTAACCGGTAAATTCAAGGCGGATCGCAGTCGCTTCGATGCCAGCGAATTCCGGATGGAGCAGGGGCCTGCCGACAATCCTTATGTGGTGAATGGCAAGGCATTCATTGATTATGGCGCCAAGCCGCGTTTCGAGGTCAGCGCCGACGGACAGCAGCTTTTCTGGGGCCCGAATGAAGCCGCCAGCGAAGAACAATCCGGTTCTGCCGTGCCGGTTACTGATCGTATTGCGATAGCGCGCCGCGTTCTCGAACAACTTCCCATTCCCACCATACCCGGCAATGTGGATTTGCGCCTTCCTGCCGTCATCGCGGGCGGCACAACGATACGCTCGGTCACAGTGAGCGCGGAACCTGACGGAAAGAACTGGAATATTCGTCAGTTCGCTGCTGATCTTCCGGGGCGAACCAAGGTGGAAGCCAAGGGTACGCTCTCGGTTGGCAAGGATTTCGGCTTCAAGGGGGATATGCTCGTTGCCTCGCGTCAGCCGTCCGGTCTCGCAAGCTGGCTGAACGAGACCGTTGACGATTCCGTGCGCAAGCTCGAAGGCGCGGGTTTTTCAGGACAGGTCGATCTTCGCGACGGAATGCAGCGGATCAACAATCTCGAAATTGCGTTGGGGAAAACCACACTCAAAGGTTCGTTTGTTCGCGAAGTAAAGGGTCTGGCACAGCCTGCAATTACGCTCGCCCTCAATGGTGGAGCGGTGGAAAGCGAAGCGCTGCAAGCTTTTACAGCCTTTTTTTCCAGTGGTGACGGGCTGGATTTTCTCGATGGCCAATCGCTGAACCTGGCATTCAAGGCAGGGCCTGTCCGCTATCAGGACATGGAAGCGGCCAATGTCGACATGGCGCTCCGGCTGCATGACGGGCGCTTCGATTTCGACCGGCTGCTGGTTGGCGATGTAGCGGGCACGACGCTTACTGCAACAGGCACCTACGAACCCTTCTCCAATACGCCTTCCGGCTCGCTCGATGCGACGATACTGTCTGGAGATCTTTCGCGTTTCCTCTCGCTGATGGCCAACCGCTATCCCCAGCTACCGCTGTTTCATGCGCTTTCGTTGCGCGCGGCAAATTTCCCTGGGCTGTTCGAGGATAGCGAGATCAATGTCATCGCCAATGCGGTGGCGCCGTCCGTGCCAGTGGCGGACAAGACACCTGCTAAAGGCGCGGCATCCAAGGGTAAGAGTGCCCGGCCTGCTGAGGCGAACACCAAAAGCGCTCCCGGTGTCGGGGAGTTTTCGTTCAGTGTTACCGGAAAAACAGGCGGCATGAAGCTGGACCTGTCGGGCACGGCGAGCGGTGGCGAGGGTGAGAGCGAGCCGTTGCAGATGCAATTGAACGGCACTGCTACATCGGATCAAGGTGAAGTGGTACTTGCGTTGATCGGTATGCCCGCCTTGCCCTTGGGGCTGGCTGGTGAACTTACCGCCGACCTGAGCATGCAGGGCGCGCCGAGTGCAGGTATGCGGACATTACTCAAACTGGCGGCGCCTGACGGGACGGCCACAACTGATGGCGTGATTTCGCTGGTCGGAGGGGATATCGCTGCCAGTGGCAAGGCCCAGCTGAGTTCCGCCGATCTGCAACCATTCATCGCAACGGTCGGTTTCGCGCTGCCCGGATTTGGTGAAGGTCTTTCAGCAGACCTTACCAGCGATTTTCAGTTCGCAAAGGGTATCTTGCGGTTTCCCAATCTGACAGGAAAGCTGGATGGCGAAGATGTTTCCGCGCGGCTGGAGGCCAATTTTGCCGATAGCGGCCTGCCGCAGTTGAAGGGTGAGGCAAAGCTCGCGACGCTCGAGGTTGATAGTCTTGCTGCTATCATGCTTGGGCAGGATGCATTTGAGCCGGCAAAGCCCACCGCGAAGACAATCTGGCCACGTGGTGCATTCGCGGTCCGTCCGTCCCTGCCGTTATTGCTGGATATGAAGCTCAACGTGGCGCAAGCTCATATGGAAGGGTTCGGGACCGCTACGGAGTTTTCAACACGGCTTCTGAAGACCATGGATAGTCTTCAGTTGAACGAATTGACCGGCAACTGGGCAGGTGGATATCTGGTTGGAAATGTTTCTCTGAGCAATAGCGACAAGAATGCACTCCTCTCGACAGAGCTCAAATGGAGTGGCGCAAAGCTCAAGGATTTTTACCAGCTAGAGAACGGTTCTGCACCGCTGGGCGGTGTGGTGAAAGCTGCCGTCAATCTGAATGGTAGCGGCGAGAGCGTTGCGGCGCTGGTCGGATCGCTGGCGGGAGCGGCAAGTTTTGACGTGGAGAATTTCACCGTCGACGGTCTGGATGGGGCGGCATTGCCTGCAATGATAGCGGCGGCCGATGCAACGGGCGATCAGTTCTCCGGTTCCGACAAGCTTGCTTCCAAGCAATTTGTCGGCATTGCCGACAAGGCAGCCGGGCAGGGCACATTTGCGCCAGGCAACACGCGGTTTGACTTTACGATCAGCGGCGGTGTCGCGCGTATGGCTGCGGCAAATCTGAGCGATGGAAATGCGGCTCTTCTCAGCGATCTGCAATTCGATCTGTCGACACTGGGAATTGGCGGAAACGGTACTTTGACGTTCCAGAACGGGGATGGCGCCGATACAGGTATTTCTCCGCAGGTGGCCTTTTCTCTCGGCGGAAGTTATAGCGCGCCGGAGGTGTCATTCGACAAGCAGCCGCTCGTTCAGTTTCTGACCCAGCGTGCGCTTGAACGCGAACAGGAACGTGTTGAATCCATGCAGGCGAGTTTGATGGAGAAGCAGCGCCTTCGTCGTCAGCTTGGGCTGTTCGAAGCAGATGAAGTGGAACGTGATCGTTCGCAGCGTGAGGACGAGGTGAGACGTCGTGCCGAAGCCAGTGCGCGCGAAGCGGCTCGGAAAACCGCCGCGGAAGCTCAACGGCTTGAGGCTGAGAAGCCGCAAGGCGGACCGGCGGGTGGATCGAAAGATCCTCTGGCATCGCCGGAAGGTGGTCAATCCCTCAACGAATTCCTGAAAAGTCTGGAAACGACGCCTGTGGTGCCTGTACCTCAGCCTTGAGTTACTCTGGATTTGAGCCAATCCAGAACATGAAGTCTAAGTGCGGAAGACAGATTGATTGATCTGTCACGCTTGCTGTCGACTTCTGCGATCAGGGCCGCTACGGAAAGCTCCCGTGTGGCCGCAATTTCCTCAACCAGTTCGAAAAACGGGTCTTCAAGCGTATAGCTGGTTGCGTGCCCGCGAATACTGACGGAATGTTTGCGTAAACGTCCTGACGAGTTCACTTTGTCTCGTCCGGCTTATCGTTTTTTTCCAGACGGTTCTGATCCAGAAAACGTTCCGCTTTTGTCGTCTCCGTGCGAGCGAAAGCTTTTTCGGTCTTCGTACGACCGAATTGAATGCGGTTCTGGTCAGCCTGCTTTTCTTTTTCAGCGCGGGCTTTCTGCTTTTTGAACTGTCTGAGATTGACGATATCGCTCATGGAACCACGCGGAAATGTTGAAGGCTCCTGAAAAATTACCGCGTTTCGGCCCTGTCTCGCAAGCTCGTAATAGGCTGGTTCTACTTCTGTGGATCTTTGGGGTTGGTGAACCACCAGATGGCCAAGGACGCCAGAATAAGAAGTATAAGCCCAACTGTCATCTGCAGAAGCGGAAAGTTGGGTTCGTCTTTTGCCACGAAGAAAGCCGCGACAATGCCGCTTACCCACAATACTGCCTGAGCAATTGCACGAATCATCGAACTCAATCCTGAACTGGTTGCCGTCAGAACAGAGTATAAAGCGCCGGTTTGCTTTTCACCATTGATCACGATCAACAGTGAAACGGAACTGTCCAATCAAACAAACGGGTTTCTGGCCCATTATTCACATGAGGATGGTGTGTGCGGAATTACTTTTTCCGGAAAGCATCCAGTGAAACAACATCGGCAGAAGGTTTGGCTTCCTTGTCGGTGCCATCATCTGGATTGTTGTCTTTGGCCGCAGCGGCTTCTTTTTCGGCTGCAGTCTTGCGCGACTTCGATTTAGGCTTTTCTGCCTTCTCGACCGGTGCTTCCGTGGGGAGGATTTCGATAGGGGCTACATTGCCGCCTTCGTCATTGTCGCTTTCTGGCTGTGCGATCGCGACATCGAATTCGAGTTCGAAATTGACCGAAGGGTCGTAGAAACCACGGACGGCAGAAAAAGGTACAGTCAGCTTTTCAGGAATGTCACCGAAAGACAGACCGACTTCGAACAACTGATCCGTAACGAGCATGTCCCAGAACTGATGCTGTAAAACGATTGTCATCTGCTCGGGATATTTCTCCTTCAGGCGCGAGGAAATTCGCACACCGGGCGCTCCAGTCAGGAACGTGATGAAGAAATGATGGTTGCCTGGCAAGCCAGCCTTGGCCACTTCCGCAAGAACCTTGCGAATGACGCCGCGTAGGGCTTCCTGAGCGAGAATATCGTAACGGATTAGGTCCTGTACCATGGTTTGCTTATCCCACGGATTCGGAGGTCGATGTCAAGTTCGTTCTCGCCGGAACGGATGATATATGATCTGAAAAAGCAATAGGGCGACGCCTGTGGCGGAAAGATGTGCAATTTTTGAACGCAATAGGGTGCGCTTGCCTCTATCGACTTCCGAAGGCCATCAGGAACGTGCGTACTCCGTTGACGGCGCTCTTTTCGATGATTGCATCGTCCACACCCTGACCGGTTAGCATATGGTAGTGCGTGTCGGCATTGATAAGCGCCATGAAATGGCGTGCGGCAAGGTCCGGATCGTCGACGCGCAGATGACCATCCATGGCGAGGCGCGCCAGACGGGCTGCTATGGCCGGGATGGCTTGTGCCGGGCCTTTGGTGCTGCAAATATTGGCTGCAAGCGGCAGGTTGGTCTCATTGGTCTGCATTACCTTGCGCAGAAACGCACCGGACGAATCGTATATGCAATTCCGGCTCATACGGATCGAGAAAGCCACCAGATCATGCTCCAGATTTTCGCCAGTCTGGGGGAAAGTGGCCAGAACTGCGAACAGGCTCGCGTTCATACGTGCAAGCGCATCCTCGACGACGGCAGCAAGCAAAGCTTCCTTATCGCGATAGTGATTATAGATGGTTTGACGTGACACGCCCGCTTCGTTGGCAATGAGGTCTATGCTCGCGCCTTGAAATCCGTCGCGATTGAAAACACGCGCAGCAGAGCACAAAATGAAGTCGCGCTTCATGCACTGTCCGGGCTTTATTACCGCGGAATTCAGGCCCTTTTCGGATGCAGCACGCTTCTCGGGCAGGGCGGCCATGTCGATAATGTCAGTAGGCTTCATGACTCCAACATAAGATAGCTTGACGTTTTGGACAATGGTGTCTAATTTGACATCAGTGTCAAATCTGTTTTGACCATGCGTATAGAATGCCTTTCGCTACAGAGTTTTCAAGTGTCGACCGTAATGGAAAACAGGTCGATATCGTTAAGATGGAACGAAAACCGGTAGCGAATACAAATATTTATCTGTCCTGTACCGGTTTTGCGAGCCCGACGGCGCCATCCTCCCAAGCAAAACCGGAGATCCGAAATCGGTGCGGGAACCTCACGAAACATTGATGAAAGCGCGTCCCCCATGGCTTCCAGTCTTGTGCGCAATGCCATTGTTCTTGGCCTTCTTTCCGCCATTGGCCCATTTGCGATCGATATGTATCTGCCAGCTCTGCCCACCATTGCCGCCGATTTGCACGCGGAAACTGGTGCGGTGCAGATGAGCCTTCTGGCCTTTTTCATTGCTCTCGCGGTTGCGCAGCTTTTCTGCGGGCCGCTGTCCGATATGGTCGGGCGTAAACTTCCGCTCTATGGCGGTCTGGTCTTGTTCGGTATCGGCAGCATTGGCTCCGCCGTCGCGACCGATATAGATGTGCTCGTGCTTTTCCGCTTCGTTCAGGGGCTGGGTGCCGCAGCTGGTATGGTCATCCCGCGCGCCGTCGTGCGAGACCTTCACACAGGTATCGAGGCAGCGCGTCTGATGTCGCTTCTGATGCTGGTTTTCTCCATTTCGCCGATTCTGGCGCCGCTGACCGGTTCCGTCATCATCAGCTTCTTTGGCTGGCGTGGTGTTTTCTGGGCGGTTCTGGTCGCTGCCGTTATTGGTATCATTCTGGTGGCCACTGCACAGAAAGAGACGCGGACAGCAGAGGCCCGGCTTGAAAGCAATCTGGGCAGCGCCTTGCGCGGCTACGGTCGTCTGCTTAAGGATCGCTATTTCCTCGGACTGGTCTTTGTTGGCGGCTTTGGCATCGCGTCCTTTTTCGTCTATCTCGCCAACTCGTCCTTCGTGCTTATCGACCATTACGGCCTGACGCCGACGCAATATGCCATCGCGTTTTCGGCCAATGCAGTATCGTTCTTTGGCGTTTCGCAGTTGAACGGCTGGTTGGGGGCACGCTTCGGGCTTCGCCGTGTCATGCGATTCGCCGTTTCCGGATTTGCAGCGGCAATGCTCGCCATGTTCGCCGCCGCACTCATGGGGCATCAGTCGCTCTGGTTGATCGCAGGCTTCCTGTTCGTTGGCTATGGTTTCCTTGGCCTTGTCATCCCGACAACGGCGGTGCTGGCTCTGGAAGACCACGGCGAGATTGCAGGAACTGCTTCTGCGCTGATGGGTACGCTGCATTTCGTGATTGGCGGCGTTGCCATTGGTGTGACAGGCTCGTTCTTTGACGGAACGGCTGTGCCGATGGTCGGCGGAATTGCCGGTTGTGCGCTCACAGCCTTCGTGCTGACGCAGATCGTTCTTTCGCGCAAGGCAAGTGAACTCGATACGGAAGCCGCCGCTGCATAAGCAATGTGAAAGGGAAAGTGGAGGCTTCTGTTGCCAGGTGCCTCCGAACCCCGCCTTAAGGGGCTAACCCTAAGGACTTTAGAGTGGGTTTCCCGCACCGCCATTAGGCAGCGAGAGCATAACCCTGAGCTTTGTTGTCATTTGCAACTACTCAATTGACCCGATAACGGTGGTATCATGCCGAGTAAAAGAGCGATCTTTACACCCTTGTCGATCCTGTTTCGCCCCCGCCACAATACAAACCGATAGGCTGATTTGTATTCTGGTGGAGGCGCCGGGTACCGCCCCCGGGTCCAATGGGTTTATTACACCGTCCATTTATCACCATAGTCAGCTTGCGCCGACACGCCGTATATAGGCGCGGTTGATCATGATTGGAAGAGGGTGCGTAGTTTTTAACGGGTTTTGCCAATAGGCTCCCGACAACCAGCCCTTGTGTTCATTTTTCATTGACAGCCTGCATTTGCTGGTCAATCCTCGCAACATATCGGGGTCGGCAAGTAAATTCTTATATAGCCGGATTCCGTGGCTGAAACGGGGTGCTGATACCCCATTCGAAGGAGAGTGGATATATGAGTGAATATCTCGCGGATGTCCGTCGCTACGATGCCGGTGCCGATGAAGCTGTAGTCGACAAGATCGTCAAGCATCTGGGTATTGCGCTGCGCAATCGCGATTCCTCGCTCGTTTCGGCAACGGACCCGGAAGAATTGAAGCGCGTCCGCACCAATTGGGTTGCCAAGAAACTCGGCGTTGATGACGAAGCTAAGGGTGACGAAGTCGTCGCGCATGTTGCGGAAGTCATGAAGGGTGATCGCAACAAGAATCGCGTTACCTTCTATTATCTGGTCGCCAAGCAGCTCGGAAAACTCGGCGGCCTTTGATCCACAGCGATCTGGTGAATCCGAAGCCCCGGTGCCTTACACCGGGGTTTTTCTTTATAGTGGCTTAAACGAATCGGATTCTGGATCATCCCCCATGCGCACCTATCTCGATCTTCTTCAACATGTGCTGGATAACGGCACCGACCGTGGTGACCGCACGGGTACAGGTACGCGATCGGTTTTCGGACATCAGATGCGCTTCAATCTCGAAGAGGGGTTTCCGGTTCTCACGACCAAGAAGCTGCATCTTCGCTCGATCATCCATGAGCTGCTCTGGTTTCTGAAAGGTGATACGAATATCGCCTATCTGAAGGAAAATGGCGTCTCGATCTGGGATGAATGGGCAGACGAGAATGGCGACTTGGGCCCGGTTTATGGTTATCAGTGGCGCTCCTGGCCAGCGCCGGATGGTCGTCATATCGATCAGATCGCGAATCTTCTCAAGATGCTGCATGGAAATCCCAATTCGCGGCGACTGATTGTATCGGCATGGAACCCGGCGCTGGTCGATGAAATGGCTTTGCCGCCATGCCACTGTCTTTTCCAGTTCTATGTCGCCGATGGAAAACTCTCCTGCCAGCTTTATCAACGCTCTGCGGACATATTTCTGGGCGTGCAGATGTTTTCCGACATCGAGACGGTACCTTTCGCCCGAGCGGCTTGAAAGAAAAAGGCTTTCTTCGCGGATCGTATGGTACCGGTACCGCAACAGGAAACGAAATCGACATTCAAATTATCTTTTGCACGACTGAGCGGTATTGCACGTATCGGCCTCGTTATGCACAATCGGATCAAATAGCAGAAGACGGAAAAAATGAGCAATCATCCCGAGTTCCAGTATATCAGTATCCTTCGCCAGTTATTACAGCACGGTGACAGACGTATGGACAGGACAGGTACCGGGACATTGGCAATGTTCGGTTCAATGATGCGTTTCGACATGTCTGACGGCAGTTTTCCCGTCTACACGACTAAGCGCGTATATTGGAAGACTGCTGTTAAAGAGATGCTATGGTTTCTGTCGGGGCAAACCAATATTCGCACATTGTTACAGGAGAATGTTCGGATTTGGTCAGATTGGCCTTTGGCGAAGTATCGAAAAGCTACGGGTACTTCATTATCTCAAGAAGAGTTCGAGACCAAAATTCTTTTGGATGAAGACTTCGCCAATGAGTGGGGGGATTTGGGACCGGTATACGGAAAGCAATGGCGTCGTTGGCGAGCAGCGGACGGGACAGAGTATGACCAGCTTGCTGAGGTTATTGAGTTGCTTAGAAAAGATCCAGCGAGTCGTCGAATGTTGTTTCATGCATGGAACGTGCCTGAATTGAAACAGATGGCATTATCTCCGTGCCATATGACTTATCAATTTTTTGCCTCTGGTATTGATGGTGCGGCTCCGGCGCGGCTATCGTTGATGGTAACTCAGCGTTCAAGTGACATGGGCTTGGGCAATCCATTTAACGTCGCGCAACAGGCGGCATTACTCGCAATGGTGGCTCAACAAGTTGACATGCTGCCTGGAGATTTGATTTGGACTGGCGGAGACGTCCACCTATACCTAGACCACATTCATCTAGCCGAAACAATCATATCTAGGCAACCAAAGCCGTTCCCTAAGCTCGAATTGGCTCGTAAACCCGATAGTATTGACGACTATAAGATCAGTGACTTCATCGTAACTGGCTATGATCCTCATCCGGCAATCGAAGCCCCAGTCGCGGTTTAGTTTAGCGCTCGACCTGACGTGTCGTTCGCAGAATCGACTCACGTACAGTCAGGAGAGTGGTGCCGGGACAACAGGTGAGGCATGTCTTTACGTGACAGATTGGAAACGTTGCTGTCGCAACTTTTTTGCCAAGGCACCATTCCACGAAACAGATATGGAAAAATCGCGCGAAATCAGCTTGCCTGCATGCTGGGAGTACCTGGCTCATATCTGACACCACATAGAGATATTCTCGAAACTTACGAGAATAAGATCGGAATTTTACATCCCATTGATGCTGCGATTCCGCGTATGGAAGCCGTCGTCCAAAAACTTATTGAGGACGGTACTTTAAATGTCCGTAACGGCAAGGTTGATCGAAAACAGATTGGCGATCTAGCTGGTATCAAGGCAGTAACGTCCATCATGGATCGATTTCCGCAGCTGATCGATTTTTATCGAACTGCTGATGCCCATGTTAAAGCCATTGACTACAAACGTCGAGATGTTGTGGCTTCCTTGGAACGGCTTAAGGCTTTTCTTGCTGATGGGAAAAAGGAAATTCACAAGAACGGTCTTTCCTTCGACTGCGCGAAGATTGGCAAGGCGATAAGGATTTCAAAACATAGGTTAAGACAACCACCCCTTGTCGACTTAATCAGTGAAGCAGAAGTAAAATACGAGAAAGAATTGCGAGCGGAAGGTCTCACCGGATTTTTTCATGGGAGAGTATTTCTGTTTAGCAATTTGGTTGGTATGGGGTGGAACAGCGGCGTCCTCCAAAGAATCGTACAAGTTTTTCAGAATACATTTTGCGAAAGACCCAAAACTAGTGTTGAGGGGGCATACTTAGCGACCGTTCAATTTCTCAGTTGGTTTGCAGAAACAAAAACTGAGGTAGTCCGTAGAGTATTTAAGAATGTGAACGATGGTGTGCACCCAAGCCAATCCGACTGGCTAGAAGCACTTTTATCTTACAATTCATTGCTCCTTGGAACTCCTTCCCGCAGAAATCTATTTCACGTGCAAAATCTTCTTCGGGCAATGGCAACTGAGGGATTGGTAGCGCACATACCAATTTCATTCAGATCCAGACGTCCAAAAGCATCCGGGCATTATCCAACATTGGCTGAAGCCAAACACAAACTAGCTCCCGTAAATCGGAATAACGAGACGAGTGCGGACGACTACCTACTTTTTGCTACGGAAATGCTTAGTCAAGCTGGCGCTGCCAAAGGCATCGAGGTTGATGCCCGTGAACAAAGCGCCTTTGTTCATAGTCTTAGATCGGAACTCGGCAAAACAGACATCAAGCGTGGAAATAACCCGGCAGAAATAATAAGAAATTTGATGCGTCGCAGACTGGAGTTAATTGAGACTGCAGCACTGCAAAAGTTTGAATTTTACAAGGATACTTATGAGCGGGGACAGCAGCTCATCTCTGTTGGGCGCGACTGTTCTAAGGACTGGCGGATGCTAACCATGGTCCGCGAAGGAAAAGCTGCATACAGGAAGAGGCTTCGAAAATGGTTTCCTCTTGATGCACCTGATCAAGCAAAGGCGAACCTGCTGAAACTTTTGGAACTTAGATTTGATTGTCTCGTCCCGACACGCAAAACTGTTACCGAACCTGAGTATTCATTCTTACAGAAGCGAGCATTGGAGAACGACGGGTTCGTTGACTTGCAGGCGTCGTTGTGGCCTTCGCCTGAAGCGTTTGGTGCCGCATTGGTGCTTTATCTAATTCAAACAGGTGCGAACCCCGTGGTCGGTCGAGTAATGCCCGCCGACACCATTAGGCCCAGCCCAGAGGCCGGTTACATCAGCTTGAATTCTTCCAAGATCAAAGCTGGTGGAAAACCAATATACTCAGAGATTCCAGCAAATTGCCCTGCTGCAAAGGCTTTACTTTGGCTGGCAGGCGTCCGCCGAAATCATAAAATACCTATTTCCCCGGAAAATGCTGGCATGTTCCACGTGCTACGCACGAACACTACTTTTCAGCTTATGCCCGACGAATGGTTTCGTGTGTTCTTCAAAAAACTCATTTCCACGGTACCTGAACTTCATAACCTTCGCATCACCCCGGGTATGTTGAGGCCAACTATTCTTTTGTTGGCGGCTTTGGAAGAAGACGGACGGGTGAGAACAAGCGTTACGTTAGGACAACATGGTGAGCATGTTAATCAACGTTACACAGGTCGATACCCACTCCTGTTGATGCATGACAGTGAAATTGCGCTTTTCAACCGGTTCTATGAGACCTTGGTGGTACAGAACATAGAGAGCGCCCACATTATACTGGGCGTTGAAGCTCATGAGTTTGCCAAGGTTCTCGACTCCATCGCCAGGACAGGATTGGGTACATTTTGCCGCGATCCGGATGGTAAGCCCGGAGCTCAGGGATTGCGTTGTACGACGCTCGATTGTTACGATTGTCCGCAACTTATTCTCTTGGCAAAAGTGGAAGAAATAGCACTTCTTCGAATCTGGCAATTGACTCTTAGAGACGTTGAAGGAGACTGGTTAAGAGACCATCCAGAGCGCTGGGAGGCAGTTTGGCTTCCTTGGCTTTGTTTCGTTGACGCCGTCGAAGCGAGAATGAAATTCAAATTTCGGAGAATTTGGCGAGATGCAGGCCGCTTAGCGGACAAGATTATAAATTCCCCAGATTTTCTTCCTAAGAAACCGTGGTGAAATGTCAGGTATTTCTCCAAACACACTTCATCAGCAATTACTAGGGTCAGATCGTATTCGGGCGTGGTTAGATGCAGGTACACCTTATGAATGTGATTGCTGGAAAGTCCATGATACAGGTGGTCAAAATAAGACGCGAGAGTTGGACTTTGCAGTGCCCATGCCCGATGGAAAGCTGCTTTCTGAACATACACGACTATATCAAACAGCAAAGGAATTAGTGTTCTGGCTACGTGAAGATATCTACACTAGTTTTACAGAGGTATTTACGCATCGCAATTATTATTCAATAGTCGTTCAACTTTGCTATTGGGTGGTCGAACGTCGGCGATCATCCTTTGCAGAACTGAGCGCTCTCGATATCGAAGAGATGGTGGGTGCGGCGGCCTTTGGGGCTGATCGCGTTTATGGTGCATCGACGAAAGTCCGCACGTTCTTATCCCGCTACGATACGTGGGAAAGTATTCCGAACAAATTTCGTAAAGGCAGAGAGTTCGAGCGAGACGCTGTGATTGCTGCGTGTAATCTGCCGAAATGGAGAACTCCGAAGCTAAATTTTGAGTTCGAATATGCAGCTGCAAGGCTAAACGGAAACAACCTTCCGCAACGCCCACAGTATTTTGACGAGATGTTAACAGACACTCGCTTAAGATCTTATTTAACAGTTATTGAAGCATTATTTGTTTTCCGACAGTTCATGCGAGCCGAAGGTCTTCTTTTTAAACCTTTTCCGAATGGCGTTGATGCGGCAGCAAAAACGCTCGGCAGATCAGCGACAAAGGTGCCCATTGCACCAATAAATCTGGTTTTGAAACTGCTGGAAGAAAGTGTCATTGTAGTAACGGGCACGGCCGATATTGCCCTTTCTGATTACAAGACGTCGGTATTAGGTCGGCTGAACGGTAACTATAAGCATTTCGAAGCCATTGCCGCGAGAAAGCAGTTAATAAAATTTGCATCAGCATGCTATGTTCTAATAGCTGCATTCACGGCTCGGCGGACAGAAGAAATTCGGCTAATTGAGCGAGATTGCCTTGCTGGTAATGACCAATTCGGCTGGTGGATGAAGGTTTTTATCGTTAAAAACCATAAGAACAAGACTTGGATACCGGTTCCCAATATTGTTGCTAAGGCAGTTAAGTCTATGCAAAATCTGGATTTTCAATGTAATCTAGCGCCTACCGATCCGTTGTTCAGGTTTTTTGATCCGATACTAAATAGAGTATCGCATTTTCACATCCATTTGACTCTTGATAACTATGCAAGCTCGGTGAATGCTTGTTCATACTTAGACTCTGAAGAAACTTCGCGTGAATGGCATTGGCAAACAAGGCAGTTTCGCAGATTCTTCGCGGTTCTATTTCTTTACAGATATCAGGGCAGTATTGAGGCACTGTCACATCATTTGCGGCATTTTAACTTGGAAATGACGCGGTCGTATCTGACTCTCGATCCTGAATTGAGTGCAATATGGCTGAATGAAGAATGGGGGTTTAAGAAGAAACTTGCAACCGCAATTGCAACCGGTGACACTTCTTACTCTGGTGCGGTTGGTGACCGCTTGAAGAAAACGGCTAAGAAACTGGTTGAGAAGTTTTACGGTTCTTTGGTTGTAGTGGAGGAGGAGATCATAGAAATGACGCTGCGCATCATGGACCGTCAGCATTATATTTTTACACCGAAGCCATGGGTGATTTGTGCGTGTCCAAACACAGAAAAAGGGGCGTCGAAAGCTTCCTGCAGACGGATGGATTCTGCGCAAGCTAGTCACTTTGGCCCAAGATTCGCAAACGCAGGCCCGACCGTTTGCGGCGGATGCCCCTGGGAACTCACGACACCCCATAATAGAGATTACATCAAACGAGTGATTGATGATTTATCAGTGAGCGAGCCGAACGAACCCATCACGCTATTTGGCGAACTACAAGCGGCTAATCTCGTCTCTTTACAAGCTTTTCGAGCAAAGCGGCCAAGTTAGGTTCTTATATGAATAGAGACGCGAAAACATCTGTTCATAACCGAATACTCCGGATTAAGTATCTGTTGCAGGAGTGGTCGAGAACAGGATTTCCGTCGGACGTTAAGTTGCCAACAAGCTTAAACAAAATCAGAGAGTGGGAAAAACCTGATCTTGGTATTGAGAAAATCGGCTCCAAGCGTGACTTTACGAAGACACATCGCTTGTGGGGCGACGACGTGAAAGAAATCGACGAGCTTCTCAAGTCGTTGAAACCTCAGAGGTCTAACAGAACACCTCACTATCGATCTGAGTCAAGCAGACGCGTCCTTGCCCAAACCAAGCTTCGTGAAAACGAGATATTGTTGGCTAAGGTCACTTCGCAATGGCACGAAGAGCGGGAAGCATTGCGAAAAGCCAGTGCAAAAATTGAACATCTGGAGTTGAGTAATCGATTACTGGCGGATAAAAATTCGGCGCTAGAAGCCCAGCTTTCCGAGGCGCGTAGAGAACTGGCAAGTCGCGACGGTTCAATTCGTCTTCTGAGACCAAATGATGTCGGATAATCTCGGTCTGCTGGAAGGAATCCTTGAAACCTACTTGCTTCGCGGGCACGCGCCGAAGTTCAATGGTAAGCTTCATCGAGCGAGTCTTGCAAAGGCGCTGGGGATCAGCGAAAGCAAGCTTAGCCGAATGTCATCGCTACAAGAACGAATGAGCCATTTTGAATATGATTACCTCGCCAAACTAGATGACTCGCGGGATGCCGTTGTACGTGAACGCGATTATGAGAAAGATGGTTATTGCGAAGCAACGGATAGCAAAATCCTATCTTTTAGAAAGACTGTACAAACGGGACGAATAATTACTTCAATAGTGAAGTTCGATGGAATCGAGTATCGCATTCCTACGCTGGTCTGGCCATCCGGCATCGATGCTGTTGCTTCAGATTGGCTGCGCAACATTGCAATAAAGCGCAATAGACCTTTCAGTACCGTAGAAGAATATGCGAAAGTATATCGCAAGTTTGTTAATTTTAGAGATCGAAATAATCATCGTTGGGATGACGTGAATGACGATACTCTACGTGCTTGGCTTGCTGAAATGAAATTAGATGGGGTGGGAGCAAAGCGCATCAATAGTTCTATCAATACAGTATATGATTTTTATAGGTGGGCGGAGGAAACTGGTAGGCTTAAGGACCATGTAGAGATCGTTGAACGACAGTTTCTCCCCGACCATTTGAAGAGCTTTAAGTTTCCGATCTCCAGTAGAAGAGTTCAACAACGAAGAAACGGTTTGATCACGACTGCTTGGCGGACGTCAGTTTTTACGACCGGTGTCACCTCCAGTCATAATAAAAGGCACACGCCGACCGCCGATCAGATTGACAGTATTTTTGATATAGCGATTGATGATCTCCGACATGGGACCCGAAACTCATTGTTGCTTTCGTGGGCCCTTGATACAGGAGGCCGCAATCACGAGATACTGCAGCTCCGCTTATCGGACCTACCTCAGACTGATGATGAGTTGCGAAGGATGCACGAGATGGATTTCTGGCCGATATCGGTCAAACGCAAGGGAGGTAAAGAAAAACGAGGAGTTTTACGCCCCTCATCGGATCTGATCCGCCGTACCATCGTATATATAAAAACAGAACGTGCGGAACTAGCGGCTCAAATCTGCGGGAGACAGCGTGGTGATTGTAAATACGTGTTTCTCTCGGAAAAAGGACGGGTGCTTTCAACTGATAGTGTTACTAGGATCGTAGGAAAGATTTTTAGGGCAGCAGGCGTCGAGAATGCAAACATCCATCGACTGAGAGCAAAGTTCGCGCAGAATATGGTCGAGGCAGCGCTGGACGCACTTGAAGATGCTGGGATAGCGGTTGGCGGAACATCAAACTGGCATGAGACTGCTCTTACCATGGCGCAAGAAATGATGGGGCATAGTTCAATTGAATCTTTAAGACCATATTTGCAGTTACTGTTGAAACGCCGTGTGGATCTCTCACCGACATATCAGAAGAACAAGGAAAACGGCGCTCAGCGCGAAAGGCGCTTGTTAGATGTTCAGGAAACACGCTTACTCAAAAGCGACACTGAGTTATCTCGCATTGCCAGTTTAATTAGGCAAGGCGAGAAAAAGGCGGCGGCAGAATCGCTTCGTTCGCTTGCAAGTGCGTTTGAATCCTTAGATGACTAACTTTCCATGGCGAATAGTCTGCTTCAAAATGTGGCGTAGTTTGTGCTCATAATATACTGCTCATTCTGTACTGATCACCAAATCCCACCGAAATCCATTTAATCCTTGTTCCCACTTGTAACCAAACGGATTGCAAATAATCCGGCTTCGACCGACGAAAACGTCGAAAGCATGATGTGTATGGCCGCAAATCCATAAATCAGGTGCTCGTTCGGAGTGAAGGATGTCATCGAAAGCGTTTGATCCGGAGGCGAACAAATAGTTGCCGATTGAGTTTGCATAGACGGGTGGTGTGCAATCGGGATGCGGCATGTGATGGGTAAGCACCACTGTGCGTCCGTCAAATGGTTCTGCCAGTTTTTGTCGAATGTAAGCAGCATCTGAAAGGTGCAGATCGAGCATATCCTGAGGCGTGAATAGCTTCCCAGTTTCCATACGGATCGCACGGAAGTCATTCAGTATTGCCCGCGCTTCTTGCATACGCTGCGCCAGATCAGACTTCTTGGAGAGCTTCATCTGGAAATCCACCCACAAGCTAGCTCCAACAAATCGGATGTTGTCATTAATCACCTCGTCCTGATCAAGGCAGTAAAATCGCTGCGGCCAATCCTGAGAAAGGGCTTCGATTGCCTTGATCGTTTGCCTGTCGCTTTCAAGCGAGCGTTCTCGATCATTCATGAGCCACTTGTTTTGGTAGAATTCATGATTTCCGGGCACATAAATAATCGGCTTTTCAAAGCGTCTGATCAAGAATTCTAGAGTAATGTGAAGATCAGGCGCTGCGTTGAGATCGCCAGCGATTATTATCAAATCGCATTCTGGCGCGTTCTCACGCGACGGATAGTCGACTTCTTGCAGTTCATGGTGGACGTCAGACCAGATCCAAAGTTTCATTCCCTTATCCCTTTGCTGTCCGCAATTGCCGACAGTTCTCATGCCAGATTTCCTCTGGCAGGCGCTGACGTCTTTCAGTTTGTACGCAGCGAAACTCAAACTGCGATGTCAGTCGACGACGTGCAGCACGATGTACGTTTTTCTCAATTACCGATGTCTTTTTGGCCCAGTCGGTAAAAACGGCTGAATGTGCGAGCGTAGTTTCTGTCGAGATCGAGAAGCCAAAGTTCTGAAGTGATGCCATTAGGCACGATTTGTCCGAGCCGAGGATGTTCGAATAATACACCCTCTAAGCAAGTTGCGCGGCGTGCGCTGAGCTTCCAGCAAGTTATTGCTGGAGAATTTGAAAGTTGGCGCTCATCTGGATGTTCACCGTTGAATATGCGTTCAAGATCCGTGACCAAGGCCTTCAGCATATCGATTTCGATTTCCAGTTGTTCGCGATTGTATTTTCCGTTTTTGATTATGACAGCCATAATAAGATCCTGAAGTATGAAGAAATGAGGGACCATTCGGGCGCGCTACAACGCGCCCGTGGAATGGCGTTTCTTGTTCAACGTGTTTGATTAATGTTGCGAGCAAACGCTGAACCGTTCAGCGTGGAACATGCAACAGTCGGAGAATGGCTCAGGAGCCCCGCTTACTGGGCTTGATCTGGAACGAGTGTGTGGAAGTGCAAAGGTTTCGCTCGTGTCAGTTCTTCAAGCGCCAGCCGATTGATGATCGAATCGATCTTTCGATGTTGTTCCGTCTCATCAGTGGAAATGCTGTTACTAAACCAAAAGCTCAGCATGTGCCGTTGCTGTCTCTGAATTTCCAGCAAGTGTTGTGCAGTACCCGATCTACCAGTTAACTGATCCAAATCGTGAAGCGCCCAAACGCCGTCCAGATATTTTGTCTCGCTGAGTAACGGATCTATAATGACGAACTCTGTTCGTTCTATCTCAACGCCAAAGTACTGTGCCGCCAGGCGAGGCAAAAAGCTTGCGAGCTTCGCCTTGTCTTCTTCGTACTGAATTAGCGCATTTCGTTCAGCGCCAATCCCGTAGGCGATATGAATATAACGCAAGCATTTTTGTTGCTTATCGTAAACGATGAGATCGAAAGCAAAGCCGCCTGATAAATGAGTCGTCGTCAGAGAGGGCCCTTGGAATTTATTGCATTCGGGTTCCTGAGAAAGAACCGCCGCCAACTGATCAACGCTACGCGATAATATTGGGATTCCTGATGTCGAAGTGGAAGTTCGTTCATCAGTTGCCGAAATCATACTTTCAATGAAACCGATGATTTTTTCTCCTTCGCTCCAGATTGCGTAACGAAAATATTCGTCGAAACGCTCCGTACTCTGAAGATCGCGTTCTTGCTTGTTAATGCGATTGTGAAGTTCACTTAGCTGCAAAGCCGCATTCAATCCACGTCCTGGATGCCGTCGTGGAACTTCATTTTTCATGAGAATAACATGACCTATTGTGGAGTTTTCAGGCATAAGTTCTCCTGTCCAGCACATGGGTTACATGCGCCAAATTTATGTGAAACCAGTTCAGACGATGACGTCATCAGCGGACAAAATGGGTAATCCGCCTAATTTCATCAAATCTTCAACTCACTGATTCGGTGTCTGTGTGAGCGATAGTGCGGCTTATGTCAGAATTGCCATAAATAGGCAATTAAATTCCTAAATAAGGCAAATAAATACCGATTTAAGGCAAATTAGGGGGTGTGGCGGTTGCATACTCCCTGAATTAAAAGAAAAGGATGGATATACCGATTGCACTTTTGCGGGCTGCAAGACTCGCACTCGACTTAAGTCGAGAAGAACTCGCTGGAGAAGCGGGTGTAAGCGTGCGTACCATCGGAAGCTTTGAGAGAAATGCAGGCGTCAAAATTGAAACCCAACGCAAAATTCAAGCAGCGCTTGAGCGAAGGGGTGTAACCTTTATCTATAGAGATAAATCCAAGGGTTTCGGTTTAATAATGCCGAAAAGCTGGCCTTCATAAACTTTAATTTAAATTAATTTAGCTTTTTCATAAGAAATCGTCGCCCTTAACTTTTATGGGCCGCCAAACATAATGCTCGTGAGTACGTTCAAAATCTGGCCATTCCAATGTCGAAGTACAATTGGAGGAGTCGCAGTTCGTGCATTTAAACTTGAGGGTATAGGGGTTCCTTCCATGGCCAAAGATTGATGCGAGATCGCTGGCCAGAAACCGGGCACTCCGTTTGCATGTGCGGCACTCGGCCATTACGAACAATCGATGCCGTGTAGCCTGTCCAAGTGTTTTGATCGTACTGGTCATCAACTGTGTATAGAACAGATCGGGAACATCTGCCATTGCATTCGCGCATTTCACATTGATTAAGGCAGTATCCACAGCCTCTGCCCAGACCGCACGTCGTGGAGCGGGCAGAGGCATCCGATAATTTCCTCTTCAATAACCGTACTTAGAAACCACAGTTTCCATCGTTATTGATGGAGTACATACCAAGCCAGCCCAGCTAACGAACTGAGCAAGAGCAACGGGATCATTTTCATCCGAAGCACGAATGCCGCGATGAGGCTGGCGACTGTCAATACGAGAGCTGGCACATTCAACGTATCCCAAACCGGACTCCATACGCCGATCCAGTCATACTGGTGCTTCACGACCTCCTGAAACAGCACATGCATGGCGAACCAGATAGCAAGGTTCATTATTACGCCGACGACAGATGCGGTTATCGCCGTGAGCGCCGCCGAAATTGCCTTGTTCCCGCGTAATGTTTCGATGAATGGGGCACCGAGGAATATCCAGAGAAAGCAGGGCAGAAACGTCACCCATGTGGTCAGAACAGCCGCCAATGTTGCCGCCATGTATGGATGCAGGTCGCCTGGAGAACGATAAGCGCCGAGAAATCCGACGAACTGAACGACCTGGATCAACGGTCCTGGCGTCGTTTCCGCCATGCCGAGACCATCGAGCATCTCGCCTGCTGTGACCCAGCCAAAACGTTGGACGGCTTCCTGAGCTACGTAAGAGAGAACAGCATAGGCTCCTCCGAACGTAACCATCGCCATTTTGCTGAAGAAAATTGCGATCTGGGAAAAGACATTTTGCGGGCCAAGTCCGACATATAAGGCGAGCACCGGGCCGAGCCACAAAGACAAAAGCACCAGAGAAATGCTGATCGACCATCGCAGATTGGGTGTCGCGTGGTCCGGAGTGTTTTCTCCGATGACAGAATCCTTGTCTGCAAGAGCGTTGGCAGCACGCTTATGACCACCGCCTATTTGAAAGCTCGTCGATCCAAAATGTGCCGCGATCAAGCCGATTGTTCCCGCCATAGCTACGATCAACGGGAAAGGAAAACTGAATAGAAATATCGCCAGAAACGCAGAGACCGCGATAGCAATCAACGCATTATTTCTGAGGGCCCTTTGTCCTATACGCAGGACAGCCTGGATCACGACTGTCAGCACGGCTGCTTTCAATCCAAAAAGGAAACCTGCAATCGCTGTCACATGGCCGAACGCCACATAGGTCAGGCTCAAAATCAGGATGGACAGGAAGCCTGGCAGGACAAAGAGAATTCCAGCGACCAGACCACCTCTGGTTTTATGAAGAAGCCAGCCAATATAGATGGCAAGCTGATGCGCTTCCGGACCTGGCAAAAGCATGCAGTAGTTGAGGGCATGCAGAAATCGGTCTTCCCCGATCCATCGCTTTTCCTCGACGATAATTCGGTGCATCACCGCGATCTGACCTGCAGGCCCTCCGAAGCTCAGTGCCGCTACTCGCGCCCATACACGCAATGCTTCTCCGAACGGAATTCCATGATCAGGAGCAGATGTTGGCGTTTGGATACGGGATTGATTCACAGACACGTTCATTATTGACCTCCTGGCTTGCCAGAGGGCCAATTGTGGGTTTCGTCAACAGCATCACGCGCCCATCGATAAAATGCGTCATAGAGCAACAATCCTGCGTTCAATTGTTCCAGATCATCCTTGAACATTCGAGACAGACCAAGAGAGGCCGCAAGCAGACCTGAACACTGGGGAGCCAGATCAAGCCGCGCTGTGTCTGCACCTCGTACAATGGTTGCCAGTCTGTGCAGCGAAGGTGTTTTCAGCTCGAATTCTTCGATCATGACGTCGAAAGTGCACAAATCCCGGCGATGGCTCCAGAAAATCCCTTCAACATCAAAAGGGGTCGCGTCAAACTTGTCTGCTACCTCAAGAACTTCCTGCGCACTAACAAACAGGAATACCGCGTCGGGATCGATGAAGCGCTTTATCAGCCATGGACAGGCAATACGGTCAATCTTTGGGCGTGCGCGTGTTACCCATACGGTTCTGTTCTGATGATCGCGGTTTGGCAACCGTTCAAGGTTGACCACAGAAGCATTTGACGCGATCCAGGCCTCATAGCCGCCTTCGAGCGTCTCTGCTTCGATTGCCTTGTGTCTGAGCCAGGAAGCCGCTCCCTGACAGAGCTTTTGGCCTTTCTGACAATATATGATGACCTGTTTGCCATGGAACTCATCAGCCCAGGTTTCGACCGCAAGAGCGTCTCGATTGACTGCGCCTGGAATGACACGTGGGTCTCTCCCCAGATCGTCGGCGCTGCGAACGTCGATTATCCTCGGTGCGTCAGGCATTCCGATCAGGCGAATTAATTGAGATGTGGTGATTTCTGTGTTCGACGGCATAGACGTCCACTCCCTCAAAAGGGTCAGAGGACGCGATATTTGGGCTGCCGCCTCACGGGGTAACCGCGATCAACCCCTTAGATGAAATTTTAGCACCAATCCAGATCGACTGGCAATAGGCTCGCAGATGCAGAAATTGCAACGTTCTCAACTGGAAACTTCCCTAATGGCGACAGCAATCAATATTAAACCGACCAGCACTTCGATGGCACGTGACAACCGCTCCAGCAGATGGGATCTGTTCTCCACGAGATGGGCGACGCCTTGCCTGAATAGCACCGTCATCAAGGCGAGTAATGATAGCACGACGCAAATTCCGATCATCATGGCGAACGCGAAAGCTATTCCGGCCTCGGGAACGCCACGCGTAATCGAATAGGTCATTATGAAGAGCGTCAGGGGACAGGGGATCAGGCCTGCGAAAAATCCAAATGCCAATCCTTCACCCTGATCATGCTTATGAAGACGTCCTCTCAACGCGCGGAATATCATCCACGCGCCAATCAGGCCCATCAGGCTTCGGCTTATCCCTTCCAGAAGTGGTGCGCGTCCCACGCTCCCCAGCGTGACCGAAATGAGCGGCAATGACAAAAGCGCAATTACGACAGAAAGGCCCACATGCGTAACCGACAATGCGGCAGAAACTGCCAGAGCCCTCAAGGCGCTCAACGGAGACGCGGTCAGATAAGTGGCCAAAAGAGTTTTGCTGTGACCAGGCGTCAGCGCATGTGCCGCGCCAAACAAGATGCCCATGGGCAGATAAGCCAGGAACGATGCCCAGTCTCGCGCATCGGCAAAAGACTGAATATGCCTTGCGAACGCATAATAAATCTCACGTTGAAAACTGATCAGATCCTGGAACAGGCCCATCATATCAGCTTCAAGGTCGCCACGCTTAGCGCGACATACCGACCAACTTTTCCTATTGCCACCAGAATTATGAAAGAAGGCAGAGGCTCACGCATTATGCCTGCAACTACAGTCAGAGGATCGCCAACAACCGGGAGCCAGCTGAAGAGCAATGACCATTTCCCGGATCGGCCGTACCAGCTCTGCGCCCGAGCCAGCGAATTCTCACTCGCTGGAAACCAGGGACGATCCTTGTAATGCTCGATGCCTCGACCGAGCGTCCAGTTAATGAGCGCGCCGATCACATTTCCCAGACTTGCAACTGTCACAAGGAGAACAGGCGACAATTTTTCGCTGGTGAGCAGTCCAACCAAAACAGCTTCAGATTGCATCGGCAAGATCGTGGCGGCAATAAGCGCACTGAAGAAAAGTCCAGTATACGATAGCAAATCTGTCATTCGACTGCGTCATCTCTCATCGGTGAGCCTGGCCATTGAGGGTGATGACTATCAATCACATAAACATGCGAGTGTTTATGGCCCTGACCCACTGGTGTTGCATCGGCGAGATGAGGATGATCATCATCTAGGCCGGTGTGGGTATGCTCCACCTCGTCAGGATCGGAGGCTGGCCAGACATAGGCCGCGATTGCCAGCGCAAATGCGGCGACAATTGCCAGGATCGCAAATGTTATCGGCATACCAGCTTTCGCACCAAACCAACCGGCGACGGGATAGGTGATAAGCCAGCAAGCATGTGAAAGAGCAAATTGCGCTGCAAATATCGCTGGACGATCTTCAGGTTGAGCAGATCGGCGCAACAATCGTCCGGATGGCGTCTGGGTTAGCGAATAGCCTAGCCCGAGGATAAACCAGAGTGGCAACAGATACCAATAATTGGAAACGAGCGTTCCGACGAACAGTCCTGCTATGAGAATTGTCGCGCCTGCAAACATTGCTCGGCGATCAGCAACATCATCGAGCAGTCGAGGAAGAATGAAGGCTGCGATCATCGAGCCTGCTCCAAAGGCGGCGAGAGCGACCGCCATAGATCGCTGATCAAGCCCAAAGATGCCCTGCACGATAACAACCGTATTGACGATCACCATGGCACTTGCTGCGGCAACCGCCAGATTGAGCGCTAACAGACCTCTTAGGCGTGGAGTGGCGAGATAAATTCGCATCCCCCGCGTGGTACGGTCATAAATGCCGCGTTTTTCTGTTGGCTTGGGACTCGGAAGAACAACAGAGACAACCAGGGCGGCTGACGCAAGAAATCCGACGACAGTCCCTGCAAACAGGCTGTGAAAGCTAATGACTGTCAATAGAGCGGCGGCCAGCATTGGGCTGGCGACACTTTCCATATCATAGGCCAGTCGCGACAATGACAAGGCCCGTGTGTATTCCTTTTCGTCAGGCAAAACGTCAGGAATGGTCGCCTGAAAGGTTGGTGTAAAGCCTGCTGATGCCGATTGAAGCACGAAAATCAGGACGTAGACCTGCCAGATTTCAGTGACGAACGGTAATAATAACGCAACGGCCGCGCGAACCAGATCGAGACAAACGAGCATTGTCCTTCGTGGCAAGCGGTCGGCAAAAGCAGCCGCGATTGGTGCGACACCGACATAGGCAACCATTTTGATAGCCAATGCAGTACCCAGCACCGCACCTGCTTCGTTGCCAGCCAGATCAAATGCGAGAAGGCCCAAGGCAACAGTTGCAAGCCCGGTGCCAATCAGGGCTATGACCTGGGCGAGAAACAAGTGTCGATAGGTGCGATTTCCCAGAATTCTAAGCATGATGTGTTCCGAGACCTAGACGGGCGGTGTGATTGCTGATTGTTGAGCCAATCCAACCCAACCGTGATAACCGACGTACAAACCGACAGCGATGATCAGCAGGCTTGAGAAGTAAGGAGCTTTCCGCGCAACCGTCGAGAACCAGCTCCAGCGCTTGGTAGCGTGGCGGACACTGAGTGCGGCAACGGCACCCACTGTTACAAGTGTGATTGCTAGCCCGATGGAGAAGCAGAGTACGAGCGTGAATCCGAGGGTGAATTCCTTGAGCTGAAGGCAAAGCAACAGGATCGTGATTGCGGCTGGGCAGGGAATGAGGCCACCTGTCAGGCCGAACAGGACAATCTGCCACGTTGTCACGTTCCGGTCTGCGAATTTTCGCCTGATATCGTTCGCATGGGCCAATTCGTGGGCGTCCTGATAATCACCGCTAGTCACATCAAGGCCGCGCAGTTCTTCATGCATATGGTCATGGTCATGATCATGATCATGATCTTCGAAAAATGACAGATCGTACGCGTGCGTATGCTGATCATGCGTCAGTTCCAGCCGGACCATGAACTCGTGCGGTTCAGGAATCTCGTCCGAAGATTCGATGTAATGATCCCTGTCGACAAAAAAGAATGTCTGACGCGTTCCGTCAGGGCGTTCGGTTTCAAGCGTCACCTCGTCGGCAACCCATTTATGACCTCGAACGGATCCTATGCGCCAGCGAGGCGGGACGCCTTCTTCGAAGATCTCCACGCTGATGAGACCGTGGCCCGTATCTATTTCTCGCGTTTCGCTGTGGCCGTGATTGTGATGGTCATGATCGTGCCCGGACGCCTGTCTGGCTCTTTTCTGGTCAGTCCAGGTTCGCCAGAACATCCAGAGCGCGATAAAAATGATGATAGCCGCCGAGGCGAGTTGGAAATAGGGTTCGAACGTTTCTGCATCGACACCTTGCCAGATGTACATACCGCTAAGTGCGATACCCCACACGACAACGGTGTGTGAAGCGGTTGCGGCCAGGCCAAGAAGAACGGCCTGCAGAACGGTACCGCGCACCGCCACGATAAAAGCGGCCATCATCGTTTTGGAATGGCCGGGCTCAAGACCGTGCAATGCACCCAGGAGGATAGCGCTGGGAATGAAGAGCCATGCATGGCCGGAGCCTTGCTGTAACAGTTCTGCGAAGGAAGGCATGAATTTGGCTCACAAATAGCGTGTGATTTCTTTGAATTCATCGATGGATTTGCGTTGGTCCTTTTCGAGTGGCCCAACGACGTCTTCCAGACAATGATCCAGATGGTCCTGAATGAGTGTCCGCTTTGCCTGACTGATTGCTTTCTCGACAGCATGCAACTGCTGGGCAAGGTCAAGACAGGGGCGACCAGCTTCGATCATCTCAATGACACTTTTCAGATGACCGTTGGCGCGCTTCAGGCGCTTTATGATCTCAGGATGGGTTTCGTGGCTGTGGGTATGTTCGCTCATGGAATCGATCCTATCCCCCAGGAGGGGATATAACAATCAGAATCTGGCCGCCAGATAATGGACGATTAACGAATTGGTGACTATGAAGGGGACATGTTGATCGGATTGACGAGACATGTCTGTTCTATTGCAGCTGCTATCGCGGTTGTGATTGCGCTCGTCTTTTCGACTGTAAGCATGGGATCAGCGGTAGATTCGACACGATCCATTGAGCTCGCGACGGAATCCCCTCGCCATCACGATATGCACTCGGAAGCCTTTTCGAACGAACATCTGCATGATGATGTTTCTTCATCCGAGGGACACGTTGGTCACAGTCACGGACATAGTCCTGATCATTCCCATGAAGTTCCTGCATTTCTAGAGCGCCCAATGATCGGCTTTATTGATGGCGGCCAGCGATGGCTCCTGTCATTGGCTGATCGTGGCATCATAGACAATCGCCCGATTTTGGAGCGTCCGCCCAGATCCATCTGAATCGCTTGAAGCGCCGCTCGGGCGGCAATTTCACGATTATTGGACTCTGGAGTTCACAATGCACCATTCGGAAACCCGAAATGGGTTCTTTGCCACGTTTTGGCAAAGACCATGGCTTCTGCCATTTTTAACGACCCTGCTGCTTTGCGCAGGCGTAGTCAGTTCTTTCGCACACGCTGTGGCAGAAGGTGACAAGGGCTATATTCAGGAAATAAGCGGCGTCAACATCCTGCCGTTTATCTATCTCGGTGCCAAGCACATGGTGACTGGCTACGATCATATCCTGTTCCTGTTCGGCGTCATTTTCTTCCTGTACCGACTGAAGCATATCGGTATTTATGTAAGTCTCTTTGCCATTGGTCATTCGACCACGATGTTGCTCGGCGTATACTTTAACATTGGAATCAACAGCTACATTATCGACGCCATCATCGGATTGTCCGTGGTTTATAAAGCGCTCGATAATATGGGTGCTTTTCAGCGTTGGCTCGGGTTTCAGCCGAATACCAAGGTTGCCACCCTTATTTTCGGTTTCTTCCACGGCTTCGGCCTCTCAACCAAGATCATCGAGTACAATATCTCTCCTGACGGCCTCGTTCCGAACTTGCTCGCCTTCAATGTCGGGGTGGAAATCGGACAATTGCTGGCTCTCAGCATGATCCTCATCGTGATGGGATATTGGCGCGGCACGCGTAGCTTCTGGAAATACGCCTATACCGCAAATGTAATGATGATGTGCGCCGGATTCGTGCTGATCGGATATCAGCTGGCCGGACTGTTCGTAGCTGCCTGAGGAGCTTTCAATGTATAATACTGATCTTCCAAACCGGGCTGACCTACCGACATCGGCCCAACTAAAGCGCTCAACATTTCTTGCTGGACTGAGCGCAATCGCTATCCTGGTCACGGTGGTATTGCCTTCCGAGTACGCGATTGATCCGCTTGGCGTGGGACGCGTCCTGGGGTTGACGGAAATGGGTGAAATTAAGACCCAGCTGGCGAAAGAAGCAGCTGACGATGCTGCCGCCGCCCAGTCTGATGGCGAAACTGCTGAAGCCGCCAATGGCGAGATTAAGGTTATATCTCAACGCCTGGATCGCATCGAAATGATGATCGCCGCCTCGATGGACGGAACGCCCGCTGCTGAACCACAGCGCACATCCTCGCTGCCTGAACAAGCAAAGCCAGCGGCGACTGATCCGGCACCGACCAGAGAGAGGTTTGGCAACGTCGATTCAGCAGAAACAACTGCCGCAGTTCCTTCCGTGCCGCCTGTCCGAACGGACGAGGTATCCTTCACATTGTCACCGGGGAAAGGGATTGAAGTAAAGCTTGTCATGGAGGAAGGCGACAAAGTCGATTTTGCCTGGACGGCAAATGGCGCAGTCGTGAACTTCGATACACATGGCGACGGAAACGGAAATAAGGTCTCCTATGAAAAAGGCAGAGGTGTCGGAGAAGATTCCGGTGTTCTCGAAGCCGCTTTCACTGGCAATCACGGCTGGTTCTGGCGCAACAGGACAGACAATGACGTAACCGTGACGTTAAAGACGAACGGGGAATATTCAGATCTGAAGCAAGTGATGTGATCAACAGCGTCAAACGCTTCTTGTGTATGTCTGAAGCCATTGATGATCTTCGACAGGCATGCTGATCATTCCGAGCCGGGATTGTTGATCCGATGGCCTCATCAAGAGGGTTTCGACCCACTGATGAGGCCGTTTTCCCAGGATTAGCGTGTCCTCGCCAGCATTGCATTTTCTGAAGATACGGGTGTGAGCGCGTTAATTTTCTCCAGAAGAATGTGGTTCTGTTCATTGCTTCGAATGCTAATGCCCACGTTGGCAGCTTTGATCTCCGATTTAATCAAAAAATAGTTTTGAAGAAGCCTCTCGAATTGTCCCTGCAGCCGATCCAAATCGAGTGTTTCGATACGCTGGCAGAATGGTATCTGATTGAATTCCGCCATCAGATAATCGTTCTTGTCATTGTAGCCTATTGAGATAAGGGGCTTTCCCATTTTCAAAGCGCAGACAATATTATGGTAACGCGACGCGACAACCATGTCGGTTTGCTCAATCTGCTGCATCAGTTGATGCAGATCAGTTGTCTCTTCGAAAATGACCGCGCCTTTATCGGTGTCATCCTTACTCATCGAGCCACGGACTTTCTGGGCCATTTCTGAGACGGCTACTTGATCGCCAATATCACCAGTCAGAAGACGCACTCGAAATCCCCGATCAATCAGATAAATGATGAACCGAGACAGCTTTTCTTGATAAGTTTTATAGATTAGCTCTGCGTTTGGGTCGTTTTTTGTCCAGCCTCGATAGTTCATTACGCCTACGCCTACCGTCTTATGCGCTGTGCTGTCGATCTGATGCATCGGTGGACGCGGCAAGTTAAATGCAATGTCCGGAAAGACAAAATCGCCCTTTACTTCAACGCCGATTGATCCGAGAAAATTCTTCGTAAATTCATCGCGATAGCTTCGATAGGAAGCCCCTTTCAACGCTGATCTGGCAAACCGTCGGCTGAAAGGATGATGTAGCGGGCCAGCACCGATGCTTACGAATGCGATTTTAACGCGAAGTAGCCGTGCAATGAGGCACCATCGGAAGACCACGAATGGCCACCCAAAGGCTGTATCCTGAAAGTCATCAAGTATTCCCGTTCCTGGAACGACGAGCCATCGTACGCCTTTCAACGTTCTCATCATTTGGAAAACACTCAAAACGTTCCGGGGGACGTCCCCGAGTAGTTTGCTGAGTTTACAAAGGAGTGAATTTTGCAGGACCAAGCGCCCGTGCCAACTCGCTTCGATGCCGTAGCGATCAGCAACGGCACGGGGATTGGCGCATATCGAATGTAATTCTACGTCAGGGATTCGAGACTGCAAAATGTCAATCATTGCTTCCAGCGAACCGTCGTTGCCGGAATTGCCGGATCCGAATTGGCCTAAAAGTGCAATCTTCATGGTTGCACTCCTATGGCGTGAAAATTCTGTCGTGGAACTTGTTCGAAGGAGGATCTGTCTGAAAAACGGACAAAAGTCGGCGGATGAGCAGCGCATACCAATGCAAGATGCCCGATCAATAGAGATAGTCGGAACATGGGAGTGCCTTTGAAAGTGTCTTTTGAACTGGTTCAAACTGACAACAGTCTAGGCTCGCGGAGGACGTTTTAGCCTAAATATGGTTTTCGACAACGTTACGGTCGGCTCGGCGCTATTGACCGCGTGGCAAGGAGGATCAGACCTGAAACTAATCAATCTTGCCTGTGAGGGAACCTCATGTGAAAGATAGGCAGAATGTTTGCTGGAAGGGAGATCTGTGCAATCTGCATGGCAGTGTTGGTGAGTATTATCAGGCTCAGGCGCTATAGTTTCATAGCTCGACTTAATATCAACGTACATAGCAGATGCATACGATGGCTGAAGCAAGGCAATAGCCAAGGCAAGCGCAGTGAAGATTGCACCTTTCAGAAACTGGTTGATGAGTTGAAAACCCATTCCTGTTCACCGACTTCCTGATATCGACGTGTCTAGAATAGGATTAGCTGGCAACTGCGTCGAGACGCGAACGGTTGTAATTACCTTATCCTTAAGGTGTACCGTCGTTATAAACTAGTTTATTTGAATTGTTTTATGACGCTGCAGAGTGAGTAAACTGATTGTGTTGAGCAATTTTGTTTTATTGAGTTTCAAAAAGAAAATATTGATTGAATGACGCAAATACTCAGTAAACGAGATAATTGCGTCATTCATTTTGCTTATCAATGGCAGTGATAGCCACCCGTTTTATGATTAGTGTGGCATCCGTTGGCGTCTGTTCCGCCGCTATGTGCCAAGGCCACTCCGGCCGAAAAAACAAACAGTATCACCCCAAGCATCAGTTTACGCATAAAATCCCCCTTCGCGTTCAAGTTGCGTTTTCTAACTTACAACAAGGGAACTAGTCGTCAATGTGATTTCACACGGCAGACTATATATCTTTGTCTGCTCTCAAGCGGAGCTATCCCCAATATTGCTGATAATCTGGGCCCTTCGATTCTGGCTGCTGAGCCTTTTCGGGATGAGTTATAATCACTGGTAACGGTGCAGGAAGATCGGGCCCGACAATGATTGCCTCACCTTGCGCCAACGATGGAATGAACGCTGCCGCATCACGATCTAGATCGCCGCATGCTCTTTCAATTGTCTCCCGGTCGCGATCATTGGTTAGGCGGTGTACAAAAAGAGTTCCCAACTGGCTTAGAACGTCGGTCGGGACGTCTCTCGGTCGCTGTGTGGCAATAGCAGCCGTTAGACCAAATTTTCTGCCTTCTTTTGCAATCAATCCAAAAGCATCCAGTGAGATACGGTTGGTATCATCACCTATAGAGCGTCCCACGAATTGATGAGCTTCATCCAGGAAGCAAATGAGCGGGCATTCTTTGAATGCTTCTTCTCGTGCTAAATTCAGCAGGTATCGACCGATTGTATTCAGTAATATCTCGCGCGTATTATATTTAAAACTGACGCGTTCAAACGACAGTAAAAGCGCATTCTGTTTTGGGTCATCGATAAACCTTTTGATGATTTCACATACATCTTCGCCGTCTTCAGAAAATAAGCACCTCATTTCTGAAGAGGAAAGATAGTTTTCTATTCTGACGATCAACGAATTACAGAATCCTAGCGCGGCATCATCTACCTTGCCATAAAATCCATTAACATTGGCGTCGTAAGAACTATGCTTAACACATTCGTCCCGAATTTGGGCAGAGAGTAGGTGAATATCGAAGTCGCAGAATTGCGAGTCCAGATCGGAAGAATGATTGATCAGAGCCTTACTAATGGAACTCCGACTTCGCCCAACTTTTATGATCGTTCCACTTTCCCTGATCTCAATGAAGTGGTTTTTATCTTCCAAATATATTGTGTTACCATTTGCTTGTTTCTTAGCGCCAAATTTTTGCGGATCACTTCGTAATAGTGCTGATAATCTGAGGTTTTTAATTGCGCTTCGTAAATTGGGACCTTGCATCTGAGTGGAAGGCGTCAGAAGGCCGTACAGGTCGGTTTCCGACAGATACTTGTAAGGAAACCTTACAAGCGGGTGCTGCGCATCGCCTGTCGAGAAACGGTACTCCTTCGCCCCAGCTATTCTACCTTCGAACTCCCCAGTCGGGTCGAACAATATACATTTGCCTTTGAGACGAACCACTTCGTTAGCAAGTCGCGATAGCGTCCAGCTTTTCCCGCCACCCGTTGCACCAAATATGCCGCAATGTCTGCCAAAGAGTTTTTCTGGCGGGATCTTAATATAAGCGTCATTCAGTCCAGAAAGGCGTCCCAGCTCGATGAGGCTTTGAGCACCTTTTTCCGTTGCTGTTTCGCCAGAAAGAGCAGATTGGATCGCCGCTGCGAGTGCGTGTCCTTCCGCTAAATAGACGCTGTCTCCAATCCTAGGCTGGGTGTTGATACCGCGAGAAACCTCTTTCGTCGTTTTATCAATTGTGGCCAATAATTGAGCTCGGCCTTGAGGATCGGTGACGATTTCCTGCTCCAGTTGACGCTCCAACGCTGAACGTTGTCTCTCAGGAACAACGACATCCGTCAGACGACCAAGAACTATTGCTGCATCGCAATCAATAAAAAGAAAGTCACCTGTAGTACCTCTAGCGAGCCCCCGTTGTCCGGAAATGGCTAGACCTAGCGGAACCGTCAGCTCAACAGACGAGGCTCCCACTCGGGTTACGGTACCCACACGTTTATCGGGATCGATCAAGGCATAATTATTTGTCGCAATCATTATACGCCACCCAGATCTTCCAAACGCATTAAAAGCCTCTGGCGGTCGGTTTCGCCGGACACAGAAGGAATCGCGTCAACCAGATCTTCAAAGCGCCCGTTAAGGACCGTTAGTCTGTTGTCCCCTTGCTGGATCAAGCGCATCAGTTTCAATTGATATTTATTGGGTAGAAATTCCTCTGCTTTCAAAGCGTGATCAGGTTGGATAGCATCTAGCTTCTGTTCTTCAATAAAGCCTGGATCAACAAGTACTAGTTTTAAGGAAAGGTTGGATTCTACGGCAGACCAGATAGGTGAGCTTATATGATCGTCTGCGAACCCAAAGCCTGCAACGAAAATAGTGGTATCTGGTTCTCTTAACGCAGATTGAAACGCGGCAAACATATCTAAATAAGGCGTCTCGAACGCCTCCTGATACTTTGTAGACCTCGGATAGATCAACACAGGAGTTAGGTCATTTCCTTCGCCTTTGGCTCGCCGAATAACCGCGCCGTCTGATCTTCTTCTCCAGTCAACGGAACCATGCATTTTGTACAAATGAAAGACGCTGTCGATGTAATCGGCCTTTGTGCCAGACGATGATCTTCGTACGATATCTGTTTGAAAATAATCTCTATTGAAACGTTGTTCGGCGCTGTGCGAAAATCCGTCAATAAAAACAATACCTAGTCGCGCTCCAGCTTCTTCCAGACAAAGATCATAGTTGGTGGTAAAGAGCTTCACACGCGGTTTCTCAGCACTTCGCTTCGAAAACTTTCTCAGCAAATTCGAATGAGCGGGCAGGGATGTTTTCTCATCCACGAAACCAACTTCGCTCAGAATAGCGGTTTCGGCCTTCGAAATGAAATCTGTAAGTACCGAGACTTCGGAATCAAGCTGCTCAAATTGTTCGTCAGTGGCCTTAACGCTTAGCAACTCCAGCTTCATTTTACAGAGACTGAGCAGCTTTTCGATATTGCCTGCACTTTTCTCTTCCGGTTTAGGTGGCGACATGCCGAGTAATTCTTCGGCAATGTCGTCGAAGCTTTGACCGTTATTAAGTGTTTCCTTGTCAATTTTATCGCGGACAGCCTTCCAGAGTGTTGCCATGCCGGGGGCTTGCCCCCTGCCGCTCGAATTCACAGCAGAGAACGATGCACCGGACCCTAAGAGAAATATGACATTTGTAGAATTGAAAGCATTGCGAAGCGTCTCTCCGACCTTGTTCTTCGCTCCGGGAATTGTCCGGCTACTTGGATCGTTAGGATCGGCAGGTTGGTCTTCCCAAGCGAGCCATTTGTCTTCGCGCATATAAAGACGCAAATACTCGGCCATACCCGTCTTTTTTTGCCAATACCCGGTCATGCCCCCTCCGATTCGATCACGCAAACTGGACGCCATGTTCCATCATTTATTCAAGCTTAGTAAGAGCTACGATTAGCAATCAATTTAGCCGTGTGTTATGGCCTGGATAAAAGGGTTGCTGTGCTGATGCATGCTTTCAAAGCCCGGCTGCGCCGGGTCCGTTTTCGGCTTGACGCCGAATCGAGACGGCCCTCGGGCCGTCGCTTTGTTTGATTAGAAAGACTGAATCGGCTTTAGCATTGATCCACCGCCGTTCAGTCTTTCTAATTTTAAACGGAATCCGCCTAGCGGCGGATACATACTAGTTTGGAATAGATGCAATGATTCGCTGTTAGTGCGGATCAATGGGCTAGATTGGTGGATGGAAGGCTATTGGAAATGGTACCACGCTATAAAAAAAGTGATGATGTCGGAAAACCGTTCAATATCGCTTCCTATGCGTTGTTGACGATGATGATCGCGCAGGTTGCCGGTCTGAAACCGGGAGAGTTCATCCATACGCTCGGGGATGCGCATATTTACGCCAATCATTTCGATCAGGCGCGCCTGCAGCTTACCCGAATACCAAAGAAATTGCCGACAATGTGGATCAATCCGGATGTGAAGGACCTCTTTGCCTTTCGTTTCGAGGACTTCCAGCTTGAGGGCTACGAGGCCGATCCGACGATCAAAGCGCCGATTGCTGTTTGAGGCATTCCATGTCCGTACAAGAACCGATTGTTTCGATCATTGTTGCTGCCGCCGAAAACGGCGTCATTGGGCGCGACAATGATATGCCGTGGCGGCTTTCAACCGATCTCAAACGCTTCAAGGCCCTGACGCTCGGCAAGCCGGTTATCATGGGGCGGCGGACTTGGGAATCTATTGGGCGCCCCTTGCCGGGACGGCCCAATATTGTCGTGACGAGGGACAACGGATTTCAGGCTGAAGGTGCAAGTGCTATCGGTTCTCTCGAAGAGGCAATTGCGCTCGGACAAAAACTGGCCGCTGACCTGGGTGTCGGAGAGGTTTGCGTCATAGGCGGCGGGAAAATTTATGCGCAGGCTTTGCCTCTCGCGGACCATATTCACCTGACCCGCGTGCTGGCCGAGATCGATGGAGATACGCATTTTCCAGAAATCGACCTCCAAATCTGGCGCGTCGTTTCGCAGGAGGATGTGCCCGCTGGTGACAAGGATAGTCACCCAACGCGCTATTTTGTGTACGAAAAACGTGCTGTGTAAAGCATAGTTCACGAATTTTGTCGTCTTCGCGTTGAAAGCGGACCTCCCGATGCCTATAAAACGGAAACATTAGTTGATGACGGGAGTGGGCAGCTCGCTTTCCCGTCGCCTGGACGAGAGGTGAGGATGCCCTGGAGTAATCAGAATGGTGGCGGCGGCCCATGGGGTGGCGGCGGCGATAATAACAATAACAACAATAACAACAATAACAACAATAATGGCGGTCCTTGGGGACAAGGGCCAAAGGCCCCACGTGGCGGCGGCCAGAACACACCACCTGATCTCGAAGATATTCTGCGCAAAGGACAAGATCGTCTGAAGCAGGTCTTCCCCGGTGGTGGTGGCAAGGGCGGCAGCAATCGCGGCGTTCTTTTCCTTATTGGCGCGGCAGTTGTCGGCTTCTGGCTCTTCCAGTCCGTCTATACCGTGCAGCCGGACGAACTCGCTGTTGAATTGCGCTTCGGCAAGCCGAAGGAAGAAGTGTCCGAACCGGGACTGCATTTCCATTGGTGGCCGATTGAAACCTATGAAAAGGCGCAGATCGTCGAAAAGCAGATCAATATCGGTGGGCAGGGCAACCGAAGTGCGACGCAGGGCCTGATGCTGACGGGCGACCAGAACATCGTCAACGTTCAGTTCTCGGTTTTGTATCGCGTTTCCGATCCGCAGGCCTATCTGTTTAACGTCGATAATCCGGATGCGATGGTGCAGCAGGTTTCTGAAAGCGCGATCCGCGAAATCGTTGGCCGTCGACCGGCTCAGGACGTTTTCCGCGACAACCGTTCGGCAATCGCATCCAGTGTTCGCGATATTGTTCAGCAGACGCTCGATACCTACAAAACGGGTATCCAGATCAATGCCGTTTCCATCGAAGATGCAGCACCGCCGCGTGAAGTGGCTGATGCCTTCGATGAAGTGCAGCGTGCCGAACAGGACGAAGACCGTTTCGTGGAAGAATCGAACCAGTATTCGAACCAGAAGCTCGGTCAGGCTCGTGGTGAAGCAGCCCAGCTTCGCGAAGAAGCAGCCGCTTACAAGAACCGTGTCGTTCAGGACGCGGAAGGTGAGGCGCAGCGTTTCAGCTCCGTTCTGGGTGAATACCAGAAGGCGCCGGAAGTAACGCGTAACCGTCTGTTCCTCGAAACCATGGAACAGGTGCTGAAGAGCACCAAGAAAGTCATTGTCGAACCTGGAAAGGATGTCGTGCCTTATCTGCCGCTGAACGAACTCATGCGCCAGCAGCCACGCCCAGGCGTGAATGCGACCACGACGACCCCGAGCGGAGGTAACCAGTAATGGCTCAGAACAGGCTCCCAATCATTGGCGGCATTATCGCCGTCATCGCTTTCCTGATCTACTCCGCCACGTTCATCGTATCCGAGCGTCAGCAGGCTATCGTGCTTCGCTTCGGTCAGATCGTTGATGTGAAGACGGAACCGGGCATCTACTTCAAACTACCTTTTGGCTTCCTTGATGCAGATACTGTGCAGTTGATCGATGATCGCCTGCTGCGCTTCGATCTGGACGATATCCGCGTTCAGGTTTCGGGCGGCAAGTTCTATGACGTCGACGCGTTCCTCGTTTATCGCATTACCGATGCGCGCAAGTTCCGTGAAACCGTTTCGGGCAGCACGCTGCTTGCCGAGCAGCGTCTTCGTACTCGTCTTGATGCTGCATTGCGTAGCGTCTACGGCCAGCGCGGATTCGAAGCGGCACTTTCGGAAGAGCGTGGCGACATGATGCGCGAAGTGCGTGACCAGCTTCGTCCCGATGCGACGTCGCTTGGCTTGACCATCGCCGATGTGCGTATCCGTCGTACCGATCTGACGGCTGAAGTTTCGCAGCAGACCTATGACCGCATGAAGGCAGAGCGTCTTGCCGAAGCAGAGCGCCTGCGTGCCCGTGGCCGTGAAGCTGCCCAGCGCATCCGCGCTGTCGCGGATCGTCAGGTCGTCGAAACGATTGCAGAAGCGCGCAAGGAATCGGAAATCCTTCGTGGTGAAGGCGATGCGCAGCGCAGTGAGATATTCGCAGGCTCTGCAGGCAAGGACCCTGGCTTCTTCGCCTTCTACCGCTCGATGTCTGCTTATCGTGAAGCCCTTGAGACCCCGGATACAACGCTGGTTCTCTCGCCGGACTCGGAGTTCTTCAAGTTCTTCCGCGATGCTGGCGGCAAGCTGGCAACGCCTGCCCAGTAACAACCGGGTCAAACGCTCATGAGCGATTTTCTAGCCGCCGTAGGTCTTCTCTTCGTTCTCGAAGGGCTGCTCTACGGCGGCTTTCCTTCCTTGGCGAAGAAGCTTGCTCGTGAAGCGAGTGAGACGCCGGAGAACATGTTGCGCATTGCCGGGATTGCAGCGCTCGCAATCGGCGTCGGCATTGTCTGGCTTGTCAGGGGATAAGCCGCTTTCCTTCCGTTATTTATTGTCTGTAGTCTATGCGGGGCCGTAAACAGGCCGTATTTTGCAGCGATCAAGCCTTAGTACATCTATCGCTAATCAAACGACTGCAAGCAGACAGGAACGGAGCAGGGCTTCATGGTAATTGCACCAAAGGCGGGATTTGCTCGCACCCTTTTCGCAACCGTGGCATTGGGGGCGATGACCGTCGCTGGCACTCTTTCGGTAGGAACACCTCCGGCAATCGCGGCTCAGGGGCCGGCTTCTGTTGCCGATTTGGCCGAAGGGCTGCTGGATGCAGTGGTGAACATCTCGACCTCACAGACCGTCAAGGAAGATGGCGAAGGTGACGGTGCGGTTCCGATGCCGCAGGTGCCGGAAGGCTCTCCGTTCCAGGAATACTTCAAGGACTTCTTCGGTGACAAGGGCGGCGCGCAAGGCGATGAATCACGCAAGGTCCAGTCGCTGGGTTCCGGCTTCGTCATCGATGCCGAAAAGGGCTTCATCGTCACGAACAATCACGTCATCGCCGATGCGGATGAGATCGAAGTCAATTTCAACGATGGGTCCAAGCTGAAAGCGGAACTGGTCGGAAAAGACATCAAGACCGATCTGGCGATCCTCAAGGTTGATCCGTCCAAGCATAAGCTGAAGGCCGTAGAGTTCGGTAATTCGGAAAAGGCGCGTATCGGCGACTGGGTCCTTGCGATTGGCAATCCCTTCGGTCTTGGTGGAACGGTGACTGCGGGCATTATTTCGGCCCGCAAGCGAGATATCAATTCCGGTCCCTATGATGACTTCATCCAGACCGATGCGGCCATCAACCGTGGCAATTCCGGTGGGCCGCTGTTCGATATGGATGGCAAGGTGATCGGTATCAACACTGCAATCATCTCGCCCTCGGGCGGCTCTATCGGTATCGGCTTTGCCATCCCTGCGGAAATGGCTGTGGGTGTTATCGACCAGCTCAAGGAGTTCGGTGAAGTTCGCCGTGGCTGGCTTGGTGTACGTATCCAGCCTGTTACCGAGGATATCGCTCAGAGCCTTGGACTGAAGGAAGCCAAGGGCGCGCTGATTGCCGGGCTGATCGAAAATTCCGGTGTCGACAACAAGGCCATTGAAGCCGGAGATGTCGTGATCCGCTACGAAGGCAAGCCGGTCGATACCGCCCGCGATCTGCCGCGACTGGTTGCAGAAACCCCGGTTGGCAAGGAAGTCGAGATTGTCGTGGTTCGTCAGGGTGAGGAAAAGACGGTGAAGGTCAAGCTCGGACGTCTGGTCGAGGATGACAAGAGCACCGAAGCTGCGACGGAAGATCAGGCTCCGCTGCCCGAGGGCGAGGGCGGTGATGAAGGTGCGGAAACGCCGGATACGTCAAAAAAAGAACAGAAGAGTGACGCTGCCCCGAGCGTTCTTGGAATGAAGCTCAGCGAGCTGAATGACGATGTTCGCGGAGAATTTGGCATTGCCGAAGATGTAGAAGGCGTTGCTGTTCTTTACGTCTCTCCTGGTTCAGCTGCTGGCGAGAAGCGTATCGAAACCGGCGATGTTATCGTCGATATCGGGCAGGTGAACGTGAAGACGCCGGAAGACGTGAAGAAGCGCATTGACGCACTGCGCCGAGAAGGACGCAAGAATGCACTTATGATGCTGGCTTCTCGTTCGGGGGAACTGCGTTTCGTGACTGTCCGGATCAATTGATCCTCAATTGAATGTACTGCTGAAGCGGCATTGCAGGGAAATCTGCAATGCCGTTTTGTTTTGCGGTTTGAGCCACTTGGCGCCAGAACCGTACAAAGAGATTCGAGCACTCCCTTATTTGTCGTTCGAAATGGCAGAGCCTTCTGTTTCATTCGCCTCCGGTATGCTATGGACCGGCGCCATTCGGAGTAGGGTGAGTTGGAAACAGTCGATATTGTGGTCATAGGCGCTGGCGCGGCAGGCATGATGTGTGCCATCGAGGCGGCCAAACGCGGGCGTTCCGTGCTGGTCGTGGATCACGCAAAGGCAGCCGGTGAGAAAATCCGCATATCGGGCGGTGGTCGCTGCAATTTCACCAATCTTCATGCAAGTCCGAAAAATTATCTCTCGCAGAACCCGCATTTTTGTATCTCTGCTATGAGCCGCTACACGCAGCGCGACTTCATTGCGCTCGTGGAACGTCATCGTATCGCCTATCACGAGAAGACACTCGGGCAGCTCTTCTGTGATGGCTCGGCGTTGCAGATAATTGAAATGTTGCTGGGGGAAATGAAGCGCCATGGCGCGCGACTAAAGCTTGGTTGCAGTGTCAGTTCGGTCGAAAAATCCGCACATGGTTTTACGCTTCAGCTAACGGATGGACCGGTTCGCTGTCGATCACTGGTCGTGGCCTGTGGCGGGAAATCTATCCCGAAGATGGGAGCTACAAGCTTCGGCTACGATATCGCGACACAATTTGGATTGCGGATTGTCGAAACCCGCCCGGCACTGGTGCCGCTGACATTTGAACCCAACACGCTGGAACGGCTGAAGCCGCTGGCCGGTGTTGCCGTCGATGCCGTTGTCTCCTGTGGCAAAACGAAATTTGCCGAAGCGATGCTTTTTACACATCGCGGTATCAGTGGCCCTTCGATCCTGCAGATTTCTTCCTACTGGCGTGAAGGAGATGAAATCCGCCTTGCGATGCTACCGGAGACGGACATTTTCGAAGCCCTGCGTGAGCAGCGCAAACAGAACGGCAAGCAGGCATTGCAGACCGCACTGGCGCTTTATCTTCCGAGAAAACTTGCGCAGACCATAGCCGAGGAAATTGGTGTGACCGGTCATCTGGCGGATATGTCCGACAAGATGTTCCGCCGTGTCGAGGCCGTGATAAACGACTGGCGCATCAAGCCCGCCGGTTCGGAAGGCTATCGTACGGCGGAGGTTACGCTTGGAGGGGTCGATACGCGCGATCTCGACTCCAAGACCATGGAAGCCAAATCCGTTCCCGGCCTGTTTTTCATCGGCGAAGTCGTCGATGTTACCGGCTGGCTCGGCGGCTATAATTTCCAGTGGGCATGGTCTTCGGGCTGGGTGGCCGGTCAGGCTGCTTGAATGCGGTAGACCGAATGAAGCTTCAAATGCGGAGTTTCATCCGGCACGCGGGGATGGTCGAAATCGCTCGACGGGTCGCCGGTCATGCCGATGCGGCGCATGACGGCTGTAGACCGCTCATTATTATGGACAGCGAAGGAAACCACTTCGGTGAGGCCAAGGGTGCCGAAAGCGTATTCGATCAGCGCTTTGCCTGCTTCGGTCACATAGCCTTTGCCCCAAAAGGGAGGGGCCAGCCGCCAGCCGATTTCAACGGTGCCATCCGGTAAATAAGGTTCAAGGTCAGTGCGGGCGAGACCGGCGAAACCGATGCACTGACCTTCTTCTTTTTCTTCCAGCGCATAGAAACCGAGACCCGTTTCAGAAATCATCTTCCGGAGGTGGTCGAACAGTTCATCCGATTGCGAGCGATTTCTGCGAAAGGGAAAGAAACGCATGACTTCTTCATCGGAATTGATGACATGGAAAAGGTTGCGGTCGCGATCTTCCCAGTTCCGGATGATGAGGCGTGGCGTTTCCAGAATGATCATTGAACGAAATCCGTCTTTCGATAGCCCTGAATATAGAGGAGGGCGGTCAGGTCGCCATGGTCAACCCGCATTCTGGCCTGCGCAGCTACGGTCGGCTTTGCGTGGAGTGCGACGCCGGTGCCTGCAAGCTGAATCATGCCGAGATCGTTCGCCCCGTCACCTACTGCGATTGCATCATCTGGTGTGAGGCCAAGACGTTCGGCGATTTCCTCGAGTTTCTCGACCTTGGCTTCCCGGCCGAGAATTGGTTCTGTGACCAGCCCGGTCAGATGCAAGCCATCGTCGATCAGCCTGTTCGCACGATCTTCGTTGAAGCCGATCATTTCGGCGATACGCTGGGTGAATGAGGTGAAACCGCCGGACACAAGCGCCGTGTAGGCGCCATGTTTACGCATGGTGCGCACGAGTTCCGGGCCGCCGGGCATCAGTGTAATGCGGGTTGAAATGACCTTGTCGATTACGTTGAGCGGCAGACCTTTCAACAAGGCGACCCGCTCGCGCAAGGCTGGTTCGAAAGCGATCTCGCCGTTCATGGCGCGCGCGGTGATTGCAGCCACATGCTCGCGCAGCCCGGCTTCCTCTGCCAGTTCATCGATGCACTCCTGCTGGATCATCGTGGAATCCATGTCGGCAATCAGAATTTTCTTGCGTCGGTGCTCCTGTTCCTGCACCACCACGTCGACCGGCGCGCCATCAAGCGAATGGCGCAGCAGGGTTTCGGCTTCGTCACTGCTGATCCCCGATGGAAGCGCAATGTCGCAGGCAATGTTGTCGGCCAGCCAATAGAGTCCAGTTGCATTCACTGCCGCTGAGGCTTTAATCCCAAGCGCTGATGCAAGCGAGGCCTTGGCCGGATTGGCAATCAAAGTGGCGACGAGAGAAACCTGTTGGGACATGGAGAGCAATTCCGACGATGAATGAGGGTGCGATCACGAATGCAATCCTGATAGCTGGCCCGACGGCCAGCGGCAAGTCGGCACTTGCCATTCGCATGGCTCATGAGACCGGCGGTTTCATCGTGAACACTGATTCCATGCAGGTTTACGATGTTCTTGACCTTCTGACTGCGCGGCCGAACAAAGCGGATCTCGCTGCGGCAGAACATCATCTCTATGGACACGTCGCGCCATCGACGTCCTATTCGACCGGACGATGGCTGGATAATGTAGCTGACCTGCTAACGCAACCTGCCATGAAGCACAGGACCCCGATCTTCGTTGGCGGGACGGGGCTTTATTTCAGAGCGCTTCTCGGTGGACTGTCGCAGATGCCAGAGGTGCCGGGTGATGTTCGCGCCTATTGGCGAGGACGTATGGAGACGGACGGTCCGGAACTTCTTCACCGGCTTCTGAGCGAACGTGACCCGGAGATGGCCGCAACCCTTCAACCTTTCGACAGCCAGCGCATCGTTCGGGCGCTGGAGGTTTTTGAAGGCACTGGAAAGTCGCTTCTTGTATGGCAACAGACGAAGGGACAGGCACTGGTAGACGATGATAGCGCCCGCAAGATCGTCTTGCTGCCGGACCGGACATGGCTTTCAGAGCGTATTGCCCGGCGGTTTGCCCTGATGTGGGACAATGGTGCGATTGACGAAGTGAAGGCATTGCTGGTGCTTGATCTCGACCCGGCATTGCCGGCAATGAAGGCCATCGGTGTGCGTGAAATCACGGCATTTTTGCAAGGCTCGATGTCGCGGGAAGAAGCCATTGAACGTTCGGTTATCGCCACTCGGCAATATGCAAAGCGTCAGTCGACCTGGTTTCGAAATCAGCTTGATGATCGCTGGTGCACGCACGCAAATTCCGATGATGCCTTCGCTCAATTAACGACAACGAAATAACTCGCTGGCACTCTCTGAAACAGGAGAGGTGGGCGCGGGCTATGCGGTTTCATAAATCGGAACGGGCATTTTTTATTCTGATTGTTTTGATGTTCGGTATCGGGCTGTTGCTTTATCAAGCTCGTGTCGACATCGGACAATTGCAGACATTGCCTCTTGATGCGAACGCCTATGAGCTGGTTTCGAGACTCGACCAACTGAACCACGTCACAATCTGGGTGCTGATTGCGACAATCGCTTGCGGGTTGTTCCTGATCTATCCCCAAATTCGCACCGATGCGCTGGACCACGGCAAACTGCAGGTCATCACGCAGGATCTTTCCGAACGGTCGCAGACCCTCGAACATGCCGCGCTGACGGACAGCCTGACCGGTATGCAGAACCGGCGCTATTTCGACGAGGCGCTAAAGGAATATCTGGTCCAGTTCGACCGTATACAGCGGCCTGTCGGACTGATGATTATCGATCTCGATCACTTTAAGGCCGTGAACGATACCTACGGACATGACATTGGCGATGTCGTGCTGCAGGAGGTGGCGCGGTGTCTCAAGGACTATACACGGTATCATGATGTTGTCGCCCGGCTTGGTGGCGAGGAGTTCGCAGTCCTTGCGCCGAACATGGACGCGGAATTGATGATCAAGCTTGCTAATCGTATTCGCAAGGCCATATCGACGCTCGAAATCGATCTTGGCGATGAAAAGCTTGGCGTTACCGTCAGTATCGGTCTTGCGATATGGGATCGGCGCGAGACCTCGAAAGATCTCTATCGTCGCGCTGACAAGATGCTCTATGCCGCGAAGAATATGGGCCGTAACCGCGTCTGCGCCTAGCTTCAGGCTGATAGGACTTTCGGATTCGCTACACTATCTAGCGCTCGCGATCCTTGCGAAAGCTGCGCACCAGTTCGCCCATCTTCTCAATACTCTGTTTTGTGTCGAGACTGAGTGATGTTTGTGGCCTCGGCGAAGAAGATGAGCGATGGTAAGCTTCGTCGGTAGGCGCTTGGTCACGGCGACTGGTGGAGACTGGGCTGCCCCACAGATTATCCTCGTCTCCGAGTTGGTCCACCGGTTCCGTCTGTGAACTGTTCTCAAAAGCACGTAATTTTTCAACGATACGGTCGAGGGATATCTTTTCGTCGTTGCGCCAGCTGGAAAGAGCGCTCTCGCTTTTGCTGCGTCCGGGAAGCTGATGAGGTGGGATGGTTTCGAATGTGAGACGCATCGGTGTTGAGAACGCTTCGCCGAAGGCTATCGCTTCGCGGTTGGCGATGGATGACAGGAAGCCTGCCATGCTCTGTGCGCCGCCGCGAATGGCACCTTTGATGATTTCCTGATCACGTTCATTACCGAGCCGCATCGCAAAAATCGAATTGCACTGTGAGAGGATCGTTGGATCAAGCTCGCCGGGGCGCTGGCTTATAACTCCGAGATAGGAACCGTATTTTCGACCTTCTTTGGCAATTCGGGATATTGCCTGCCTTGTCGGCCAGAACCCGGCGTCGCGGTCGGTTGGAATATAGCGGTGGGCTTCCTCGCAGATTACCAGTGTCTGTAGGCTGCCCTCACTTGAAAGGGCGATATCGAATGCCAGTCTGCACAAGACGGAAGCAACAGCGTTGACAACCTCGGATGGTAAGCCTGCAAGCTGGAATGTGCAGATGGGTTTTCCGTTCAGCGGGATGCGAAAAATCCGGCCAATGGCCTGTCGCATTGTTTCCGAGCCGCCAGTTACAGCGAACATGAAACGGAAGCGGGGATCGGCAGAGATCGATTCAAGCCGAGCTTTGAGGCTGCGCAGATAGGGACGTTCCGCCTTGCTGTCGAGGAGACCCATACGCTCATCGATGAGGGCTATCAGGTCAAGCAGACGGTAGGCGATGGGAGTGTCGGCGCTGACGCTCTGGCGGTCGGCAAGCTGCCGTCGCAATGTTTTCGCGGCTGACAGTTCTGTGCCCTGCATTTTTTCGCGGGCTAGCTGAACCAGATCACGCAATATATCGAGTTCCATCGGGTCCGGCGCGCGCCCGCGAAAGATCACATCTGCAAATTCATCCAGCCGCAGCATCCAGAATGGCAGTTCGATATTCGTCTGATCGACCGCCACGGCCAGATCGGGAAATGCGCTCGCGAACTCATTGTGTGGATCAAGAATGAGCACACGCAGATTGGGCTTTTCGGCGACGATCCGGCGTAGCAGCAGGATGACTGCGCTCGATTTGCCGACGCCCGTTGTGCCGACGATAGCGAAATGTCGGGAGATAAGATCATCGACCGATATGTAAGCCGGAACGGTTGCGTCCTGCGTGAGTGTACCGATTGAAACGCTGCTGTGACCTGTTTGCGCATAAATGGCAGCAAGGTCGGTGGCGCGGATACGGTGAGCAATAGCGCCGGGATGGGGAAACTGCGAAATACCGCCGTTGAAAGTGGTCTGCCCGGTCGGTTGCACGCGAACTTCACCCAGAAACTCGACATGGACATGGAGCGTGTTGTCACCGCCGCGTATCCAGACATCACCGGGAACAAGCACGTTGCGGATGAGTCCCACGACGCGATTGTCGCCTGCCTGAATGGATATAAGCTGGCCTACGGCCCAATAATCGTCAGATGCTGCCGAAGAGGGGCCTGATAGCGCTGAGACGATGGCACTCTCGCCATCGCATTGGATGACATAGCCTTCCGTGCGATTGCGCTGCACATATTCGCTCTGTTCTCGCGCGTTGGAACTGTCCCCGATTTCGCTCATGCTGCCCACTCCGCCCCAACTTTCAACAGGAGGTTTCGCGTCAGGATAAGAATCTTCCGTTGAAATAAAGTTATCGTTTGGGGCGGGTGAGCCTAAGAAAATATCGCGGGCGATGTATTTATGCGTTGACGACGCCAAATCCGGCTATTAGTGTCCGCCACCATGAACACGATTATTATTCTTGTGGTACGGGCGCGCATGGGCAGGATGGTGTAACCATCCGGCGAAAGCTCCCATGCGCGAAAGACAGGCTCCCTCGGGGGCCTTTTTTATTATCCAAATCAGAAATGAAATGCAGACGACGGGAAGAGAACAATGACTGCAGGTAAACGTGAGGCGGACGCAAACGCCGCAGAAACGCAGGAAGCAAGCAATCCACGCGAAATGACCGGCGCAGAAATGGTCATTCAGGCTTTGATCGATCAGGGTGTGGAGAGCATCTTCGGTTATCCCGGCGGCGCTGTGCTTCCGATCTATGACGAACTGTTCCAGCAGGACAAGGTTCAGCACGTTCTGGTCCGACACGAGCAGGGCGCAGGACACGCTGCGGAAGGCTACGCGCGTTCGACCGGCAAAGTTGGTGTGATGCTTGTTACCTCCGGTCCGGGTGCGACCAATGCCGTTACGCCGCTGCAGGATGCCCTGATGGACTCCATTCCGCTGGTTTGCATTTCCGGTCAGGTTCCGACAACGCTGATCGGCTCCGATGCGTTTCAGGAATGCGATACGATCGGTATCACGCGCCCCTGCACCAAGCACAACTGGCTGGTGAAGGACGTCAACGATCTGGCACGCATCCTGCACGAAGCCTTTCATGTCGCTTCCACCGGTCGTCCCGGTCCCGTTGTGGTCGACATTCCTAAGGATATCCAGTTCGCCAAGGGTATTTACACGCCGCCGGAAACCGCGCCGCGCACCAGCTACCGTCCGGTTCTCGACGGCAAGGCGCAGGCAATTTCGGACGCCGTTCGTCTGCTCGTCAATGCAAAGAAGCCCGTCATCTATTCTGGCGGCGGTGTGATCAATTCCGGCCCGGCAGCTTCCCGTCTGCTGCGCGAGCTGGTTGAGATCAGCAATTTCCCGATCACATCCACGCTGATGGGGCTGGGCGCCTATCCGGCCTCCGGCAAGAACTGGCTCGGTATGCTCGGTATGCATGGCACTTACGAAGCCAACATGACCATGCATGACTGCGATGTCATGCTGTGCGTCGGTGCCCGTTTCGATGACCGTATTACCGGACGTCTGAACGCATTTTCTCCGAACTCGAAGAAAATTCATATCGATATCGACCCATCCTCCATCAACAAAAGCGTTCGCGTTGATGTTCCGATCATCGGCGATGTTGCGCATGTTCTGGAAGATATTGTTCGGCAGTTCCGTGCCTCTGACAAGAAGCCGGAAAAGCAGGCAATCGGTGCCTGGTGGGAACAGATCGATCGCTGGCGTGCCCGCAATTCACTCGCCTATGCGCCGAACAAGGACGTCATCATGCCGCAGTATGCAATTCAGCGGCTTTATGAACTGACCAAGGATCGGAAGACTTACATCACCACGGAAGTTGGTCAGCACCAGATGTGGGCTGCGCAATTCTATGGCTTCGAGGAACCGAACCGCTGGCTGACCTCTGGTGGCCTCGGCACCATGGGTTACGGACTGCCGGCAGCGCTCGGAGTACAGATCGCACACCCTGATGCACTGGTTATCGATATCGCGGGCGATGCCTCGATCCAGATGTGCATTCAGGAAATGTCGGCTGCCATCCAGCACAATGCGCCAATCAAGATATTCATCCTGAATAACCAGTATATGGGCATGGTGCGCCAGTGGCAGCAGCTCCTGCATGGCAATCGCCTGTCGCACTCATATACCGAGGCGATGCCGGATTTCGTGAAGCTGGCTGAAGCCTATGGCGCACATGGTATCCGTTGTGACAAGCCGGGCAACCTCGATGCCGCCATTCAGGAAATGATCGACATCGACAAGCCGGTTATTTTCGATTGCCGCGTGGCAAATCTCGCCAACTGCTTCCCAATGATCCCATCGGGTAAGGCGCATAACGAAATGTTGTTGCCGGATGAAGCAACGGATGAAGCTGTCGCCAACGCCATCGATGCCAAGGGCCGCGCGCTCGTCTGATCCGGAGGAAAGAAATCATGAATGCACAGAACCTAGCTTCCGGATCGGCCTATTTCATTGCAGCCGAAACGCAAACGCCGGAAACGCATACGCTTGCGGTACTCGTCGACAATGAGCCGGGTGTCCTTGCCCGTGTGATCGGTCTTTTCTCCGGACGTGGCTACAATATTGAAAGCCTGACGGTTTCGGAAACCGAGCATGAAAAGCACCTGTCGCGCATTACGATCGTGACGCGCGGCACGCCGCACGTGCTTGACCAGATCCGCCACCAGCTGGCCCGGATTGTTCCGGTTCACCGCGTCGTTGATCTCAGCCATCGCGCCTCTGAGCTTGGCCACGACCGTCCGGTTGAACGCGAACTGGCACTGGTGAAGGTTGCCGGCAAAGGCGAGGCGAGGGCGGAAACGCTTCGTCTTGCCGACGCATTCAAGGCCAAGGTGGTTGACGCGACGACAGATCACTTCATCCTGGAGATCACCGGGAAGACTGCCAAGATTGATCAGTTCATCTCGATCATGAAGCCACTCGGACTGGTTGAGACCTGCCGTACGGGTGTTGCAGCCATGAACCGTGGCCCGGAAGGCATGTAAAAGCTTTCAACTGAAATCGATACAATATGTTTGAAAACCGGCACAATGTTTCGATTGTGCCGGTTTTTTATTGAGCTAATTTGTCCCCATAAATTGGGGCCGTCCTATGTCTGTTGAAATTTTTCTGGCGCTTCTTGTCTTCGCCTTCGTGTCGTCCGTTACGCCGGGGCCAAATAATCTCATGCTTCTGGCATCAGGCGTAAATTTTGGTTTCCGTCGAACGATCCCGCATATGCTGGGAATCGGTGTGGGCTTCTTCGTGTTGCTGCTTGCGATCGGCTTCGGGCTCGGCGCTTTGATCGAAACGGTGCCGTCATTCTATGCCGCGCTGAAATTCGCTGGTGGCGCCTATATGCTTTACCTTGCCTGGAAGATTGCTATGTCGCGTTCCATCGGAGAGGCAAAGCATCGAGATAAAGCTGAGCCAATGACTTTCTTGCAGGCAGCGGCATTCCAATGGGTCAATCCGAAAGCCTGGGTAATGGCGATCACGGGAATTGCCACCTATGCCAATCACGACAACTATTATGTCGCCGTGCTCCTGGTCAGCTCCGCCTTCGCGATTGTGAATTTGCCGAGCGTTTCGGTCTGGGCAGGGTTTGGCACATTGCTGCGCAACTGGCTTTCCGATCCTGTTCGATTGAAATGGTTCAACCTTATCATGGCCCTGCTGCTCGTTCTGAGCCTATGGCCGATGCTGAAATAGAGAATGAAGAGGCGAATGATGAACCAGCTTCCAACTTATGATGATGTTATTTCGGCCGCAAAGCAGATCGAAGGATACGCGCACCATACGCCGGTGTTCACGTCGTCAACTATCGACCGCGAAACCGGCGCTCAGTTCTTTTTCAAATGCGAGAACTTCCAGCGCATCGGTGCCTTCAAATTTCGTGGTGCTTTCAATGCTCTGTCGCGGTTTACGGATGAGCAAAAAGCGCGAGGTGTGCTGGCTTTTTCGTCCGGTAATCACGCGCAGGCGATCGCGCTTGCGGCAAAACTGCTCGGTATTGGCGCGACCATCATCATGCCTGAGGATGCGCCGCGCGCGAAACTTGATGCAACGCGAGGCTATGGCGCGAAGGTTGTTACCTATAACCGTTATGAAGAAGACCGCGATGTGCTTTCGAAGCGCCTGGCCGAAGAGGGTGGGCTGACCCTCATTCCGCCATTCAATCATCCTGATATAATTGCGGGGCAGGGAACTGCGGCAAAGGAATTGATTGAGGAAACCGGTCCCCTTGATGCCCTGTTTGTCTGTCTTGGCGGTGGTGGCCTGTTGGCCGGTTCAGCGCTAGCGGCAAAAGCCTTGTCGCCGGAATGCGACGTCTACGGTGTCGAGCCGATGGCCGGAAATGATGGCCAGCAGTCGCTCCGCTCCGGCAAGATTGTGCACATCGACGTGCCGAAGACCTTGGCGGACGGCGCCCAGACGCAAGCTCTTGGCGACATGACCTTTGCCATCATCCGCGAAACTGTTCGTGATATTCTGGCCGTTAGCGACGATGAACTGGTTGACGGCATGAAATTCTTCGCCAGCCGGATGAAAATGGTGGTCGAACCGACAGGCTGTCTCGCTTTTGCTGGCGCACGACAGATGGCGTCGAAGCTGCAAGGTAAGCGTGTAGGGGTGATCGCCAGTGGTGGCAATGTCGATCTCGACAGATTTGCAGCACTGGTGAGCAAAACCGTTTGATCACGGTTTGATCTTGTTTTCGGGCGGCGAATCCTGTCTGAAAGGATCATGCAGTTTTCACCGGAACAGGATCAGGCGCTGAAGGCCGTCGGGCAGTGGCTCAAAGACGGCCGCAGCCCTATTTTCAGATTGTTCGGCTATGCGGGTACGGGCAAGACGACGCTCGCCCGCTATTTTGCCGAGCATGTGGATGGCGATGTGCAGTTTGCGGCCTTTACCGGCAAGGCGGCACAGGTGCTGCGCTCGAAAGGCGCTAGCAACGCACGCACGCTTCATTCGCTGATCTATCGCCCACGTGGCGAAGAAGCGATTGAGGACGAAACGACTGGCAAGACTTCCATCGCGCCGACCTTCTCGCTTAACCGGCAGAGCCCTGTCGCCAAAGCCGCGATGATCGTCGTGGACGAATGTTCCATGGTCGATGAGGCGCTGGGGCGGGATTTGATGAGTTTCGGCACGCCCATCCTCGTTCTTGGCGATCCGGGGCAGTTGCCGCCGATTTCCGGCGGCGGCTTTTTTACGGAACACGAGCCGGATTATCTTCTGACCGAGATTCATCGTCAGGCGCAGGACAATCCGATCATCCGTATGGCGCTTGATGTGCGGGAAGGGCGTGAACTTCCTTATGGTGACCATGGCGCTGCAAAGGTTATCGGAAAAGGCGACGTCAATCAGGAGATGGTGTTAGCCGCCGATCAGGTGCTCGTCGGTACCAACCGGACGCGCCGCCGCTATAACCAGCGCCTTCGGGAGCTAAAAGGCTTTACTGCTGATTACCCGCAGGCTGGCGACAAACTGGTTTGCCTGCGCAACGATCCTGCCAAGGGACTTCTCAACGGATCGCTCTGGAAGGTGATGACATCGTCCAAGGAAACGGTGAAGCCCGGTATCAATCTGCTGGTTACACCTGAGGATGATGATCGCGGTGTGGCGAAGATCAAGCTGCTGAAGGCGCAGTTCGAAGACCCCGACAGTGAAATTCCGTGGCAGACCAAAAAACGCTACGACGATTTCGATTACGGTTATGCTTTAACTGTGCACAAGGCACAGGGCTCCCAATGGGATGAAGTCGTGCTCTTCGATGAAAGTTTTGCGTTTCGCGATACGCGTGAGCGGTGGCTTTATACGGCGATCACGCGGGCTGCCGAACGTTTGACCATTGTAAAATAATTATTCGTCTGTCGGTCGGGCACTCAGCCATTCCCAGGCCTCGTTTTCTTCGTCGGCTTCGAAAGCGCGAAGCTCTATGGACAGGAAAGGCTGCATGAGGGTTATGCTGGCTTGTATCCACAAGGGGCCACCGACGATTGCATAATGTCGGAGCTTTTTCAGGGATTTGGAGCGCATGGACAGCATGCTTTCCGAGAACGCAGCCGTCCAGTCGAAACCTTCATATCCGGTGAGGCGGATCAGGAGGTCAATTTCTTCATGCGTTTCGTAAGCTGCGTCGAGAAGCCCGTAGAGGTTCTCCAATGACGCATCGTCGAGATGTCCTTCAATTGCAAAAGCAAAAACGTCTTCCCGGTTTGTTGGAATGCGGCGAATGACGGGTATGTCCTCATTTCGCATCATAGACCTCCATCATTGATCAGATTTAAACGTCGAAGCGGGGGCAAAGGTTGCGGACAGTCTCCAAATTGATGCGAACTGGAAAAACTATGCAAACCCAGTTTGTTGCAGGCAGATTTCATGGTTGGGGATTGCGGCTGCGGTGCGACGGCAAAGCACTCACATTTTTTCGTGGCAGGCGTTATAAAGCGGGATATCTATCCGGGAGTCTCCAATGCCTGCGAAATTATCGGTCAATCTCAACGCTGTTGCGATGCTGCGAAATCGGCGTGATTTGCCTTGGCCAAGCGTTACCGGTCTGGGCCGCGCTGCGCTTGCAGCAGGCGCTGCGGGATTGACAGTGCATCCGCGTCCCGATCAGCGTCACATCCGGTTTTCCGATCTGGGTGATATACGCGCTTTGATCGATGACGAGTTTCCGCAGGCGGAGTTCAATATCGAAGGTTTTCCAAGCGAAGCATTTCTCGATCTGGTGGAGAAACATCAGCCTGAGCAGGTGACGCTCGTTCCTGATGATCCAACACAGGCGACCTCGGATCATGGATGGGATTTCGTGTCGAAATCTGACTTTCTGGCTCCTATCGTGGCCCGTTTGAAAGTAGGCGGAATGCGGGTGTCATTGTTCGCCGACCCCGATCCGCTTGGATACGAACGCGCAGCTGCTATCGGTGTGGACCGTGTGGAGCTCTATACCGGCCCTTATGGTGCGACCTATGATGACCGGGCAGCCGCAATACGTGAACTGGATCGACTGGAAAAGGCTGCAAATGCCGCTACGGCGCTAGGCCTCGATATCAATGCGGGGCATGATCTTACAGTAGACAACCTGCCGGCGCTGGTAAAACGTATCCCTCAGTTGAGTGAAGTTTCCATTGGACATGGATTGACCGCCGATGCACTCATGTATGGAATGCCGGTAACTGTAAGCCGCTATATTGCGGCATTGGCATAAGATGTTAGTCAATGCGCTTGGTGCATGGCTCGGGTTGAAGCTTTGCAAAAAGCGCATTTGCATTCGGGTGAGACAAGCTTTAGGCGTCCGCCACTATTCAGATGCGTTGGGGGACGCGGGATCGTATGAGGGAAGCATTGAAGCAGTTTTCCGACGTCTGCTTTCTGCGCCGAGGCAGTTCTATTGCGGTTGCGTTTGGACGAATTGCTACGTTCAATCGATACCATGCTTATGATTAAAGCTGATTTGGGCAACGGTGCGGCGGCGATGCGGCAATTCGCAACTTTTTGCGAATACACTCATTATCTGAAATCGATCTCCAGTAACTCCAGCCAGAATCTTTTCAGGAAGTTGCGAGGTGCCTGCATATGAGCGGCGAGCTAAATGGCAATGACACGCCCACACAGGCCGCTATGCCTGCCGTTGGTGTTCCTGAAAGCGTCGCTTTTGCTGAAGATGCCGAACAGCACAATGAGAGCATGAAAACGCTGGTGCTTGGGGCGCTGGGCGTTGTCTACGGTGACATCGGCACCAGCCCCATCTATGCTTTTCGTGAAGCCCTTCATGCGGCGGCGAGCGATGGCATTCTCGCCCGCAGTGACATTCTGGGCGTTGTTTCTCTGATCTTCTGGGCCCTGACGCTGGTTGTGACCATCAAGTATGTGCTGTTTGTTCTGCGCGCTGATAACAACGGTGAAGGTGGCATTCTTTCGCTGATGGCTCTTGTCAGAGGTGCGTTGAAAGGCCGGCCTGACCTTATCTTGGGGGTAGGCATCTGCGGTGCGGCGCTGTTCTTCGGCGACGCGGTCATCACGCCCGCAATCTCCGTTCTATCGGCGATGGAAGGTCTTGAGATTGTCGCTCCTGATCTTACTCCGTTCGTCGTTCCCATAACTGTCGTTATTCTTGTGACGCTGTTTTCGGTGCAGAAACTCGGCACTGGCAAGGTGGCCATCGTCTTCGGACCGATTATGGCATTGTGGTTTTTGGCGCTGGGTGCGTCGGGTCTCTGGCATATTTTCGATGATCCTACGGTGATGGTGGCGCTGAATCCCTATTATGCTGTACGCTTTCTGATGATCAGCCCGGGCATTGCCTTTATCACGGTTGGTGCCGTGTTCCTCGCAATGACCGGTGCCGAAGCTCTTTACGCCGATCTCGGTCATTTTGGACGCAAGCCAATCGTTCGCGCATGGCTTTGGATCGTGTTCCCATGCCTTCTGCTCAACTATTTTGGACAGGCAGCCTTCATCCTTTCACATGGCGAAGCCGCTGCATTGCCATTCTTCCAGATGATGCCGAGCTTCGCGCTGTTGCCCATGGTCCTGCTGGCAACTGCAGCGACTGTTATCGCTAGCCAGGCAGTTATTACGGGCGCTTATTCGGTGGCACGTCAGGCCGTTCAGCTCAACATTCTGCCGCGCCTTGAAATCCAGCACACCTCGGAAAAGCTGCACGGCCAGATTTATATTCCGCGCGTCAACCTGCTTCTGGGGCTGGCGGTGGTTATTCTGGTGCTCGGATTCGAGAAGTCCAGCAATCTGGCCGCTGCATATGGCATTGCAGTTACCGGCAACATGCTGGTCACGACGGTCCTTCTCTATATCGTGATGACACGCATCTGGAATTGGCGCGTGAGCCGCGCCCTGCCGATTATTGTTGGCTTCCTGATCATCGATATTATGTTCTTCGGTGCAAATATCATCAAAGTCCATGAGGGTGGTTGGGCTTCGATTGGTATTGCCGCGATACTTGTTCTCATCATGTGGACCTGGGTGCGCGGAACGCGGCATCTCTTTAACAAGACCCGCAAGGCCGAAGTTCCACTGGATCTGATCGTCCAACAAATGACCAAACGTCCGCCGACCATCGTGCCGGGCACGGCTGTGTTTCTGACGGGCGACCCTAAAAGCGCTCCCACTGCGCTCATGCACAGCTTGAAGCACTATAAGGTTTTGCACGAGAATAACGTCATACTGACGGTTGTGACGGCATCGAAGCCGTGGGTTTCAAGTGCCGACCGCGCGCGTGTATCCCAATATAACGAGCGCTTCATGCAGGTGACGCTTACCTTCGGCTATATGCAGCAACCGAATATTCCACGAGCGCTCGGCATCTGTCGAAAGCTTGGCTGGAAATTCGATATCATGACGACGTCGTTCTTCCTGTCGCGCCGCTCGCTCAAGGCGTCGGCTCATTCCGGCTTGCCGCTATGGCAGGACAAGCTGTTTATCCTGCTTGCCCGAACGGCATCGGACGCGACCGAATATTTCCAGATTCCCACCGGTCGTGTTGTGGAAATTGGAACGCAGGTGAATCTGTAACTCATCTGAATTGATAGTTTTAAAGAGCGCTTTTCCGGTTTTGGGGAGGCGCTTTTTTGCATTTGTTGTCGATGAAAATTAATCCCGCTTTAGGCGACCGTAATTTTTGAAAACATGCTTGACCGCTGAAGAAACAGTAATTATGAATTGGGAACCGTACCGTACGGTACAAGGTGGAGGAAAAGACCCGTGACTGATACCAGCGACGAAATGCAGGCTCAAAAGCAGCAGGCTCTTTCGCCGCGTCAGAACGATGTTCTGGAGCAGGCGTTGCGCCTTCTAGTGGAAGGCGGGGACCGCGCTTTGACGACGGCAAGTATTGCTCGTGCCGCCAACTGCTCGAAAGAAAGCCTCTATAAATGGTTTGGCGATCGCGACGGTCTGTTGACGGCAATGGTTCGCTGGCAGGCATCGAAAGTTCGCGTCGTTCCGCTGACCCGTGAAAAGCTGGATGCGGAATCTCTTTTTTCGAGCCTGGAACATTTCGCGCGCGACTGGCTGCTGGTGCTGTCGGGAAAAACCTCCATTGCCCTGAACCGGCTGGCGGTCAGCCATGCGGCGTCCGGCAAGTCCACATTAGGTGATATCGTGCTGGCCAACGGTCCTGTGGCCATGGCCAAGCGCCTCAAGCCCATTCTCCATATGGGGCAGGAGGCACGTTTGCTGGCCTTCGACGATATCGATGAGGCATTTCGCACGTTTTTCGGGCTTGTCGTCCGGGACATGCAAATACGGTTGCTGCTTGGCGACCATCTCGAACTGACTGACGACGTGGTCATCCGGGACGCCCGGCGCGCCACCAAGCAGTTTTTCGCCCTCTATGGGGCCTAATCACATCGGTGGACGCAAGGAAGCCGAAGAACAATCTGAACGAAGGGAATAAGGAAATGCGCGTTTACTACGATCGGGATGCAGACGTTAACCTGATCAAGTCGAAGAAGGTGGTTATCGTCGGTTATGGCAGCCAGGGCCGCGCCCACGCGCTGAACCTCAAAGACTCCGGTGCCGCTAACGTGCGTGTGGCCCTTCGTGAAGGTTCTGCGACCGCGAAGAAGGCACAGGCTGACGGCTTCGAGGTGATGAATGTTGCTGACGCCGCCAAGTGGGCCGATCTCATGATGATGGCAACGCCTGACGAATTACAGGCTGACATCTACAAGGAACACATTCACGACAATCTCCGTGATGGCGCGGCAATCGCTTTCGCTCATGGTCTCAACGTGCATTTTGGCCTCATCGAGCCGAAGAAGTCGGTTGACGTCGTCATGATCGCACCGAAGGGCCCAGGCCATACGGTGCGCGGCGAATACCAGAAGGGCGGCGGCGTTCCTTGCCTCATCGCCATTCATCAGGATGCCTCGGGCAATGCTCATGATCTGGCTCTCTCCTACGCTTCGGGCGTTGGCGGCGGTCGTTCAGGCGTCATCGAAACTACCTTCAAGGAAGAGTGCGAAACCGATCTGTTCGGCGAGCAGGCTGTTCTCTGCGGCGGCGTGGTTGAGTTGATCCGCACCGGTTTCGAGGTTCTCGTTGAAGCTGGCTACGCGCCGGAAATGGCTTACTTCGAGTGCCTGCACGAAATGAAGCTGATCGTGGACCTGATCTACGAAGGCGGCATCGCCAACATGAACTACTCGATCTCGAACACTGCAGAGTGGGGCGAATACGTCACTGGTCCGCGCATCATCACCGCCGAAACCAAGGAAGAAATGAAGCGTGTTCTGAAAGACATTCAGACCGGCAAGTTCACTTCCGATTGGATGCAGGAATATCGCGCAGGTGCTGCTCGCTTCAAGGGCATCCGTCGCAACAACGATAGCCACCAGATCGAAGAAGTTGGCGAAAAGCTCCGCGGCATGATGCCATGGATCGCAGCGAACAAGCTTGTCGACAAGGCTCGCAACTAAAATCGGCGGGGTTCAGGTTCTGGCCGTCTGCAAATGACATGGGCGCCAGAACCAGAATGCCATCTGGTTTTCGGCCTCGATGAAGGTCGAAAAGAGGGGGCGCTTCTTGCGCCCCCTTCGTAGTTGGCACTCTATGGCCGGGTTGATCGTCAACGTAAGGCGAACGAAAAGAACCCAAATTCTGTGCCAGATTTTTCGTTTCGTGCACTTTGAGGCCCAAAACAATTCCGAATATCTTTATTCCATAGAAGCATGGGAAAAGCTGTTCTCGCTTGCCGAAAAGTGCGCTAGAGCTTCACATCCAATAGCCAAGTTTTGAGGAGACTTAGCTATTACAAGTTCCGTAAAATGTACGGATAGTCTAATTGAGGAGATTTCCCGTGTTGGACTGGGAAAATGTATTTGCAACGCGCTCGAAACGTATGCGCGCATCGGAAATCCGCGAACTGCTGAAGCTTCTGGAACGCCCAGATATTATTTCGTTTGCGGGCGGAATTCCTGATCCGGCTCTTTTCCCGCACGAAGAATTCCAGGCAGCCTATAAGGACATTCTTACGGGTCCAGAAGCCAACGCAGCGCTGCAATATTCCGTTTCGGAAGGCTACAAGCCGCTGCGCACCTGGTTGGTCGGAGAACTTGCCAAGATTGGCATTCCCTGCACGGAAGACAATGTGTTCATCACATCGGGTTCGCAGCAGGCTCTCGATTATCTGGGCAAGCTGTTTTTGTCGCCCGCCGACACAGCACTGGTGACCGCACCGACCTATCTTGGCGCGCTGCAGGCTTTCAACGCTTACGAGCCCAATTACGATATGCTGGCGATCAACGGCAACCGCACGCCGGAATCCTATGCAGAGGCTGCCAAGAAAGCCGGCGGTCAGGTCAAGTTCGCTTATCTGTCTGCCGATTTCAGCAACCCGACAGGGGAAACCGTCGATCTTGCCGGTCGTGAGAAACTGCTCGCACAGGCTGATGAGCTCGATATTCCGGTTATCGAAGATGCGGCTTACCAGTATCTTCGCTACAATGGCGATGCGATTTCGCCAATTCTGGCGTTGGACATTGCCCGCAATGGCAGTGACATCGAGAAGACCCGCACCATCTATTGCGGTTCCTTCTCCAAGACGCTGGCTCCGGGTTTGCGTGTCGGCTATGTGGTTGCGTCGAAGCCAGTCATTCGTAAGCTTGTTCTCATGAAGCAGGCTGCGGACCTTCATTCGTCCACGATCAACCAGATCGCTATTCAGCGTGTTGCGAGCAGCGGCTTTGGTACTCAGGTCGCGAAGCTGCACAAGGTTTATAAGCACCGTCGCGACAAGATGCTCGAAGCGCTGGCGAAATATATGCCTGAAACCACAAGCTGGACGAAGCCTGAAGGCGGTATGTTCATCTGGGTCACGCTGCCGGAAGGCATGGATGGCGCAGCGCTACTTGCTGCATCCATTGATAGCGAGAAAGTGGCGTTTGTTCCCGGGCGGGCATTTTTTGCTGATGGCAGCGGTGCCAACACGCTGCGCCTCAGCTATTCATGCGCCAACGATGAGATGATCGATGAAGGCATCAAGCGCCTTGGTCGTTTGATACGTGCTCATACGAAATCCGCTGCCGCCTAGGTTGGTGGAAATAAAAAAGCCGGGTTCAGACCCGGCTTTTTTCTTACTGGAATGGCGAATTGCAGCCTGTCCTGGGACCAGCCAACGGCTGGAATGTATTGTCGGATGTTCGGTAACTGCGATACCGATTTGAACACCACTGGATATGATTGCTGCTGGGGCGCGCGCCTGCGGTCGGTGGCTGCATCGTGCGTCGATATTGCAGAGTATCGCCGTTCTTGTAGTTTAATACGCCATGTTCGGTGATATAAGTTCCACTTTCCCGGCAAAGCGTTGAACCGTAGCAGTTGCGAGCGCTCGGATCTGTGCGATTGGCACCCGCCTGACCGCCGATAATCAACGGTCCGCTCGGTTTCAGCGAGGGAAGATATTGGCTGTTACGCAGTTCGACGGCTGAACCCACACTTGCAATGCCTGCAACGAATAGCCCTGTCAGTATCGTCAGGCGCACAATTTTTCGCATCGTTTCAGCTCGCTTTAATCATCGTTCTCCCGATATATGGGTATACTTTATATCCAAGTCACCGCTTCGGCAGAAATTTATTGGTTTCGGAAATCATCCTCTTGCCAATCGCCCAGCAAGCAGAGAGATTGCGAAGACATGTTTACCATAGCTACTTTCAATGTCGAAAATCTGATGCGCCGGTTTGATTTTTCCGGCTTTCGCAATGAATTGCATCAGGATCGCACCCTGCAATTGTTCGAGATCAACGATGAGGCGCAGTATCGCCTTCTTGAGCAGGCGCGCGCTGTGGCGCACGCAGACGACACACGCCAGATGACGGCTCTGGCGATTGCCGAAACGCGGGCTGATATTCTCTGCCTGCAAGAGGTGGATAATCTGGCGGCGTTGAATGCGTTTGAATATGGCTATCTTTTCAAGATGATAGGCCACGGTTTCCGACATAAATATCTCATAGATGGCAATGACAGCCGCGGCATAGATGTTGCCGTTATGATGCGCGACACGACACGGGACGGACAGCCCATCGAAGTCGACGAAGTCACCAGCTATGCTTATGTAACCTATAATGATTTTGGCCTCTACGAGCCCGTACTTGGGGAACTTGGGCTGGAACCCCATGACCGAATCTTCAAGCGGGATTGCCTGAATGTGGATATCCGCATTGCCGGGAAGCCCATATCGCTCTTCGTTACGCATCTGAAATCGATGACGGGCGCGCGCAACGGATTTGACGGACGGACAGCATCTCTGCCGGTGCGACGCGCAGAGGCGCGCGCCATGCGCCGTATCATCGAAGATAAGTTCGGACCATCCAATGTTGCAGATCGCCGCTGGCTGATTTGTGGTGATTTCAATGATTATCGTGAGCGGATCATTATCGGGGGCGATGAATGGAACGGCTATCAGTTCACGCCAATGGTTGAAGAAGAAAGTGCGTTGGACGTGCTCTTAGCCGACGGGTTTGCGGTCAATCTGGTCGAGCGCCGTCCCGTTATGGACCGCTGGACGCTTTACCATACGCGCGGGCCGCAGGAGCGTCATCTTTGCCAGCTTGATTACATCATGGCATCGCCTTCTTTTGCGAAGAAGAATGAGAAGGCGGTTCCGAATATCATTCGGCGTGGCCAGCCTTGGCGCACGATTTTTCCACCTGATCAGCAGATCGAGCGTTATCCTAGAACAGGTTGGGATCGCCCGAAAGCAAGCGATCATTGTCCGGTTGCAGTGACATTGAACATGGTTTGAGCGATGAAGCAGGTTCGGGAAAATACTGTCCACATTATTGACAGTGCCGATGTCCGGGTACTGCCCGGTCCTTTATCATATACCGTGGATAACCACGAAGCGATTGCTTCGAACTGGACACGTGAGCGGGCAGCCAACCCCACTTTGTTCGATGGCGAATTCTATCTGGCACCACACGCAGAACTGATTGGCGGCATGTTTCAGGCCGGCTTCAAGCGCACCAGTTTTGCAACGCTGATGCACTGGCGGCATGACGTATCGCAGGAACGTCCGTGGCACATTTTCGGTGTCGGTGTGATTGTCTCGAGCGAAGGACATTTGATCGCCGGGCGTATGAGCACACAAAATGCCGGGGCGGGAAGGGTCTATTTTCCGGCAGGCTCAGTGGATGATAATGACATTGTCGATGGAGCTGTCGATTATGACGCCAATCGGCAACGGGAGGTTCGCGAGGAAACGGGTCTTGATCTTCTTGACGCACGTGCGGAGCGACAGATCAATCTTGTGACAGGAAACCGTAGCATCGCGCTTTTCCGCCGTTATTATTTCGATGCACCGTCAACCGATCTGGTATCACGGATTGAACGATATCTTTCTGCGGAGGAAGAACCGGAACTATCAGAGATCATACCAGTGAAGGCAGCTCAAACGATGGGAGACGCAACACCGTCCTATGTGCGAGCATTTGCCGACTGGCATTTCAACAATCTCTAAAGCTTGGCCAGACTTGCAGATGACAGCGGCGCGAAATTGGCTATGCTCGCAGACAATGCGAAGCATGAGACATTGGAGTGAAACCGACCTCGCAGTCGGTTTTGTGTGTAGGTCGAGGAGAGAATAAGGGATGAATGACGCCGCCGTTTCCGGCAGATTCTATGAGGTTTTCGACGTTTTCGCCGACAAGGCTCTGGCTGGAAATCCGCTGGCTGTCGTCCATGATAGCGAAGGTTTGACCGATGCGCGTATGCAGGCCATCGCACGCGAGTTCAATCTTTCCGAAACGGTTTTCATTTTTCCCCCGAACAATCCCGCACATGAAGCGGCGGTGCGTATCTTCACGCCTGATTATGAGCTTCCCTTTGCCGGGCACCCGACAGTAGGGGCTGCCGTGTCGCTGGCTCGCCGTCGTAAAACGGGTGATGAGACCGACAGGCTCGTGGCTCTGGAAGAGAAGGTCGGTATTGTTCGCTGCGGTGTGATATTGGGAGAGAATAGCGCCTTCGCCGAGTTCGATTTGCCCCGCCTGCCAGAGCGAGTTGATGTCAAGGTCGAGAAAGAGGAGGCCGCTGCTGCGATCGGTCTCGGTACACATGAGATCGGATTTGAGAACCATGTGCCTGGCGTCTGGAGCGCGGGTACACCTTATCTGCTCGTGCCGGTTCACAATCTGATTGCCGCAGCAAAAGTGTCCATTGACCCGGTCTATGTGAACGAAAGCCTCCCACACGTCGATGGCCGACCTTTGCCGATTTACGTCTATTGCCGCGAAACGATTTTGTTCGACAGCAATTTCCATGCGCGCATGTTTGTAACGGGGGCGAATGTCTATGAAGATCCGGCTACGGGCTCGGCTGCAGCCGCCTTTGCAGGCATGATCCAGAAGAACGACAAACCTGTTGACGGCAGTTCGCAGTGGTGGATCGAGCAGGGAATGGAGATGGGGCGACCTTCGCGGATCCGTCTCGAACTGGACGTTGCCAAGCAGCAGCTCACAGGAGCGAGGATTGGAGGCACGGCGGTCAAGATCGCGGAAGGGCGTTTGTTCGTCTGATAAATTAGCTCTGCTTGTGTTTTGATTGCAGTCAAAGCTGTAGGCCCGCCCTATGTTAGTTTGTTGGCAGATAAACAAACAACGGAGGCGTGCCATGATGATCAGGGAAATGTCGGAATACGATATCCGGGACATGATACAGCACACCCATCTCGGGCGGCTGGCTTATGTTCTCGAAAATCGCCCGTTTATCGTACCGCTTAGTTTCCGGTTCAGCGGCGGCTCGCTCTATTCTTTTACCACCGATGGGCAGAAGACCGAGGCCCTGCGCAAGAATGATGCAGTTTGTATTCTTTTCGATCATATCGAATCCCGGACAAACTGGCGCACCGTTGTGCTGAACGGTCATTATCGGGAAATCGATGGTGATGACGAAAAAAATGCGATCGTCGCGCTTATGGCTTCGGAACCGACCTGGTGGGAACCGGCATACATAAAGACGGTCGCGAAGGACGGACACGAACGCAAACTTGAACCGATCTTCTTCCGTATCGATATCGAAAGCGCGACGGGTCACCAGACTGGCTGAAAAGGAAGAAGGTCCGATAATTTCGGGCCCTTTCGATGTGGCTTTATTTTACCACTAGAACCGGTGTGTTGCTGCGCGTCAGGACCTCGTAGGTTTGACTGCCAAGAAGCATACCTTTCAGTCCGCGACGACCATGGGAAGCCATGACGATAAGATCGTTGCGCAGTTCTTTAGAAGTTTCGATGATTGATGTCGCCGGATGTGGCGCAACCACATGCAGCGTATGAACTTCGACTTCCGTTTCAGCCGCCAGTTCGCGCGCACGAGCGAGGGATTTATCGGCATACTCGTTCCATTCTTGTTCGAAGCGCTCGATGAAGGCAGGGCTATCAGTCCAGCCGCCAGGAAGCCCCGAAACGGAATAGGGAGCGGTGACAGTCAGCACCGTCGCCTTCGCGCCGACTGTTCGTGCCAGTTTAAATGCGTGGACGAGCCCGCGCTCTGCAAATTCTGACCCATCGGTGGTTACGAGAATATTCTTGTACATGCTGCCCTCGCTGTTGCTTTTCTATCTTTAAGCTACAGCATCGGGCCAAAAATCGGGATCGATTTTTTGGAAAGCACGATGCGTAATTTCAGTAAATTAGAGCGACCTTTGTGCGTCCAAATGGACCCACGGCGCTCTGATGCGTTAAAGAACCATTTCAAACCCTTGCCTGACGAGTTGTTTAGACGGAACGATTTCATGCCCCTCGACTGCGATGCATTTCATGCCAGCTGGATAGCGACAGTTCTCAATCTCGATTGGCCGTCACGCAGTTCGTCCCGTATCGAGGACGATGCCGAACGCATAAAGCGTCAGAAAGAAGAGCTGCTCAGACTTTTCGATGAAGCATCTGAGCATGGTATCAATGCTGTCATCTTTCAGGTTTCGCCGACTGCCGATGCATTTTATCCGTCATCCTATTTGCCGTGGTCGTCCTATCTGACTGGAACTCTCGGTAAAGATCCCGGCTTTGATCCGCTGAAATTTGCAATTCAGGAAGCGCATAAGCGCGGCATAGAACTGCATGCATGGCTTAATCCCTACCGTGTTTCGATGGATACGAAGCCGTCTACCCGCAAGGAATTGCGGAATTCGTCAAACGAGTCGCCAGTCAGTGTTTTCAAGTCCCATCCCGGCTGGGTCGGTGTTTCAGCCGACCGTTACGTCCTTGATCCTGGCATTCCGGCTGTCCGTGAATGGGTGACGAATGTGACGGCAGAGGTCGTCCAGAAATACGATGTCGATGGGATTCAGTTCGATGATTATTTCTACTACGAAACCGCATCGTCGAAACTCGACGACGACAAATCATATGCACGGTTTGGCACACGCTTTTCGAGCAAATACGAATGGCGACGTTACAATACCCATACATTGGTGCGGGAGATTTCGGACAAGATAAAAGCCATCAAACCAAATGTCCGTTTCGGCATCAGCCCGAGTGGCGTTTGGCGCAACGCTGCGGACGATCCCCGCGGTTCTGCAACCCGCGCCGGGAAAACGAACTATGACGGAGATTTTGCCGACACCCGGCGTTGGGTGAAAGAAGGCATGATCGACTATATCGCGCCGCAGATTTACTGGTCCTTTGGCCGCAAGGATGTGTCTTACGGGACGATTGCGAAATGGTGGGCCGATACCGTTCGCGGCACGAAGACCGATCTTTATATTGGTTTGGCACTCTATCGGGCCGGTTCTGGAACCACACTTGAACCCAGTTGGCAGGCGGGCGAGGGCGTGACCGAAATCAAGCGCCAGCTAGAATTCAATGAATCTTTGCCGGAGGTGAAAGGGAGCATTCTCTTTCGTCAGGGTTTCCTCTCCGACCCGAAGCTGAAAGGTGTGTCGAACTATCTGAAAAAGACGTGGGGCAAGTGCAGGCCCCGGAAAAACTAACGGCAAAAAACGACGACGATTTGCGGAATTGTTGTTTGTTTGATTGAAATCAAAGAGCTTCGTTTGAGTGGGTGCTAACCAACAATCGTTGCCGGTTTCCACCAGAGTCGGTGACCCGGGGTGCCGAGGCCCTACTCGAATGGCACCCCGGCTAAATCAATCTGTCGAGCGCATGAGCGCGATCTTTCTGTAACGTCGTCTATCGACAGCCAGCGGGTGCTGTCGGCGTTACTCCCCTCTGTTTCATAAAATCAGCACCCGCGTCTCTAGCAACATTGTTCTATATTTTAGCAGTTCTTGATCCTAATCAAGGCGGGCAACCTTTACTCCGATTAGAGCAGGTCTAACCGGGAGTTTGCGATTCTGGATCGCTTCCCCCAATTCACCGGTTGCTAAATGAAAAGGTAGTTCCATATCATTCCCGAGAAGGTTCTGGCAGATGCCGGAGGCGGGGCGGTGGGGACAATCAAAACCCTTGCAGGCGGCGACTGCTTGCCGGTGCTTCGTTTGAAGACGGCGTTGTGACGACGATGGCAATGAGGGTGTTTCATTATGGCTTTCAACCGTAAGCAATGGATATTGGCTGGAGCGATTATCGTCCTTGCCGCAAGCGGGTACTATGCTTGGAAAACGCTGAATGGCGATGGGTTGCCGGACGGTATCGCCAAGGGCAATGGACGCATCGAGGCGGTTGAAATCGATATTTCGACGAAGAGCCCGGGACGCATTCGCGAAATCCTCGCAGATGAAGGGGATTTCGTTCAGGTAAATGATATTCTTGCACGTATGGATACGGATCAGCTGGAAAGCCAGCGCAAGCAAGCTGAGGCGCAATTGCGCCGGGCAGAGATCGGTATCGAGACAGCGCGCAGTCTTGTCACGCAGCGCGAAGCCGAACACACGGCTGCAGAAGCGACGGTGGCACAGCGCGAAGCGCAACTGGATGCCGCCCAGCGCCGTCTGGCCCGCTCCCAGCAATTGACGCAATCGCGCACGGTTTCCCAGCAAGTCCTGGACGATGACCGTGCAACTGCGCAGGGTGCAGAAGCTGCTGTCGGTGCAGCCAAGGCGCAACTTGCGGCCACCGAGGCCGCCATTGGGGCTGCCAAGGCACAGGTCGTGGATGCCGAAGCATCGGTTGAAGCCGCCAAGGCGGCAATCGCGAGCATTGAAGCCGATATCAACGACGCCACTTTGAGAGCGCCGAAGCCGGGACGTGTTCAATACCGCGTTGCCCAACCGGGTGAAGTGCTTTCCGCAGGTGGGAGGGTGCTCAATCTTGTAGACGTCAGCGACGTTTACATGACTTTCTTCCTGCCGACGGGGCAAGCCGGGCGGGTGGCCATGGGGGCCGACGCCCGGATTGTTCTCGATGCCGCGCCGCAATATGTCATTCCTGCAAAGATCAGCTTTGTGGCCGATGTGGCCCAATTTACGCCGAAGACCGTAGAAACGGAGGAAGAGCGCCAGAAGCTGATGTTCCGCGTGAAGGCTAAAATCCCGCAAGAACTGCTTCAAAAATATATCCAACAGGTGAAAACCGGATTGCCGGGCATGGCCTATGTCAAGCTTGACCCCAATGCCGAATGGCCGAAGAATCTCGCGGAAACCGTGAAATGAATGGTTCTACTGTCAAAGCTGGCGCCAATGACGACAGCTTTGTCGTCCGGGCGCAAGGCGTAGGGCTGTCCTATGGGAAGACGCGTGCTCTGCGCAACGTCAACGTTGATATTCCCGTCGGCTGCATGGTCGGTCTGATCGGACCTGATGGGGTCGGGAAATCAAGCCTGTTATCGTTGGTCGCCGGAGCGCGAACGATGCAACAGGGACGCATTGAGGTTCTCGGCGGTGATATTTCGGACAAGCGTCATCTTCAGTCTGCCTATCCCCGTATCGCCTATATGCCGCAGGGACTTGGGAAGAACCTCTATCCCACGCTTTCGGTGTTCGAGAATATCGACTTTTTCGGACGGCTGTTCGGGCATAATCGAAAAGAGCGTGAGCGTCGTATCGCCGATCTTCTGGCGCGCACGGGTATGTCGGCTTTCGCCGATCGTCCGGCTGGCAAACTATCGGGCGGCATGAAGCAGAAGACCAGCCTCTGCTGTTCGCTCATCCATGATCCCGATCTACTCATACTCGATGAGCCGACGACCGGTGTCGACCCCTTATCCCGGCGCCAGTTCTGGGAGCTGATTGATGATATCCGCAAGGATCGCCCCGGAATGAGCGTCATTGTCGCGACCGCTTATATGGAAGAAGCCGAGCGTTTCGACTGGCTGGTCGCGATGAATGATGGACAGATTCTGGCGACAGGTACACCGCAGGAATTGCTGCAGCGCACCAACACTCCAAATCTTGATGCGGCCTTCATTGCGCTCCTGCCGGAGGAATTGCGGAAAGGCCATCAGGATATCGAAATTCCGCACCGCGACTTCGGTGCGGATGCTGAAATCGCGATTGAGACAGAACACGTCACCGTTCGTTTTGGCAGCTTCACTGCGGTGAATAATGTAAGTTTTCGAATTCCGCGCGGTGAAATCTTCGGTTTTCTGGGTTCCAACGGTTGCGGCAAGACCACGACCATGAAGGTTCTGACCGGGCTGTTGCCTGCCAGCGACGGAACGGCGCGACTGTTCGGGCGAGAGGTCGATCCCAAGGATATCGATATACGCCGCCATGTCGGATATATGTCGCAAGCGTTTTCGCTTTATTCGGAGTTGACTGTTCGTCAGAATTTGGAACTCCACGCCAAATTGTTCGATATGGCGCCGGATCTGACCGAACGCCGTATCAAGGAATTGACCGAACGCTTTGATCTCATTGAGGTCATGGATTCCTTACCCGATGCCTTGCCGCTCGGTATCCGCCAGCGCCTGTCACTGGCTGTGGCTTTGATCCATTCACCTGATATTCTCATTCTCGATGAGCCGACATCGGGTGTGGACCCGGTCGCTCGTGATGCTTTCTGGCAAATCCTCGCTGATCTGTCGCGCAAGGACAATGTGACGATTTTCGTCTCTACCCATTTCATGAACGAAGCGGAGCTTTGCGACCGGATTTCGCTGATGCATGCGGGCAAGGTGCTGATCAGCGATACGCCGAAGGCGATTACCAAGAGTCGCAATGCTGAAACTCTGGAAGAAGCCTTCGTCGCATATCTGCAGGACGCTATTGGCGAGACAGAACAGTCAGCGCCATTGCCGGTAGCTATTTCAGATCAAATGGGAGAGGCAGGTGAAGCACATCCAAAGAAGGCTCCAGGCTGGTGGCCGGACCTGCGGCGAATGCTGGCGTACACACGACGTGAGGCTTTGGAACTGAAGCGTGATCCGATCCGCGCAACGCTGGCTATTCTGGGTAGCGTTATCCTGATGTTCGTTATTGGTTACGGTATTAACCTGGATGTCGAGGATTTGAAGTTTGCCGTGCTTGATCGTGACGATACGACGATCAGCCGCGATTACACGCAGCAGATTGCAGGCTCGCGATATTTTTCTGAACAGGTTCCCATAACCGATTATGACGATCTGGACCGACGAATGCGCGATGGCGAGATCAGTCTGGCTATCGAGATACCACCAAATTTCGGCGCAAATGTCATGCGCGGCCGCCCGGTGGAAGTTGCTGCCTGGATTGACGGTGCGATGCCCACTCGTGCCGAGACGATCAAAGGCTATGTTCAAGGCATGCACGCCAACTGGCTGACGCAAAAAGCCCGTGAGCTTTATGGCAATGCGGCGAATGTTGGCAGTTTCAATCTGGAGATACGCTACCGCTATAATCCGGATGTGCAAAGCCTCGTAGCTATGGTGCCGGCGGTGATTCCATTGCTGCTGCTCATGATCCCTTCGATGCTGGCGGTATTGAGCGTAGTTCGGGAAAAGGAACTGGGGTCGATCATCAATTTTTACGTGACGCCGGTGACGAAATTCGAGTTTCTGTTTGGCAAGCAGTTACCCTATATCGGGCTGGCATTTTTGAATTTCCTGATGCTGACAGCCTTTGCGGTGTTTATTTTCCAGGTGCCGTTCACAGGGAGTTTTCCGACTTATGCGCTGGCGGCGCTGCTCTATGTCACAATTGCGACCGGCATGGGGTTGGTGCTGTCCACCTTCATGAACAGCCAGATTGCAGCGATCTTCGGAACGGCACTTCTGACACTCATTCCGGCTGTGCAATATTCCGGTATCATTGACCCCGTATCGTCGCTGCAAGGTGCGGGCGCGTTCATCGGTAAAATCTATCCCGCGACTTATTTTGTGACCATTTCTCGCGGGGTTTTCTCCAAGGCACTGGGTTTTGCCGATCTGGCAGGTTCGTTTTTGCCGTTGTTGATCGCGGTGCCGGTTCTCATGGCGCTCGCTATCGTTCTTCTCAAGAAACAGGCGAGCTAAGATGCGGATATCTAACATATTCCAGCTTGGCGTGAAGGAACTGCGTGGTTTGGCTCGCGATCCGATGCTGCTGATCCTGATTGTCTATGCCTTTACGCTTGCGATCTATACGGCATCGAAAGCAATGCCCGAAACCCTCAACAATGCGGCGATAGCGATTGTCGACGAAGATCAGTCGCCGGTTTCGAGCCGGATCACGACGGCATTTTATCCGCCATATTTCGTGCCTCCGAAGCTGATTTCATCCTATGAAATGGATGTCCGGATGGATGAGGGGCTTGATACTTTCGCTCTGAATATACCGCCGAATTTCCAGCGTGATCTTCTGGCGGGTCGTTCGCCGACAATTCAGCTCAATGTCGATGCAACCCGAATGAGCCAGGCCTTTACGGGTGGCGGCTATGTGCAGTCGATTGTGTCGAGTGAGGTGGGCGAGTTTCTAAATCGCTATCGCGGTGGCGCACAAACGCCGGTTGAACTCAATCTCAGAGCGAGATTCAATCAGGATTTGAACAAGGGCTGGTTCGGCGCGATCAACAATGTGATTTCATCGGTTACGATGTTATCGATCATCCTGACGGGCGCGGCGCTCATTCGGGAACGCGAACACGGAACCATAGAACATCTATTGGTTATGCCCGTGACGCCGGTTGAAATCATGGTCAGCAAGATTTGGTCCATGGGGCTGGTCGTGCTGGTTGCCTCGGCATTTGCATTGGTTTTCGTGGTGCAGGGGCTGCTTGCCGTTCCTATCTATGGGTCGGTGTCGCTGTTTCTCGTTGGTGCAGCGCTCCAGCTTTTTGCGACGACCAGCCTTGGCATCTTTCTGGCAACTGCGGCTGGTTCGATGCCGCAGTTCGGAATGCTGCTCATGCTGGTGCTTCTGCCTTTGCAGGTGCTTTCGGGAGGGACAACACCTCGCGAAAGCATGCCTGAAATCATCCAGACAATCATGCTGGCAGCGCCGAATACGCATTTCGTCATATTGGCCCAATCGATCCTGTTTCGCGGAGCAGGGCTCGGTGTCGTCTGGCCGCAATTTCTGGCGCTGATCGTCATTGGCTCTGTGCTGTTCTACTTCGCGCTTCAGCGTTTCCGTGCGTTCCTGCGATAGGAAAATTCTTTAAAATCAGGAGGCTGAATCCATTCCTTGCCAATGTGATTCAGTTTTCTGTGCCGGATTGTGCTTTAGCGGAGTTGCGAATCCTTAACCATGTTGCTATCGCAATTCTCAGGAAACGGTTCCGCTGTTCAGGCGGATGAAAAGGGAACACGGTGAAGCCATTCTGGTTGATGCCGCGACTGCCCCCGCAACTGTAACCGGAGAGCTATCCTCCACAGCCGTGTGAGCGGTAAAAGCCACTGAAAGCATTAGGTGCGATCGGGAAGGCGGAGGGGAAGCGAAGACCCGGAAGTCAGGAGACCTGCCGTATCCGGTCACCCATGCATGGATACGGGGTGTGTCCAGGCGCGGCTGTCCGTGGCGGTGACATTGTTGAAATGTTGCCGTCGGGAAGAAGGGCCTTCAGTGCCACGATCACTTCAACCTGCGGTGCGAGGAAAAGCCGGTATCGTTCTTCGGTTCGGCGGGTTGAGGGAAAAATGCATCTTTTGAAATCATCTGTTTTATTGGTATCGGCCAGCGTTCTTGCGCTGCCGTCCACGACGCTTGCTCAAAGTCTGCCGAACGGTGCTGACAGTGTCGTCCTCGATACAATCGTGGTTACGCCATTGCGCCGCGCGTCTTCGCTGCAGCGCTCGACCTCATCTGTAACGGTTATCGATTCAGCGGATATCGAACGGTCGGCTGCTCCCGATCTCCAATCGTTGCTGAAGTCCTATAGCGGTATCTCCATAAAGACGAACGGCGGGCAGGGCTCGTCGTCGGACATTTACATGCGTGGCATGTCTTCCAAGCAGACGGTTGTTCTCATCAATGGTGTGCGCACAGCGTCGGCGACAACCGGAGCAACTGCGCTTGCGAACATTCCTCTGAGTTCCATCGACCGTGTTGAAATTGCCAAGGGTTCTCATTCTGCGCAATACGGTGCCGATGCCATGGGCGGGGTGATCAATATCATCACCAAGCAAGGCGGAGCCTGCGGTGAGCGCTCGTGGTGCGGCAGTCTTTCTACCGGTGTCAGCCATCCATGGGGTGGATATGCTTCCGGGACCATACAGGGAAGAAGCAACGACGGTGTCGACTATGCCTTTGGTGCGGCCATAACCGGCACGCAAGGATATGACTTCACCACATCGGATGCCTATGGCCATGAACCAGATCGCGATGGATTCTTGCAGGGCTCGTTCAACTTTGCCCTGTCGAAGGATTTCGACTGGGGTAAAATTTATGCGGACGGTCTCCTCAGCCGAGGGCGCAATCAGTATGATGCCAAGGCACCGTCACCGAACCAGGCCGATAGTACCGCATTTACGGGCAAGATCGGAACACGCATTGATCATACGGCGGATTGGTCATCCACGCTGGAATTCAGCACCGGTATCGACAACAGCCGTAACTTCCGAAAAGACGTGAGCGGTTCGGACCGGTTTGAAACCAAGCGTTATGGCGTTTTTGCCTCGACCGAGAAGAGTTTCGACACCGGCACGGTTAACCACACCGTGACCGCCGGTGTGGAAGCCTATCGCGAGGAGATCAACACCACCGTTGCTTATGATGAAACCAGCCGCGATCTGGCTGCTGTATTTGGTCAGTATTCGCTGGAGTATGAGGCGCTGCGCTTCGATGGCGGGCTGCGTTACGACCATAATGGGCAGTTCGGCGATGTCGTGACCTACAATCTCGGTACGAGTTATGAAGTTCTGCCGGACCTTGTTTTGCGGTCATCCTATGCCACGGGTTTTCGGGCGCCGACTTTCAACGAGCTTTATTATCCGGGCTTCGCCAATCCTGATTTGCAGCCGGAAAAGTCCCGATCATATGAAATCGGCTTGAACTGGCAGGCTACGGCTTCGACAAGCCTTGATATGGCTTTCTACCAGACATGGTTGCGCGATGCGATCATGAGCACCGCACCATCCTATCTGCCTTATAATGTTGCCAGCGCGAAGGTTACGGGTTTCGAAGCCACATTGGCGCATCGTTTTGATGATCGCTGGGGCGTCAAAGGTTCTATCGACCTGAAGCAGCCAATCGATGACGATACGGATAAGGATCTTCCTTATCGCGAACGTTTCAAGGCTGCGGCTGAGGTCAATTTCACGCCGATTGAAAAGCTCGATCTGACCGCAAGGCTGATCTATGGCGGTTCGCGTTATGCAGATGCTGCAAATAGCAAGAAACTCGGAGATTATGTGACGGCTGATTTTGTGGCGCTCTATTCCATCGACAAGCAATCGCAGTTGAAGTTCTCGGTCGAGAATATTTTTGACAAGGACTATCAGACCAGCTCTGGCTATATTGCACCGGGACGCACGATCAATCTCGGATTGACCCGGAATTTCTGAGGCTGAACAGAGAATGAAAAGGGCATCCGCAAAATGGATCACCAGCTTCTGCCTCGCGGCGGGGCTGGCCCTATTCGTTCGAAATTCGGCAGACGCGGGGGACATTCCCCATCACGTCGTTTCCATTAATGTATGCACCGATCAGCTGGCATTGTTGCTGGCTAATGAGGGCCAGTTGCGATCGGTTTCTTACTTGTCGCAGGACCCGGAACTATCCGTCATGGCTGTGAAAGCCTGGGAGCTTCCGGTCAACCATGCGCAGGCAGAAGAAGTCTTTCTGATGAAACCTGATCTCGTGCTGGCGGGCACATTCTCGTCGAGAGCAACGGTTGAGCTGTTGCGCAGACTGGGTATCCGTGTGGAAGAGTTCGCGCCCGCCCGCACGTTCGGCGATATAGAAGATCATCTGCGTCGCATGGGTGAGGTGCTTGGAAGACAGGCGGAAGCCGACCGGGAAATCGACAAAATGAAAACCGCTCTGGCGGCAATCCAACCTCCGACCCGTCGCAAGACAGTCGCGCTTTATTATGCCAACAGTTACACATCCGGTCGGGGAACGCTGGTCGATGAGGCTGTGCGTCTTGCCGGACTTGATAATCTGGCCGACAAGGCGGGGGTCAGCGGTTCAGCTCTGCTGCCGCTGGAAAAGCTGGTGCTCGAGAAGCCGGATATTCTGGTGCGTAGTTCAAGAGATCGCGCGCCTGCGCTGGCTTTCGAGAATTTCGAACATCCGGCGTTGCGAGTGCTTGAAAAACAGGCGAGGGCGGTGACGATAGCGGATAATCTGACGGTTTGCGGTGGGCCATTCAGCGTCGAAGCTGTGGCAGAACTTGCGGAGGCGGCGCGTGACTGAACGGAACCGCTTCTATCTTCTGCTCGTCGGACTGGCCATGCTTGTGGCTTTGCTTTTCATCGTTTCGTTGCTGACGGGGCCTGCTGCGATCGGTATGACCGACAGCCTCAGGGCGCTTTTCGGCGATGACAGCGAGATGATCGTACTGGTCATGCGCGAAATCCGCCTGCCGCGGGCACTGCTCGCGCTCCTCATCGGCGCTTCTCTTGGTTTGTCCGGTGCTGCCTTGCAGGGTTACCTGCGCAATCCACTTGCGGAACCCGGCCTGCTTGGTGTGAGTGCATCCGCGTCATTCGGTGCTGTTATTGCTATTTATAGCGGTCTCTCGCTTCTGTTCCCGCTGGCTTTGCCGCTCCTCGCGCTTGCAGGTGCCTTTGTGTCGGTGTTTCTCGTCAAGCTTCTGGCGGGGCGCAATGCTGGTACGCTTGCGGTCATATTGGCCGGTGTCGCGGTGACCAGTCTCGCCGGTGCATTGACGGCGCTGGCGCTCAACCTGTCACCTAACCCCTTTGCTGCAATGGAGATCGTCTTCTGGATGCTCGGTTCACTGGCCGACAGATCGATGACGCATGTGGCTCTCGCCGCACCATTCATCCTTGTTGGCTGGGCGATGCTTCTGGCACTCGGGCGATCACTCGACAGTCTGACACTGGGGGCTGATGCTGCGGCAACGATGGGCGTCAATCTGGCTCGTGTGCAGCTTTTTGCCGTGCTGGGCACAGCGGCCTGCGTGGGTGCTTCCACCGCTGTTGCCGGTGCAATCGGTTTTGTGGGACTGGTGGTTCCTCATCTTCTGCGACCGCTTGTCGGTGCACGTCCGTCACGATTGCTGGTTGCCAGCGGTTTCGGCGGGGCTGCCCTATTGTTGGCTGCTGATGTGTTGGTGCGCATCGTCATGCCGGGACGTGAACTGAAACTGGGCGTCCTGACGGCAATCATTGGCGCACCATTCTTTCTGTGGCTTGTGTTCAAGTATCGGAGGCAACTCGTATGACATCGCTTTCGATAAAGAATCTTTCCGTTACGCTTGGCGGGAAGGCAGTACTCAGCGAGGCAAGTTTCGATATGCATGGTGGTGAATTCATCGGACTGATCGGACCTAACGGTGCTGGCAAGACGACATTGTTGCGCGCCATTTTGGGACTTGTGAGGTCCAGCGGGGAAATTTCGCTCGACACAGGCGATGTGCGCCACATGAGCGCTTCGACAAAAGCACAGAACCTCGCTTATCTGCCGCAGGAGCGTGATGTCGCGTGGCCGGTATCCGTGGAGATGCTTGTTTCTTTGGGACGCTCCGCCTTGAAGCCGGTTTTTGCGAGCATGAGCGCACAGGATAAAATGCTCATCGAGACCGCAATGCAGCGTATGGATGTTACCCGATTTCGGGAACGGTCGGCGATCGAGCTTTCCGGCGGAGAACGGGCACGCGTGCTGATTGCGCGCGTTCTGGCGCAGGATACGCCCGTAATACTCGCCGATGAGCCGGTGGCCGGGCTCGACCCTTCTCATCAGCTTGGATTGATGGAAAGTTTTGCCGAACTTGCAAAAGAGGGGAGGACTGTTGTCGCCTCATTGCATGAGCTGAGCCTTGCGGCACAGCATTGCACGCGCCTTATTTTGCTCGACAAGGGACGTATCGTTGCAGATGGGGAGCCAACGAAAGTTCTCACGCCACAGTTGCTGCACGACGTCTATGGTATTCGAGCGAAAATCATGACGGTGGATGGCGAGTTCATCGTCCATCCGACCTCACGTATTGGCTAGTGGATTGAATTTGACGTTTGATACCCGTCCGATATAAATTTCGTTTCAAACGTCAAATTCGAAAAATCCACTAGATTCATAAAGTTACTAGTGGTCTTTTTGATTCCGACATTTGCTCAGCGCTCATATCCGAGGGATACAAATGTCGGAATCAGACCACTAGACATTTTTCCACCGATGCTCGCGGGAAGAGGCGTAGATGGTTTCTACAGCCTTCTGGACTTCGTAACCCTCGCGGAAGTCGGCGTGATTGGTCTTCTGCCCCGCAATGGCCAACAGGAAGTCGCGAACTTCGATCGTCTTGAGATCGTTGAAGCCGATCTGGTGGCCGCCCGCTACGCAAAATGCGCCATAGGGTTCGTGTTCGGGGCCAGCAAAGATCTTGCGAAAGCCTTGTTGTCCTTTTTTGTCGGAAAAGAGAAACAGGTCGAGCTCATTGAAGCGTTCCTGTGAAAAGAAGAGGGAGCCTTTCGATCCGGAAATTTCGAAGTCGTGCTGCATCTTGCGACCGCTGGCGATCCAGCTCGCTTCGATTGTGCCCGTTGCCCCGTTTTCAAAACGCACGAAAGCGCGGCAGACATCGTCTGTTTCCACGGGTTTCATCTGCGAAAGGTTCAAACTATCTGGGCGTTCATTGATGATGGTGACGGCGTCTCCCATGACCGTTGTTATCGGCCCAACGAGATAGCGCGCGGCGGCAATGATGTGACTGCCGATATCGGCTAATGCTCCGCCCCCACCTGCCGGATAGAGCCGCCAGGTCCACGGAATGCGGGCATCGGCCATGAAATCTTCGGCATGAATACCGCGAAAACTGCGAATTTCACCTAGCTCTCCGCTGTCGATGATTTCCTTGGCCAGTTTTATCATAGGGTTTTTCAGATAGTTGAACCCAACGGCTGTCTGAACACCTCGCCGTTCTGCGGCGAGCGTCATTTCGAGGCACTCGGCAGCGGTGGGTGCAAGCGGCTTTTCGCAATAAACGTGTTTGCCCGCTTCAATGGCGGCGAGCGCCATCTCCTTGTGAAACCGGTTTGGCGTCGTGATGTCGATGAGATTGATATCCGGGTTGGTGATCAATTCCCGCCAATCTCCAGTGGCATTTGCAAATCCCAGTTGTTTTGCGGCTTTTGACGCCGTTTCAGAATTCACATCGGCCAATGTGTGAAGCTGCACATCGATAGGTAGGTCGAAAACGCGATTGACGTTAGCGAGCGCAAGGGCGTGCGTCTTGCCCATGAAGCCGGACCCGATCAAGCCCGCCACCACAACCTCAGCTCTATCAGCCATTGTCATTCCTCCAGAAACGATGGTCGAAGCGTTTGGTGCTGCGCAACTCCTTTGGGAAATAAGCATATCGTCGGCAGCTTATGCGATTGACATGAGCTACCAGAAATGGAATTATAATTCTACGAGAATTTGTTATGAATGTTTCATTCTATTGAAAAGATCCACGATCTGCATGTATTCACGGGTAAAACGCTTGGAGGAGCGCCGGAATACAGCAGGCGGAAGGTAAAGCGTTAACGCAAACCGGCGGGGAGTGCCGGACAAGGGAGGAGTGAACATGCAATCTCTATTGAAATCGGCAGTGGCCGGGGTGGCGTTGCTGGCTGCGTCTTTCGCAGCCCACGCGGCCGATATTAATATCGTTGTCGTCAGTCACGGTCAGGCATCGGATCCGTTCTGGTCTGTCGTCAAGAACGGCGTCGCCGAAGCGGCAAAGGATACGGGCGCAAAGGTCGATTATCGTGCACCGGAAACCTTTGACATGGTGCAGATGGCCCAGCTTATCGATGCGGCGATCAATCAGAAGCCGCAGGGTATTGTGGTTTCCATTCCAGATGCGGATGCGCTTGGACCATCGATCCAGCGTGCTGTAGCAGCCGGTATTCCCGTCATTTCCATGAATTCCGGTTCCGATGCCTCGAAGAAGCTTGGCGCTCTGCTGCATGTCGGTCAGGATGAGTTCGATGCCGGTAAGGTAGCAGGCGAAGCATTGAAGAATGCTGGCGGCAAGAAGGGCATTTGCGTCAACCAGGAAGTGGGTAACGTCTCGCTCGATCAGCGCTGCGCAGGCTTCAAGGAGGGCTTTGGTGATGTAACGGTTCTGCCGACATCGACCGATCCTGCTGAAAACGAAGCCAAGGTTCGCGCTGCTCTGGCATCTGATGCTGCCGTCGACACAATCCTGACGCTCAATGCGACACTTGCAGGAGAACCGGCTGTGAAAGCCGCTGCCGAAAGCGGTCGCAGCGGAATCCACGTTGCGACGTTCGACATGTCGGCTGGCTTCCTGGAAGCTGTTGAAAAGGGACAGGCGGACTTCGCCATCGACCAGCAGCAGTTCCTGCAAGGCTACCTTCCGGTCTCGTTCCTCGCGCTTAATGCAAAGTACGGTTTGATGCCGGGCGGTAATGTTCCATCGGGCCCGAACCTGATCACCAAGGACAAGGCCAAGCAGGTCGTGGAACTTTCGGCCAAGGGCATCCGGTAAGCATTGTTTCGACTATCTGATATCGAACCCGCCCATGAAAATGGGCGGGAACGGGTCTCTGTGCCCAGAATGCATCAGGAGAAGATCATGAGTGAGCCACTTCCCCATGAAAAGGCCAACACAGCGGCGCTATCGAAGGATGAGCGGCTTCAGTCGGCGAGCCCAATGCAACGGCTCCTGAGCCGACCGGAATTAGGAGCGGTATCCGGCCTGATCCTAATTACGGTCTTTTTCGTTTCAGTTGCCAATCCGGCGATGTTTACTGCTGCCGGCATCATGAACTTCATGGCTCCTGCTTCGCAGCTCGGCATTCTGGCAGTCGCCGCAGCGCTTCTTATGATCGGTGGTGAATTCGACCTGTCTATCGGCTCGATGGTAGCTTTTGCAGGCCTGATCTTTGCCGCTGCTCTGGTCGTCTGGCAGGTGCCGCTCGGTGTCGCCATCATCGTCACGCTGCTGTTCGCCGCTTTCGTGGGGATGGTGAATGCGCAGATTGTTATCCGTACTGGATTGCCATCATTTATTGTGACGCTCGCATTCCTGTTCATTTTGCGTGGTCTGTCGCTGGTCGGGCTGAAATGGGCAACAGGTGGCGCTACGCAGCTGCGTGGCGTGAAGGAAGCTGTAGCGGGCAGTTATCTGGCAGGCCTGTTTTCCGGCGATGCTTTTCAGGGACTTTTCGCCTGGATGGCTGAAAACGATCTGATTGACAAATTTCCCAATGGTGAGCCTTCGGTAAAAGGCGTGCCGGTCGAGGTTCTGTGGTTCATCGCCATCGCACTTATTGCAACCTATGTGCTGGTACGCACACGCTTTGGCAACTGGATTTTCGCGGCCGGCGGTGATGCTCTGGCTGCACGCAATTCCGGTGTTCCTGTCCGTCGCGTCAAGACAACGCTATTCATGTGCACGGCAATGGCTGCGGCATTGGTGGCTATTCTTACCGTTCTGGATGCCGGTTCAACCGATGCGCGCCGTGGCTTCCAGAAGGAGTTCGAGGCGATTATCGCTGCAGTCATTGGCGGCTGTCTGCTGACCGGCGGTTATGGTTCTGCAATTGGTGCGTTCTTCGGCGCGATCATCTTCGGCATGGTTCTGATCGGGCTGACCTATACCCAGATCGATCAGGACTGGTATTTGGTCTTCCTGGGAGGAATGCTTCTGATCGCGGTGCTCTTCAACAATTTCATTCGCAAGCGTGCGACCGGCGAGCGCTGAGAGGGAGATTTGCCATGACGACACCCATCATCGAAGTTCGCAATCTCGTTAAACATTTCGGCCCCGTCATAGCGTTGAACGGCGTCTCGCTGAGTGTCGAGCCGGGGCAGGTCCATTGCCTGCTTGGCGACAATGGTGCCGGTAAATCAACGCTGATCAAGACGCTTTCTGGCGTGCACAAGCCGACCAGCGGCGACTTTCTGGTCGAAGGAAAGCCCGTCACCTTCAACAGTCCGCGCGATGCGCTCGATCATGGGATTGCGACAGTTTATCAGGATCTTGCGATGATCCCGCTAATGTCGGTCATGCGGAATTTCTTTCTGGGACGGGAACCGACCAAGGGCATCGGCCCAATACGCTGGTTCGATACGCAGCAGGCGGAAGAAGTTACGCGTGAGGAGATGCGCAAGATCGGGATCGATGTCCGTGACCCGCAGCAGGCTGTCGGAACGCTTTCCGGCGGTGAGCGGCAGTGTGTGGCGATTGCCCGCGCCGTCTACTTCGGCGCGAAAGTGCTGATCCTCGATGAACCGACCTCCGCGCTGGGGGTCCGGCAAACGGCGATGGTTCTCAAATACATCAATCTGGTGCGCTCACGCGGGCTGGGTGTGATCTTCATTACGCACAATGTCCGTCATGCTCATGCGGTCGGTGACAAATTCACAGTTCTCAATCGCGGGATAACGCTTGGAACGCGAACGAAGAACGATGTGGACATGGACGAATTGCAAAGCCTCATGGCAGGTGGGCAGGAACTCGCCGACCTGACTGCTGAACTGGGCGGTCGGGTCTGACCGGGATTTTCGGAGCGTAGAATGAACGGACAATTCAATGGCAAAGTTGCCGTCATTACCGGAAGCACGCAAGGGCTTGGCGCAGCAACTGCGAAACTGTTTGCAGAGAGAGGCGCCAAAGGTCTCGTTATATGCGGGCGTTCGGTTGAAAAAGGGCTAGCGCAAGTCGATCAGTTAGCAAATCTCGGAGCCAAAGCGGTCTTCGTGCAGGCTGATCTTGAGAAGGTGGAAGACTGCCGCAGGATCGTTTCGGAAGCCGACCGTGTTTTTGGAAGGCTTGACGTTCTCGTAAACGCTGCTGGTTTGACGGATCGGGGCACTATTCTGGATACGAGCCCGGAATTGTTCGACCGTTTGTTTGCGGTGAATACACGAGCGCCATTCTTCCTCATTCAAGAAGCGATAGAGCTGTTCCGGCGCGACAAGATCGAGGGAACGATTGTCAATATTTCTTCGATGTCGTCCATGGGCGGCCAGCCTTTCATTGCAGCCTATTGCGCTTCCAAGGGGGCGTTGGACACACTGACCCGCAACGTAGCCTATTCGGTTTTGCGCAATCGTATTCGCATCAATAGCCTGAATATTGGCTGGATGGCATCAGACGGCGAAGACCGTATCCAACGCGAGTTTCACAATGCGCCGGAGAACTGGCTGGATGAAGCGGCTAAGAGCCAGCCTTTCGGAAGGCTGATTGAACCAGTCGAAGTTGCCCGCGCGATAGTATTTTTGGCTTCGGAAGAATCCGGCTTGATGACTGGCGCTATCGTGAATTTCGATCAATCCATTTGGGGCGCTTACGGTTCATCTCCGCATCCCGATCAGCCGCTTTGAGCGTTTGATAGTATCTGTGTGTTTGAATGAACGGGATAGTAACCGGTTCAATAGCTGAAATGGCGCGGAAGGTATTTCGTTGAAATTACCAATGATTTTTGTGTTGCCGTGTTCGAGTATTGCTTGAGAAAGCCCAAAAATATTGTGAGGAACTTTTACGATCCTGCTTGCGCTTGCAATTTCAGGTAGTTAGAGCATCTGTCTGCCTGACCGATTCAGGCTGTGTGTTTTAAGCAGTTGTTTCAGCCGTATTTACGCGATGTCGAAACCTCCCTTTCGTCAGCGAATTCGTTCTGGCAATGGCTTGCACAGACACCGTTTTAATTTGCGCTGAAAGGACCAGCATCGTGGAGCAGGCAAAGAACGGAACCCGTAAGGGTGGGCGCAAGGCGCTGTGGGCGGCAGTTGCGGTAATCGCTATCGCTGCCGCCGGTTTGACCGGATACAAGATCACACTTGAGAAGACGATCACGTCGCAGCTTGAGAAGCGTGGCGGCAAAGCATCTTCCGTCGAAGCCGACTTTCTCGGACGTATTCATCTGCGCGACGTGACGTTGCCGTTGAAGGATGGCTCCAACGTTCGTATCGCTTCGGTTGACGGTCGCCCCAAGTTTCTGTTCCTGACCGGCATGTTGAATGCGTCGGGCATTGATACGGAGATCGGAAACTACAAGATTTCCATTCCAAGCGTGGCAATCGAAGACGCTAATTTCGATACAGCCATGCTGAAGGATACTTTCGGCAATAGTGGTCTGACGCTGCCGGAACGCGTTGGTCGTTTCTCGGCAAAGCGCCTGACTGCGCAGGAAATCAAGGTTGTCCAGACAGTCGCGAATAACGAACAGAACATCGTCTATAAAGACGTTGCGCTGGAAGATATCAACCTCGGTAAGGTTGCTCGTTATACGGCGGGCGGCACGATTTTCGACTTCACGATCCAAGTGCCGGGTGAAGACGGCGAAAAAGTCACGGACAAGATGACAGGCACCATGGGTGCCGCAGAGGGCAAAGACATTGATGGTGTCTTCCTCGCCCGCCTCTATACCGAAAAGGCAGGCCCGGACGATAAGGAAGCAAAGCCGGTCTATGGCCCGTTTTCGGCGAAGAACATCGTCATGAAGACGAAGGATGCGAACTTCAGCTACGATGAGATTCGCAGCAACGGTTTCACGGCTCGTATGCCCGCCGTACCGTTCACCGAAACCTTGGAGAAGCTCCAGTCTCTCGAAAATGCGGACGAACTTTCACAGGAAGAGACGCGCGAGCTTATTCTTCAGTTGAGTTCCCTGTTCGACACGATCGGTAAGGGCGATGTCGAAATGCTCGGCATGAAGATCGAGCCAACTGATGCATCGAAAGGCAAGGGCGGTATCGAACGCGTCGCAGTTGCTTTCGACAATCAGAAGATGGATGCGACCATCAAAGGCTTGGCCTTCTCCGAAGGTCAGGACTACATGAAGATGGAGGAAGCTTCCTTGAAGGGCTTCTCCTGGGCGACTTCAGTCGAAGCCTTGAAGAAGTTTGCGGCGCTGAATGAGGACGAAGTTGAAAACTTCCCTTTCACGACCATGCTTCCGGAATTCGGCACGCTTCGGGTAGTGGGGATCGACGCCGATCTGCCATACGAAAAGTCTGAAGATGTGGACGCAGGCGAGGAAAATGCGGATGAGGGAGAGCAGGCTGCAACCGAAGAATCGTCGGTTCCTTCGCTGCCTGAACGCATTCAGTTTGCCATGAAGAGCTATGAAGTCGCTCTCAACAAGCCTTACAACGGTATTCCGACCGATGTGCGCGTCGCGTACGAAGACATGTCGATCAAAGTGCCGACACAGGCTGATGACGAATTCTACCAGCAGCTTCGGAAGCTTGGCTATGATAGTCTCACCATGTCTTCAAACTTCGAAGCAAGCTGGGATGAGGCAAATCAGGATCTGATCATCAAGGACATTTCGATCAGCGGTAAGGATATGGGTTCCGTATCCATGTCTGGTTTGATGGGCGGCCTGACGAAGGAATTCTTCTCTGGCGATAAGGTGATGATGCAGGTCGCTCTGCTCGGGCTCAAGGCCAAGCAGGTAAACCTGAAGGTTGAGGAAAAGGGCATTATCGCCAACGCGATCAAAATTTATGCCGAAGAAAAAGATATGTCGGAAGACGAAGTACGCGGCACGATGTCTCTGATGGCTGCAGCCGCTCTGCAAGAGCTGGCAGCGGAGCAGCCACAGTTGCAGGATGTTGCGACGGCGTTTTCGACGTTCCTGGCTAAGCCGAATATTTTCGAGCTGACTGTCAAGTCGAAAGCCGAAAAAGGCATTGGCGCTCTCGAAATGGTAGCTGCATCGCAGGATCCGACCTTGCTGCTCGACAAGGTCGATATCGAAGCCAAGGCGGAATGATCGACTATTCCGCTGATCTGAGCGAAACGCCGGCCTTTGGCCGGCGTTTCTGTAATCAGAGCTTCACCAAAACATTACACAAGGGTCATGCCCTTGATATATAAGGGTCCTAGTAAGCCTCGGAAATAACGAGGCCAACATGACCAGAAAAAATGTCCTGCTTATCGTCGTTGATCAATGGCGAGCAGATTTTATCCCCCACCTGATGCGGGCGGAGGGGTGCGACCCCTTCCTCAAAACTCCCAATCTTGATCGCCTTTGCCGGGAAGGCTTGACCTTCCGCAACCACGTCACAACCTGTGTGCCATGTGGACCAGCAAGGGCAAGCCTGCTTACTGGCCTTTACCTGATGAACCATCGGGCAGTGCAGAACACTGTTCCGCTTGATCAGCGCCATTTGAACCTCGGCAAAGCCCTCCGCGCCATCGGCTATGATCCCGCGCTCATTGGTTACACGACGACGACGCCTGACCCGCGTTCGACGTCCCCAAGAGATCCGCGTTTCACGGTTCTTGGCGATATCATGGACGGGTTTCGCTCAGTGGGCGCATTCGAACCCAATATGGACGGATATTTCGGCTGGGTGGCGCAGAACGGTTTTGAACTGCCGGAGAACCGGGAAGATATCTGGCTGCCAGAAGGTGAGCATTCCGTTCCCGGTGCTACCGACAAACCGTCGCGTATCCCGAAGGAATTCTCGGATTCTACATTCTTCACCGAACGTGCGCTGACATATCTGAAGGGCAGGGACGGCAAGCCCTTCTTCCTGCATCTCGGTTACTACCGCCCGCACCCGCCATTCGTCGCTTCCGCGCCTTATCATGCGATGTACAAGGCCGAAGATATGCCTGCGCCGGTTCGCGCGGAAAGTCCGGACGCCGAAGCGGCACAGCACCCGCTTATGAAGCACTATATCGATCATATCAGGCGTGGTTCGTTTTTCCATGGGGCGGAAGGCTCCGGCGCAACGCTGGACGAAGGCGAGATTCGCCAGATGCGCGCCACCTATTGCGGCCTGATTACGGAAATCGACGATTGTCTGGGGCGGGTCTTCGCTTACCTTGATGAAACTGGTCAGTGGGACGACACACTAATCATCTTCACCAGCGACCATGGCGAGCAGCTCGGCGATCATCATCTGCTCGGCAAGATCGGCTACAACGACGAAAGTTTCCGTATTCCTTTGGTTATAAAGGATGCGGGAGAGAACCGGCACGCTGGCCAGATCGAAGATGGGTTTTCCGAAAGCATCGATGTCATGCCAACCATCCTCGAATGGCTCGGCGGGGAAACGCCGCGCGCTTGCGACGGGCGTTCGCTGCTGCCGTTTCTGGGTGAGGGGAAACCCGCCGACTGGCGCACAGAATTGCATTACGAGTTCGATTTCCGCGACGTCTTCTACGATCAGCCGCAGAACTCGGTACAGCTCTCCCAGGATGATTGCAGCCTCTGTGTGATCGAGGACGAAAACTACAAGTACGTGCATTTTGCGGCCCTGCCGCCGCTGTTCTTCGATTTGAAGGCGGACCCGCACGAATTCAACAACCTGGCTGAAGACCCCGCTTATGCGGCTCTCGTTCGCGACTACGCCCAGAAGGCTTTGTCGTGGCGGCTGTCTCATGCCGACCGGACACTGACCCATTACAGATCCGGCCCGCAAGGGCTGACAACGCGCAACCATTGATCTCAGGAGCAACCAAATGATCAATCTGACCCGACGCGGGATGCTTGGCCTTTCAGCCGGTGCCGCCGGTTCGCTCGTCCTGCCGCGATTTGCAATCGCACAGGCTGACAATCGCCCATCGATCACTATTGCTGTGCAGAAGGTGGCAAACAGCAACACGCTCGACGTTCTTCGCGAACAGTCGAATGTCGGCGAACGCGTTTTCTTTTCCAGTATCTGGGAGGCGTTGATCGACCGCGACTGGCTGGGCGGTCTTTCGGCTGTGCCTGGTCTTGCGACCGAATGGACCCGCATCGATGACAAGACGGTTGAGCTAAAGCTCCGTCAGGGGGTGAAGTTCCACAATGGCGATGAGATGACCGCCGAAGACGTTGCCTTCACTTTTGGCAAGGAGCGCATGTTTGGCGACACGCAACCAGCCGAAGGCAAGACGATTTACGTCACGGAGAAAAATCCGCTCGGTCGTGAAAGCAAGGAACTGCCGCTTGAAGTGCCAGCGACGGCCCGTCGTTCCTGGCCAGCCTTGCTGGGTGTCGAAATTGTCGACAAATACACGGTGCGCTTCAAGAACGGTACGCCAGACGTCACCATGGAAGGCCGTATCTCCCGTTACGGCAGCCAGATTATGAGTCGTCGTGGCTGGGAAGAGTCGCCTAGCTATCTCGACTGGGCGCGCAAGCCGGTTACCACCGGGCCCTACAAGGTTGTCGAGTTCAAGCCGGACAACATGTTGGTGCTCGAAGCTCACGACGAATATTGGGGTGGACGCCCACCGCTGAAGCAAATCCGTTTCATCGAGGTGCCGGAAGTTGCCTCCCGCATCAATGGTCTGCTCTCGGGCGAATATCAGTTTGCCTGCGATATTCCACCGGATCAGATCGAAGGTATCGAAAAGAATGACGCTTTCGAGGTTCAGGGCGGTACGATCCTCAACCACCGTCTAACTGTGTTCGACAAGTTCCATCCGCAGCTGGAAAATCCGTTGGTGCGTCGCGCATTTACCCATGCGATCGACCGTCAGGCGATCGTGGATTCGTTGTGGGCCGGTCGTACGGTCGTTCCGGCTGGTCTCCAGTGGGACTACTATGGCGATATGTTCGTTCAGGGCTGGAGTGTTCCGGAATATAACCCGGATCTCGCCAAGCAGCTTCTGAAGGAAGCCGGTTACAAGGGCGATGCCATCCCTTACCGCCTGCTCAACAACTACTACACGAACCAGACCCCAACCGCGCAGATCCTTGTGGAGATGTGGAACCAGGTGGGGCTGAACGTCGAAATTCAGATGCAGGAAAACTGGCAGCAGGTTCTGGAGAAGAGCCCGGGGCGTGCCGTACGCGACTGGTCCAACTCCGCACCGTTCAACGATCCGGTTTCGTCTATCGTCAGCCAGCATGGTCCGAACGGTCAGCAGCAACAGGTTGGTGAATGGACGAATGAGGAGGCGAACAAGCTTTCCGTCATTATGGAAACGAGCACGGATCACGCCAAGCGCAAGGAAGCATTCAAGCGGATGCTGGAAATCTGCGAACGTGAAGATCCAGCCTACACCGTCCTCCACCAGAACGCGACTTTCACCGCCAAGCCGAAGTCATTGAAGTGGAAGGCGGCGCCCGCTTTCGCGATGGACTTCCGCAAAAACAACTGGGCCTGATCCATTTGTAGAGGCGAGCCCGGTTCAATCGGGCTCGCTTTTCCTTTGGGGTTTCAAACCCCGCGACTGTGAATGAACCAGAAGGATTGCATGATGCCGCTGGTCGAAATTTCCAATCTCAAAGTGGCCTTTGATGGCGTACCGGTTCTGCATGGTATCGACCTTTCGATTGAGCGAGGCGAAGCTGTCGGATTAGTCGGGGAGTCCGGCTGCGGCAAGTCTGTCACCTGGCTGGCAGCGCTCGGTCTCTTGCCGAAAAAGGCGTCGATCTCCGGTAGTGTTCTCCTTGAAGGAACAGAATTGCTGACCGCATCGCGCAGCACGCTCGAAGGTGTTCGGGGTGGCCGTATTGCGATGATCTTTCAGGATCCATCGAGTTCCCTAAATCCGGTTATTCGGGTCGGGCGCCAGATTGAGGAGGCCGTGCGGCTTCATCGCAATTTGAGAGGACCTGCAGCCCGATCAGAAGTTTTGCGATTGATGGAACTGGTGGGAATACCCGATGCCCGTCGCCGCATCGATAATTATCCGCACGAATTTTCCGGTGGCCAGAACCAGCGTTTGATGATTGCCATGGCGCTGGCGGGCAATCCTGATATCCTTATCGCGGATGAGCCCACGACAGCACTTGATGCTACGATTCAGGCTCAAATTCTTGATCTATTGGCTGCATTGCGTGCGGAAACCGGCATGGCTGTGGTCTTTATCAGCCATGATCTTGGTGCAGTGTCGCAAATTTGCGAACGTGTTTCCGTCATGTATGCCGGGCGTATCGTTGAACAGGCCCGGACCGAAGCACTCTTTGCTGCTCCGCGCCATCCTTATACGCACGGCCTGTTCGATTCCATTCCGAACCTTGATAGCGGGCGCAATCGTCTGATCCCCATTGAGGGCACAGTTCCTGAGCCGGGCAAGCTTCCGCAAGGTTGCGCATTTTCGCCACGCTGCTTGAGCGCGAATGATCTCTGCGCGCGAAGCCTCCCCAGACTCGGTGTTCCGCAGGACGATGCCGGTGAGGGGCGTATGGTCGCCTGTTTTCATCCCTATTCGGCCGCGTCGTATTTGCTGCCGTCCATCGGCGGCCATATTTCAACCCCGGCGAGCACAAGGGCAATAGCACAATGACAGCCGCTCTCATCGAAGCTCGCGACCTTGTCAAAACCTACACATCGCGCAAAGGTCCGTTCGCAAAACCGGTCGCGGTGCGCGCGGTCGACGGGCTTTCCATATCGGTCGCTCCGGCGACAACACTGGGCATTGTTGGCGAGTCCGGTTCGGGTAAATCCACGACCGGGCGGCTGCTTCTCGGTCTGGAAGATCCCAGCGAGGGAGAGGTGACGTTTGAAGGTTCAGCCCTACCTCGCCAGAAAACCGCAAGCTGGCGCGCTTTGCGGGCGCGTATGCAGCTTGTCTATCAGGACCCTCTGGCAGCTTTGGACCGACGGTTGCCGATTGGCCGTCAGATTGCTGAGCCACTGGAGATTCACGGAATTGGAATCGCTGCTGAGCAGAAAGCGCGTGTTGCAGAGCTGATGCGAGCGGTCGGCCTTCGTCCCGATCAGGCTTCGCGCTATCCGCATGAGCTTTCAGGCGGGCAGCGCCAGCGTGTCGTCATTGCACGCGCCATCGCATGCAAGCCGCAACTCATTGTTTGCGACGAACCTGTATCGGCGCTGGATGTTTCCATTCAGGCGCAGGTTGTGAATCTTTTGCGCGATTTGCAGGAACGCGAAGGCATCGCCATGGTTTTCATCAGCCATGATCTGAAGGTGGTACGCAATATTTCGGATCGTGTTGCGGTCATGTATCTGGGCCGGATCGTCGAAGAGGCGTCCTCGGACGAGATTTTTGCCAAACCGCTTCACCCCTACACGCAGGCGCTGGTGTCCAGTGTCCCTGTCGTTGGAATTCCTCTCAGTAATCGCATCATCCTGCAGGGAGAGCCGCCGAACCCTGCCGCGCGACCTAATGGCTGTGCGTTTCACCCCCGTTGCCGTTTCGCGGCTCCGCGCTGCAGCAGCGAGACACCTGAACTTCTCGACATGCCAGCGGGACGCAAAGTGGCCTGCCATTTTGCAGGAAGCCTGCAGACGGACAATATTCATGCTTAGATTTTTGATGGTTCGCGGGGTTCGCGCATTTGTGACCATTCTTCTTGTGGTGACATTCGCTTTCGTCGTTTTGCGTATGTCCGGTGATCCGGCCCAGATCATCATGGGACCGGACGCGCCACCGGAAGCGATAGCTGCCTTCCGGAAGAACTGGGGGCTCGATGATCCGCTCTGGCAGCAATATTTGCGCTATTTCGGCGCTATTGTGCGCGGCGATCTTGGGATATCGATGCGCGATGGTCAATCTGCAATCGCACTGGTGACCGAGCGCATTCCCGCGACGCTTCAACTTACGATACCGGCATTGTTGATCAAACTTGGGCTTGGCATTCCGGCCGGAATTTATGCTGCGTTGCATCGCAACAGCTTCATAGACCGGGCTGTCATGGCTACTGCCGTCATCGGCTTCACTTTACCGAGTTTTGTACTTGGCTTGTTGCTCGTGCTGGTGTTCTCGGTTTCGTTGGGCTGGTTGCCCTCGGGCGGGCAGGACAGCTGGATGCATGCCATTCTACCCATAATCACCATGGGGCTCGGCGGCGCGGCCATTCTGGCGCGGTTCTCCCGCAGCGCAATGATCGAGATTCTGGGGCAGCCCTATATTCGCACGGCGAGCGCCAAAGGTGTGTCCTGGCGAAATGTTGTCTGGCGTCATGCACTGCCTAACGCGGCCATTCCGATTGTCACTATCGTCGGATTTATGGTCGGATCGCTGATTGCAGGTGCGGTGGTGGTTGAATCGCTCTTTTCTTGGCCAGGCGTGGGCAGACTGCTCGTGGTTTCGGTAGCCAATCGCGATCTTGCTATCGTGCAATGCATATTGCTTCTCGTGGCCGCGACGATGGTGATCTCCAATTTCATTGTTGATCTTCTCTATGGTTATCTCGATCCGCGTCTGCGTCAGGCGCAGGGCAAGGCGTGAGGCTGAACCGATGACGGATATGACCGCCAATACTGCCACTGTTTCCACGCAACCGAAAAAGAGCCGTAAAAGCATTCCGCTGATGGTTATCATCGGCTTTATCTGGATCGCCGCAATGATCCTGATTGCGCTGACTGCGGACTGGATAAAACCCTACAACATCACAGCCTTTGACCTGAAAAACCGCCTCGCACTGCCGGGGAACGCACAGCATTGGCTGGGTACCGATGAGCTGGGACGTGACGTGCTTTCACGCCTTATCGAATCCATTCGCATTTCGCTGCTCATCGCGTTTGGTGCGACGATCATTTCAGCGGTGTTCGGGACGACACTCGGTTTTCTCGCAGCTTATTTTCGAGGCGCGGTGGAGCAGGTTGTGGTCATGCTGGCTGATTTTCAGGCGGCGTTGCCATTCCTGATTTTGTCTCTTGCCGTGCTGGCATTTTTCGGAAGCTCGCTTCTTTTGCTGACCTGCCTGATGGGCTTCTACGGCTGGGAACGTTATGCCCGTATCGCGCGTGGGCTGGCTGTCTCAGCGAATGCACAGGGTTATGCAGCAGCGGTTACCCAGCTCGGCGCTACGCCGTCGCGAGTGTATCTCAAACACATCCTCCCGAACATTGCTTCAACGCTAATCGTCTCGATGACGCTGACATTCCCGGAGATTATTCTCCTTGAAAGCAGCCTCTCGTTTCTGGGCCTCGGTGTGCAGCCGCCGATGACCAGCCTTGGTAATATGGTTGGTTATGGTCGCGAATATCTCACTCGCGCACCGTGGATCATGCTCGCGCCGTCATTTGTGATCATGTTCACGACGCTGTCGATCAGCTTTGTGGGTGATTGGCTACGCGACAAGCTGGACCCGACCACGAGATAAGACCGGTCACCTTCCAACACTTGGACCTTGCGATTCTGAAAGCGAGTTGTTTAGTGTGAGGCGACAGAATTTTTATAGGAACTGACGTCTTATGTTGAAGAATATCAATCCATTGCTGACCGGCTCGCTGCTCGAGGTTCTTGCCGATATGGGGCACGGAGACGATCTCGTGATTGTTGATGCCAATTATCCGGCGCAGTCCTCTGGTGTCCACGTGCTGGACTTTCCGGGGATCACTGCAACGGATATGGCCGAGGCTGTGTTGTCGCTGTTGCCTTTGGACGATTTTGTCGACAAGCCAGCCGCCGTCATGCAGGCGCCCAATGAAACGCCGGCGATTTTCAAGGAATTTGAATCGGTCATAGAAAAGGCTGAAGGGCGAAAGATTTCCGTCGATCCAGTTGAAAGATTTGCTTTTTATCACCGCGCTCGCGATGCGTTCGCGATCATTCGGACCGGTGAGAAGCGGCTTTATGGCAATATCATTTTCAAGAAGGGTGTCATCCGCTCTTGAACGGTTAAATTGACATCGGTGTATGAAAAACCCGGGCATTGAGCCCGGGTTTTTTTTATTTCAGCTTTATTCCTGTGGCTTCTCTGCCTGATCCTTCATCGAGCCTTTGTGCTCACCACCTTTGTGGTTGCCCATATGATGTGGACCTTTGTGGTGAGAGCCTCTGGCTTGGTGATGCATCTTCGCGGCGCGCATTTCGCTACGATCGATTTTGCCATCCTCATTTCGATCCAGTGCAGCGAATTCCTTCTTGCGCTGATTTTCCACTTCCGCAAGCGTAACCTTGCCATCACCATTGACGTCGAGGCGACGCTCCATGCGGTCAGCTGCCCGGCTCACGATGCGCTTGAGTGCCAGTGCTTCGATTTCGGCGCGAGAAAGTACGCCGTCGCCATCGGTATCGGCGGCCTTGAGGTCATCCATGCGTGAGAATTTATCAAGGTCGACAGGGCCACGCTTGCCCTTCATGTCCTTGTTTGGGGCAACGGCCGTCTCTGCTGCCGGTTTATCAGTATTTGCACTGCTATTTTCTTGTGCCAGTGCGGGTACAGCAAGCAAAGATGTTGCAATTACAGCGATAAATGCGGTCTTCGATTTCATGGCAATTTGACTCCATTACTCTTTACAGGGGCGCCGCTAAAAGGCGTGCGAGTAATGTCTGTCTTTTTAGATGAACCGCATATGAATATGCCAATTAATTATCGGTAATGTATTGGGGAGTGTATGAGCAAACCAGAGCTGAAGCATTCTCCAAAGCGAAAAATCATCCGCAGGCACTGAGACACATATTCGTTCGGGCGAGAAGAATTTTTCTGATCCATCAGGATCAGTTATCAGCGGAAGCGTTTGTTTTCAGAAGAGAAAATGGTGGGTGATGTAGGGATCGAACCTACGACCCGCTGATTAAGAGTCAGCTGCTCTACCAACTGAGCTAATCACCCACTCGCTTTGCCGAGGCAGCGGCCCCGGTGAAGTGAGCGGTTCTATAACGGCCTCTTTTCCACCTGTCCAGCCTCCAACTGCAAAATTTCTGAAAAAAATAACAGCTTGCGTAAAAAGCCCGGAAATGCGGGCCTTCCGAAAATCCATATCTGCGCGTTACCGGTGTCTTTTTCAGGGTATGTGCATTCTGGTTGTGTTTTCTGGTCGCTCTTTTGAGAATCAAAAATGAGAGATTCTTGATTTGATTCATTTTTTCACGTTTTCGGCGTTGTAAGCGGAACCCTGCGGCTCCATATTCGCCGATGCTGGACTAATACGTGCGGTGGGGAGGTTTCGTTCAGGGAGTAGAGTCACGCTGCAAATGTCGCAGCCATGTCATCAATTATTGATGCTTGTCTGAGAAACTACGGCATATAAAAGACTTGATCGGTTGGTAGTGGTTCTGAAGTCACGGACACCGGCGCCGCCCCTAAGATTTGTCAGAGCAAGGCGCTTTATGCACCGGGTTGCCCTTGCCGAAGAAAACAGAAACGGCTCATATCGTTTCAAAATCCGGTTCGCGACATTTGAGGACGGAATGGAAAGTATAATAGGCGATCTCGGACAGTTTATTTCCGATCATCGGGCATGGGCTGGGCCTATCGTGGGCGTTATCGCCTTCGGCGAATCTCTCGCCATTATAGGAATGTTCATTCCAGCTACGCCGATCATGATCGCTATTGGCGGCCTCGTGGGTGCCGGAATCATCGAACCCATTCCCGTTATAATCGGTGCGATTATCGGCGCAGTGATTGGCGATATCATCTCCTATTTCCTGGGCTGGTGGCTGGGCCGCAATATTATTCACAAGTGGCCGCTCAACAAGCACCGCAGCGGTGTGGCGCGTGCACGCCTTCTCTTCCGTCGCTATGGTTTTTCTGCAGTGTTCCTTGGTCGTTTCTTCGGCCCCGTGCGCTGTACCGTGCCGATGGTTGCCGGTATGATGTCTATGGATCAGACGCGCTTCCAGACAGCCAATGTCCTCTCCGCGCTTGTATGGGCTCCGCTGATGTTCCTTCCGGGCTGGCTGGCAGGTCGTGGAGCAGGCGTTTTCGCCAGAATGGATGGCGATCACATGTTCTGGTTCGTGATCGGAATCACTATCGTCACCATCATTGCGACGGTTATCGGTGTGCGCTTTTTCAAAGCTCGTCCACGTCGGGAGCGTAAGCGCCGCGTTCAGGTCTCTCCAGCCGAATAATCGACCTCTTGTGCTACAGGCTTCGGTCTGCATAATAACAGACCATATGTTCCATGTGGCAACCGGTGTGGCTGAGGATTCAGGCCTCGCGACACCTCATATAAGGTTCATCGCGCTTTATGCCCGACGACAGTTCTGACGATTCGTCTTCTCGAAGTCCGAATTCCCCGGAGGGGTGTTCGGGCTTCCAGCGCATTGAACAATTCCCGATAGACTGCGCCCGGAAGAGACTGGACTGCACAAATGCAGCCCGGTCACAAAGCTGTTGCGACGAATTTCCCAATTTCCATTTCTGCTGATCTTTAAAGGAGCCGACACATCATGGACTGGTCCATGGACTGGATTGCCGACCCCAATGCCTGGATAGGTTTGGTGACATTGGTGGTGCTCGAGATTGTTCTCGGTATCGACAATCTCGTCTTTATTGCCATTCTGGCCGACAAACTGCCCCCACACCAACGTAATCGCGCGCGACTTATCGGCCTTACTCTGGCTCTTTTGATGCGTCTGGTGTTGCTGGCGTCGATTTCCTGGATCGTCACCCTCCGTGAGCCATTGGTTTCGCTGATGGGAATGTCTTTCTCGGGCCGAGACATCATCATGCTAATTGGTGGTCTGTTTCTCCTTGCCAAGGGCACGATGGAGCTGCATGAGCGGCTGGAGGGTGATCATGGGCCTAAGAGTTCCAAGGTCGTACATGCTGTGTTCTGGCAGGTGATCGTTCAGATTGTCGTGCTTGATGCCGTGTTCTCGCTGGATAGTGTCATCACGGCTGTGGGCATGGTTCAGCATCTGCCGGTCATGATGATTGCTGTCATTATCGCCATCGGCGTGATGATGCTTGCTTCCAAGCCGCTGATGGATTTTGTCAACAAACACCCCACCGTTGTCATCCTGTGTCTTGGCTTCCTGATGATGATCGGTTTCAGTCTGGTCGTGGAGGGTTTCGGCTTCCATATTCCAAAGGGATATCTTTATGCGGCGATCGGCTTCTCGGTGTTGATCGAAGCGGCCAACCAGATGTCGCGACACAATCGCGAAAAGCTGGTCACGACCAACGATCTGCGAGAGCGCACTGCGGGTGCCGTCCTGCGTCTACTCGGTGGCAGTCGCGGCGAAAGCCCGCTTTCCGACACGGTTGACGTGATTGCCCAGCAGACAGCGGCCAGTGATGTCTTCCTGCCGGAAGAAAAGGAAATGATCCGCGGCGTTCTTGATCTGGCTGATCGACCTGTGCGTTCCATCATGTCGCCGCGCAACGAGATCGAGTGGCTTGACCTCGATGAAGACGAAGCAGAACTTGATGCGGCCATTCGGGAGCTGTCACATTCTCGCGTCATCGTCGCGCGCCGTCAGGTGGACGAGTTCATCGGTGTGGCGTTGGTCCGGGACCTTTTGCTCGACATTGGTGACAAGAAGCCTGTCGACTGGGACAAGATCGTAAAGCAGCCGCTTGTCGTGCATGAAAATGCAAACGTGCTGCGCGTTATGGAGCAGTTGCGTAATTCACCTGTCCAGATCGCAGTCGTCGTCGATGAGCATGGCTCTTTCGAAGGTGTCGTGACGCCGACCGACGTTCTGGAAGCCATTGCTGGTGAGTTCCCGGATGAAGACGAAGAGGCGGCTGTCGCGCAGTCGGACGGGCAGGGTGGTTATCTTGTAGACGGCTTTACCGATATTCGCCGGTTAAGCGGCCTTCTGGAACGCGACCTTCTGGATGACGGTGACCGTTATACTACCCTTGCTGGCTATGTTCTCTGGCATCTCGGACACCTGCCTTTGGGTGGAGAAAGCTTCGTTGCCGATGGCCTGGAGTTCAAGATTGAGTCGATGAATGGTCGTCATATCGGCAAGGTACGCATTGTCCCCTCATCCGACTATGAGGTTTAACAGGAATGAATTTGCGGGTTGTTTGGTCTGGCTCGCAAATTATTTCACGCAGTTAACTCCGATAAAATAAGTGGGTTATTGACAAAAGCCGAGAAGCCTTCAAAATTAACCTATCGTTCATTGTTGCGGCGAAAACGCGATGATATTTGAGCGTAAGGCAATGAGGAGGCCAGGCATGAAGCGAACCGTTCAGCTGCTCGCTACGAAAATGAAGAATACGGTTTTGCGTGTTCCGGGCTTTCTGGAGCGGCCTTGGAGTGAGATGAAGTTGAATGCGGAAGAGATTGCAGCCCGCCGCCGTAGTCGGCTGGAGCGTGGCGAGCATAACTTTCTCTGGTGCTGGCAGCATCGCGGTTTCTGGTAAGTCCAGAGTCTAAGAAAGTTATGAAGGCAGGAGACGGAGGTCTCCTGCCTTTTTGCATTTCATTTTATGGTTTCGCTCCTGATGAGAATTATTTTCTCACGCCAGCATGAGGTTTGGGTACGGGTTCCATGAATGGCGATAAAAGTAGTTTATATATTTAAATCAATGATTTAGATTGATTTTGTCTCTTCTCTCGTTAGATTTGTTTTCCGAAAACAATCCAGTTTAGAGCGCTTTTCGCAAACAGCGTGGTGGGGATGGGTCTAATGAGAAAAATTATTCTATATGCGGCGGTAGCCCTCGGTCTCGGCTCTGCACCGGTTCAGGCACAGGAGCCGAAGGAAATACTCAATGTTTCCTATGACATTGCGCGGGAACTCTACGAACAGGTCAATCAAGCCTTCATCGCTGACTGGAAGACCAAGACCGGCGAGGACTTGACCGTCAATCAATCCCATGCTGGCTCCTCCAAGCAGGCGCGTTCTATTCTGGAAGGGCTTGAGGCGGACGTGGTGACCTTCAATCAGGTGACCGACGTTCAGGTCCTCCATGACAAGGGTAATCTGATTCCCGCGGACTGGCAGAAGCGGCTTCCTAACAACTCCTCGCCTTACTATTCGCTCCCTGCATTCCTCGTTCGTGAGGGCAATCCGAAGAACATCAAGAATTGGGACGATCTGGCGCGTGACGATGTGAAGGTGATCTTCCCGAACCCAAAGACCTCAGGCAATGCGCGCTATACTTTTCTTGCTGCGACGGCTTACGCGAACGAGGCGTTCAAGGGTGATCAGGCGAAGGTACACGAGTTCATCGGAAAGATTTTCAAGAATGTTCCCGTCTTCGATACAGGCGGACGTGGAGCAACGACGACTTTTGCCGAACGTGGCATTGGCGACGTGCTGGTGACGTTTGAAGCTGAAACACGCGGGACTGAGAAAGTTCTCGGACCGGACAAGTATGATGTTGTTGTCCCAGAAGTCAGTCTGCTGGCGGAGTTTCCCGTTACGGTCGTCGACAAGGTGGTAGACAAGCGTGGATCGCGCAAGACAGCGGAAGCCTATCTGAACTATCTCTATTCACCGGAAGGTCAGGAAATTCTGGCTCAGAACTTCAACCGTGTGCACGACAAGGATGTCATTGCAAAGCACAAGGACATCTATCCTGATGTGCGTCTCGTGACGGTTGAAGATGCTTTCGGTGGCTGGGAGAAGGTGCAGAAGGAACATTTCGCCGAAGGCGGAGTGCTCGATCAGCTCTTCACTGGTAAGTAAACAGAGCCAACTGGCGATCCCTAACGGGATCGCCTTGCTTTTTGGAAAAATCCAGTGGCGCTTCTAAGCATGAAACGTAATTCTGTGCTGCCGGGGTTCGGACTGACCCTCGGCTGCACTTTGCTTTATCTGGCTGTTATCGTGGCCTTGCCACTGCTGGCCATGATTCTGAAAACGGCAAGTCTTGGCTGGAGTGACTTCTGGAGCATTGTGACTTCAGATCGGGCGCTAGCGACCTATAAGATCACCCTGAGCGCAGCCGCAGTGGCCACCGTTTTTAACGGCTTGTTCGGTCTTCTGCTGGCTTGGGTACTGACGCGATATGAATTTCCCGGCAAACGTCTGATCGATGCCGCCGTCGATCTTCCTTTCGCGCTGCCGACTGCCATAGCCGGTCTGGCATTGGTGACGCTATTTGCCCAAAATGGCTGGTTTGGACGGTTCCTTGAACCGATCGGGATAAAGGTTGCTTATGCGCCGCTCGGCATCATGATCGCGATGTTTTTCACCAGCATCCCGTTCGTTATCCGCACGGTTCAGCCGGTGCTTGAAGATATGAGTGCTGATGTGGAAGAAGCTGCCCGCAGCCTTGGGGCCAGCTCCTGGCAGACATTCTCACACATTATCTGGCCGACCATCTTTCCAGCTTTCCTTGCAGGCTCGTCGCTTTCCTTTGCCCGCAGCCTCGGTGAGTTTGGTTCGATTGTCTTTATCTCTGGCAATCTCCCCTTTGAAACCGAAGTGACGTCGTTGCTCGTTTTCATCCGACTCGACGAGTATGACTATCCTGCGGCCGCTGCACTTGCATTCGTGATGCTCGTTACGGCTTTCGTGATGCTTCTTGTGACCAATCTCATTCAAGCAAGGCAGCTTCGTTATGCCGAACGCTAGCGCAAGCCTGCAGGCACGAAATTCCGGACCGGTGCGCAATCTGTTGATCTGGCTGGCGGCTGGCTTGTCGGTGGTCTGCATTGGAGCGCCTCTGGCCATTATCTTCTCCTACGCATTCAGCAAGGGCGTCGATGTCTTCTTCGGTGAAATATTGAAGCCTGATACATTGCATGCGGTCTGGCTGACCATTCTCACAGCAATCGTCGTGGTGCCGATCAATATGGCGTTCGGTGTTTGTGTTGCTTGGCTTGTAACCAAGTTCCGTTTTCCGGGGCGGCGGTTGCTGATCACTTTCGTTGAGATACCGTTTTCAGTCTCGCCCATCGTGGCCGGTGTGACCTATCTCTTCCTGTATGGATCGCAAGGTTTGCTGGGGCCATTGCTGGAAACTTATGACATCAAGGTGATGTTTACGGTTCCGGCGATCTTCCTTGTCAGTCTCTTCGTCACTTCACCTTTCGTGGCGCGTGAACTGATTCCGCTGATGGAAGTGCAGGGGAGCGATGAAGAAGAAGCGGCTCTGACGCTTGGCGCCAATGCCTGGCAAACCTTCTTCTATGTCACCTTGCCCAATATCAAATGGGCTTTGCTCTATGGTGCGGTGCTTTGCAATGCGCGCGTGATGGGAGAGTTTGGGGCAACGTCGGTCGTTTCGGGTGCAATCCGAGGCAAGACCAATACGCTGCCGCTTCAGGTGGAACTACTGTTCAATGACTATAATGTCGCTGGTGCATTCGCTGCGGCTTCGACGCTCGCTTTGATCGCTCTTCTGACGCTCGTCTTGAAGGTTCTGCTTGAACGCAGGCAAGGTGCTTAAATACAAAAGAGCTGGAGCGGTTCCATTTTGACTGGAACCGCTCTCACGGTCACGCTGCTTGGGAAAGCGTGTTGGCTACCGGTTCTCTGTGAAGAGAGGATGCAAGGATAATCCCTTCCGGCCAGCGACTGAAACCACTTGCTACGTTGATATGGCCGGCATGGCCGAGATCGACAAATCCCGATCCCCAAACGTGCGAAAGGGCTTCAGCTTTGGCAAAGCTCATATATTCATCGTTGCGGCTTGCCACGACGATGGAAGGGAAGCCCAGCTCATGGCGCGGCAGCGGGGCAAAGCTCTGGAAACGGCTGTCCTTGCGGGCCATAGTTTCCGCGTCGGCAGGTGCAACGAGAAGGGCGCCCGCCACATGTGCTGCTGACGGTCGGCTGGCCAGATGTGCGACCAGTGCGCAGCCGAGACTATGGGCGACCAGAACGGCGCCCGGATTTTCGGCGAGTTTGGCTTCGAGTGCGTGCATCCAGTCGGATAGCACCGGATAGTGCCAGTCGTCCTGTTCGACGAGCAATGCTGACGGATCGTCATGCAACCATTGGCGCTGCCAGTGGCCTGCTTCCGATCCCTTGTAGCCGGGGATGATCAATGTCGCAGGCATGCGTTTTTCCTCTTGGATAAAGCCTTGGGAGGGCGTTTAATTTCGCAATTCGTTCCGTTTGCGAAACTGGTTCCAAGATAGGCGGCCATGGCCGCCATTTTAAGGAAAACAAATTCAAATTATGGCGGGTTTTGTAAAAAATATGCTCCGTCGTTATCTGCTTCTATTTTCTCTGTTTATCGTTCCAGCGCAGGAGAAACTGGGATTTCTCGAAGACCAGCACGACCACAAGCGACATCGCGAACGGGATAAGCAGGTAGAGCAGACGGAAGACGATCAGCGCAGCCAGAACATCAGCCTGATTCATATCCGGCAAGCCAGTCAGGAAAACGAGTTCCAGAACACCAAGGCCGCCCGGTGCGTGCGATATCAGGGCTGCAGAGAATGAGACCAGGAAGATGCCAAGAACAATGAGGAAACCGGGATTGCCGGCCTCTGGCAAGGCAAAATAAATGATACCCGCGGCACCGATCAGCTCCAGCGGTGCGACGATGAGCTGCTGCACCACAACCGACAGCCGCGGATATTCCAGACGGAAACTGCCGATCTGAAGCGGGCGCAGGCGCAGCCAGCTACCGAAGACATAAAGCAGTACGAATGCCAGCATCAAAAGCGCAATGACGATGGAGACGGTTGGTGTCAGTTCCTCGTTGAAGCGCATGAGAATATGCGGCTCCAGCAGGAGAACGACGCTGGAAGTAATGACAACACCAAGAATGAATGTGAATGAACAGAAAGCGATGAGGACGGCGATTTCGCTGCCGGGCATGCCTTGAGAAGAATATGCCCTGTAACGCACGACCGCACCGGAGACGACTGAAGCGCCAATATTGTGCGACAGCGCGTAGGTGGTGAAGGAGCAAAGCGCGATAAACAGCCAGGAAATCTTGCGTCTGAGGTGCAGCAGCGCGATGCGATCATAACCAGCAAGCGAACTGTAGGCCAGAAGTGCTGAAGCCGCCGCGAGTGCCCAATGATGGGCGCGGATGGCGTAAAGACTGTCCAGAACATCATCGAGCGAAATGCTGCGAAGTTCGCGATAGAGAAGCCAAGCCGAAATACCGACTGCGCAAATACCCACGACCGGCCAGATGTAATCCTTTGCTTTCATCAACCGGTCACCATGCCTTCATGCTTCATATCATCCCCTTTTTTGCCCATGATATCGGTCGACCCATCTCCCGATACTATCCCTAATGCGTCGGCCTGAAATTCGTTTTCCTCTGAAACGGTTTCGGTATTTTTCCTCTTGATCTCAGTTCCGATTGCCTTTGCCATGGCTGCTGCGATTTCTTCTTCTCCCAGAATGACGAAATCTGCGCCAAGATCATGCAAATATTGTGCTTCTGCCTTTGAACAGGCCCGCACGACGATGCTGATTTCCGGATTGGAGGCTCTGGCCAATGCCGTCACCCGCCCAGCCTCGAAAGCGTTGGGTATTGCAATAACCAGGTTTCGAGCCGTTACCGGACTGGCCGCCTTCAGTATATCTGAATCCGAGGCGTTCCCTGTAATAACCTGGATGCCTTTATCCTTGAGCGAGGCGCTGACTTTCGACGAATCCTCAATGACGAGAAAAGGCGTCTCTGCCTGCAATCCTGCTGCGATCCTTTCGCCGATCTGGCCGTAACCAACGATAATCGTGTGTGCGGTCAGTAAAGTCTGCGGCAATGGCTCGGGCTCGGAAATACTGAGTTCGGCACTGGTGTTATCACCGGCTGACGTTTCGCCTTTGCTTCGCTTTTCGATCCATGGTCGCATCCGTTCCGCGACAATGAACATGACCGGATTGAGGAAAATCGAGAGGATTGCGCCTGCGAGAATGAGGTCGCGTCCGGCTGGCGGGAGGAGATTTAGGCTGACGCCCAATCCCGCAAGAATGAAGGAGAACTCACCAATCTGCGCAAGGCTCGCCGAAATGGTGAGCGCTGTGCTGACAGGGCGACGGAAGGCGCGCACGATGAAGAATGCTGCGACCGATTTACCGATCAGAATGATGGCGAGCGTTCCGAGCAGGGGCAGCGGATCTCGAAGTAGACTCATCGGGTCGAACAACATGCCGACAGAGATGAAGAACAGCACTGCGAAAGCGTCGCGCAAGGGGAGGGACTCCTCCGCGGCTCGATGGCTGAGTTCGGATTCGCTCATCACCATGCCGGCGAAGAATGCGCCCAATGCGAAGGAAACGCCAAACAGATGGGCTGCGCCGAAAGCGACGCCCAGCGCAATCGCGAGCACACCAAGACGAAACAGTTCGCGAGAGCCGGTCTGAGCCACGACGTTCAGAAGCCACGGTATGACCTTACGCCCGACTATGAGCATCAGGGCGACAAACAGAACAACCTTGGCAATGGTGAGAAGGATGATGCCGCCAATGCCGAGGCCAAGCCATGAAACGATAGGATCACTCGCTGCTGAGCCTTCTGCACGGCCGGTTACACTGGCGACTGCTGGAAGCAACACCAGTGCCATGACCATGGCAAGGTCTTCGACGATCAGCCAGCCTACTGCGATGCGTCCACGTTCGGTGTCGATCAGGCGGCGCTCTTGCATGGCGCGCAACAGGACGACGGTACTGGCGGTCGAAAGTGCGAGGCCAAAAACCAGACCTGCCTGTACATCCCATCCAAGGGCGAGCCCAAGGCCCGTGCCGAGGGCTGCGGCTGCTGCAATCTGCGCGAGCGCGCCGGGTACTGCTATGGCTTTGACGGAAAGAAGATCTTTGAGGGAAAAGTGCAGGCCGACGCCGAACATCAGCAGGATGACGCCAATTTCGGCTAGCTGCAGAATCAGATCCTGATCAGCGACGAATCCGGGCGTGTGCGGGCCAGCAATGACACCAGCCAGAAGATAGCCGACGAGGGGGGAGATTTTCAGGCGGGTGGCTATCGCACCGAAGATGAAGGCCAGGCATAACCCGATGACGATTGTCGCTATCAAAGGCGTGTCATGGGGCATCAGGTGCCTTCCCCCTCTGGCTTTTCAATTATGTAAGTGGGAGCCGGGCAAAGCTTGAGCCTTGCCCGGCAAGCGGGTTATTTCTGCGCTGCGGCGCTGTCTTCAATTGCCTGATGGGCTTCCTTGCGGTGCTGCCACCAGTTGCCGAGCAGAAGCAGGATCGGAGCGGCGATGAAGATCGACGACGATGTAGCGATAAAGATACCGAACAGCATCGGCACGGCAAAATTATGAACCGCGCTACCGCCCCAGATTGCCATCGGGAGCATACACAGGAACGTCGTCATCGATGTGTAAACACAGCGGACGAGCACCTGATTGATACTCATATCGACAATCTCGCGTAGCGGCTTTGATTTATAAAGACGCATGTTTTCACGCATGCGGTCATAAACCACGACCTTATCGTTTACCGAGTAACCGATAGCGGTCAGAAGCGCTGCGATAGCTGTCAGGTTAAAATCGAGCTGGAACAGCGCGAAGAAGCCGACCATCTTCGTGGTGTCGAGGATAAGCGTGATGATTGCGCCCATCGCAAAGAACCACTCGAAGCGCCACCAGAGATAGATGAGCATGCCGAGTGCCGACAGGATGACGGCGATGAAGCCTGAACGGGCCAGTTCACCGGAGACTTTCGGGCCGACGACTTCTGTCCGCTCGATTTTCACACCTGGATCAAGTTCGGTCACGGCTTCGCGCATCTTGTTGACGGCAACGGTCTGCGCTTCCTCGCCACCTTCCTGACGCTGGACGCGGATCAGGACATCATTTGGGCTACCGGCTGACTGAAGCGCTACTTCGCCAAGACCCAGTGCGCCTAGCTTGGCGCGAAGTTGCGCCAGATCGGCTGGCTGTGACGTGACGATTTCCGCCTGAATGCCGCCCTTGAAGTCAATGCCGTAATTCAATCCCGGTTTGAAGAACAGACCAATGGACAGAATAGACAGCACAATCGAGACGCCAATGCCGATGAAGCGTGCATTCATGAAGCTGATATTCGTCTTCTCAGGAACGAATTTCAGGAACGGCTCGATGACGAGCACTTTCAGCTTACGCTTGCGAACGTACCACGCCATGACCATGCGTACCAACGTCACATCAGTGAACATGGAGATCGCGATACCGAGCATCATGGTAATCGCAAAGCCGCGAACCGGGCCTGTGCCGAAGGTGAACAACAGCAAGGTCGAGATCAGGGACGTGACGTTAGCATCCACAATGGTAGAGAAGGCGCTATGGAAGCCCTTGTCCAGCGCGGCCATGGCCCCGAGGCCGCGTCGCGTTTCTTCGCGGATACGTTCATTAATGAGAATATTGGCGTCAACCGCGATACCAATACCGAGAATAATACCGGCGATACCGGGCAATGTCAGCGTTGCGCCAATGAGGCTCAAGGCAGAGAAGGTAAGCAAGGTGTGGAGCAACAGCGCCACGTTGGCAATCGTGCCCCAGACGCCATAAAGGAGCTGGATGAAGACCGCGACGAGTACGAAGCCCACGATACCTGTAATCAGACCCATCTTGATGGCATCGCCGCCAAGATCAGGACCAACAGTACGTTCTTCGATAACGGTCAGCGGAGCGGGCAGGGCGCCAGCGCGCAGGAGTGCCGAAAGAACAACTGTGTCCTGAACCGTAAAGCTGCCGGAAATCTGGCCCGAGCCGCCGGTGATCGGTTCACGGATGACCGGGGCGCTTAGCACCTTGCCATCGAGCACGATTGCGAACGGACGATTGACGTTTTTCGTCGTAATGTCCGCGAACTGGCGTGCACCGAGGCTATCGAAACGGAAAGACACGATCGGCTCGTTGGTGCGCTGGTCGAAACCTGCACGCGCGTCGGTGAGACGCTCGCCGGAAAGGGCGATCTGATCCTCGATCGGGTACTTGATGTTCGGATCCTTGGAATCCGGCATGATGGTCACGCCCGGAGGCGGCGCATCGTTCGGATTGGCATCGGCGACCATATGGAAGCTCATTTTCGCCGTGCTTCCGAGAAGCTGGCGAAGCTGCGCCGGGTCTTGAAGACCGGGAAGCTGAACGACGATACGGTCCGAGCCTACGCGCTGGATGGACGGTTCTGCAACGCCGACCTGGTCGACGCGCTGACGGATGATTTCAAGGCTCTGCTGAAGAGCGGCATCAAGACGATAGTTGAAACCTGCTTCGGTGAGGGTCAGGCGTACCTGATTGTCGTTCGAGGCAACATCTATGTCGTTGATCGCCGTGCCGAAACCGCTGGTATTGACCTGCGAAATCAAGGTGCGAAGTGCAGTTTCCGCCTTGGAACGCTGGTCCGCATCAGGGATGGTCACGACGACCGCATCTCCGACAGCACGGATCGACTGCGGCTGGATGCGTTCGGCACGCAGCTTGCTGCGGGCATCGTCAAGCAGAGAGCGCAAACGGTCTTTCTTCAGGCTCGCTGCATCGACTTCGAGCACGAGATACGAGCCGCCGCGCAAGTCGAGGCCGAGCGTGACCTGACGCTTCGGGAACCAGGACGGCATCGCCTCAAGTTGCTTTTGGGTGAAAAAGTTGGGCAAGGCAATGATAACGCCGATCGCAACGATCAGGCTATAAAGCACAACCACCCATTTGGAAGTACGCATGGATTAAGGTTCCGGTTGGTACGCCCCAATTGCCACTCATCAAGCAGCGGTGCGGGCATCGTTTGTAATGGTGTCAGGATTGGTTAAAGCCAATCTTCGAGGATGGCATATTATGCGCTTTTAGGAGGCGCACGGGCAGAGCCAAAATGTCTCTGCAAAACTGCGAGGCGCTGGAAATTCAGCGCCGCTTTGGCTGCTGCCGACTTTGGAAGAGCAAAAGCCACTGCCGCCACGGGCAGCGCTGCTCCGGTGCCATCAAGGTAAACAGCTTTGATCTTGGCTGCGATCGCTTCGATCAAGATCGCCCGCATGGGCTGCGGCGAGGGGGTGGATTGCTGGCGAACAGGGGTTGTCGGAGTGCCTTCGACCTGTCTTGCGACGATGCCGCCGGAGTGACCACGGGCAACATCTTCGTCCGGCGTTGAAAAATCCACGGCAAACAGAAAAGCCGTAAACGACAGAACGCACGTAACGAACAGCATGAAACCATGCCGCTTGTGCTGTTCCGTGTTTTTCATGCCCTTCATCAAATCGCCAAGACTTTCTTTAGAGTCTATCCGTGGAGTTGAGCCAGCTTTTCACACTCATTGCGAATCCTCATTAATCATTTGTGTTCGCACGAACAAGGAAATACTGGCATCAAGGCTCGTCTTATACGTTATGGGTCCGCTTCCTGCGCACCGTGAAATCTTGTAGACGGCCTACGCCTTGCATCCGTTTTAGGGCGCTTTATGTTGAAACCATGTCTTGTTTAACGGCAGAATTGAATTGGCATATTCATCGACGTTTCGTGTTCTTGCATTTTCTCTTCTGATCGGCGTTCTGTCGCCGGGTGGCATTGCGCCTGCCTTTGCGCAGGATAACAAGCCCTCGACTCCGCCGGCGGCACAAACTGCGCCCGCTGCCGCTCCGCAAAACGACTCAGCCCAGCAAGCGCCCGCTGCCACCGATCAGCAACAGGCACCAGCGCCTGTTTCCAGCGTTGTTCAGCAACAAAAGCCTGTCATCAACGATCTGAAGCAACAGACGAAACGGATCAGTGATCAGCTTCCCAAGGCCACTTCGAACGATGAAACGCTGGCCAATCTCAAGCTCCAGCTGGACTCTCTTTCGAAGAAGCTTCTGGATGCTGGCGTTTCATTCCGTCCGCGTCTGACCGAAATAAATACGCGGCTGGAACAGCTTGGCCCCGCACCCTCTGGCGATCAGCCGCCAGAACCGACAATCGTCAGTGAAGAACGCGCGCGACTGACCGCCGAAAAGGCCGAGATCAATGCCATTGTCGGTGAGACGGAGGACACATCGCTTTCCGTCAATCAGATGTCCGCAAAGATCGGCGACATGCGCCGAGACCTTTTTGCACGCACACTTTCACAACGCGTGAATCTCGATACGACGCTGGGTACAGAGGTTGCTTCGGCTGCCAGTAACCAGATGGTTTCACTCTGGCGCATCGTTCAGTCGTGGTGGCGTTTTGTAAGTACGTTCAAGCTCAAGTCATTTCTCGCTGCCGCGTTTTTTGCGTTTGCGGCGGCGCTGGTCATCCAGCTGGGTGCAAGGCGCGTCCTCGGAACGCTCTATCAACGCGATCCAACGATCGAATCGCCCTCCTATCTAAGTCGCCTCTCAGTGGCTTTCTGGTCTACGGTTATACCGTCCGCAGCCGTGGGCGTTTTTCTGGCGACGACTTACTTTTTAATGAACTATTTCAACGTTTTGAGAACAGATATTGCCGCTCTGATTCAGTCGCTTTTTCTCGTTCTTGGGCTCGTTTTCTTCATTCATAGGCTGGCGTCTGCCTGTATCAGCTCGGATATGCCGCAGTGGCGACTGGTTCCGGTCGCACCACGTCCAGGACGCGTGTTGGGGTTGCTGATAACTGCCACGGCGCTGACAAGCGGGCTCGATTCTTTCTTCGGAAAGGTCAACCAGATTTTGTCATCGCCTCTGTCGCTGACGATGGCGAAAAGCCTGCTTGCCACGGTGATGGTCGGCGTTCTGATTCTGGCGATTGCGTTTCTGAAACCGGTTGAGCGCGAAAAGGATGGCGCTGTCCGTTCATGGCCGCGCGCATTCAGAACATTCCTGATCATATTGGGGCTTTTACCCATTCTGACCGCGCTGTTTGGCTATATCGGCATGGCGCGCTTCATATCGCAGCAGATCGTGGTGACGGGCGCATTTCTGGTTACGATGTATATGGGCTTCTTGACTGGGCGTGCAATTTCCGAAGAGCAGGCTTTCGCATCCAGCCAGATTGGCAAGGCAATGCGAGAGCGTTTTCATTTCGACGACGCAACCCTTGATCAGCTTGGCCTTGTGGCGGGCATATTGATCAATCTCGTCGTTGCCTTGATCGGCATTCCGCTTGTTTTGATGCAGCTCGGCTTCCAGTGGGCCGAACTTAAAAGCACCTTCTATCAGTTGATGACCGGCTTCCAGATCGGCAATATTTCGATCTCGCTCATGGGACTATTGACCGGCGTGCTGCTGTTCGTGATCGGCTATCTTCTGACGCGCTGGTTCCAGAACTGGCTCGACAACAGCGTTATGGCGCGCGGGCGGGTCGATTCTGGTGTACGCAATTCAATCCGCACAGTCATAGGCTATGTTGGCCTTTGTCTTGCCGCTCTGGTTGGTGTATCGGCAGCCGGGTTCAATATGTCGAACCTGGCCCTTATCGCCGGTGGTTTGTCTCTCGGCATCGGTTTTGGTCTCCAGAATATCGTCCAGAATTTTGTTTCTGGTCTCATTCTGCTCGCCGAACGTCCGTTCAAGGTCGGCGACTGGGTAGAAGCCGGCACGGTCAGCGGTATCGTCAAGAAGATCAGCGTGCGCGCAACGGAAGTGGAAACTTTCCAGAAGCAATCGATCATCGTGCCGAATTCGACGCTTATCAACGGTAACGTCGGCAACTGGACCCATCGCAACAAGCTCGGGCGCATCGATATCAATGTACAAGCCTCTTATACGGAGGAGCCACGCCGGGTCCACGCGCTGCTTCTCGAAATTGTTCGCGGTCATCCGTCGATCTTGAAGAATCCTGAGCCGTTCGTTTCGTTTCAGAACATGAACGATTCACTGATGATTTTTGATATCTACGCCTATGTGGCCGATATTACAGCGACGGGTGGTATCAAGAACGAGTTGCGATTCCAGATTGTAGAGCGCTTCCATGAGGAAGGATTACACCTGTCGTCTACCAGGACTGATCTCGTTCTCAGTGTGCCTGAAATCGAAAAACTCTCCGATTTGATGCAGAAGGAGAAAGAGCCCTCATCATCAGCCAAGAAGAAAAAGGCCCTGGCAGAGAAGCCGGAAGTCGACGAGGATGCCGACGACCGGGCTTGATGAACGTTTCGTTCAGTTGCAGTTCAGTTTTGTCCGCTTATAAAGGGGATGACAGAGGGCAATAGGGCTCTTGCGACATTGGACATATCGCGGCGGGAGCGATGGAAAGGTCGGGACGGTATGAACAGAAATCAGGCCAACAGCTTGGGGAAGCTCGTTCTTGGTGCAGCAATCGGTTTTGCGGTTTCGGCTGGCAGCGCCTACGCCGCGCAGATTTCCAATAATGATAGCGGCCCTCAGACGATTGTCGTTACGGAAGGCGCTTCCAAGCGCGAAATGATTGTCGCGCCCGGTGAAACTGTTGAATTCTGCGCCTCGGGCTGCTTCGTAACGTTTCCGAACGGGGACCGCGAAGCGTTGACCGGCGATGAAACGATCACGATCAGTGGTGGCAAAGCCACGTTGAAATAGTTTTCCCATTGCGAAATGTGAAAAGCCGAGGTGTTGCCTCGGCTTTTTTGTATGGAAAGTGTCTCGGTCAGCTGCGAGGCTTGAGGTTTTCCGGATCGTAGAGAGGCTTGTAACCTATCGAGAGCACTTCAACCGGATAAGTCTCACCGAAATATTCCACATTCAGCTTGCGACCTTCCTGACAATAGGCCCATGGCAGGTACGCGAGCGCGATGTTCTTGCCAATCGTCGGGCCATAGGCGACTGAGGTCGTGAAAGACCGGCGGCCAAGTTCGTCAATGAGTGTTTCTCCGGTATCCAAATCCTGTACTGGCATGATGCCGACAGGATACCTGGCCACACCTTTCGAATCGACATTGTCGGTTATGACCAGCGTGCAGAGCATGGCAGGCTGATGCTCGCGGGCGCGATATTCCACATGCTTTGCCTTGCCGCGGAAATCCGCCTCCTTGACCTTCGGGCGAGCAAGATCGGCTTCGAGAAGGTTATACTCGGTCAGCAGATCGGCATTCTGCAGGCGTAAGCTCTTTTCCATGCGACGCGTGTTGGCATAGGTCTCGACGCCTACCGCAATTACGCCGGTGGAGCGAAGCGCATCCCAGACGGCAAGGCCGTCTTCGTAACGCATATGCAATTCCCAACCCTGTTCACCGACATAGGAAATGCGGAACGCGGTAACATCCTTGCCCGCAATCCGGATTGGCTTGATGGCAGCGAAGGGGAAGTTTTCCGCATCAAGACCTTCAGGTCTCTCAACGACCTTCTTCAGGTTCTCGCGCGCATTCGGACCCCAGATGCCGATGGTGACGTATTTTTCCGTCACATCGGTGATCGTAACGTCAAAGCCCTTATCTTCGGCCACGCGGCGCATATAGTGGAAGTCGCGAGGCCCGGCATCGGCGCCATTGATCATACGGATGCGGTCTGTCATGCGGATTGCCGTGAAGTCGGCCCGCACCATGCCTTCGTCGTCGAGGAAGTGGGTATAGATGCCCTTGCCGATATTGGCGTCGCCGCCGATTTTAGCTGCACAGAGCCACTCCATCAGCTCGACATGGTCGGGGCCTTCAATGTCGTACATGGCGAAGTGCGAGAGATTGATGATACCGCAATTTTCGGTCAGTTCGAGGTGTTCGGCATTGGAGACGCGCCAGAAGTGGCGGTTATCCCATTCGTTTTCGCGCACCGGTACGCGATCACCATATTTTTCGAGAAGGTGTTCATTGGCGGCATAGCCGTGCGCGCGTTCCCAGCCGCCAAGCTCCATGAAATGGCCACCGAGTTCGACTTCGCGTTCATAGAATGGTGAGCGGCGGATATTGCGGCCCTTGGAGAAGGGTTCACGCGGATGAACCGCCGGATTGTACACCTTCATCGCCGTTTCCGTGCAGCGATCCCAGATGAACTGCTCGGTCATCTGATGCGGGTAGAAACGGGAATAGTCGACGGCGTGATGATCAATGGACGTGCGACCGTCGGTCATCCAGTCGGCAATGAGCTTACCCATGCCGGGACCGTCCTTGACCCAGATGGCGACTGCATACCATAGGCCGCGCACCTTCTGGCTTTCGCCCATGGATGGGCCGCCGTCGGTCGTGACCTGCAGGAAGCCGTTGAAGGAGTGGCTTTCATTGTAGCCAAGCTCGCCCAGAATGGGCGTCAGCTCGATGGCGCGCTCAAGCGGTTCGAGAATCTGGTCCATCTCAAGATCGCGCTGTGATGGCGAGAGACGTGCTTCATGCTTTTCCAGAAGGTCACGCGGATGGCACAAGCGCGGGTTCTTTTCTTCGTAATAACCCCATTCGATCTGGCCGCCTTCGGCAGTTTTCGGATCGCCGGTGTCGCGCATATAGGCGGAGTTACCCTGATCGCGCATGAGCGGCCAGCCGATTTCCTTACCGGTGCCTTCAAACTCGTTATAGGGACCGAAGAATGTTAGCGGATGGTCAATTGGCATGACTGGCAGGTCTTCACCAACCATTTCGGCAATCAGACGTCCCCAAAGGCCAGCGCAGATGATGACATAGTCAGCTTCGATGGTGCCGCGATGCGTGACGACACCCTTGATGCGTCCGTTTTCGACGATTAGCGACTGGGCCGGTGTGTTGGCGAAGCTTTGTAGCTTGCCTGCAGCTTCAGCCTGATCAATCAGCTTGCCGGCGACGGTCTGCGAGCGCGGAATGACCAGACCGGCATCGGGGTCCCACAGGCCGCCTTGAACCAGGCTTTCCTCGATGAGCGGGAATTTTTCCTTGATCTCTGACGGTTCCATCAGGCGAGCACGAGTGCCGAAAGCTTTACCCGATGCGACCTTGCGCTTGATTTCGTCCATGCGGGCATCGTCACCGACGCGCGCTACCTCGATGCCACCGACGCGGGCGTAATGCCCCATCTTTTCATAGAAATCGATGGAGTAGAGCGTTGTCCAGCACGACAGGAAGTCATGGCTGGTCGCATAGCAGAAGTCCGATGCATGGGCAGTAGAGCCGATGTCGGTCGGGATACCCGATTTGTCGATGCCGACGATATCGTCCCAGCCGCGCTCGATCAGATGGTGTGCCACCGAGGCGCCGACGATACCGCCAAGCCCGACGATCACAACTTTTGCCTTCTTAGGAAACTCTGCCATTTTATGCGTCCCTAGAGCATTTCCAGCAAAAGTGCGTAGCGGTTTTGCGTCGGATAATGCGTGAAAAAGATGGATAGAGCGGTTCCAACGACTCCGTATTACCTGAAACCGCTCTCGTTGGTATTTGACAAAACCATAGTCGTTGCCCGGTCGCGACATTTGCCTTTATACGACATATTCGCAGCGTCAGACGACTGCATGTCAGCTTCTGGAAATCCCGGAAGGTTGAGCATCGGCTGTCCTGTTCGCGACATATCCAACAATCCTGCATCCACAGATGGTCGGTCTGTAGAACTGATTCCGGAAAAGCCTGTATGGTTTTGATTTTATTCTGAAAGCTGACAGTAGTGGAGCTGCTCCATTCAAGATGCAGCTCTATCTTTCTTTAGTGTCGTGCTTAAGCGGCGATGAGCATTTTGCGCTCGGCCCGTTCCTGTTGCGGCGAGCGTCCGTATAATTCCCGATAGCATTTGGAAAAATGCGACGCCGAAACAAAGCCACAGGCGACGGCGACCTCGACCACAGGCATGGATGACTGCAACAATAGATGCCGTGCGCGATCGAGTCGAATTTCCAGATAATAACGTGCCGGAGACCGGCCCATCTCCTGTCGGAAAAGACGCTCCACCTGACGCCGCGAAAGACCAATCGTATGGGCTACATTGATCAGTGCCTGCGGCTCTGAAAGATTGGCTTCCATCATCTCGATGATGGTGAGCACCTTGGAGTTCTGAATGCCGAGACGGGCCCGCAGCGGCAGGCGCTGGCGATCCTGTGGGCTGCGGACACGGTCGGTCAGTGCCTGTTCACAGATCTTGTTGACCAGATTGGCGTCGAAATCATCTCCAATCAGCTTCAGCATCATATCGAGAGAGGCGGTTCCGCCCGCGCAGGTGTAAAGGTTGCCATCGACCTCAAAGAGATCGGCATAGACCTCGGCCTTGGGAAAGGCTTCCGAGAAACCAGGGAGATTTTCCCAGTGAATGGCACAGCGTTTGCCAGATAGAAGCCCGGCCGCGGCCAGTATATGGGCGCCGGTACAAAGTCCACCGACTGCCACGCCGCGATTATATTCCTCACGCAGCCACGCAAAGACCGACTTGTTTCTGAATTCTTCCACGTAGACGCCGGAACAGACGAATACCATCGAGGGGCGCTGCTCGCGCTGCAGGAAACGTCGCTCGTCTTCCAACGATGCATTGACGGCGCATTCCACACCGTTGGATGCGGTCACCGGTTTTCCATCAACCGATGTCAGTCGCCATCTATAGGCGTCATAACCCAGCATCCGATTTGCAATGCGCAATGGCTCAATGGCCGTTGCGAATGCAATCATCGAAAAGTTTGGAACCAGGAAAAAGACAATAGACCGCTTAACCGATGAAGCTTGGATCATGCCCGATCGTTCCCATTTTCGAAAGGCTCTGGCTGCGGTTCCCGACGCAGTTGAAGCCTTGTGTCTCCGTCACGACTCCGGGTCTTTTGGGCCCGGTTTTCTCCGGTCGCTTTCAGACCGGCAATCTTGCTGCGTTGGCCCGGATTCGCAGGGGGAGGGCGATGGCGCAAACAAGATAGTGTTCTATTGAGACACAGAACGGGTAGGTTGCAAAGTGCGGCTAAATGCCTGCCGCGAAAAGGTATTTTAATGTCGGGAAATTGAGGGCGGATCGCATGACCGCCCTCAATTGGCTTTACTGCCCACGCTTGAACTCTGCTGTGTTTTTGGCGATGCCCGGCAGACGATCATCAACGTTTGGCCAGCCGATATCGTGCAATATGTGTTCAGGTAGCGATTCCAGCACACGACGGCTGCGTTTCACCCGACGTTCGTACGACCAGGCTTCGATCTGTTTTTGCACTTCGGAGTAAAATGCCAGAAACCATGACTGTGCGTTCGCAACGGATGACGTTGATGTAAAGCGCACGACTGATGCCCGGCCGTTGGGAGCGGATTGGCATTGAACGGTCATTTTCTATCTCCTCATTCAGGAAGTTCGGTTGATACGCTCGCTGCAGCTCTGCTTGTTCGTGTCCTCAATGTGCATTCTGCTTGACGTTCAATCAAACGAAATATAGAAAGGCTTAAGATCAGAAAATTTGAACAAAGAGTGGAAAACGGAGTCCGTCATGACAGCGCCCGTTCAACATCCCCTTCCGATGCTCGATATCGATGTGCTGCGCACATTTGTGGCAATTGCCGATACGGGAAGTTTCTCCTCTGCTGCGAACGCGGTGTTCCGCACGCCCTCTGCCGTTTCGATGCAGATCAAGAAGTTAGAGGAGCAGATTGGTGTTGCAGTTTTCGATCGGGACGCACGCTCGGTTACGCTCACCAGCGATGGCGAGATTCTGCTCGGATATGCGCGTCGTCTTCTGGCTCTCAATCGAGAGGCAGTCTCGAAATTTGTTGCGCCCACAGTGACCGGAGTGGTTCGGCTTGGGTCGCCGGATGATATCGGCGAATGCGTATTGCCGCTTGTCTTGAAGCGTTTTGCCGAAAGCCATCCGGGCGTAACAGTGGATGTCGTGATCGACCAGAGTAGCAATCTGCGCAAGCGGCTCGATGAGCGACGGCTCGATGTTACGCTGATCAACATGTCTCATACGATACTAAACAAAGGCGATGTGGAAGTTCTGCTGGATGAGGAACTCGTCTGGGCGGGTGCCAAGTGTGGTACGGCTTATCGTCGGGAGCCTCTGCCTCTTTCGATTTGGGAAGAAGGATGTGCCTGGCGCGGCAATGCGCTTGAAGCGCTTGAGACTAGCGGCCGTCCTTACCGCATTGCCTATATGAGCTCACATTCGACAGGACAGCGGGCTGCGATCATGGCTGATCTTGCCATTGCGCCATTTGGTAAAACGCTATTGAGCGATGGAATTGTCGCTCTGGGGCCGGAACATGGTTTGCCCGCTCTGGGACGTTATCAGCTGGGTATAATTGTGAAGCCGGAAGCCGGGCCGCACATTCAGGTCGTTGCTGACCATCTGCGGAATGTTTTCGAAGGTTATCGCCGTTCCGGCCGGTTTGAGACTTTTCGTTCCAGCTGATGACAGATCACAGTTTATTGGGACGGGAACTAATGCATTCTCTTGCCAGCGAAAAACGCTGCGCTAGATTTCTTTTGTGACAGCCGAGTGAATCGGCTTCACCGCCAGATGCCGGGCAGGGGCTTCGTATGTGGCGGGAGGCATAACTGGTTTGAATAGACTTGGAACTCTATGCACCTAACCCTGAAGGGGGAGGATTGCACATCCCATTGGAGAGACTGTCATGAAGCTGACCCGACTTGTCCCAGTTGCTATCGTTCTCTGCGCATTCACGCTTGCGTCCTGTGCAAATACTGTACGCGGCGTTGGCCGCGACGTAAAAGGCACCGCTAATGCGGTTCAGGAAACAGTAGAATAAGAGAATAAATGGCCCGGGTTTCCCGGGCCTTTCCTTTATGGAACCAGAAAATAGCTGACGGTTATGTGCTTGTCTGGTCGGGTTTTATATTCAATCTCGGTGGTAGCGATACCGTCATGAGGTATTGTGATGTTCGCATTTTGCAACAAGGTAGCAATGCGTTCATTGGGTTCAGCGCCACCGAACCACATAACGAGTACGGGTGATGTCAGGTGAGCTCTGGCATCTGGCGTTTCGGGATGAACCACACGCAACGACGAATCAAATAGTCTGAAATTGCCCGGTATCTGTGCATTGTCCGTCAAGATCGTCTTGAACGGGCCTTTCGCCTGCACTTCCTCGTAGAAATGACGATAGTCGAGCTGACCGTAAGGCGGAGAGCTGGAGCCATAGGTCAGGTAATAGCTTAGCACCGGTGGGACGATAAGAGCTACGACAGCGCTCACGACAGCGAAGTCGATCAAGGCCCGGTTTCCGGTCCTGTAACGAGCAAAAAGGCTCGCTATCAGTGCTGGAGTGAGGAACAGAACGGGCTGCAGCCAGCGATCTTTCACGTTATTTGCGCCGGTGGCGATAACGCCAACGAGAACAATAACCAGTCCGACTAGGATCAAGAGCCGCAGGAATTTCTCGCCGGTGGTCAGCGGAACGGAGGGGGCGGTTTTCTTCTGCCAGTGAATGAGTGCGATGATACCCGCGATTGCCAGGGCAAGGATCGAGAACAGAAAGGCTGCTTCTATCAGGCTCTCGACGCCCATCAGCCGGTCGAAGAAGACATTGCCGGAAGCGCCGATTTCAAACTTGCTCGCGCGCGCCATGACGCTGGATTTGTGTGCGAACATCCAGAGCGCAGTTGGTCCGAAGCAGATGGCGAATGCCAGAATCGTAACGAAACTCAGCTTGGAGAGCAGTATCCGGCGGTATTCGGGAATGAGAAGTCCTGTCATGATCAGCATGATCAGGAAGAATGAGGCATTGAATTTGCCGAGGATAGCTGCAGCCATCGCGATGCCTAATGCGGCGGCAGAGACGACACTGCGCCTGCGCATATGCCAGGCAAAGGCCAGGAAGGCCCAGCCACAACCGGCGGTGCCTGCAACTGAATGGGTCAGGGCGCGTTGTGATTCCCAGCCGATTTGCGGGATGAGAAACAGACCAAGCATACCGGCTGACGCGACGATGCGCGAAAAACCGAGCAGTCTCATAGCGCCGTAAACGCTTAGGAACAGGCTTGCAAGAATGCTGAATTTCACGATCTGGAGTGTGAGCATCGATGTGCCCAGCACCGATGCAACCAGATTGGTAATCCAGGTATAGAGAGGGGGTTGTGATCCGCCATACCCCCAGTCCAGGTAGCCAATATTGGCCAACTGCTCGGCGTCATCAAGGCCTGCGCCGTTGGAAACAACGGTGACGAGAATGGTTTGGAACGCGAAATAGCACAGCACAAATATTACAGCCAAAGGCAGGCCGAAAAGTTTCTTATCGGCAGTGGAAACAGCGGTGGCTGGTCGTTGTGCAGTCAAATTCATTGCCCTGAATAAAAATCACCTGTGTAGCAGGCTTCATTGGAAGCGTTCTGCATTTCACAGGATTATGTCCGGATTTCAATCGAACAGCTCTAAATGTTTTGTAACAAAGGCGTGTAATTGTGCATTCCCTTGTGATCAAGGGCAACGGGCCAGTTTCAGGCAACTATTTGTAGGCTGAAATGGCAAAAACCGCGCTGCTAGAGGTGCACGGTTTTGCCAATTACGCATGGCATCTCCGCCGAACAATACACTGGCGGGATATACTGAGCTCCGGTACGCAGTACCAGATCCGGAGCGTCGAGCCGGGTGAACCCGTCTCGTGCTCCTTTCTAGCTCAACATCGTTACCGTACGGTTATCAGAGACTTAAGCAAATCTAAACAATGCGATTTTTTTGCGTGGGCAATTGTTTACTTTGCTCCTGATTTGGAGCGCAGGTAATTGATGATGCCTGAGAAGTCTTCGGCGCCATGGCCTTCACCATCAAAAAGACTGTAAAGCTCCTGTGCATGTGCACCGAGCGGTGTTTCAGCGCCAGCGCTTTGCGCGGCTTCCTGCGAGAGCTTGAGGTCTTTCAGCATCAAAGCTGCCGCAAAACCGGGTTTATAGTCGCGGTTTGCAGGTGATGTTGGAACCGGTCCCGGAACCGGACAGTAGGTTGTCAGTGACCAGCATTGCCCCGATGATGTTGACGCCACATCGAAGAGCGCTTGGTGGGACAGGCCCAGTTTCTCAGCCAGAACAAAGGCCTCGCTGACACCGATCATCGATATGCCGAGGATCATGTTGTTGCAGATTTTCGCCGCTTGTCCTGCGCCGTCACCGCCGCAATGCACGATCTTTCCAGCCATTGGCTGCAGGATCGGCTCTCCGCGTGTGAATGCGTCGTCGCTGCCGCCAGCCATGAAAGTCAATGTCCCTGCGGAAGCGCCACCGGTGCCACCGGAAACAGGCGCATCAATGGAAAGATGTCCGTGGCTTGCGGCCAGCTCATGTGCCTTGCGTGCTGAATCTACATCGATTGTCGAGCAGTCGATGAAAAGTGAGTCTTTTCGAGCATTTGGTGCAATGTCCTTATAGACGGAGAGAACGTGCTTTCCGGCGGGCAGCATGGTGATCACCACGTCAACGTCGGCAACCGCATCCTGCGCGCTCGAGGCTATCGAGAGACCATTGGCCTTTGCCTCATCGAGATGTTGCGGCAGGAGGTCGAAGCCGCGAACGGTGTGACCGGCTTTCACAAGATTGGCGGCCATCGGGCCACCCATATTGCCAAGGCCGATAAATGCTATTGTGGCCATAAAAAAATCCTCCCTTGGCGGTTACTAATTCAGAACTAGCGTCCGATCATCTGGCGTGCGATGATCACACGCATGATCTCGTTCGTACCTTCGAGGATCTGGTGTACGCGCAGATCGCGGACAAGCTTTTCGATCCCGTATTCATGCAGATAGCCGTAGCCGCCGAAGAGCTGCAGCGCTTCGTTCGCCACATTGAAACCCGTGTCAGTGACAAAGCGCTTGGCCATTGCCGACCATTTGCCCGCATCGTGGGTTTTGCGATCAAGCTTGCTGGCAGCGGAGTAAAGAAGAAGGCGTGACGCGGAGAGTTCCGTCTCCATGTCCGCCAGGCGGAATTGCAGCGCTTGAAAACGGTCAATTGTCTGACCGAAGGCTTTGCGCTGGCTGCAATATTCCAGTGACTTGTTGAGCGCCGATTGTGCGCCGCCGAGCGAACAGGCAGCAATATTGAGCCGACCGCCGTCAAGCCCGGCCATCGCTATGCGAAACCCTGTTCCTTCTTCACCGAGAAGGTTTTCAGCCGGGACGCGACAATTGTCGAAAATGACGGTTCTTGTCGGTTGTGCGTTCCAGCCCATCTTGAATTCATTTGCACCAAACGAAAGGCCGGGTGCATCTTTTGGCACAACGATGGTGGAAATCCCCTTGGGGCCGTCCTCGCCGGTACGCACCATCGTCACATAGACATCCGTGGCGCCTGCACCGGAAATGAACTGCTTGGAACCATTGAGGATATAATGATCGCCATCGCGTGTAGCGCGTGTTCTGAGCGCCGCCGCATCCGAACCCGATCCGGGCTCGGTCAGGCAGTAGCTGGCAAGCCATTCCATTGACGTGAGCTTCGGCAGAAAGCGCAGGCGCTGTTCGTCATTGCCGAAAGTGTCGATCATCCATGCAGCCATGTTGTGGATGGAGACAAAAGCCGAGAATGAAGGGCATGCAGTTGCCAGTGCTTCAAAAATGAGCACTGCGTCGAGCCGCTTCAGCGCCGAGCCGCCCACATCTTCACGCACATAAATGCCGCCCATGCCGAGCGGTCCGGTCTCTTGCAATATGTCGACGGGGAAATGCTTGTCGCGATCCCATTGCAATGCATGCGGGGCAACGCGATCACTGGCGAAGGCTCGCGCCATATCCTGAATGGCAAGCTGATCTTCGTTCAGCTCGTACTGGTTCTGGTCGGCAGCATCCATGGTTTCCTCCCTGTAGCACCGCACCTTGTCACCGGACTAGATCATAACCGTGTGAGACTGCCAACGCTCCATTGGAATAATGTTGCTCACATTTGTAATAAACTGATGCGCATTTTTGCATAGACGCTCGCCGATTGAGGTCCCGTTGCCAGAAAGTTCAGTTTAAGCTACGCAGCAGTCCATGGCACGCGCAATCATGTTTCAGGGAACGGGTTCAGACGTCGGCAAAAGTGTTCTTGTTGCCGGATTATGCCGGGTTGCGCGCAATCGCGGCCTGAATGTTCGGCCGTTTAAGCCGCAAAACATGTCCAACAATGCGGCGGTCAGCGACGACGGCGGCGAAATTGGTCGGGCGCAGTGGCTGCAGGCGCTGGCTTGCGGTGTGTCGTCGTCTGTCCATATGAATCCGGTACTCCTCAAACCGCAGACTGACATGGGTAGTCAGGTTGTCGTGCAGGGACAAGTGCGAGGCGAGGCGCGCGGGCGCTATTATCAGGAATTGAAGCCACAACTTATGGCGGCTGTCATGGAATCTTTCGCCAAGGTCAGCGAAGGCGTGGACCTTGTGCTGGTGGAAGGGGCAGGGTCACCGGCTGAAATCAATCTCCGGGCCGGTGATATCGCCAATATGGGGTTTGCCACACAGGCCGATGTCCCGGTTGTTCTGGTCGGTGACATAGACAGAGGTGGCGTGATTGCGTCTCTCGTCGGCACGCACACTATTCTGTCCGAACAGGACCGCGCCATGGTTCGCGGATTTCTGATCAACAAGTTCCGGGGCGATATTTCGCTTTTTGATGACGGGCTGGCTGCCATTACCCGGTTTACCGGCTGGCGCTCTTTCGGCGTTGTCCCGTGGCTGAAAGCGGTATCGCGATTACCAGCCGAAGATTCTGTCGTTCTTGAGCGTGCTGTACGCGGAGACAAGAAGCCGCTTGTGGTTGCTGTGCCGATGTTGCCGCGCATCGCCAACTTCGATGATCTTGATCCGCTAAAGGCTGAACCGGATGTAGAAGTGGTCATGGTGCCGCCTGGTTCGAGCATTCCCGGCGATGCGGGCCTTGTCGTTCTGCCGGGGACAAAGTCCACGATAGCCGATATGCAGGCGGTTCGGGACAATGGCTGGGATCGCCAATTATCTGCCCACGTGAAACGAGGCGGTCATGTGCTTGGTATCTGCGGCGGGTTCCAGATGCTTGGTCGCCACATCAGCGATCCTGCTGGTATCGAGGGGCATGTACGCGACATTGATGGTCTTGGGCTGCTCGATATCGAAACGGTGATGGAACCTGAAAAAGTGGTCCGCAACGTGCAGGCGACCGCGCTTCTCCATAATGTGCCGCTGGAAGGTTATGAAATCCATATCGGACGAACGACCGGACCGGATATGGGGCGGCCTTTCGCCCGAATTGGCGAGCATGACGATGGAGCCATATCGCCAGATGGGCACATAATGGGAACTTACCTCCACGGTGTTTTCAATGCAGACGAATTTCGCCGGAGATTTCTGGAGGATCTTGGTGTGCGTAGCAGTTCAGTAAACTATCGCGCTGGCGTTGAGGCTGCATTGGATGAGCTGGCCGAAGGGCTGGACGCATGTCTCGATATCGATGCACTGTTTAACTTGAAATGAGGTCGTCAATCATCGGTCGCGATTGACGACGATGGGGCGAAAGCCTAGTGTCGAAACCATGCAACAGGTTTTTGCCGGGACGAATCCCGGCAATACCAAAAAGGGAATGCGACGGACGGACCCAATCCGGGCGTCTTTATCGCAGCCGACCCCGCGACTGTAGAGCGGAGAGGGATGAGGCAAGCCGGGCAACCGGTAACCACTGGAGGCTGTAAAGCTTCTGGGAAGGTAGTTTCAATCCCCGTGACCCGTGAGCCAGGAGACCTGCCTGCTGCGTGAGGGCATTGAGCCCGAGCCCCATGGGAGGTTTTTCCCTGCTGCCTGCACGGAGGTTGTCATGGCTGCACGTACTCAAAATTCTGTTTCCAGCACACTCGCAATGCCGCTCGCTGCTCGTCTGGGCACGGCTGTGGTTTCACTGCTTCTCGGCGCGTTCCTGATCTACGGCGTAGGGCTTGCCCATTCTGATACGTTGCACGATTCAGCGCACGATACGCGCCATTCCTATGGTTTTCCCTGCCACTGAGCAGTTTAACATCTTTCGGAATTGAAGCTGAGCAAAGCTCGATGGTGGACGGCCATCGGCGCGAAATTGCTATTGAGGGACAGAAATGTTGATCCGTTATTTGTTGGCGACGCTTGCTGCGGGGCTTCTGGCCGGGCTGCTGGTTACTCCCGCCATGTATTTGAAGACAGTGCCTTTGATCCTGCAGGCCGAAACCTATGAAGATGCTGGCGGTGGCCATAGTCACGGCGAGGCGGAAGCCACACCGCATGATCATGGCGCCGCTGCCGAAAGTGCCGAGGAAGAAGGGGCTGAACTACCATTTGGGCGGTTGGGCAATACGATCCTTGCCAATCTCGTAGCAGGTGCAGGTTTTGCCTTGCTGCTTGGTGGCGTGGCCTTGCTTCTCGGACGCCGCATTACGGTGCAGAATGGGATTTATTGGGGCGTTGCCGGTTTCTTCGCGGTCGCGTTTCTGCCTGCATTGGGTTTATCGCCGGAATTGCCGGCAATGCCTGCGGCTGATCTGGCTGAACGCCAGCTCTGGTGGCTCGCTACCGTGGTGCTAAGCGGTTTAGGCCTCTATCTCATCGTGTTGCGCCAGGAAGGCTGGGCAAAGATCCTCGGTCTGGTGCTGATCGTGGCGCCGCATCTTTACGGTGCTCCGCATCCGGAAGACATCTCGTCACCGATTCCGTCATTGCTTGCTTCGCAATATGCAGTCGCATCGCTGGCGACGAACCTGTTCATGTGGGCCGTGATCGGCCTCGCACTTGGCTGGTTCATCCAGCACTACGCATCGTCCGAGATTGAGGGCTGATGAAAATGGCTTCGCCGGGAAAATCGGTTCTGGTTCTTGGCGGAGCCCGTTCGGGTAAGTCGTCCTATGCCGAGAAAATGGTTGAGTCCTCGGGGCTTCAGCCGCTCTATCTGGCAACAGGACGTGCCTTCGACAAGGAAATGGAAAACCGCATTGCCATTCATCGTGACCGACGTGGTTCCGAATGGCAGACGGTGGAGGAGCCACTCGATCTGATCGGTGCACTGACATTGAATGCTGCTACGGATCGGTTCGTGCTGGTCGATTGCCTGACCCTGTGGTTGACCAATCTGATGATGGCCGAGCGCGATATAACGACAGAGACGGCAAGTCTTGTCGCCATGCTGCCGAATCTTGCCGGGCCTGTGGTTTTTGTTTCGAACGAAGTTGGACTTGGGATCGTGCCTGAAAATCGCATGGCACGGGAATTTCGCGATCATGCAGGCTTTCTGCATCAGGCAGTGGCCGCGATTGCGGATGAAGTTTATTTCATGGCGGCAGGGTTGCCGCTCAGGATGAAGGGATAAATCGATGCAGGGACAGAAAATTCCCGCAACAGTCATCACGGGTTTTCTCGGATCGGGCAAAACGACGATGATCCGCAACCTGTTGGAAAACGCCAATGGAAAACGCATTGCGTTGATCATCAATGAGTTCGGCGACCTCGGTGTCGATGGCGGTATTCTGAAAGGTTGCGGTATCGAGGCATGTCGTGAAGAAGATGTGATCGAGCTCAACAATGGTTGCATCTGCTGCACCGTTGCCGATGATTTCATCCCGACCATGACCAAGCTTCTGGACCGCGCTGATCGCCCCGATCATATCGTGATCGAGACGTCCGGTCTGGCCTTGCCGCAGCCGCTGGTCGCAGCTTTCAACTGGCCTGAAATCAAGACGCAGGTAACAGTCGACGGTGTAGTAACCGTGATCGACGCCGCAGCGGTGGCCGAGGGGCGTTTTGCCGATGACCACGACAAGGTGGATGCGCAGCGCGCAGCAGACGAATCTCTTGACCATGAAAGCCCCTTGGAGGAACTTTTTGAGGATCAGATTCATGCAGCCGATCTGATTGTTCTCAACAAAGCTGACCTGATCGACGCCTCAAGGCTGGATAGTGTGAAAGCCGATGTGGCCGAGCGTTCACCGCGCCGGGTGAATATGGTTCCTGCGAGCTTTGGCAAGCTTGGAGCTGACGTTCTGCTCGGCCTCGGCGTCGGCACGGAAGACGACATCGCCAACCGCAAATCCCACCATGAAATCCATCATGCGGATGGACACGAGCACGATCATGACGAGTTCGAGAGCTTCGTGGTCGAAGCGGGCTCTGTGGCCGATCCCAAGCTGTTCACGGAAAAGCTGAAAGCGGTCATTGCGAAACACGATATTCTTCGTCTGAAGGGCTTTGTCGATGTGCCGGGCAAGCCGATGCGACTGGTCGTGCAGGCGGTTGGTCCGCGTATTGAGCATTATTTCGACCGTCCATGGGGCAAGGATGAAGCGCGCTCCACGCGACTGGTTGTGATCGGGCTGCATGATATCGATGAAGCAGCCATCGCCAAGGCCGTGAAAGACGCTGTCTGACCGATGCATCTTCTTCTTGCCCAGAAAGGAACAATCAGCGACGGCAATGAAGCCGTCGATCTCGGCCAAACGCCGGGAGAGATATTGTTCCTTTCCGCTGCCGATACCGAACTGGCCAGTTTGGCGCAGGCACACAGACTTGCGCCGGATTTGCCAAGCTTGCGACTGGCGAATTTCTTGAGTCTCACCCATCCCATGTCGGTGGACGCTTATGTGGAGCGTACTGCCAGATATGCGAGCCTCATCGTGGTGCGCATCATTGGCGGCGAGACATACTGGCCTTACGGGTTAGAAGCGCTGCATGCTTGCGCACTCAATCACGGTATCAAGATTGCCGTATTGCCGGGAGACGACAAGCCGGATCATGGGCTGGACCGGTTTTCAACGATCTCTGCGCACGAGCGAAATGAACTCTGGCAGTATCTGATCGAGGGCGGGGCTGTGAATGCCGGCGCATTTCTTCAATATTGCGCCGCACTGGTTGCAGGCTCCGAAAAGCCGGAAAGTGCGGCTCCTTTGCTCAAGGCTGGTCTGTGGTGGCCGGGAGAGCATGTCTCCTCGCTGGATAGTATTCGCACGCACTGGAGCGATGCAAAAGCACCTGTCGCTGGCATTATTTTCTATCGGGCGCTGGTGCAAAGCGGACAGACGCAGCCGGTCGATGCACTGATTGCTGCTTTGCAGGCAAAAGGTCTCAATCCGCTCCCGATATTCGTTTCGAGCCTCAAGGATCGATTGTCTGCGGCGGTCGTCGACGGTCTGTTCGAGGATTGTCCGCCGGATATCGTTTTGAATGCCACGGGGTTTGCAATTTCTTCGCCGGGGGCGGAGCGCAAGCCGACTGTCCTCGACAAGCGCGGCAATATGGTGTTGCAGGTGATCTTCTCCGGCACACCGAAGGCAGTTTGGGAAACGTCACAGCAGGGCTTGTTGGCGCGCGATCTGGCGATGAATGTCGCTTTGCCCGAAGTGGACGGGCGTGTGCTTTCGCGTGCCGTATCCTTCAAGTCTGCAAAGCAGTTTGATGCGGCAGTGGAAGCGAATATCGTGACGCACGAGCCGCATGAAAACCGCGTGGGTTTTGTGGCGCAGCTCGCTGCAAACTGGGCGCGGTTGAAGCGGAAATCGCCCGATGAAAGACGTGTTGCGCTTATCCTTGCGAATTATCCGAACCGCGACGGGCGGCTCGGAAACGGGGTAGGGCTCGATACGCCAGCCGGAACGGTTGAAGTACTGCACGCCATGGCGAAGGGCGGCTATCCCGTCGCTGACCTGCCCGTGGACGGTGATGCATTGATGCGTGCGTTGACGGCAGGCCCGACCAATGCTGCGCGTGACGGACGTGAGATTCGCGAAACGATTTCACTGAATCAATACAAGGCTTTCTTCAAAAGACTTCCCATTGCGATTCAGAAAGAAATCGAAGAGCGATGGGGGGCGCCGGAAGATGACCCTTATTTTGCGCAGGAGCTTGTCGCTTTCGCATTGCCGTTGATGCGGCTGGGCGAAACTTTTGTCGGTATCCAGCCCGCACGGGGCTACAATATCGACCCGAAAGAGACTTATCACTCGCCTGATCTGGTGCCGCCGCACGGCTATATTGCCTTCTACGCTTTTCTGCGCGAGGTCGCCGGCATCGATGCCATTGTGCATATGGGCAAACATGGAAATCTGGAATGGCTGCCAGGGAAGGCGCTTGCGCTGTCCGAAAACTGCTACCCCGAGGCCGTGTTCGGTCCTACACCGCATATCTATCCTTTCATCGTGAATGATCCGGGCGAAGGCACGCAGGCCAAGCGTCGCGCCAGCGCGGTTATTATCGACCACCTGACGCCGCCGCTCACGCGCGCTGAAAGTTATGGGCCGCTGAAAGACCTTGAAGCGCTGGTGGACGAATATTACGAGGCCTCCGGCGTCGATCCGCGCCGCCTGCTCAGACTGAAAGGACAGATACTCGATCTCGTGCGCGACATCGGGCTTGATCGCGATGCGGGCATTCACGACCATGACGATGAAGACATGGCGCTGCAAAAGCTTGACGCCTATCTCTGCGATCTCAAGGAAATGCAGATACGCGACGGTCTGCATATTTTCGGATTGGCGCCTGAAGGCAGGCTGCTGACGGATCTTCTGGTTGCGCTGGCACGTGTGCCGCGTGGCGTGCCGGTTTCGCTTGGCGGCGCGCCGGGCGATCAAAGTCTCCAGCGTGCAATCGCTGCGGATTGTGGGCTTGGCGAAACATTCGATCCGCTGGACTGCAATATGGCAGAGGCGTGGACAGGCGCCAAACCGGAACTCCTGCTGGCTGCGAGCCCTGCAACATGGCGCATTGCGGGCGATACGGTGGAGCGTATCGAACTGCTGGCCGCCAGCTTTGTTGCAGGCGCGATAGAGTGCCCCGCAGACTGGCCGCAGGCGCAGGCGGTTCTCCAATCCATAGAAGAACATCTGCGCCCCATGGTGGTTTCCTGCGGGCCTTCGGAAATAGATGGATTTCTTGCCGCACTTGGCGGGCGGTTTGTGGCGCCGGGACCATCCGGTGCACCGACACGCGGCCGTCCCGATGTGCTGCCAACCGGTCGCAATTTCTTCTCTGCTGATAGTCGCGCCGTTCCCACTCCGGCAGCATGGGAACTGGGACGCAAATCGGCGGAGCTCCTGATTACCCGCTACACGCAAGATCATGGTGAATGGCCGACATCGTTCGGCCTAACCGCGTGGGGCACATCGAATATGCGCACCGGCGGCGATGATATTGCACAGGCCCTGGCGTTGATCGGCGTCAAACCGGTCTGGGATATGGCGTCACGCCGGGTGACTGGATACGAAATCGTTCCGATTGCAAAGCTTGGTCGTCCACGTGTCGATGTGACATTGCGCATTTCCGGCTTTTTCCGCGACGCGTTTCCAGAACAGATTGCATTGTTCGACAAGGCCGTGCGTGCAGTCGGCGCTCTTGATGAGGATGCCGAAGACAATCCAATCGCAGCACGCATGCGGATTGAGCAAGCGCGCCTCGTTGCAGAAGGGGCAGACGAAAAGACTGCGGAGCGGCGTGCAGGCTATCGTGTCTTCGGGGCCAAACCCGGCGCTTATGGAGCAGGCCTGCAGGCATTGATCGACGAGAACGGCTGGGCGGGACGCAACGATCTGGCGGAAGCCTGGCTTGTCTGGGGCGGTTACGCCTATGGCGCAGGCGAGGAAGGGCAGGCTGAGCGCGGCCTTCTCGAAGAACAGCTGCGTTCGGTTCAGGCTGTTGTGCAAAATCAGGACAATCGTGAGCACGACCTTCTCGATAGCGACGATTACTACCAGTTCGAAGGTGGGATGGCTGCGACCGTTGAAAGTTTGAGTGGCGCAATGCCCGCAGTTTATCATAACGACCATTCCCGCCCGGAAAAGCCAGTGATCCGTGCGCTGGAAGAAGAACTTTCGCGCGTCGTACGCGGTCGCGCAGCCAACCCCAAATGGATCGCAGGCGTCATGCGCCACGGCTATAAGGGTGCGGCAGAGATTGCGGCAACTGTCGACTATCTGTTCGCCTTCGCGGCGACTACCGGCAAGGTTGGGAACCATCATTTCGAGGCGGTCTATCAGGCTTATATCGCCGACAAGTCGGTGCATGATTTCATGGCCGAGAAAAACCCGGCAGCACTTGCCGAGACGGCAGCGAAACTCAACGATGCTATCTTGCGCGGCTTCTGGACGCCTCGCTCCAACTCTGCGCGGTTCGAGCTGGAAACATTGAGTTCAAATCTTCAAAAATTGAATCCGGAAAGGGCGGTAAATGGCTGAGAAATCGGAAAAACTTCTTTCGATGACGGAAGAGGAACTGAATGCACGCCATGCGGACAAGATGCGCAAGAAGAAAGCTGCCCGCGACAAGATTCAGGCGACAAAGACTGAAGAAAAAGGGTTGGTGATCGTCCATACCGGTAAAGGCAAGGGCAAGTCGACTGCCGGTTTCGGGATGGTTTTCCGTGCGCTGGGTCACGGAATGAAAATCGGCGTCGTGCAGTTCGTCAAAGGCTCGTGGGACACGGGTGAGCGCTGGGTGCTCGAAAAATTCCCCGAACAGGTGACTATTTCAGCGCTAGGCGAAGGCTTTACCTGGGAGACTCAAGACCGGACGCGAGATATCGCCATGGCGCGTGGGGCATGGGAACAAGCCAAAGCCATGATATTGGATGAAAGCTACGATATGGTGCTTTGTGATGAGCTGAATATCGTGCTTCGCTACGATTATCTACCGGTCGAGGAAGTGATCGAGGTTCTCGAAGCGAAGCCGGAGATGAAGCATGTCATCATTACCGGTCGCAATGCCAAGGATGAGCTGATTGAAGCGGCCGACCTCGTGACGGAGATGGAAATGATAAAGCATCCGTTCCGCTCTGGTGTGAAGGCACAGAAGGGTATTGAGTTTTGATGATTGCTAGCTGGCAATTCTGGGCACTGATGTCGGCGGTGTTTGCCGCATTGACCGCCATCTTCGCTAAGGTCGGTATTCAGGGCATCAATTCTGATTTCGCCACGCTCGTGCGCACGCTGGTCATCATTGGCGCGTTGTGCCTGTTCCTGACCGTTACCGGCCAATGGCAGAAACCCGGCGAGATTTCCGGAAAGTCGTGGCTGTTTCTGGTGCTTTCAGGTCTGGCGACCGGTGCTTCGTGGCTTGCCTATTTCCGGGCCTTGCAGATCGGGGATGCATCGCGCGTCGCGCCGATTGATAAATTGTCGGTTGTGCTGGTGGCACTGTTCGGTGCGGCATTCCTTGGCGAGCGCATGTCCACCCTCAACTGGTTTGGCATTCTGCTTATCGGCTGTGGCGTGGTGCTAGTCGCGCTTCGGGTTTAGAGCGTATCCCGAAAAGTGTGAAACGGTTTTCGGAAAAGATGCGCGATTCAAAACAAATATTTAGAGCGCCGATCTGATCCAATCAGATCGAAACGCGCTCTAAAACCCAACCCACTGGCGCAGCGGATTGGTTCCGTCCATCAAAAGGCGAACTGCCAGTGCCAGACTGACAACGATCAAAAGCGGTTTGATAATGCGTGAGCCGACCTTCATGGCGAGGCTTGCGCCAATCTGTGCACCGATAAACTGGGCGACGCCCATACAGATACCGATCTTCCAGTTGATAACGCCGACAGCGGCAAAGGTTGCAAAGCCGCCGACATTGGACGCGCAGTTGAGAAGTTTCGTATGGGCCGTAGCTTTCAGCACACCGAAACCGGCCAGTGCCACGAATGCGAGCATGAAGAACGATCCGGTTCCGGGACCAAAGAGGCCATCGTAAAATCCGATCAGCGGGACAAGCGTTACGCCGAAAAGAAACGGGCCGATACGTCGCGCACGATCAACATCGCCAAGACTCGGCTTGATGGCAAAATAAACCGCAATCGCGATGAGGAGGATTGGCAGCGCTGCACGCATGATGTCGACCGGCAGAACCGTTGCGAGTAAAGCGCCGAACACTGAGCCGATGAGCGATGCAAGTGCTTCAGGCCACTGTTCCTTGATGTTTACATGCCCTTTGCGCGCATAGGCGATGGTTGCCGATGACGAGCCGAACAAGCCTTGCAGCTTGTTCGTGCCAAGCGCTTCAACGGGTGGAACTCCGGCCAGCAACAAGGCGGGAATTGTAATCATTCCGCCACCACCGGCGATGGAATCGATGATCCCGGCGATGAATGCCGCAGCCGTCAGGAGCAGGGTAAGCGTATCGAAAAATTCAAGCATCGGGGAAGCCCAAGGGAGAGGTGGGCGCAACATAGAGCAGCTGCTTTCCTAACGCTAGTCGGACAAGGATAATCTCCGAAGAAAGCCAGTGCGTTGAGCGAGATTGTTTTCCGGTGTATCCGGCGCTATTCATTATATTCAGGCTGAAAGTTTTGAGGGGTTCCATGAGCGAGAGCATCTTTGAGCGGATTACCGCTTTTCTCAGCAAGAAGAGCGCCGTGCAGCGCGTGGCCGATGATCCGGCGCTCGCATCTGAATTGCTTTTGCTGTTGCATGTGGTGTTTGCCGATGGCGACCAGCATCCGGCTGAAATAGCGGCGTTCAAGGAAATTGCCGAAAGGAATTTCGGCATTCCGCCGGAAGAGCTTCCGGAAGTGGCCGAGTATCTCAAGGATTTCGCTTACGAGACCACAACCAAGCAAGCTGCCAACATGCTGGCCGAGATGGCGCCGGATCGCCGTTTGGCGCTGCTTAGTGACCTCGTAAAGATTGCCTGTTCCGATCACCGGCTTGACCGTTCCGAGGCAACGATGATCCAGCGCATTGCCGATACACTCGGCGTCAAGCCGGAAGAGCTGCACAAAGCACGCCAGTCGTCGCCCTGTGGGTTCTAAAAACTACAGCACAGTCCTCGGCATGGGCGGTTCGTCCGGCGTGACATTCGACGAGCTTTTGGCTTTGGCCGATCAGGTGTTGTCGCAAGGCTGCTGTTCGCGGCCTGACGCTATCGCAACGTTGAGTACCAAGTGTGGCGAGCTCGCATGGAACGAGCTTGCAGCGCACTATGAATGTGCGCTGTGTTTCTTCGATGCCGAGCGGCTGGAAAAGGAAACTCCGCGTCTCGAAAACCCATCGGAGACTGTTCTCGAGGCAGTTGGATGTCATGGTGTCGCTGAAGCGGCTGCGCTTGCTGCCACCGGTCCGAATGGCTTTCTTGTGGTCGAAAAAACCGTATCAGGCCGGGCAACTGCCGCATTGGCTGTCGCCCGGTCCCGACTTCGGATTATGCGGTAACAGTCTTACGTCGCTGAATAATGTAGGCCACGAGCGTAGCGATCGAAAGCAGAGTTGCGGTCGCTGTGATGACGGCAACATAAGCACTCTCAAAAGCCGCCGATGCCAGTGCCGTCAGAGTTTGTGCATCTGCTGGCGGTAGGGATTGAGCTGCCAGAAGTGCTTCATCCAGACTGTCGCGCACGATTGCGGGGATACCTGCGCCTTCAGGGATCACAAGGCTTGCCGTGTAGAATACGGACAGAATGCTTCCGAAAACCGTGACACCGAGAGCGTTACCGAGTTCAAAGGAAACTTCTTCAACGGAAGCTGCCATGCCTGCCTTTTCAACCGGTGCATTGGTCATGATCGCCGACGATGCACCTGTCATGGCAGCTCCCACGCCGAAGCCGAGAATCGCAAGCCCGACCAGATAGAACGATGCCGAAGTCTTGTAAGTCAGAATGTAGACAATAACGCCAAGTGCTGTGATCCCCAGCGACGACCACAGAAGCTTGCCGGTACCAAGGCGCGGCAGCATGATGCCAGCGAGCGGCCCTGCAACGAAAGCGGCCAGAGGAATAGGCAGGATTGATAATCCGGCATGCAAGGGTGTCATGCCTTCGATCAGCTGCATGCGCTGGCTGAAGACGAGTTCCATCCCCGTCATTGAACCGGACGCCACCAGAGCTGCGAAAACACCCATCGAAAACAGCTTGTTGTTGAACAGAGAGAAGTCGATCAGCGGTGCTTCGCTTGCGAGCTGCCTGCGCACGAAGATGAATGATGCGACCAACCCGATTGCCAGCGCGGCTGTAAATACAGTCATGGACGCATCGCGCTTTGCGAGTTCCTTCACGGCATAGGTGAGTGCAATCAATCCAACCATAATCTGGATCGAACCGATCAAATCCCATTTGCGCTTGGAGCCGAGCGGACGGTTTTCAAGTGTGAAGACGGAGAGTGACAGCGCAACCAGTACGACGGGTACGTTGATAAGGAAGACCGATCCCCACCAGAAATATTCCAGCAGAACGCCGCCTGCCACAGGGCCGATGGCGGCACCGCCTGATGCAATAGCCGCCCAGATGCCGATTGCAAGCGAGCGCTCCTTGTCATCGGTGAACGTCAACCGAATGATGGAGAGCGTTGCGGGCATCATCATGGCTGCGCCGCAAGCGAGAAATGCGCGAGCGGCAATAAGGAATTCCGGGTTTGGCGAGTAGGCCGCGCAAAGAGAGGCAAGTCCGAAAACTGCGAGTCCAGACATGAACATACGCTTGTGGCCGACCTTGTCGCCAAGCGTTCCTAGGCCGGGCAGGAGACCTGCAACGACGAGCGGATAGATGTTCATGATCCAGAGCTTTTCGGAAGCGCTGGCCGCGAGATCGTGGGTGAGGCGGGGTAGCGCCGTATAAAGCACCGTCATGTCCACGACGATCAGAAACAATGCGCTGGAAACAATGGTCAGAACCAGCCAGCGATTTTTCGGCAACATTGGATAGCACCTTTTCAATACGCTTGTATTCAAACTTGCGAGGAGGGCTCACTTAATATAAATCCGTCTGTATGGAAAGTGAAAATTTGCACAAAATAGGCAGGCCGCGCTCAATCGACCGTGACCATGTGCTCGATATGGCTGAAAAGCTCGTCGCCGAAGGTGGGCTGGTCGCCCTCACCATGGATGCCGTCGCACAGGCTTCTGGTGTGACCAAAGGAGGCGTTCAGTATTGCTTCGGCAATAAGGACGGGCTTTTGAAAGCGATGATCGGGCGGTGGGGCGATCGTTTCGACGCACAGGTCGACAAGAAAAAGCAAGGCCGCATGGACGCGCTTTCTCATATCGCCGCCCATATTCGCGTGACCCGCGAAAGCGATGCCGAAGACGACTCGCGCTTTGCGGCCATGATGACCAGTCTCATTCCCAACACCGAACATCTGGATGAAACCCGTCTCTGGTATCGCAAGCAATGGGATGGGCTTGATGTCTCCACACCGGAAGGGCGCAGGACTCGGCTGGCCTTCATAGCCAATGAAGGTGCATTCCTGTTGCGCAGCTTCAATTTCTTCGAACTGACGGATGAGGAATGGCAGTCGATCTTCAACGATATCGAAGAGCTTCTGCCGGAAACGGATTGACTTTCGACATCACGGAAAGTCATGTCCGCAGTTCAGGAAGGGGAAATCGTGACTGTTCATTTCATTGGAGCCGGCCCCGGCGCGGCGGACCTTATCACCGTGCGCGGTCTGCGCCTCATCGAGCAATGTCCCGTCTGCATCTATGCGGGGTCGCTGGTGCCGAAGGAGGTTGTTGCCGTAGCACCGAAGGATGTGCGTCTGGTCGACAGTTCATCGCTAACGCTGGACGAGATTATCGCTGAGATGAAAGCAGCACATGTGCAAGGCCTCGACGTTGCGCGAGTGCATTCGGGCGACCCGTCGATTTATGGCGCTATGGCCGAACAGATGCGTCGGCTGGACAGTCTAGGCATTCCATATGATGTGACGCCGGGGGTGCCAGCTTTTGCAGCCGCTGCCGCTGCCATGAAGCAGGAACTGACCATTCCCGAGGTCAATCAGACAATCATCCTGACCCGTACCTCGATGAAATCGTCTGCCATGCCTGAAGGCGAAGACCTTACCACACTCGGGCGGTCGGGTGCGACGCTGGTGATCCATCTTTCCATCCGGAACCTCAACAAAATCGAGGCCGAGCTGACACCTCTTTACGGTGCTGATTGTCCGGTGGTTATCGCCTATCGCGTTGGATGGCCTGATGAACAAATTCTACGCGGTACGCTGTCAGATATAGCGGAGAAGGTGGCTGCATTCGGGTTGAAACGTACGGCAATGATTTTTGTCGGGCGCGGACTGGACCCTAAAAGCTTTCGCGATTCAGCGCTTTACCATGAAGCGCACAACCACGCGGCGCGTTCAAAAACCTAGTGCTTTGCGGGCGAATATGATTGCCTCTTCTGGCGAGGTGACAACGTTTCTGGCCGCAACCGGTGGACGGGAAATCATCATGACCGGAAGTCCCAGTGCACAGGCAGCCTCGATTTTTGCATAGGAAATGGTGCCGCCCGAATTGCGGCTGACGATCAGCCCGATCCTGCGGCCTTCCAGAAAACGCTTCTCCGCAGCGTAATCGCCGGGTCTCGCCAGAACGATTTCGCAATCCTGTGGTAGTGCCACATCCGGTGGATCGATCATGCGGATGACGAAATGAACATCAGCGCGCTCCGCGAAAGGCGCGATGTGCTGGCGACCAAGCGCCAGAAATACACGCTCACCGGATGGGATAGCATTTACTGCCTCGGCTTCATCGGAAATATTGATCCAGCGGTCGCCCGGCTTTTCCTCCCAGGCAGGGCGCTCCAGCCTCACCAATGATATGCTGCGCTTGCCTGCCGCCTGCATTGCATTTTGCGAGATGCGTGCGGCATAGGGATGGGTCGCGTCAATGATGAGGTCTATCCGTTCTTCGTCGAGATAGGCAGCAAGACCATCAACACCTCCGAAGCCACCGCTTCGAACCGTTCCGGTCAGTTTGGCTGGATTGCTGGTACGCCCGGCAAGCGAGGTAATGGCATTGACGGGCAGCCCTGCGAAGGCCGTTGCAAGTGCCGCAGCCTCGGTCGTTCCGCCGAGAATGAGTATCTTGGGGTCAGACGCGCGCAAGGATATTCCCACTGCGATCAGTTACGATAATCTCGACTGCGACCGGCGCGCCGCGAAGGGTTTCGAGCGCGGTTTCCTTCGCCTTGAGCGCAATTGGCGTGGCTATGTCGAGCCCGATTGATTGAGTCAGTTCAAGCACTTCCAGCGCAGTGTTCGCAAAGAGAATCTGATCCTTCATGCTTTCCGGCGCGCCAGCCTTTTCGGCGATGGTCCAAAGGAAACTCTTGTCCACTTGCGACCGTGAAGAATGGAGGTCGAGCGCACCTTGCGCAAGCTTCGTCAGCTTGGCGAAACCGCCTGCGATCGTAAGTTTGTCGATAGGATGCTCGCGCAGATATTTGAGCACACCGCCAGCGAAATCGCCCATGTCGAGAATGGCAAAATCGGGCAGATCATAGAGCGCCTGCGCAGCATCCTCGGACGTCGAACCTGTCGCGCCGAGGACATGTTTCTGCCCGGCTGCGCGGGCAACGTCGATGCCGCGATGGATCGAATGTATCCAGGCTGAACAGGAAAATGGGTGGACCACACCAGTGGTGCCGAGAATGGAAATACCGCCGACGATACCGAGACGCGGGTTCCATGTCTTTTTGGCAATCTCTTCGCCGCCGGGCACCGATATCGTAATGACGATATCCGCGGGCAGGCCGTATTCGGCGCAAATCTGCTCGCAGATTTCGGTCATCATACGACGCGGGACCGGATTGATGGCAGCTTCACCCGGAGGAATCTGCAAGCCGAGCCGCGTAACTGTGCCAACGCCTTCACCTGCACGAAAGACGACGCCGGTTCCGGGTGGGGCCGGGAATACGGTCGAGATGATCGTGGCACCATGGGTCACGTCGGGATCGTCGCCGGCATCCTTGACGATGCCTGCCATCGCATAGCCATCGCCCAGCCCTTCATAGGCGAGCTGGAAATAGGGTACTTCCCCCTTGGGCAGAATTATACCGACGGGATCAGGAAATTCACCGGTAATAAGCGCCGTCAATGCCGCCTTGGTGGCAGCGGTTGCGCAGGCGCCCGTGGTCCAGCCGCGGCGGAGTTCGGCTTTTTCCTGACTTTTATTCGTTGGAGCGGTTTCGTCATTCATGGACGCCTTATAATGTATCTGATAGCTGTGCCGCCAGATAGAATAGTGGTTGATGAAAATGAACAAGGCTGAAGAAACGGCTGCATGTGTCATTGCGAGGAGCAAAGTAACCTTGCCTGCGATGGAACCCGGCCATGTCTGGCTCGTTGGGGCCGGGCCGGGCGATCCCGGTCTTTTGACGCTTCACGCTGTCAACGCCTTACAGCAGGCAGATGTCATCGTTTACGACGCGCTGGTGGATGATGCCTGCCTGTCTCTCAAGAATGCGGATGCCGCTCTGGAATATGCAGGCAAGCGCGGCGGCAAGCCTTCGCCAAAACAGCGTGATATATCCCTGCGGCTTGTTGAACTTGCAAAATCGGGAAAGAAGGTGCTGCGCCTGAAAGGCGGTGATCCGTTCGTATTTGGGCGGGGAGCAGAAGAGGCGCTGACCTTGGTAGAGCATGGCGTTCCGTTTCGCATCGTTCCCGGAGTGACTGCCGGAATTGGCGGCCTCGCCTATGCGGGTATTGCCGCTACCCATCGCGATATCAATCAATCGGTGACCTTTCTGACCGGTCACGATGCCAGCGGCTCGATACCTGACGGGATCAACTGGACTGGGATCGCCAAGTCTGCGCCGGTTATCGTCATGTATATGGCGATGAAACATATAGACCTTATCGCCGGGCGGCTGATCGAGGCCGGGCGTTCGCCGGATGAGCCTGTCGCCTTCGTGTGCAATGCAAGCCTCCCCAACCAGATCGTACTTGAAACGACATTGGCGCGGGCTGCAAAAGATGTTGAAGCGGCGGGGCTGAACCCGCCTGCAATTGTGGTCGTAGGTGAAGTGGTTCGTCTGCGCGCCGGGCTGGATTGGATGGGTGCGTTGAACGGTAAAATCCTGTCCAGCGATCCGCTTGCCAGACGAAATCAAAATGAGGGAGTGAGAAGCGCATGAAGGGGTTCATGATAGCAGCGCCGGCTTCCGGGTCTGGCAAGACAACGGTAACGCTGGGTTTGCTGCGCGCCCTGAAACGGCGGGGAGAAGCGCTTGCGCCGGTCAAGGCCGGTCCCGACTATATCGACCCCGCCTACCACAAGGCTGCAAGCGGGGTGGATTGCTTCAATCTGGACCCTTGGGCGATGCGCCCTGAACTTATCAGTGCACTGTCCTCCCGCATGACGGAAAGTGGTGCCAAGCTATTGGTTGCCGAGGGCATGATGGGGCTCTTTGACGGAGCGATGGACGGCAAAGGTTCATCTGCCGATCTTGCCCGGCTTCTCGATCTGCCGGTGGTGCTGGTGGTGGATTGTGCCCGGCAATCACATTCCATTGCCGCTCTTGTCTGGGGTTTCAGCCAGTTTCGCAAGGATGTGCTGATTGCGGGCATCATCCTCAATCGCGTTGGCAGCTCCCGGCATGAGGCTATGTTACGCGGCGCATTGGAGCCGCTCCGTATTCCGGTTCTTGGTGCATTGCCCCGCGATACTGCTCTTTCCTTGCCGGAAAGGCACCTGGGGCTGGTGCAGGCGGGCGAGCACTCTGATCTTGAGAGCTTTCTCGAACACGCTGCAGATGCAATGGAAACGCATATCGATCTCGATGCTTTGCAAACGATCTGGTCGCGACCGAAGCGCTTCGATGCGATGGCCAATGTGCCGCGCTTGAAGCCGCTGGGCAACCACATTGCCGTTGCCCGCGATGACGCATTTGCCTTTGCCTATGCGCATTTGTTTGAAGGCTGGCGCAGGCGAGGGGTGGAGATTTCATTCTTCTCACCGCTCGACGATGAGTCTCCGAGACAGGATGCCGATGCAATCTATCTGCCGGGCGGCTATCCTGAATTGCATGCAGGGCGTTTGGCGCAGGCAGGACGTTTTGAGGCGGGCATGCGCGAAGCTGCAGCCCGTGGGGTAACAGTTTACGGCGAATGTGGCGGCTACATGGTTCTCGGCGAAAGCTTGCAGGATGCAGAGGGTGTCATACACCCGATGCTGGATCTTCTGCCGCTAGAAACGAGCTTTGCAAAAAGAAAGCTGCATCTCGGCTACCGCATGCTGGAACCGCTTGCAGGTGCGCCTTGGACCGAGACATTGAAGGCGCATGAGTTTCACTATGCCAGCATCGTGCGTGAAGGAAAGGCTGATCGTCTTTTCCGTGTGCGTGATGCTGTCGGCGACGATGTTGGCGAGGCAGGCCTGAGAGTCGGCTCCGTTTCAGGCTCGTTCATGCATGTCATCGATTTTTGCGGAGAGAAAGCTTGAGTGCAGAAATCGAGCATGGCGGCGCGCTCGACAAGGCCGTCGCGCGTTTTGGTGGCAGGCCGCAAGACTGGCTCGACCTTTCGACGGGCATCAATCCAGAGCATTTTCCGCTTCCCGAACTGACACCTGAAATCTGGAACCGTCTGCCTGATGAAGGATTGTTACAGGAAACGTTGCGACTGGCCCGCAGCTATTATCGGCTGAACGAGAAAGCACCGATCGTTGCAGCGCCGGGCACGCAGGCTTTGATCCAGCTCGTTCCAACGCTGATCGCGCCGTCGACGGTAGCCATCCTCGGACCGACCTATCAGGAACACGCTGCTTCGTTCGCCGCTTCCGGCTGGAAGGTTGTGCAATGTGTGACGCTTGATGAAATTCCGAGTGAGGCAACAGCGGCAGTCATCGTTAATCCGAACAATCCAGACGGTCGCGTGATTTCGAAAGAGGCTCTCCTGCAACTTGCACAGAAACTCGGTGCTCGCGGGGGCTTTCTGGTTGTTGATGAGGCGTTCGCCGACGCGCATGAGGCCGTCACCATTGCGGCAAATGCAGAAGATGCACCGATGATCGTGCTGAAATCCTTCGGCAAGTTTTTCGGGCTTGCTGGCGTTCGTCTGGGCTTTGCAATTACAGGCGGTCGTTTTGTTGAAGCGTTGGAGCGGCGGCTTGGACCATGGGCGGTTTCTGGCCCGGCACTGGCAATCGCCAATCATGCTTTCAGCGATGCCGGAACGCTTGCGGATTATCGCACACGTATTGATCTGCGGCGGGCGGAATTGTCGGCTGTTCTGGACAAAAGCGGTCTGAGGGAAATTGGCGGCACGGCGTTGTTTTCTCTCGTCGAACACGCGGATGCAATCGGGATTTACACCAGATTGTGCGAGAGACATATTCTGATCCGGAAATTCGATTACGCCCCGCGCTGGTTGCGCATTGGTTTGCCTTTGGATGATGTGGCGCTTGCGCGGTTCGAAAAGGCGTTGAAATTTTGATTCAGTTTTTCTGGTCAAGCTCATGGAAATAAAGCTGATTATTCTTTCGCTGGCGCTTCTTCTGGATCGCTTTGTCGGCGACCCGCCGCAGCTATGGCAGAAGGTGCCGCACCCCGTCGTCCTGTTCGGGAAAGCAATTTCGTGGGGCGAAAAGCGCTGGAACAATCGCAATCTCTCTGCCTCGGTGCTTCGCCGAAACGGCATGTGGCTGACGATCGGGCTGGTGATGGCCTGTGTGGTTCTGGGGCTCATCCTTGAACTCTCGTTACCCTTCGCCGGGACTGCCGGTGCAGTTGCCGAAATCCTGATCGTGACGGTGCTGCTTGCACAGAAAAGCATTGCCGATCATGTGCAGGCGGTCGCACTGGCATTGCGTGAGGAAGGGATCGAAGGCGGTCGTCGGGCTGTGTCGATGATCGTCGGGCGCAATCCCGAACATCTCGATGAAGGCGGTGTCAGTCGTGCAGCGATAGAAAGCCTCGCGGAAAACGCTTCAGATGGTATCGTTGCACCTGCGTTCTGGTTTCTGGTCGGTGGGCTACCCGGTTTGTTCGCCTACAAGCTGATCAATACCGCTGATTCCATGATCGGCCATCTGAATGATCGCTATCGTGACTTTGGTCGTTTTGCCGCAAAGCTGGACGATGTCGCTAATTATATCCCAGCCAGACTGACCGGACTGCTCGCCTCCCTTGCCACCGCGATCACGAAAGACAGGCTTTCAGGCAAAGAAGCGTTTTCCGTCATGCGCCGTGATGCACGTCTGCATCGCTCGCCCAATGCTGGCTGGCCGGAATCGGCTTTTGCAGGCGGGCTGGGGCTGGCGCTTGCCGGTCCGCGCCAATATGGGGCGGAGAAAGTCGAAGGGCCGATGCTGAATGCATCCGGCAAGCGCGACGCCAACGCTGATGATATCGATGCCGCGCTTCATCTTTTCTGGTCGACGATGAGCCTGATGACCGGACTGGTGATTGCTGCGAGCCTGATTGGGCTACTTGTCGGCTAGCACGAACCGCTTGCCATCGAAACGTTGCAGGCGGTTCGGGTTGTCGGTTCGGACACCATTGCCATCGAACTTGATCGAGCCAAGAACGGTTTCAAAGGAATTATTGCGGAGTGTGTCGATAATCGGCAGCTTCTGCTCGTCGGCACGCTTGATCACATCCGCAGGGATTTCCGCACTGGCATAACCAATGATTGCATAGGCGTCTGCAAGTTTCCCGGCCTGACGCAATGCATCGATTGCTGGCTTTGCCGTCGAGAGTTCCTGCGGACGGAGCGGGGCAATCATCAACGTGCCTTGACTTAAGGGCTGTGTGCCAGGTGCTGCGTCAAGAAGGCTGCCGCCAGCAATCGTCAGGGAATAGTTGAGCGCGGCAGCGCTTGCGCCTATAGCGGCGATATCGTCGCGCTCACCGCCGACATAAACATGGGTAGCGCCTGCGCGCCGCAACCGGGCGACCAGAGCATTCTGGTTATCGAGACCCGGTCGGTAGGTGTCTGTGAAAACCGGCTGTAGTTGTTGCTCTTTAAGGCTGGCTAAAACGCGTGCAGCTCGTTCACGTCCTTCGATGGTGCCATCATCGATGATTGCGAAAGATTGCGCGCGCCAAAGGCTGCCAAGGAAGCTCCCGGTTGCCTGCGTTTCCTTGTCTAGGCCGGTTGCAAGACGGAATACCGCCATCGGCGCGGGCGCACGTCTTTCAGTTAGCGTGGCTTCGCTGACGCCTGATGTCACAACAGGTATGTTGCCGGCTGCGAGAACCGGAAGTGCTGCTTCAAGTGCTTCCGGGCACAGAAAGCCGGTGACGACCCGGACGTTTTCCTTGACGAAGCGTTCTGCGGCTTCCTTGCCGCCTTCAGCATCGCAGCGATCATCGAAAATAACAAGTTCTGCGCCTTTTGCCGTGGCGGCTACACGAGCGCCTTCCGCCAGCTGATTGCCCAATGGAGCGAACGTTCCGGACAGCGGTGCTGCGAGCCCGACGCGCATATCCTCCGCCTGCGCCAGTACTGAACTGGCCAGCAGTATAAGGATGATACTTGTCAGTACTGCGGTCGGACGTTTCCCAAGCTCGATCACGTGATCCGTCTTCATTAAACAATTCGTGGCATTTTCAACGAAAAGTGGGTAGCTGTTTCCTGGCCTTTGTGCAATGCCCGTTATGTGGGGCCCTTATTTGGGCTCGTTATGCGGGCTTGTTACCAAGGTAGCTGGCTTCAGATAACATGCCATAGGGCGAGACGGATTCTGTTGGACGTGCAAACGATTAAGAACATCATTTCAAGTGCAGCTTCGGTGGAATCCAAGTCCTATCGGGATGCCATGAGCCATTACGCCGGCGCAGTACAGATCGTCACGACTGCCGGTAGTGCGGGAAGGCGTGGTCTGACGCTGACGGCGGCCTGTTCGGTTTCGGATAATCCGCCGACGATCCTAATTTGCCTGCAAAAGATTCATGAAGAAAACCGGCTGTTCATCGAAAACGGCGTGTTCGCCGTCAACACGCTCGCGGGGTCGCACCAACAGCTCGCAGACGCTTTTTCGGGCCGTATCGGCCTGACCCAGGATGAGCGGTTCGAACTGGCGCGCTGGGATGTTCAGGTGACCGGAGCACCCATATTGCAGGGTGCACTTGCTGCTTTCGATTGCCGGGTGGTCAGCGTGCAGGATCACTCCACGCATCACGTCCTTTTCGGGGAAGTCGTGGGCCTGCGGTCCAAAGCCGAGGACGAGGCGCTGGTCTATCTCAACAGGCGCTATCATACGCTGGAGCTGTAATCCGATGAGCCATAGAATGTTGAAGCATGGAATAGGTGGCCTGTTTGGGGCATTGTTTCTGTTTTCAACTGTGATGGCATCCGGGGCAGCGTCTTTGCCGCCATACAAGGACGATTATTTCGCCTATCCCGGCATTATCAGCAGCGCTGACAATGATGATTACAAGGTTATCGATTACAACGAGATGCGCGATATCAACGGGCGCGATGCGGTGCCTGAAAAGCGCGTGAAAGATGCCTATGTCTCGCTGAAGGCGCGCGCTTACCAGAAGGACGTTACCTTTCAGACTGCTGCCGGGCCGGTGAAGGCCATGACAGCAGGCAGGCGCGAAGGCGCGTCCTTTATCGTCATCTACCTGCATGGTAGGGGCGGTAATCGCCTGCAAGGTATGAATGATTTTACCTTTGGCGGCAATTTCAACCGTGTGAAGAATCTCGCGGCACTGAATGGCGGTCTCTATATCACGCCGGATTTCAAGGATTTTGCCGATGCGGGTGAGGCGCAGATTGCCGGATTGATCGAAGCAGCCAAGGCATCATCACCGAGCGCTCCGTTGATCCTGTCCTGCGGCTCGCAAGGCGGAACACTATGCTGGCGCATAGCGGCTAATGAAAAGGCGGGGAACCAGCTCGCAGGACTTATTCTGCTCGGCTCGCTTTGGGATGACGGATTTTTCAAGTCACCCGCATTCAAGAAACGTGTGCCGATCTTCTTCGGACATGGCAGCCGTGATCCGGTTTTTGCAATCGACAAGCAGGAAGCCTTCTATCGCGAGATAAGCAAGCGCGCGCCGGGTTATCCGGTCCAGTTCCGGCGTTTCGAAAGTGGTAATCACGGCACGCCGATCCGCATGTCCGACTGGCGCGAGATGCTGAACTGGATTCTAGCAAAACAGTGATGCCAGACTGTGGATGCGAATCGAAATTCTGGCAATGTGACCTTCCTGCCACTCGACAATCGAGCAAAACCGAATAGTTATCGAACTTAAAATTTTACCTACTCAGCAGATCCTATGAGGTAGATCATGTACGGACGCGCCCGCACCGGAGCCCGTTTTCTAGCCATTGCCATGTTGGCCCCGCTTGCCGCTGCCTGCACGACGACTGTACCAACCACGACGGCGACGCCGGGCAAGACCGATGCCCCGATCAGCGCGCCGACGATTTCGATGCCTCGCTTCACGCCGACAGCTTATGTCGATCCGGCGCTCGCGCAGCCGTGCATCACTGCCGCTGCCAACAAGTATTTCCTGCCGGAACACGCTATCTCTGCCATCAACTCCCGTCCGGGTGCAGCAGGCGGCACCGATGTCGATCTCAAGGTCGATCTGCGTACCGCTGTTTGCCAGCTGACCGCCAAGGGCGGTGTGCGCGCTGTTATCGATACGTCGCCGAAGAGCGCCGATCAGGTTGCAGCTGAAGCGGCAGCAGCCAAGGCCGATGCAGCCGCCGCTGCCCAGCCGAAAAAGGCTAAGGCGAAGAAGAACTGATTCAACAATCAGGGATAACACATGAAAAAGGCAGGGTTTTCCCTGCCTTTTTTGTTTGTCATTTCTCTGGCTTTTCGCCGTACCAGCGCGGTGTATAAACCCACTCCCTGCCATCAGATTTCGCAAAAACCTGCGTGTGGGACGAGCCGACAATCACAACGGTTCGCATGTCGACATCATCTGGTGTCAGTGCGCCGAGCGTGGTTGTCCGTGTAGTCTCAGCCGGTCTGCCTATGTCGCGCCCAAGGACAACGGGCGTTTCGGGAGACCGATATTGCCGCAGGATTTCAAGCGCGCGACCAAGCTGATGCGGACGTGCCCTGGAAATGGGATTGTAGAACGCCATGGCGAGATCGGCTTCGGCGGCAAGCGCAAGGCGCTTTTCGATAATTTCCCAGGGTTTCAGATTGTCCGACAGTGAAACGATGCAGAAGTCGTGTCCGAGCGGCGCTCCGATCCGCGATGCGGCGGCCATTGCAGCGGAAATGCCGGGCTGGATGACGAGCTCCACGCCGTGCCATGCCGCATTTTCCGTTTCGTGAAGCGCCTCCACGACTGCCGCAGCCATGGCGAAGACACCGGGATCTCCCGAAGAAACCATGGCGACATGTCGCCCGGAAGCAGCGAGTTCGAATGCATGACGTGCCCGCTGCATTTCTTCCCGATTATCAGTCATATGAACGATCTGATCGGCGCGGAAAGGACGAAGGTTTTCTTCCGCCATCCGCACATAGGTCTCATAGCCGAGAATGTCTTCGGCCTGTTCCAGTTCGTGCTGAACGGCAGGCGTCATTAGCTCTCGTGATCCGGGCCCAAGGCCGATAACGACCAGCTTGCCACGTTTTCGACCGACAAACAGAACATCTGCCGGGGTGGCAGCCACGGCAATGGCAAGCCCCAAGCTCTCCATCAGTTGAACCGGCTGTTCCACCGAATGAAGAACGATCTCACGAGCATCGGTTGCATTCGCCACATAGCGCAGCGGGACACCAATTTTCGCCGCAGCCTCTTGGAGCCGCGGCGAAGTGCAGTCTTTTTCGTGGGCGAGAAGCAATGCCAGCGACGCGGGGGCAATGCCTGCATTGGCGAGAGCATCTTCAATATCGTTCTGAATGTTCTCGCTGACCCTATCGACGCCAATCGCCACACTGCGCGGATGATAAATCAGCTCGTCTGGCTGGGGTGTGCGGATGTGGGGCGTTATGCTGATCGTCAGCGCACCGTCATTGGCGAAAGGCAGTTTGGAATCTGCAAGCCAGCGTGATTTTCCGTCAAGCTGCACCTTCTGTCCCGCAAGCAGGTTCGACGTGAAATTTTTCGCGTCGTCAGGATTGGCAAGGGTCAGTTCGGCAGGCGGGTGCAGCAGATTGATTCCGAACCGCAGTTCGCCGGACGTGGTTATGGCAGGCGCAACCTCAAGTGCCGCTGCAATTCGCCGGGCCATGTCATTGACACCGGAGAGACCACCCAGAAGCGGCACAACTGCGCTTCCATCTTCGGCGACAGCAAGAACCGGCGGTTCGACGCGCTTGTTCTGCAGCAATGGTGCCAGCGCCCGGATGACGATACCGGCTGCACAAAGCGCGATGATGGGGCGGCCCTCCTCATAAAGCGACCTGACCGCATCGCCGAAATGCACGAAGGTTTCATCCAGCGACGCAACACGGTTCTGGAGGCCGCGTATTTCGGCACGTTCCAGCACCGATGCGATCCGCCGCGCGGCAGGAACCGCGGCTTCTCCGAGAACCAGAATTGCGGGAATCACGCGCCGTTCCATTTTTGCCCCGGAACGAGAATGATCGAGAAATAGGGACAGTCGCTACCATTGACTTCGGCAAGTGGCACAATGCGCTGATTGGCCATGGTGGCGCGCTCAATATAGAGCGCACGGTCCATGAGACCGAGCTCGCCCAGCACAGCGCGGACCTTATCGAGGTTTTTGCCAAGCTTCATGATAGCTGCAGCGCCTGTATCCGCGAGCCGTCGCGTCAGTTCTTCTGCGCTCATGACGCCGGAGAGAACGGATAATGTCTGATTGCGATAGACCAGTGGCGCGCCCAGCACAGCTGAAGCGCCAAGAACGGAGCAGACACCGGGCACGACTTCCGTTTCATACTGATCGGCAAGCCGGTCATGAATATACATGAACGAGCCGTAGAAAAACGGGTCGCCTTCCGCTATCACGGCCACATCCTGACCTCTATCAAGGTGGCTCGCTATCGTGCTCGTTATCTCGCCGTAGAAATCGCTGACGATCTGTTCGTAATCCATATGCGCGGGAAGCTTTTCCGTCGTCACTGGATAGATCAACGGCACCAGAACCTGTTCCGGTGAAAGATATTCCTCGACTATTGTGAGGGCATTGCCCCTCTTCCCCTTGGCTGCGTGATAAGCCACAACCGGTGCGCTTTTGAGGAGACGCAGGGCTTTCAGCGTTATCAGTTCGGGATCGCCGGGGCCAACGCCCAGGCCAAACAGTCTGCCTTTTACCGTCATTATTCGCGCTCCGACGCGAGCGCATTGACTGCCGCTGCCGTCATGGCGCTGCCACCACGTCTTCCGCGTACAATCACATAAGGTACACCGCGGCTGTTTGTGGCGAGTTCGTCTTTGGATTCTGCCGCGCCGACAAAGCCAACCGGCATGCCGATGATGAGCGCAGGTCTTGGCGCGCCAGCATCCAGCAATTCGAATAGGCGGAAAAGGGCGGTCGGTGCATTCCCGATTGCAACAATGCTGTTGCCGAGATGCGGGAGCCAGAGGTCGAGCGCTGCAGCCGAGCGGGTATTGCCGATCTTCGTTGCAAGCTCGGGAACCGATGGGTCGTTCAGCGTGCAGATGACTTCATTATTGGCAGGCAGACGAGAGCGGGTAATGCCTTCGGCCACCATGCGTGCATCACAAAGAATGGGCGCACCGGCGAGCAGAGCGTCGCGTCCGGCTTTGCCAGCGCCTTGCGAGAAAGCGAGGTCATTGACCACATCCACCATGCCGCAGGCATGAATGACACGGACTGCAAGCTTTTCCAGATCGGCTGATATCCGGCTTAGATCGGCCTCGGCGCGAATGATGGCGAAGGACCGGTCGTAAATGGCCTGCCCATCGCGAATATAGTCTGTCATGGTGACCGCTCTAATCAGTGTCGGGCGTTCAGAAGGCACGCCGCTTCGTCAATGGTGATATCAGTCGCCAATAGCCGTCCAAAGCGCGATGGTCCAGCCCCGTCTTGCGGAAACGTCTCTTGCGCATAAAGATCGTAGCGACCTGTCGAGCGCGCCAGAAGCGTGTGCGGCAAAGGTGCAAGTGCTGCGCATGACTTGGCGCATCCCGTGATGTGCACGGATGATTTTCCCGGCGCCAGATATGTTGCCAGCCTTTTACCGTCTGTCTGTGTGTCGGCGAGTGCGGAGACGCAGCCATTTGATCCCGAACAGGCACGAAGCCGCGCATGTGGGGCTTCGGCTGTCGTTTCGAGGTCAAGCGAACGAAGTTTTTCGGTTAGTTCACCAATCTGGGTTTCGCCTGCATAAGGCAGGATAACGCCTTGCCACGGCGTCAGACGCAGTCCACGCCTTCCGCTGTCGGAGAGATCTGCCAGACCTGCTAGTTGCGCCGATGTCAGGCGTCCCAGGAGCGGCACGGCGCCGACATAAAATGAACCGTCAGACTGCTGGTTGTTGCCAAGATGCGAAAATGGCATCGGTGCCTTGCGCTTCCAGCCGGTTGCGGGATGAATCGGGAACGACAATTCCCGGCTCAGACCTGCCACAAACTCTGATGCTGGGATGGCTTCAAACAGATGTTTCATCCGCGCAAAGCTGGCATGGCGTAAAAAACGACGCAGCATCGTTTCGATGAAGGGCAGGGCATGCTGCGCGTCTACGGCCCCCAGCGCTTCCCTGTCGGGAGACGAAGCAAGGCCAAAAGCAAAGGTTTCGCCGTCTATCGCCGAAAGCCAGATGTCACCCGGATGAGAAATCATCGCGCAGTTTTCGCCGCCGTCGATCTGCAGCGAGAATTTCGGCGACAGGGCATAAAAAGCCTCATTCGCCTGCAGCATGTCCAGCACAGACGATGCCAGTCCGGTGACGTCGCATATCTGGCCCCGGTCAATGCCAGCGGTGGGGCTGACCATCACATTGCGAATATCATCCGCACCGGGATTGTCGGCGCCAAGGCCAGCCTCGTGAAGTGCCGCGACGGCATCGTTCCAATGTCTGGGCGTAATACCGCGCAACTGGATATTGGAGCGAATCGACAGCTCTATCGCGCCTGCATCGAAACGTTCGGCTATTGCTGCAATTGAACGCGCCTGATCAGCTGACAGGCGACCAAGCCTCAGTTTGATACGGGCAATAGCCCCATCCCTGGCCATAACCATACGCGAAAGACCGGGGCAGGCGTTGCGCCTGTCGGGTTGGGCTTGCCGCGACTGAGTGATTTGCTGGCTCGACATTTCAGCCTTATACGCCTTGCCGCTTGCACTTGCTACTGCCCCGCCATACGAACAGGGAAAAGGAGCATCGCGCATGGCACGCTGGCTGACAGTGATCGGAATCGGTGAGGATGGGTTTGACGGGCTTGGGAAAACCGCGCTCGCCGCGCTCAACTCTGCTGCGGTCATTTTCGGCGGCAAGCGCCATTTGGACTTTCTGAGTGGCGATATCAAAGCCGAGCGCGTAGCCTGGCCATCTCCATTCGACGAAGCTTTCGTGATGATTGAGGCGTATCGCGGCCAGCCGGTGGTTGTGCTGGCAAGCGGCGATCCAATGTTTTTTGGTGTGGGAGCGACTTTGTCCCGGCATTTCTCGCCAGAGGAAATGCTTGTTCTTGCCTATCCGTCCTCTCTTTCACTCGCCGCTGCGCGCATGGGCTGGCCTCTTCAGGATGTGCGGTCTGTTAGCGTGCACGGTCGCCCGTTCGAACTTTTGCTCCCGCACATTCTGCCCGGCGAGAAACTTCTCGTGCTCAGCAATGATGGTTCGACGCCAGCAAAAGCCGCGGCAATGCTCAAGGACAAGGGTTTTGGCCAAAGCCTGATGACGGTGCTTGAACATATTGGCGGGCCAAAGGAAGGCCGGGTTCAGGGTTCCGCCGAAAACTGGTCCCATGAGCGATGCGCCGATCTCAATGTACTGGCGATTGAATGTGTTGCTGCGCCGGATGCGCGCGTGTTTTCTCCCGTCGCGGGTCTGCCCGATGAAGCGTTTGAGAATGACGGACAACTGACCAAGCGCGACGTTCGTGCTGTCACTCTATCGCGATTGCAGCCATTGCCGCGTCAATTGCTTTGGGATGTCGGCGCCGGTTGCGGATCGATCGGCATTGAATGGATGCGTGTTCATCCTTCATGTCGCACGATTGCCATAGAAGCGGACGAACAGCGGCAGGGGATGATCGAGCGAAATCGCGCGGCATTGGGTGTCCCCGGATTGCAGTTGGTCAAGGGCGGGGCGCCCTGTGCACTGGAAGGGCTGGAAGCGCCGGATGCGATCTTCATCGGCGGCGGTGTAACGGATGACGGCGTTCTGGAAGCCTGCTGGAACGCGCTGAAACCGGGTGGCAGGCTTGTCGCGAATGCAGTGACCTTGCAAAGCGAGATGCTGCTTTTCAACTGGCGTGAGAAATTCGGCGGAGAATTGACGCGTCTTGGCGTTGCGCAAGCGGGTGCACTTGGCTCTTTCGATGTCTGGCGACAGGCACTGCCCGTCACAATTTATTGCGGGTTCAAATCGAAATGATGACTTGAATAGTCATGTTATATTCGGGTAAGGCTGGGGAAATTGTTTCCCAAAGGAGGACGGGGCATGTCCGAACTCAACGCCAATACCCGCTTTGCGCTCACAAATGCCGGTCATGTGGTCAATCAGCTCCTCGATCATTTTGTCGAGCATGCCGACGTGCATCGGCAGGGCAGCACGGCCAAGCTGGTGCTGAGCTTCGGTCAGGCTGATGTGCAATGGGATGATGAAACGGTTAGCGTCGACGTCAAAAGCGAGGACGAAACCGGTCTTGCCTATATGAAATATTCCATCGCCGAGCATGTGCTGGAATTTCTCGACAAGGGCAGCGCCAAACCGAAAATCATCTGGGAAGGTGATGGGGCCGCCGGGTTGCCGCTGCCTTACTTCCGCGAGATGCAGGTCGTTGCAGTATCGAACGTAACGCCGCATATGCGTCGTATTCGTCTGAAGGGCGACAACCTGTTCCGCTTCTCGCAGTTGGGTCTTCATATCCGCCTGCTGTTTCCGCCGGAAGGTCTTGCCAAACCGCAATGGCCCACAACCGGCGAAGATGGCCGTCCTGTCTGGCCGGATGGCGAAGCCAAGCTTGCCACACGTGTCTATACGATCCGCAACATCGATAGCGTAGCCGGCTGGGTGGATATCGATATGGTCGTCCATGGCGATGATTGCGACGCGCCGGGTTCCGGCTGGGCTGTCAGCGCCAAGCCGGGCGATATTGTCGGGATGACGGGGCCGGGCGGTGGCGATGCGGGCGATGCGAAGTGGTATCTGCTTGCGGGTGACGAAACCGCGCTACCTGCCATCGGGCGCATTCTGGAGCGTCTGCCGGAAGGGACCAAGGCGGTCGTGCGCGTCGAGATCGGCAGTGCTTCGGAAGAGCAGGAACTTGTCTCTCGTGCCGATGTCGATCTGCAGTGGCTGAACCGTGACGGTGCGGAAGCCGGAACGACGACATTGTTGCAGGATGCGGTCCGCGCAGTCGAACTACCGGAAGACGAGGAAGACATTTACGTCTGGGCCGGTTGCGAGTTCAACGCATTCCGGTCGATCCGCACCTATATGCGCAAGGAACGTAATGTTGCGAAGGATCGCCAGCTTATTGTCGCCTATTGGCGGCGCGGGCAGGATGGCGACACACCGCGCAAGGCATCCGACGATTGATGCAATGAAAAAGGGGACCGGCAGGTCCCCTTTGTCTTTTGCATGTCTTTATCCCCCAAACCGATTACCACTTTTGGGAGACAAGTTTTTGCATTACCTGCGGAAGCCTTCGCTGGCCTGCATCAGGTTCTTCGTATAGTCGGCATGGATATTGCCGCTAACAAGATCGTCTGCCTGCAGCTGTTCCACGACCTCTCCATTACGCATGACAGCAAGCCGGTCGCACATATGGGTCACAACGCCAAGATCGTGGCTGACCATGACGAAGGTCAGGTTGCGGTCACGCCGAACCTGCTCCAGCAGATTCAGCACTTCCGCCTGAACCGATGCATCGAGCGCCGAGGTCGGCTCATCGAGCAGCAATATGCTGGGCTCAACGATCAGGGCGCGGGCAATGGCAATACGCTGGCGCTGGCCGCCTGAAAGCTGGTGCGGATAGCGAAAGCGGAAGCCGGAACCGAGGCCGACTTCATCGAGCGCCTTCACGATGCGCTGTTCGGTGTCGCCGACGCCGTGGATGGCAAGCGGTTCCAGCAGCAGCCGGTCCACCGTTTGCCGGGGATGCAGCGAGCCGTAAGGGTCCTGAAACACCATCTGGACATTGCGATAGAATGCCTTGTCGCGCGGCGTCTTCAGCAATTGCCCGTCTATGCGGATTTCGCCGTCTTCAACGGGTGCCAGTCCTGCAACGGCACGTAGCAGGGTCGACTTGCCGGAACCGGATTCACCCACGAGGCCGTAGGATTCGCCGCGCGCTACGTCGATGCTCACCGATTTCAGCGCATGGAAATGGTCGAAATAGACGTCGATATTGTCGACGCTCAGTGCAGATGCCGTGCTCATAGTTTCCCCTGTCATAGCTTCCAAGCCTCCTCGCGCTGCAAGGTTGGCAGGGGATGGCGATCGGCTCCGATTTTCGGCATGCAGTTCAGCAATCCTTGCGTATAGGGATGTTTCGCATTGGCGAGGTCCTTCGCCGCAATTTCCTCCACGATCTTGCCCGCATACATGACGATAACGCGGTCGCAGAATGAAGAAACGAGGCGCAGGTCGTGGCTGACGAAGATCAGCCCCATGCCGCGTTCGGCAACCAGCTTGTCCAGAATGCCGAGCACTTCAAGCTGAACCGTCACGTCGAGGGCCGAAGTTGGTTCGTCGGCGATCAGCATTTCCGGCTCGGCGACCAGCATCATGGCGATCATGACGCGCTGGCCCATACCGCCCGAAACTTCGTGCGGATAAAGGCTCATGACGCGTTCAGCATCGCGAATCTGCACGGCTTCGAGCATGGCGATTGAGCGCTTGCGGATTTCATCGCTGCTGAATTTGCCATGGGCCTTCAGCGTTTCGGCGATCTGCTTGCCGATGGTCATGACAGGGTTGAGCGAATATTTCGGGTCCTGCAACACCATGGCTATGCGGCCACCGCGCAAGGCGCGGCGTTCACGGGCCGACGCGTTTAGAAGGTCGATGCCATCGAACTCGAGTTTTCTGGCGGTGATCTTCGCATGGAGCGGGGTAAGCCCCATGATGGCGCGGCCGGTCTGGGATTTGCCAGAACCGGATTCGCCAACAATACCGAGACGCTCGCGGCCAAGCTCGAAGCTGACACCGCGCACGGCCTCGATTGCGCCTGTGCGCGTCGGGAAGGTGACGCGCAGGTCTTCAACAGTGAGAAGAGGCTTCATTGATTGTTACCCCGCGGATCGAGCGCATCGCGCAGGCCATCGCCCAGAAGATTGAAGCCAAGGCTGACGATCAGGATCGCAATACCCGGCATGGCTGCAACCCACCACTGGTCGAGAATGAAGCGGCGACCGGAAGCGATCATCGCGCCCCATTCAGGCAATGGCGGCTGAGCGCCGAGGCCGAGGAAGCCGAGGCCCGCTGCCGTCAGGATGATGCCTGCCATGTCGAGCGTCACACGCACGATCAGCGAAGATGTGCAGAGCGGCATGATGTGGCGCACGACGATACGGATCGGCGAAGCGCCCATCAGGCGAACAGCGGAGATATAATCCGAGTTGCGCACCGTGAGCGTTTCCGCGCGCGCAATACGCGCATAGGGTGGCCATGAGGTGATCGCGATGGCGATGATGGCATTTTCGATGCCGGGTCCGAGAGCAGCAACGAAGGCCAGCGCGAGAATGAGCTTCGGGAAGGCAAGGAAGATATCGGTGATGCGCATCAGTACGGCATCGACCCAGCCGCCGGCATAACCGGCGACAGTACCAACCAGAAGGCCGATAGGCGCGGCGATGATGGCGACCAGCAACACCACATAGAGAGTGAGGCGGGAGCCATAGATCAGACGCGAAAGAATATCGCGGCCCTGATCGTCGGTGCCGAGCAGATAGCCGGGTGTTCCCGGCGGCAGCAGGCGGGCATTGGCCAGATCGCCGATAACCGGCGAATGCGGCGCCAGCACATCGGCCAGCGCTGCAACGACGAGCAATCCGATGATGATCAGGAGGCCGAGAACCGCCAGCTTGTTGGCGGTGAAACGCCGCCAGACCATATAGGCCCGGCCGAGACGGGCTTGCGTGCGTGATTGTGGCCGCTCGGTAAGCAGCCATTCACGCCATGAGAGGTTGGAAGTATCTGTCATTTGGCTCATCGTACGCGCGTCCTTGGATCGAGAACCCGATAGAGAAGATCGGACACGAGGTTGAGCGCGATAAAGACCGACCCGATAACGATAGTGCCACCGAGAACGGCATTCATATCAGCGTTTTGGAGGGAATTGGTGATATAGAGTCCGAGGCCGGGCCAGGAGAAGATGGTTTCGGTCAGAACCGAACCTTCCAGAAGTCCGGCATAGGAAAGCGCAATCACTGTCACGAGCGGGACGGCGGCATTGCGCAGCGCATGGCCCCAGATGATGCGGGTTTCCGAAATACCCTTGGCACGAGCAGCAACGATATATTCCTGTTCCAGCTCGTTGAGCATGAAGGAACGGGTCATGCGGCTGATATAGGCCAAGGAGAAATAGCCGAGCAAAGCCGACGGCAGGATAAGGTGGGAGACGATATCCTTGAGAGCTGGCCAGTCGCGCTGGATGATCGCGTCGATCAGGTAGAAACCGGTGATCGGCGTGAACGTGTATTCGAATGTGATGTCGATACGTCCGGGACCCGAGGTCCAGCCGAGCCGCGCATAGAAGATCAGAAGTGCCAGCATACCGAGCCAGAAGATCGGCACCGAATAGCCAACGAGGCCGATCACGCGCACAATCTGGTCGACGAGGCTACCACGCTTCACGGCGGCGAGAACGCCGAGCGGAATGCCGAACAAAGCGCCGATGATGGTGCCGACGGTAGCGAGTTCCATGGTCGCGGGGAAAACGCGGCGAATGTCGGTCATGACCGGATTGGTCGTCAGTACCGAAGTGCCAAAATCGCCCTGTAGCACACCCTTAACGTAAAGATAGAACTGCTGGTAATAGGGCAGGTTAAAGCCCATTTCTTCCCGCACGCGCGCCACGACATGCGCAGGAGCGCGGTCGCCGACGATGGCAAGCACAGGGTCGATCGGCACCACACGGCCGATAAAGAATGTGACGGCCAGAAGGCCCAGATAGGTCGTGACGACGATGACCAGAAAACTGGCTAACGACGCGGCAAGGACCGTTGAACGCCGTGGCGCTCGCCTTACCTTTTTGGTGGTTCCAGTGTTGCTCAATGTTTTGACCGCTTCCGACAATGAGAGCATTTCAGAACAGGTTCTGGTCTGAAGCCTCAGTCATCTTTGCTTGAAAAGCCCTAGAACGGTTTCGATGAGCCGTTCCATTTCCTGTTGTGACGCATTTCCGGGAGCGAAACCGGTTCGCTGGAAATGCTCTGGAGCGGCTTTCCGTTTTGATTCAGAAAACCGCTCCATCCTTTTGTTTTTAAGCCGATTCAGCGCATGAAAAGCTTTCATGCGCTGAGGCGCAGCCAACTATTCCTTGCTGATGGGCGCCAGGAAATTGGAGTCGAATGTCGGGCCGAGCTTGTAGCCCTTCACGTTGCCGGCGATACCTGCAACTTCAACCTGCTGGAACAGCATGACGAACGGGCTCTGGTCGAGAGCTTCCTGCTGAAGCTTCTTGTACTGTTCAGCACGCTTGTCGTTATCGCGTTCCAGAAGAGCTGCCTGCGTCTGCTTGGTCAGCTCAGGAATGTCCCAGGCGTTGCGCCATGCAAGCGTTTTGGTCGATGCGTCGTCGCTGTTATCCGGGTTGCTGGTGAAAGCTTCGGCATTGGAATTCGGATCCCAATAGTCCATGCCCCACTGGCCAATATACATGTCGTGGTTACGGGCACGATACTTGGTCAGTGTCTGCTTGCCGTCGCCGGGGATGATTTCGATCTTCACGCCAGCCTGAGCAGCGGTCTGCTGGAAGGATTCGGCAATGCCGGTGACCGGTTGGCCGTTACGGACGTCGAACGTGACCGATAGACCATCCTTCAGGCCTGCCTTGGCGAGCAGTTCCTTCGCCTTGGCTACGTCGAGCTTGTAGGGTGCAGCATCGAGAGAACCAAGAACGCCCTTTGCCTGATAGGTCTGACGGATTTCACCGATGCCCTTGATGAGGGTTGAACCGATTGCATCATAATCGACCAGATATTTGAACGCTTCGCGAACTTCCGGCTTGGCCAGGTTTTCGTTCTTCTGGTTGAGGCTGATGTAATAGACCGTGCCCTTGGCAGCGCTGGCGGTCGTCAGCTTGTCGTTCTTCAGAACGGCTTCATAGTCGCCCGGTTCCAGATTGCGCGCCACATCGACGTCGCCGGATTCAAGCATCAGGCGCTGCGTCGCGCTTTCCTTGACGTGACGATAGAAAACGCGCTTGAGCTTTGCCTTTTCGCCGTAGAAATTGTCGTTGCGTTCCAGAATGACGACTTCATTGGCGCGCCATTCGCGGATCGTGAACGGGCCCGAGCCTGCCGACTTGGTCTTCAGCCATGCGTTGGCATAGTCGGTGTCGTATTTGTAATCGTCGGTCGGCGTGACCTTTGCGGCATGCTCTTCGAGGAGCTTCTTGTCGACGATTGCGGCCACGGTCGCGGTCAGGCAGTTCAGCACGAAGCTTGGTGCATATGGCTTGTCGACGGTGAAGACGAAGGTAGTATCGTCTACGGCTTTCGCCTTTTCGTTGACGTTATCCTTGGTCAGGCCGAACTGGGTCAGGATGAAAGCCGGGCTCTTGTCGAGACGCACAGCGCGTTCGAAAGAATAAGCCACGTCGGCAGACGTTATCGGGTTGCCGGAGGCGAACTTGATGTCCTTCTTCAGCTTGAACGTATAGGTGAGACCATCGTCAGAAACGGTCCAGCTTTCAGCGACGCCCGGTATGACTTTCGACGTGTCGTTGATATCGAGGCGAACGAGCATGTCATAAGCGTTGCCGATGAATTCGGCCGGGCTCAGTTCGAAGGATTCTGCCGGGTCCAGCGTGATCGTGTCATCGATGGCCCATGCCTGAACCAGTGTGTCGGCTGGCGTGGCCGACCAGGCTGGATTTGCGGCCAGTACCGCGGCAAGTGCTGCACCCGCAGCCAGAATACGAAAACGTCCGAAATGCATCATGTTGAGAGTCCCCTTCCTATGATTTTGTTTGGGATTTTGTCTTTGTTTTTTCGCGCATCTTATTCCGAAAACCATTTCACACTTTTCGGGATGCGCACCAGATCAGGCCGCTTCGTGCCAAGCCTGTTTCAGAACCCGTACCCAATTGTCCTGGCAAAGTTTTGCTAGCTCTTGTTCACTATAGCCCGCTTTTCGCAGTGCATCGACAAGGTTTTGCGTGCCTGCGGCATCGCCAATTTCGGCTGGAATTGTTGCGCCGTCATAGTCCGAACCGAGCGCTACGCAGTCGATGCCCATGCGTTCAACCATGTAATCCACGTGGCGAACTACATCGGACAGCGGCGTGTTGGCGTCTTCCTTACCGTCCGCGCGCAGCATCGTCGTGGCGTAGTTCAGTCCGGCAAGACCCTTGCTCTCGCGGATCGCATCAAGCTGACGGTCGGTCAGGTTGCGGGCGACAGGAGTGAGGGCGTGTGCGTTGGAATGGCTGGCGACCAGCGGCTGATCGCTCAGTTTGGCCACATCCCAGAAACCTTTTTCGGTGATATGCGCCAGGTCGATCAGAATGCCCTTGGTGTTGCACGCTTTGACCAGGCGCTTGCCTGCATCGGTCAAGCCCGGGCCAGTATCGGGGCTCATCGGATAGGCGAATGGAACACCGTGAGCGAAAACGTTGTTGCGGCTCCAGACCGGTCCGAGCGAACGCAAGCCGGCAGCATAAAAGACCTCAAGAGCAGCCAGATCGGCATCGATGGCTTCGCAGCCTTCCATGTGCAGCACGGCGGCGAATGTGTCGCTGTTCAGCGTTTCGTCGAGTTCACGACCGTTGCGGCAGAGCTTCCAGCCCCCGGCAGCTTCCAGCTTCAACGCGATGGCTGCGATTTCGAGAGCGATGTCGAGGGAGGGGCTACGTTCCAGCGGCACTGAAAGCGGCGTTTCGTAGTGGCCATTGGCATCAGGCTTGCCCAGTTCGATATGCTCGCCCGAAGGTATGTAGATGGCGCATATGCCACCGGCGAGACCGCCCTTGCGCGAACGGGGCAGATCGATATGGCCGATATCCGTCCCGTCGATAAATTCCTTGATCGGGTCTTGGCCCTTGCGGGCATTTTCCCAAAGCCGCAGAAGGACATCGTTGTGTCCGTCAAAAACGCGCTGCATTCTTTCATTCCTGACTGCATGGTCTGCGACAGCAGAGCCACATATCCAAGTGTTCAGGCGCGAGGAAACAACACGGCAAGGTAAGATAACCTCCCGATATGGTGGTTGAGCTTTTCGCTCTTATTGTTCCCCGCACTTCCACTACCAATTTATAATCGGTTAGTGCCTGTCGGAGTCAAGCCATCGAATGACGTAGTCAGACTGCGAAATGAAGATAAATTTATGCAAAACGAAAGGGCTGCGCTATGAAACGCAGCCCTTTGTGCAAATGCAGAATTGCTTGATGCAAAAACAGAATGAAGTTTCGCATCGGATCGCGAGGCCTAGAACTTGTAGTTCAGACCGGCCTTGATCGAATGGTTCTTCAGATTGTTGCGCTGTTCCACGCCGTTGACACGGGACTTCACATCGTTAAAGCGCTGGAAGTCATATTCGGCCTTTACGGAAAGCGGGCCGCTCAGGGCCTGTTCAACACCAGCGCCAACCAGTGCGCCACCTTCCCAGCCCGGAGCCGAGGTGGTGTTGTCCTTGGCCTTGAAGCGGGTCACGCCGTAGCCAGCCGTGCCGTAAACGAGCGTCTTGTCGAAAGCATAGCCGACCTTGCCCTTGGCATTGCCGTTCCATGACTGCTGAAGGCTGCCGCCATTGCCGATGCGATGTTCGGCTTCGGCGAAGTTTCCTTCGAGTTCTCCGCCAAACACGACATTGCCGCTCTGCATGTTTTTGCCCACGACAACGCCGCCAAGAGCACCAGTGCGGTTGGTGAAAGGACCGGGAACCCTGGACCAAGAAGCGCCAACCTGTGCGCCGATATAGTTGCCGGACCAGTCATGCGGGCCTGCGGCGACAGGATCATTATAGGAATAGTCGGTTGCTCCCATCATGTCGGCAGCGAAAGCCGAACCTGCAAAAGCAACGATTGCGGCGCCAAGCGCCACTGCGGTGATAGAACGCTTCAACATTTTTTACTCCGATTTTCCCGTCTGGAAACGTTGGCGGGAAACATGCCTGAATTCATTATACCCATCGAAAGGCCGTGCCTTCGAACTGGCTCTCGTCTCACCTCTGATTGTGTCCAAATTTAAGAAAATTCGAGCGATTTCCATGCAATGCGCAACCATTCTTCGCGCTATGCTTAACAATCGGTAACTGCTGGATGCGGAAATTTTTGTTAGATCAATCCCAGTCCACGGAAGCTGGCATGGCCGTGCTTTCCGACGATGACATGATCATGCACCGTGATGTTGAGTGCTTTGGCAGCGTTGACGAGCTGCTTGGTCATATCGATGTCGGCGCGCGATGGTGTGGGATCACCGGAAGGATGGTTGTGGACCAGAATAATGGCGGTGGCGGAGAGTTCCAGAGCCCGTTTGACCACTTCGCGCGGATAGACCGGCGTGTGGTCCACCGTGCCCGTCTGCTGGACTTCGTCGGCAATCAGTTTGTTCTTCTTGTCGAGAAACAGGATGCGGAACTGCTCGCGGGTCTCGTAAGCCATGGCCGCGGTGCAATATTCGATCACCTTGTTCCAAGAGCCGAGTACTTCGCGCTCCATGACAGTGCTGCGCGCACTTCGCTTGGCGACAGCCTCTACAAGCTTGAGTTCATGCGCCACAGTAGGACCGGCGCCGGGAACTTCGGCAATCAGCTTTTCGGGGGCGGCCAGTACTTCGGCAATCGAGCCGAACCGCATCAGCAGAGCTTTGGCAAGCGGCTTGGTGTCGGCGCGGCGAATGGCGCGAAACAACAACATTTCGAGCAGTTCATAGTCCGCCAGCGCATCGGGAGTATCCCGAAAGCGCTGTTTGAGACGATCACGATGCCCGGCATAATGCGGTTTGTCGATCTTCGGCGTAAGTTGAAGTGTATCACTGAAACCGGGCAACTCAATGTTACCCGGCTCATTCTTGCTCTTTGCCATCCTGTTTAAACCCCCGCAAAAACAGACCAGACAATTACCGAGAACTATATCTCTTCGTTGTTATCTCATGGAAGATGGGCCGAAGACATTGGCCGGAGAGAGTGTAAATATCTCGCAGCCATCCTTCGTAACACCCACCGTATGTTCATATTGTGCCGTCAGCGAACGGTCTCTGGTAACCGCGGTCCAGCCGTCGGCGAGAACCTTCACGTGCGGCTTGCCGAGATTGATCATCGGCTCGATCGTGAAGATCATGCCTTCCTTGATCTCAACACCTTCATTCGGCGTGCCGTAATGGAGGATATTCGGCGCATCATGGAACAGCTGTCCCACGCCGTGACCACAGAAATCGCGCACAACGGAACAGCGCTCGCCTTCGGCAAAAGTCTGAATTGCGGCGCCGATAGCGCCGGTTTTCACGCCAGGCTTTACGGCGGCAATCCCACGCAGAAGGCTTTCATAGGTGACTTCAAGCAACCGCTCAGCGGCGCGCTTGATTTCGCCTACCGCATACATGCGGCTTGAATCGCCGTGCCAGCCATCAAGGAGATAAGTCACGTCGATATTGACGATATCACCCTCGCGCAGTGGCTTCTCGTTCGGAATGCCATGGCAGACGACGTGATTGATCGACGTGCAGGTTGATTTCGTGTAGCCGCGATAGTTCAACGTTGCCGGAAACGCGCCGTGATCCATGCCGAACTCGAACACGAAGCGATCGATTTCATTGGTGGTCACGCCCGGCTTGACGATATCGTTGAGGGCATCGAGACAGCGTGCCGTCAGGTTGCAGACCGTGCGCATACCCTCGAAAGCCTCGGGGCCATAGAGCCTGATCTGGCCCGTATATTTCATGGGTGCGCTTGTTGCTTCGATATAGGTTACCATCACTCGATCCGTCTTAATCTACTCAATTGGCACCAGCTTACTGGCATCAATGCTTTTGTCCGTTATGTGGCACCGAACGGCCCAAGCCTCAACCCCGTTTGCACGCGCACGTTCAAAAGCGCGTGCGTAAGTGGGGTCGAGATCACCCGAAATGCTGAATCTGCTGCAATCGTTTCGCTGGATAATAAACAGCATCACGCCCCGATGACCAGCGGCAACAACGTCGACGAGTTCATCAAGATGTTTTGCGCCTCGCGCCGTCACCGTATCGGGGAATTCCGCCAATCCGAGCGTGCGAATAAAGTGTACATTCTTGACCTCGACATAGGCTCGCTGGCGCGGGCCGTCATCCAATAAAAGGTCGATGCGCGAGTTGCGGCCATATTTCTGTTCACGCTTGAGGCTGGCATATCCTGCGAGGTCAGGAATGAGACCGTTGAGGATTGCTTCTTCGGCGATCCTGTTCGGCAAGCCGGTGTTCACGCCGACCAGTGTGTTATCCGCTTCGACAATCTGCAGCGTATGGGCATATTTCCGGTGAGGGGCATCCGAAACACTCAGCCAGACGCGAGAACCTGGAGCGGTCAATCTGAGCATGGAGCCGGTATTGGGCACGGAAGCAGTGATGAAACGCCCATCGTCAAGTGTGACGTCGGCCAGAAATCTTTTGTAGCGGCGTTCCAGCCTGCCGGTAACCAAAGGTGTTTGAAAAATCATGTGCCGATTTAGAGTAGTTCGGCGCGTGCGCGAAAGGCTTTTCTGATTACGTTGCGAAATTAGTCAGTGAACGAGAGCAGTTGGCCTAGAACAGCGCCTTAACGACGTCGGCCCAGCTCATATCCGCACCGAGAACCATTGCGGCTGCAACGAGGCCGGCCCCGAGAAAGGTGAGGGTGGTTCTTGTTTCGCTTGTCATTATTCTTCCCCATCAAATCACTTGTTCGAAGTTGGGAAGAATTTCGCGGGAGAATTTGCCCGGATTGTGATGCGATAATGGCTATTCCGGGCAATTTGCGGGCTTTTTACAGATAGGGTAAACGCCGCCCCGCTTGTGTTACTGTTTTACCCAATTGAAGACGAGTTCCTCGCGGAAAGCGAAGCGGACGACGTGACTTGCCACGACCTCTTCGAGGCGGGCGAGGTTTTCTTCCGAGGTTTCAACCGTTGTGGTCAGTTTTTCCGCATCGGCATCGAGAATCACGAGACGATTCTCGCCGAGATCGATGGTGCCGTGTTCCGGCGTGAATTCGACTGCGAATTTGTGCGCCCAATGTTTGCAGAGCTGCTGAAGGTAGCGGCTGGCATGGGCGGTGGGAACGATTGCTGTTGCTTTCGACATTATGCTGTCCTTTCGAAAAGGTTGCAGCCCGGCGCGTAACAGCATCCTGGCAATTCAGCCAGTAATATTTGCGTCAATTCTAAAGGAAAAGAAAAACCAGCAATGGTACGCCCAAGGGGAATCGAACCCCTGTCTGCGCCGTGAAAGGGCGCTGTCCTAACCGCTAGACGATGGGCGCCTGCTGGTGTGGGGCGCTTATAGTCAGGAAATTTCTGACATGCAAGCCCCTTTTTTCACCTGTCTGTGAATAAGTTCAGGCAGCACGAAACGGCGCCAATCAAGCGCTAATGGATTGAATTATAAGGGAAAAAGAAAAACCAGCAATGGTACGCCCAAGGGGAATCGAACCCCTGTCTGCGCCGTGAAAGGGCGCTGTCCTAACCGCAG
>NZ_VDGD01000010.1:237825-264037 GCF_024701725.1 Ochrobactrum sp. XJ1
CTAGACGATGGGCGCCTGCTGGTGTGAGTGGGCTTATATTCAGGAAGGTTCTGACTCGCAAGCCCCAAAAAACACTTTTCTGAAAAAAATCGAATGTACTGCAAAAATGGGGGAAACTTCGGCGGGTGGATTCCTTATTTCCTTGAATATAAAGACAAAAGAAAAAGCCGGATCATATGATCCGGCTTCCGTGTATCCTTGGGACGCCTCTTTTTTAGCCCTTGCAGCGCCAGTTCCAGTCGCGTTCCGGCCCAACGTCGACGTGAACCGAAGTCGTGTGGCAATAGGTGCCGACGCCGCCACGTCCCGACATGGACCGGGCGAAGCGAGCGACTTCCCACTTGGAAACGCCGTCGATCTGAATATCTGCGGCTGCACAGATCATATGGAGCGATTTGCGGGCACCATTGACTTTCCGGTTATAGGACGGGCTGCGATAGCCCGAAGTTACCATTACCGGACGGCGGAAATGCCGCTCCATGGTTTTCAGCATGGATACGAGTTGCGGCTTGAGACAGGCAACATCGACGGTCTGTCTTTGTACTTTCAGGCCATTGGGCGCAAGGCGGGCAAGACCCGGAGCCGAAGCAAGTGTTACGCTCGCAAATTCATCATCTTCGTTCGCGTCAATATCGCTATCGTCATAAAGACTGTTGCGATGCTTGATTTCAACGCCGCCATTGGGGCGCACGCCCGGCAGCGAATAATTGTATTCATGCTTCGCAGATGGCGAAACCGGTTTGGCGACAGCAAGCTTCTTGTTTTCGGTTCTGTCTGAGCGTTTTCCGGTCGATTCGTCCGAGAAAAGTCGGGATATGCTGCCTTGCGAAGCCGTTGGGCGCTGCGGCGAGGCGTAAGCGCTCTTCGTGGAGCCGAACAATGAAGCGACCTGAACGGGCTTTTCAGCTTCGGCAGGTTTTGCCGCTGCGGTTTGCTGTGTTTCTGCAGCTTCGGCAGGCTTTTCGTCCTTTGCCGGTTCCTGCTGCTTTTTCGTGGTTTCGGCTGGAGCGGCTGCCGCAGGTTGTTCTGCGGCTTGCGCAGGTTCAGGTTCAGCGGGCTTGTTGCCACCGAACATGCCGAAAAGCGATGAACTCTTCGGCTGCTGCGGGGCGAGGGCTGCTACCTGTGCGGGCTGTTGTTCCGTGGCCGTTGCAGTCTCGACCGGTTTTGCCTGCTCTTTATTATTGGTGTTTGTCGCTTCAGCCACTGTGGCGGGTTTAGTTTCGCCCGGCTTGGCTTCGGCCTTTTTCTCTTCTGTCGACGGAGTTGCAGCCGTCGCTTCTGCGGCAGCTGTCTGATCGGCGGCACTTTGCAATGTGTCCGCAATCATGGAGCCACCGGTTGCAGAGGTCATCTGGAGCGGTTTGCCGTCAAGGCCTGTACCGGTTGACGTGCAGGACGCGACAAGAAGCGCAAGCAAAGCCACGCTGCCTGAAAGAAACCTGCCGGTGGTCCGGTGTGTAGAATGCGCAAATTTCAACAGTCTGCTCCAGCTCGATTTCCCTGACCAGTTTGGCGACCCGAATCCATTCGGGCCTACCTGGTTTCGGGAGATCGGCTCTCCCGTGCGAGGCTGACATCATCCCTGATGGCTATCGTCCCCACAGCTCCCGACTGTTCGTGCCGGGAAAGAAATTCAGAAATATCAGCGTGTTATGATGGTCACTTCAGAGTTATGACTGTCATTTCGCTGTATTGGACAAATCACCTGATTGGCAATTGGTTACCAATTTTTAAGTTTTTTAATCGCCGAGCGCAACTATTGATGCACATTTAGAGTTAAAAGACTTCACAGTCCGTGCGGAATATTCGACAATAACGAAATATTACTTTATGTAACCATTGGTTACATTCGCCGTTCCTATCCGTCGCGCACGATAGTCTGCGAGCCCTGATCCGGCTTCACGGCAAGGCGAATTTCCGATTTACATCACTCACTTGTTGACAGGGTGCCTCGACTTGGTGCTATCCCTTCGCAATTGCTTTATCTTTGTCTGGTGTTGTGGCCAACGGCACCTTATGCGGCATTAACCGGGAACAGAAACATGACCAATCGCACGCGGCAGATCGCCAATCTTTTGCTGGCAGCAACGGCGGCGGCGATGCTCACGGCATGCGCGGGCGGAAAAGAGTTTCAGGGTACGCCGCAGGAAGGTGCTTCGCGCACCGGTGTTTTCCCCACATTCGGCCATATGCCGAAGGCTGCGACCACGCAGATCACCGCAGAAGAAAAGCAGCAGCTTACAACCAAGCTTGATGCCGACCGCACGCGTCTGGCGGCATCCAGAGGCACTGGCGCCGGCTTCACGCCCGCCGAGGCTGCGAGCTTGCGTCAGCAGGCGCAGCAGGAAACGGACGCTACCCTGAAACAGATCGAAAGCGGGGAAGAGTAAATCCTCTTCCTTGGTTTTTTGGCGCGCATCTTATCCGAAAACCGTTTCACACTTTTCGGGATGTGCTCTAAAGACGAAATCCGCGTTCTTTGACGCGGCAACACGTCTCGACCCGATTCGAGAACAGGTGTATAGCTCCATTGCGGCGCATACGCGCCATTACGTTCAACCCTCCACTGGAACAGGATCATGTCGGAAGAATTCCATAAAGTCCGTCGTCTGCCCCCTTATGTCTTTGAACAGGTCAATCGTCTGAAGGCATCGGCGCGAGCGGCGGGTGCCGACATCATCGATCTGGGCATGGGCAACCCCGATCTGCCGACCCCGCAGAACATTGTCGACAAGCTGTGTGAGGCCGTGCAGGATCCGCGCGCGCATCGTTACTCCTCATCCAAGGGGATTCCGGGGCTGCGTCGCGCGCAGGCACAATATTATGCGCGCCGCTTCGGTGTGAAGCTCAATCCCGATACGCAGGTCGTTGCCACGCTCGGTTCCAAGGAAGGTTTCGCCAATATGGCGCAGGCCATCACCGCGCCGGGCGATGTGGTTTTGTGCCCGGACCCGACCTATCCGATTCACTCCTTCGGCTTCATCATGTCGGGCGGGGTGATCCGTTCAGTTCAGGCCAAGCCGGATGATACCTTCATTCCGACACTTGAGCGCGGCGTGAAGCACTCGATCCCGAAGCCGATCGCATTGATCCTGAATTTCCCGTCCAACCCGACGGCCTATGTAGCAACGCTTGATTTCTACAAGGATGTCGTCGCATTTGCGCGCAAGCATGACATCGTCATCCTGTCGGATCTAGCCTATTCGGAAATCTACTTCGATGGCAATCCGCCACCGTCGGTGCTGGAAGTGCCGGGCGCCATGGATGTGGCGGTGGAGTTCACCTCCATGTCGAAGACGTTTTCCATGCCGGGCTGGCGCATGGGGTTTGCGGTTGGCAATGAGCGCCTGATCGCGGCTCTTACCCGCGTGAAGTCCTATCTCGACTATGGTGCGTTCACACCAATCCAGGTTGCCGCGACGGCAGCGTTGAATGGTGACGGTTCGGACATCGCCTATGTGCGCAATGTCTATAAACAGCGCCGCGATGTGCTGGTCGAAAGCTTCGGTCGGGCGGGCTGGGATGTTCCGCCGCCAGCGGCAACCATGTTCGCCTGGGTTCCGATCCCTGAACGCTTCCGTCCACTGGGTTCGCTCGAATTTTCCAAGCTTCTGGTCGAGCAGGCCGATGTGGCCGTTGCGCCGGGCATCGGTTTTGGCGAACACGGCGACGATTATGTGCGTATCGCGCTGGTCGAGAACGAACATCGCATTCGTCAGGCCGCGCGCAACATCAAGCGGTTCCTCTCCACCAAGGATGAGAACCTGCAGAATGTGATACCGCTCGAAGGTCGTCGCGGATAATATTTCAAAAGGCTACGGGCGGCATCATGCAGCCCGTGGCATCTCACCCGATAAGCCACTCCATACAGAAGGTCGATATAATGAGTGATGCATTACGGATCGGCGTTGCCGGGCTCGGCACCGTTGGTGCTTCGGTGTTGCGTATCCTGCGTGACAAGTCCGAAATGCTCACGCGCCAATGCGGCAAGCCCGTAACGGTTACGGCGGTCAGTGCCCGCGACCGCACGCGGGACCGCGGTATCGATCTTTCCGGTATTGCCTGGTTCGACGATCCGGTGGAACTGGCCAAATCTGCCGATATCGACGTTTTCGTCGAGCTGATCGGCGGTGAGGACGGCCCGGCCAAGGCTTCCGTGGAAGCAGCTCTGCGCGCCGGTCGCCATGTCGTCACCGCAAACAAGGCCCTGCTTGCGCGCCATGGCGTTGCGCTTGCCAAGATCGCCGAAGACAAGGGCGTTCTGCTCAATTTTGAAGCGGCTGTTGCGGGTGGCATTCCGGTCATCAAGGCGATGCGTGAATCGCTGACCGGCAATACGGTTTCGCGCGTCTATGGCATCATGAACGGCACTTGCAACTATATCCTGACCCGGATGTGGGAAGAGGGTATTTCGTTTGAAGACTGTCTCAAGGACGCGCAGCGCCTCGGTTATGCTGAAGCTGATCCGACGTTCGACATCGAAGGTAATGATACGGCGCACAAGCTGGCGCTCCTGACCAGCCTTGCCTTTGGTACGCAGATCGCTGCCGACGATATCTATCTGGAAGGCATCAGCAATATCTCGCTGGCCGATATTCGCGCCGCTGATGAACTCGGCTATCGCATCAAGCTTCTGGGCGTCGCGCAGAAGACCGATACGGGCATTGAACAGCGCGTGCACCCGACCATGGTGCCGACCTCGTCGGTCATCGCGCAGGTTCATGGCGTCACCAACGCCGTGGCAATCGAAACCGATCTTCTGGGCGAGCTTTTGCTTTCCGGTCCCGGTGCAGGTGGCAATGCGACGGCTTCCGCCGTGATCGGCGATGTTGCGGATATCGCCAAGAGCCGTCCGGGTTTCCAGCACGGTCCTGTGTTCGGTACGCCTGCCAAGGCATTGCAGCCTTACAAACGGGCCAAGATGCGCAAGCATGCAGGCGGTTACTTCATCCGTCTGACCGTCCTTGACCGCATTGGCGCTTTTGCGGCCATTGCCAAGCGCATGGCTGAAAACGATATTTCGCTGGAATCGATCGTCCAGCGTCCACCAATGGATGGCGCAGCCAACGAAGGCATCAAGACGGTCATCCTCGTCACGCATGAGACGACTGAAGCAGCCGTCAAGAAAGCGCTGGAAGCAATCCTCAAGGACGATCATCTGGTCGATAAACCGCAGATGATCCGCATCGAACGCGCCGGGTGAGAACCGGCGTGCCTGCCTCTCTTGCAGGTTGGATTCACCTTTGTTATGAAAGCCGGGTCGGATTTGATCCGGCTTTATTCGTTTCAAGAGACAAAACAGGAAAAGGAGGGCTGTATGATGTATGTGACGCGTCATGATCATCACCGTCAGCACGGCCCCGATTTTGCCCTGCATAAGTAACTTGTGCAGGGCGGAAAAAGACTGAAATCACTGTCTTGTTCTGCCTTTTCCTGAAGGCGCGGTCGTTGAACCGCTGCCGGACATTCGCCAGCACATCTATTCGTGTCACGGTTTGGAAACCGGACATTCGTGCGTGGCAGAATTGGGCTGATTGCCATGTCTCTTGTTTCTATCCAGAATCTTTCCCTGACCCTTCATGAACCTCTGTTTGCCAATCTCGATCTCGTCATAGGCGAGGGCGAGCGGCTTGGCATCGTCGCTGCCAACGGGCGCGGCAAGACCAGTCTTCTGCGTCTCCTTGTCGGGGAGGGCGATCCGACACTTGGCACCATCACGCGGTCGCGCGGGTTGAAGATCGGCTATGTCAGCCAGTATGTGCCCGAAAACCTGTTGAACCGCAGTTTCTATGAGGTCGTGCTGGATGGGCTTGACGAAGAAGAGCGCGATTATGAAAGCTGGCGCGCCGATATCGTGCTGGATGACCTCAACGTCACCGAAGAACTGCGGCAGCGCTCCATCGGGCAGTTGAGCGGCGGCTGGCAGCGGCTTGCACTTCTGGCGCGCGCTTGGGTTTCCGAACCTGATGTTCTTCTTCTCGACGAACCGACCAACCATCTGGACCTTGAAAAAGTGAGGTTGCTGGAAGACTGGCTGAATGCGCTGCCGCGTTCGGTTGCGGTGGTGGTCAGCAGTCACGATCGCGCATTTCTGGATGCGGTTACGAAGCGAACGCTGTTTCTGCGGGCGGAAAAATCACCGGTTTTCGCCTTGCCATATAGTCAGGCGCGTGTTGCGCTCGATGAAATCGACGCGGCCGATGCCCGGCAATTTGAAAAGGACATGAAAACAGTCCAGCAGTTGCGCAAGCAGGCGGCGAAGCTCAACAATATTGGCATCAATTCGGGTAGTGATCTGCTTGTGATCAAGACCAAGCAGTTGAAAGCGCGGGCCGACAAGATCGAGGAAAGCGCCAAGGCGGGGCATGTGGAGCGCTCAGCCGGCAAGATCATACTGAGCAGTCGAGGCAGCCACGCCAAGGCACTGGTTGTTCTCGATCAGGTCGAAATTGCCACGCCCGATAGGCGACTTCTCTTCAAGACAGGACAGCTTTGGATCAATCCCGGTGACCGAATTGTTCTGCTGGGGGCCAATGGCATGGGCAAGACCCGGTTGCTGACGCTCGTGCGCGAGGCCATCCTTGCGCCGGATCAGGCACAAGCCGGTATCAAGGCAACGCCGTCACTGGTGCTTGGATATAGCGATCAGGCCCTGTCGGAACTTCGCTCGAACTGGACGCCATTCGAGACGATTGCAAGAAGGTTCGATATTGGCGACCAGCGGACGCGATCCTTGCTGGCCGGGGCGGGCATGACGCTTGAAATGCAGGCCAAGCCGCTTGAACGCTTGTCTGGCGGGCAGAAGGCGCGACTTGCCATGCTGGTTCTGCGACTGACCAATCCGAACTTCTATATTCTTGATGAACCAACCAATCATCTCGATATCGAAGGTCAGGAAGCGCTGGAGGTGGAACTGCTGCGCAACGAGGCGGCGAGCCTGATCGTCTCGCATGACCGCAGTTTTGTTCGCAATGTCGGCAACCGTTTCTGGATGATCGAAAGAAAAAAGCTGGTCGAAGTGGAAACTCCGGAGTTTTTCTTTGATGGAATCGGAAGCTGATTGCCCGCAACATCTTTTGGTTGTTTAACAATTTCTGCAACTTCTGGCCGGGTGTGAGCGTTCACATCCGGCCCGGACATGAAACGAAGCGTGTATAGCTTAAATCGATTAAGAGTTTGAGCGTACATTGTTTTTAGCTCTATCGCCCTTGCGGGGGGCGGGGGACTTTGACAAAAGGTTTGCACAGTGTCGCTATAAGAGGCGGCAATCGCGGGCTTCATGCGCCGCGTCCACGCAATTCGAATTCAGGACTTTGTTCAAATGGCCAAGACCGCAGAGCAGCACCCCCACGGACTGGATCGCATTCTCACACTCGAACTGGTCCGCGTGGCCGAGCGTGCAGCGGTCGCCGCGGCGAGGCTGCGTGGCCGTGGCGACGAAATGGCTGCTGATCAGGCCGCCGTCGATGCCATGCGTCAGGAATTGAACCGTCTTCCGATCGCCGGAACGGTTGTTATCGGTGAAGGCGAGCGTGACGAAGCGCCGATGCTCTATATCGGCGAAGAAGTTGGCACCAAGCAGGGACCGGACGTCGATATCGCGCTTGATCCGCTGGAAGGCACCACGATTTGCGCTAAGAATCTGCCGAACTCGCTTGCTGTCATCGCGATCGCCGAGAAGGGCAATCTGCTTTATGCGCCTGATGTCTACATGGAAAAGATCGCCGTTGGTCCGGGCTACTCGAAGGGCGTCGTGGACCTTGATGCCAGCCCGACGGATAACATCATGTCGGTCGCCAAGGCGAAGGGCGTGAAGCCGAATGAAATCACCGCCTGCATCATGGATCGTCCGCGCCATGCCCGTTTGATCGAGGAAGTGCGGGCGACCGGCGCTGCCATCCGCCTCATCGGCGACGGTGACGTGGCCGGTGTGATGCATACGACCAACCCGGACGAAACCGGTATCGACATCTATATCGGTATTGGCGGCGCGCCTGAAGGCGTTCTGGCTGCGGCAGCGTTGCGCTGCATTGGTGGCCAGATGCAGGGTCGTCTGCAGCTCAATACCGATGAAAAGATTGCTCGTGCCGCGAAGATGGGCATTGCGGACCCGAAGAAGGTCTATTCGCTGGAAGAAATGGCCAAGGGCGACGTTCTTTTTGCCGCTACCGGCGTGACGGATGGCAACATGCTCTCCGGTGTGAAGTTTGCCCGCGACTATATCCAGACGCACACTATCGTCATGCGTTCAAGCTCGCAGACGGTGCGTGAAATCAAGGCAAGGCATCAGGATCTGTCCAAGTTCTAGGGGATTGCGCGAGAACGGTTCAGCCTAAATCTTGGCAGGATTGAGCGTAGAATAGTCAAAGGCGGCATTGCAAAAATGCCGCCTTTGTCATGTTCTCGTTATCTCAGGTTTTGGGCATAGACTGCAATGCTTTCAGAACCAGCTTTGTGATATCCGCGTGGATGTCCGCACGCGGACGGCGGGCATCGTCACTGCAAATGGGGTCTACCTCACCCGCAGATTTGAGCCGGTCTGCAGCGCCTTTCTTGCATTCGGGCAGAAAGCTGAAATGGGTTGCGCCAGCGACAGTGACATAAGTTCCCTGCGGTGTGATCGATGCCAGCTTATCGGCAACCACTCCCGTAGGGATTGTCTCAACTTCTCCAAGATTGATGAAGCTCATGGGAATTGAAATCGATGCAAGGCTTTGTGCATCGTAAGCTTGCGCGAGGCCGGGGTCGATCATTATGGCTGACGCGATGCGGCGGTCGAGATTGGATTGCTCGAAGCGGCTCTTGTCCACTGAGCGCAGATCGACTTTATCGACTTTTATCTGCTTATCATCTCGGTAGCCGATGCCGCCAGCATACCATGCGCAGTCCCACTTGCCGTAGGTGTCGCAATAACGGGCATAAGCTTCGAGATTGGCTCTTGCCCCCGCAATTTCCATTGCTGCGGCGCCGCCGAGCGAGAAGCCGAGAACGCTAATCTTGTTTTTGTCGATTATTCCGCTCCATGCGGGATCTGTAGTCATCGTATCGATTACTGCTGACAGGTCGCCTGTGCGTTGCCAGATTTTCGGCGTGTCTTGTGGGGTGGAATCACCGCTGGTCGTGCCGGGGTGATTGGGGGCCGCGACGATAATGCCTGCCTTGACTAGTTCGGTTGCAAGCCAGGCCATACCCTGAGCGCGGCCGCCGGAGCCATGCGACATGACAAGCAGTGGGAAGCTACCCTTTTCCGGTGTGGCGTCGATTACAGCCGGAGCGCCTTTGAAAATTATATTGTCCCCGATAAGGGTAGCTTTGCCATCGATTGCGGCTGGGTACCATACACTGACTTCAAGATTGCGGCCCGGTTCAGCGCCGCTGATTTTGATTTCTCGCTGGCCGACATCATGGGCCTGGCTGGGTACGGCGATAAAAAGGGTGAGAAGGGCGCTGACGATATGAAAACGAAACATGGTTATCTCCCGTGGTTGACAGAACACGGAAAACGTCACCTGTTTTCGCGAGAGTTGCGTCCTTAATCATGATTCAGGTCGTTTCTAATCGCGATTTCGGCCATGATCGGTTGTCTGCATATTGATCGTGTGTGCTTTATGATTTTCATTCCTTTGCCATTCGTCTCCACACTTTTGCTTCTGTTACTGCTGGCCGTATTGCTGCACCGTTTCGGTTGGAACGGAGCGAACCGCCCCTTCCTTTTCGTGTTGGGATTGAGTGCCTTGCAATCCCTCATTGTAGGACTGCGCTGGGGCTATGGCGTTACGGAACTCCGCTATGTTTTACCTGTTCTGGCCAGTTGTTTGCCGGGGCTGACGCTCACGAGTTTCAGAAGCCTGATCCATCGGGATGAAGCAGGCGATAACGTTCTTGGCTGGTTTCACGTGTTGCCGCCATTTGGTGTTGCTGCACTTGTATATTTTGCACCGGGTCTGATCGATCTGGCGCTGATTGGACTTTACGTTGGCTATGCATTTGCCCTGTTGTTGCTTGGGCGCTCAGGTCCAGATGCATTGGATGCGGCACGCCTGGATAGTGCGGTGGCAGCGCATCGGGCTCTTGTGATTGCTGCTGCATCGCTGTGCCTTTCTGCCTTGTTTGATCTGGTGGTGGTTCTGGATTTCCAATGGCAGAAAGGCGATTCTGCGGCTGCGATCATCGGCAATGGCAATCTATTGGGTCTGTTTCTCATCGGCCTGACAGCGTTGGTGGCAGCCCGCGCGAAAGTCGCGCCGGAACTGGATTTCGAAACAGCACCACCCGAACCAAACGCGGAAGCGGATCGCAATGTTCTGGACAAGATCGAAGCGCTCTTGACTGAACAAAGACTTTTTCTCGATGAGAACCTGACGCTATCGCGGTTGGCGCGGCGCGCCTGCATTCCGACACGTCAAATATCGGGAGCCATCAATCGGCTGACAGGCAAGAATGTTTCCCGCTTCATCAATGACTATAGAATTGCCGAAGCTTGTCGGCGGCTTCAAAAGTCCGACACTTCTATAACGGCTGTAATGTTTGAATCCGGATTTCAGACCAAATCGAACTTCAATCGCGAGTTTCGACGGGTGACGTCGCTTAGTCCCGCTGATTGGCGAGATAAAAATCGTCTGTCTTGACCGTTTGCCGCCTTTTGTGTCTTTAGAAACTTATGACGACAGAGCGCTTTTTCCTCGGAATAAAACAATCCGCAACCGGACAGAAATGGGTAGACCGGCTTGGCCTGCGGGAGGCCAATACGGCGCTTGCCATTGCGCAGCATCACGGCATTTCCGATCTGGTTGCACGCGTGCTTGCCGGGCGGGGGGTGTCGGTAGAAAACGCGCCGGAATTTGTCGATCCGACGCTGCGCAATCTCATGCCCGACCCGGCGACGCTCACAGATATGGAAAATGCGGCAAGCCGTATTGCCGATGCCATTCTGCGTCGCGAGACCGTGGCCATTTTTGGCGATTACGATGTCGATGGGGCGTGTTCTTCCGCCTTGATGGCGCGTTTTCTCAAACATTACGGCATTCAGCACTCCATCTATATTCCCGACCGGATTTTTGAAGGTTACGGCCCCAATCCCGATGCCATGCGCGATCTGGTCGCCAAGGGTGCGACCCTTATCGTCACAGTCGATTGTGGCACCAACAGCGCACCGTCGATTACAGCCGCCAAGCAGGCTGGAGCGGATGTCGTCGTGCTCGATCACCATCAGGTCGGCGGCGATCTGCCTGAAGATGCGGTGGCTATCGTCAATCCCAACCGGGAAGACGATATTTCGCAGCAGGGGCATCTTTGCGCCGCAGGCGTGGTCTTTCTGACATTGGCACAGGTGACCAAAATCCTGCGTGAGCGCGGCAAGGGACCAGGCCCTGATCTTCTTTCCCTGCTCGATCTGGTGGCGCTGGCAACGGTTTGCGATGTGGTGCCGTTGACCGGCGTGAACCGCGCTTTCGTCGTCAAAGGACTGGTCGTTGCTCGGTCGCAGAGCAATGTCGGCCTTGCGGCTTTGGCGCGCGTTGCCCGCATTGGCGAACCGCTCAATGTCTTTCACCTCGGCTATCTCATTGGGCCGCGCATCAATGCTGGCGGGCGTATCGGCGATGCGGGGCTTGGCGCTCGATTGCTCACGCTGGATGATCCCGCAACCGCGGATCGTATTGCCGTGGAACTTGACCGGCTCAATCAGGAGCGTCAGGCCATGGAAGCCGAGATGCTTATGGAGGCGGAAGCGGAAGCTTCGCTGGAAATATCCGGCGGTGCGGGCGCATCGGTGATCGTGACGGCAAGTGACCGCTGGCATCCCGGTATCGTCGGGTTGCTGGCCTCGCGGCTTAAGGAAAAGGCCCGGCGGCCAGCCTTTGCCATTGCTTTCAACGCCAATGGTGTCGGATCGGGTTCCGGTCGGTCGATCATGGGGCTTGATCTCGGCAAGCTGGTGCGGGGCGCGGTGGAACGCGGGCTGCTCGTCAAGGGTGGTGGCCATGCCATGGCGGCCGGTATCACCATCGAGCGCGCAAATCTCGGCGCGTTGCGGGCTTATCTTGAAGAAGAATCGGCGCATATCGTTTCGCGCCTGCGCGAAAACCAGAGCCTGTCCATCGACGGTGCGCTGGCCGCATCGGGCGCAACAGTGTCGCTCTACGAAGCCTTGCAGAAGGCTGGGCCCTATGGTTCTGCGCATCCGCAGCCTATATTGGCGCTGCCGCATCATATATTGGCCGATGTGCGTGGCGTGGGGCGCGATCATGTGCGTGTCGCGTTGCGTGGCGCGGATGGAAAGCGCGTCAATGCCATCGCCTTCCGGGCGGCGGAAGGCGATCTGGGGCGCTTCCTGTTCAACAATATCGGTCAGAGCGTCCATGTGGCAGGCAATCTGTCACTAAATCATTGGAATGGCTCGGTCACGCCTCAGATACAGATTCTGGATGCCGCTTTGCCTGTTTAAAGTTTCGGGCTCGTTTGAAGGTTCTGGGTCCATTTGAAATTTCTGGATTTTTTGTCTTCACGCTCTTGTGAGGTGTGGGGGCGAATTCCCATATGAGCACTGATTTAAACATTCAGACATGACTCTAAGTGGGAGAAACCGATGCCGGGTTCCGGAAGCCGCCTGACCAAACTGACAGCTGCAATGGTATTAGGGCTGATTGCCTCTTTTGCTGCGGTCGATTTCGCCGAGGCTCGCCGTGCGGGCGGTGGCGGTTTCGGCAGCCGTGGCGCGCGCACTTATCAGGCGCCAGCGCCGACGCGCACTGCACCTAACAATGCCGCGCCGATGGAACGTTCGATGACGCCGAATACCGGCGCGACGCAGACCAACCGTCCGGGCGCAACAGGCACGCAGAATGCTGCGCAGGCACAGCGTTCCGGCGGTATGTTCGGTAACTTCGGTCGTTCCATGCTGGGCGGTCTTCTCGTCGGTGGCCTGATCGGCATGCTGCTCGGCAACGGCCTTGGCGGTCTTGCCGGCATGTTCGGCCTGTTGTTGCAGGTTGCGGTGATCGCGCTCATTGCGATGTTTGTCATGCGTATGTTCGCAAATCGTCGCCAGCCGGCAGCGGCGGGCGCCGGTAACACAGGCGCACAGCCTTTCGGTGCGGCAAAGACAGCAGCCCCGCAAGCTGGTTCACAGGCCGGTTTTGGTGGTCGTACGCCTTCGGTGAACCCGTTCGAGACCAAGCAGGCAGCCGCTCCGGTCACTCCCGCCGCTTCGGCGGTTGAAGATGAACCGATGGATGTCGGTCAAGAGGATCTGGATCGTTTCGAACAGATGCTTGCTGAAGTCCAGACCGCTTATGGCCGCGAGGATTATGCAGCGCTGCGCAAGCTCGCTACCCCGGAAGCCATGTCCTATCTGGCGGAAGAACTGGGCGAGATCGCTTCCAGCGGCATGCGCAACGAAGTGAAGGACGTCAAGCTTCTGCAGGGTGACGTTTCCGAAGCCTGGCGCGAAGGCGATGTCGAATACGCAACCGTTGCAATCCGCTATTCGGCGATCGACGTGATGCTGGATCGCAATACCGGCGCTGTCGTCGAAGGCAATCCGGATGAGCCGGTGGAAAGCGTTGAACTCTGGACGTTCACCCGCACGGATGGCGGTGAATGGCTTCTCGCAGCCATTCAGGGAACGGAATAACCGTTCAGAATTGAGAAAAAGCCCGGTCGTGAGACCGGGCTTTTTGTTTTACGCATGTCTTTTTCCCGAAACCGGCTTCCACTTTCGGGAGACATGGTCTGTTACCAGCTACCGATATTTTCGGCTGAAGCCCAAGGCTCCTGCGGCGCCAGACGGTCGCCCTTCTGGATCAGTTCGATGGAAATGCCATCGGGCGATTTGATGAAGGCCATGTGCCCGTCACGCGGCGGACGATTGATGGTGACGCCTGCATCCTGCAGCTTCTGGCAAGTGGTGTAGATGTCATCGACCATATAGGCGAGATGGCCGAAATTGCGGCCGCCCGTATAGGTCTCCGGATCCCAGTTGAAGGTGAGTTCCAGTTCCGGCGCCCGCTCTGCCTTCGCCCGATCCGTATCGGAGGGCGCAGCAAGAAAAATCAGCGTGAAGCGGCCTTTGTCATTTTCAGTGCGGCGGATTTCTTCAAGGCCGAGTTTGTTTACATAAAAATCGAGAGATTCGTCGATGTCGCGAATTCGGACCATCGTGTGCAGATAGCGCATAGTCTTTTCCTCGGCTGTTGTAATTCGGGCGGTTGACGTTCGGGAAACGCAAGGACATCGAATCCGATGTCGGAGGCCGAACGTCAAGTTATCATGGACAGAGTGACGTTCAAAAATTTTGAGCAGCAGATGTGACCGGAAATGTCCTGAACATGTCATTGCCAAATTGACGACCGGCCATATTTCAGGTGGTGGGTCAGTTTCAAACGCTGCTGTGCCGGGAAAAGTAACCATGAAGTTGTGAAGTCTGTGGTCTTCATGGGGACGGATGCAAGTTTGGGCTTGCCGCCTCCGGTTAAGGAAGTGTTATTCTTTGGACAAGAATCAGGTCGGAATCGCAACGGAAGAACAGAGGAGGGGCGAACGCATGGCGGACAAGTCTGTGTCTAATGACCAGTTTCACAGCCAGCACGCCTCGGAAGAGCTGGGCGATATCATCGAAGTCTCGGGCCATATCAAATGGTTCGACGTAGCCAAGGGCTACGGCTTCATTGTTCCAGACCAGCCGGGCCTTAATGACATTCTTCTCCATGTGACGTCACTGCGCCGCGACGGCTTCCAGACTGCTCTGGAAGGTGCACGCATCGTTTGTGAAGTTCGCAATGGCGATCGCGGCCTGCAATGTTTCCGCGTCCTGTCGATGGATACGTCTACTGCCGTTCACCCGGCGCAGATGCCGCCACAGCGCACTCATGTGACTGTTACGCCGTCGAGCGGCCTTGAGCGCGTGATCGTCAAGTGGTTCAACCGCACCAAGGGCTTCGGCTTCCTGACGCGCGGCGAGGGGACGGAAGATATTTTCATCCATATGGAAACGCTGCGTCGTTTCGGCATGATGGAGCTGCGCCCCGGTCAGGTCGTGCTTATTCGCTTCGGCGAAGGCGACAAGGGCCTGATGGCGGCTGAAATCCATCCGGATATCGGCACGGCAATCCCGGTTTCGCATTAGAGCATGTCTCCCGAAAGTGGGAACCGGTTTCGGGGTAAAGACATGCTTAAAAACAAATGGATAGAGCGGTTCCAATGATTCCGCTTTAACCAGAACGGATCTAGGGCGCGACCGTTAAAAGCGCGCCAAATTTCTCAATTCTTGTAACAAGCAGGTGAAGGCCGCTTTGTGCGGCCTGAGCGGTCTTGTCGTCACTCCGTCCCGTTGCTAGGTTCCAAGCCTGTTTGTTTACAAGCAAGTTTGTTTATCTGAGTGGGCAGGGTATGGGCCGCATTTTTCTCGCTTTTGCATTTGTTTTCTTCGCATTCGTTGCTCAGGCCGATGAGACACAGCCGATGCGGCTGCCGGTCGACAAGGAACCGCTGACATTCATTACCTCCAATGGCAACAAGGTAAATTTTGCGCTGGAAGTGGCTGAAAGCGACGATGCGCGTGTGCGCGGCCTGATGTGGCGCACGGATTTTCCCAAGGATCGCGCCATGATCTTCGTGTTCGGAGAAATGCGCCGTGTCATGATGTGGATGCAGAATACACCGTCGCCTCTTGATATGATTTTCCTTGATGACAAGGGACGCGTATCGGCCATTCACCAAAATGCGGTGCCATTCTCCGAAAATATCATTTCATCTGAAGTGCCGGCAGCGTATGTCGTGGAGGTTCTGGCCGGTACGGTTAAACGAACCGGGATAAAGATTGGTGACAAAGCGGTCCATCGTGTGATTTGTGGCGAATGCCGGTCGTGACGCTGCTGTAATAAAATCAAGAGGAATAATCAGGTGAGTGCCCTCGATATCGAATATTTCGAACATGACGGTTTGCGTCTGGCATATCGTCAGGACGGAGAAGGCGATCCGATCCTGCTCATTCATGGCTTTGCTTCTTCAAGTCTCGTCAACTGGGTTTCGCCCGGCTGGTTCCGTACGCTGACCGAAGCCGGATACCGCGTTATCGCCATCGATAATCGTGGGCACGGGCTTTCCGCGAAGCCCCACGACACAGACGAATACACGCCGACCAAAATGGCGGCTGATGCCGCAGCCCTGCTCGATCATCTCGGGATCGAAAAGGCGCATGTCATGGGCTATTCCATGGGCGCACGCATCACCGCATTTCTGGCGATTGAACACGCCGAGCGCGTTCATAGCGCTGTTTTCGGCGGGCTTGGCATCGGTATGGTGACTGGCGCTGGCGACTGGGAGCCTATTGGCGAGGCGCTGCTTGCAGAAGATCCGACCACGATCACCCATCCACGTGGGCAGATGTTCCGGAAATTTGCCGACCAGACGAAGAGTGACCGTATCGCCCTTGCAGCCTGTGTGATTACCTCCAAGGAGCTGGTTCCCGCCGCTGCGATTGCACGCATTATGCAGCCTGTTCTCGTGGCCGTCGGCACGACCGATGATATTGCAGGCAGCGCGCAGGAACTCGCCGATCTTCTGCCAAATGGACAGGCCGTCGATATTCCGGACCGCGACCATATGCTGGCCGTTGGTGACAAGGTCTACAAGCAGGCGGTGTTGCAGTTTTTGAAAGAAAATCCGCTCTGACGGGAATTTGATCTTGGACAAAGAGCGCGCCGACAGGGCGCGTCAAATTCGGCTGTGTCAAGGCAAACCATTTTAAGTTATGCTGCGCGCCGAACTCGTATTGCGGCGTGGGGACTGAGCGAAAGTTCGGCTGCCGTCTCCTCCTCGCGCGGTGCAAAACTGGAGTATGCATATGTCCGTTCGCACATCAGCGAAAGCGACCCCCGGTCTGGGGCAGGTCGATCCTATCTGGCATTCCATCCGTGCCGAAGCGGAGGAAGCCGCCAAGAACGATCCCGTATTGGGCACGTTCCTTTATGCGACGATCCTCAACCAGCCGAGCCTGGAAGATGCGGTCATGCATCGTATCGCCGAGCGTCTCGGCCATGCCGATCTGAGCGCCGATATTCTGCGCCAGACCTTCGACGCGATGCTGGATGCCAATCCGGAGTGGTCGCAGATTGTCCGCGTTGATATTCAGGCGGTTTATGATCGCGATCCGGCCTATAGCCGCTTCATGGACCCTATCCTTTATCTGAAGGGTTTCCATGCGATCCAGACCCATCGTCTGGCGCATTGGCTTTACCATGAAGGCCGCAAGGATTTTGCCTATTACCTGCAAAGCCGCTCGTCATCGATCTTCCAGACCGATATTCATCCGGCCGCACGGCTTGGCAGCGGCCTTTTCCTTGATCATGCGACCGGACTTGTGGTCGGCGAAACAGCGTTGATCGAAGACAATGTTTCGATTCTTCACGGTGTCACACTCGGCGGTACGGGGAAGTCGAGCGGCGACCGTCATCCGAAAATCCGTCACGGTGTGCTGATCGGTGCTGGCGCGAAAATTCTCGGCAATATCGAAGTCGGTCATTGCTCGAAAATTGCAGCCGGTTCGGTGGTTCTGAAGCCTGTTCCGAACAATGTCACGGTAGCCGGTGTACCGGCCCGGATCATGGGCGATACGGGTTGTGCCGAGCCTTCCCGCGTCATGGACCAGATGCTGGGCGAAGGGATTTAGGCGATACATCGTATCGTTGCAGCTTGAACAAGGCCGCTTGCTGGTTTTTTCCAGTATGCGGCCTATATTCTGTCTAAAGAGGCTATTGGACGCCAACATCCCTTGAGTCCCCGTTTATCGGGGGTTTACATAGGAAATTGCCGGGTGCAATAAACCGGCTCAATTCAATATCAGGAGAAGCCGGTTGAAACCCGAAGAACTCAAAAAACTGGACGCCTATTTCAAACGGACTTTCAATAATCCCGGCCTGCAGGTGAAGGCGCGTCCGCGCAAGAACGACTCCGCCGAGCTTTACCTCAACGACGAATTCCTGGGCCTGGTCTATAAGGACGAGGATGAAGGCGAACTCTCCTACAATTTCTCGATGGCCATTCTTGACGTCGATCTTTGATCAGTCACGGCAATCGCGTCGCGAACGACGCTGATGCCGGGCAGGAATGTTCTTTGACGCCCTTTCCTATGGAGAGGGCGTTTTGTTGTCCAGATATGACTCCAGATATGACTAATGAGGATTCATGAAGATCATCGCTGCTACGCTGGCCCTTTCTGTCATGCTGCCGTCAGTCGTCCGTGCGCAGGCTATCGAGGATGACGGAACCTGCCCGAAGCTCGCAGAGAACTTCAAAACCATCTATTTCGGATTTCCTGATATCAAAAAGGATTCCATCGCGCGGATCGCGAGCTGGAAAGCCTCTTGCGCGAGCAAGGCGCCCGTCGGCAAGGAAAATGTCGTCGCTTTATGCACCGCCCATATGACGAGCGAAGGCAGCGTTTTCTTCTGGATCAAGGCGGGCGTGGAATCAGAGCTGAGCGGTTATGAGATTTGCGATTATCCCTGAGAACGCCAGATAGTTTTGACCCTTGGGTGTCTTTATGAAATTCGGTTTTTCATTGGCCATGCTTTTGGTGGCCCTGTCCTTAGCGGCGCGCGCAGAAGTCCTCGGCACTATCGAAACCGGGCAGGACGATGGCTCACGATCGGTCATTGAGATCCTCGATGAACCGCAAAGCATCGGGAAATGCGACGGCGCTTATGCCGCCGCAGCCTATGTTATGGACCACAACTACTCGCTTCTCGCAGGAAAAGGATGCTGGAAGTTTCTTGGGTCGGCAGAAATACTAAAGCTGGAGATCGTGCTGGCTGCCACGGAGGAGCATCTTTTGAGCGGCGTTCCGCTCAGCCAGATCAAGTTCGCTGAAGACGGTCGCTCCAAATTTCAGTATCTGGTTGGGCAATAAAGCGTGTCGCGCTTTATCAATTTGAAAGGCACGCTTTAAGCTTTTGTTTTCAAGCATGTCTTTATCCCATCGTAGCGGGGATCAGAAATCAGTCCAGTGAACCGATTTCCCCGCGGAGGCGGTTCCCACTTTTAAGCAACATGCTTTGAGATCAGTCGATCTGTTTCGTATCGTTTCCCAGAAGATGCGCGTTCGCAAAATCGACGATCGCCTTGTCCAGTGACTTCCATTCGCCAAGCATGGAGCGGGGGAAGCGATAAAGTATCTGCAAGTCGCGGCCGAACTGGACGTCGCGCTCGCATGAATTGAAGCTTTCCGCACCGCTATCCGCAAGACATCGTGCAACGAATTCCGGCTTGCCGCTGCTCGGATCGGACAGGACGAGTTCCTCGCCCTTGTAACCGCTGCTTTCCAGAAAACGGTGTACCGTCAGGTTTCCGGGGGCGGTTTCCCCGTTCGGGTCTATCAGCTCGGCATAGATGGCCAGATAGCGCCCGCTCATGTCGCGGGACATGGTTCGCTGTTCGATAGACATGAAAATGAGATGCCGCTTCGAAGTGAGAAGGTTGAAGATGGCGCGGTCGCGTTCCGTATAGCCGGTAAGGCCCGGCCAGCGGGCATAAAGATCGAGACGCCTCGTCACCCCGTCACGTCGCTGGTTCGAAAAGCGGATCATATTGGCTGGAATCGACAGGACATTGTTGCCAATGATGATTTCATAACCGTGCGTGCTGTCGGAGTGTCCGCCGCGCGCAATCAGCGGGCCAAGCAGACGCCCGCCAACATTTACGGCAACCGAAAGCAGAATCAGGACGATAACCGCCAACAGCAGCCAGCCGAAGAGGCGGCTTCCCATTTTCGAGGCGGTGTAATCTGGTGCTGTTTCCATCTGGGTGTCATGGTGATGATATTGCAAAAGAATATCGGTCTTTTATGGTTAACAGAGCGTGAAGTCGTGCTTGTATGACTGCTTGAAACGGCTTAGCGATTCAATATCGAGTTTGCTGATGGAGGAAGAACATGCCGATCTATGCATATAACGGGCACAAGCCGCTATTCGCGGACCGCAGCAGCAACTGGATCGCGCCTGATGCGACCCTGATCGGCAAGATCGTTGTGGGTGAGAATGCCGGGTTCTGGTTCGGTGCCGTATTGCGCGGCGATAATGAGCCGATCACCATTGGCGATGACACCAATGTTCAGGAACACACCATCATGCATACCGATATCGGCTTTCCGCTCACAGTCGGTGCAGGGTGCACCATCGGGCATCGGGCCATACTTCATGGCTGCACCGTTGGCGACAACACATTGATCGGTATGGGAACCATCGTTCTCAACGGCGCGAAGATTGGAAAAAACTGTCTGATCGGGGCAGGGGCGCTTGTGACCGAGGGCAAGGAAATACCGGACAATTCGCTGGTCGTCGGTTCTCCTGCGCGAATCCTCCGGGAACTGGACGATGCTGCGGTCGAGAAACTCAGACTTTCCGCGGAGCATTACGTCGAGAAGGCCCGGTCTTTCATGCGTGGGCTGGAGCCGGCCTGAAAATAAAAAGGACGGGGCCAGAGGGAGACTGACGGCCCGTCCTTGTTTGTTTTGTCTTTTGGTTAGTTCTTGATGCTGCCGACCAAGAGTTCGCGGTCGCTCTTGATTGAGACCCAGCTACCGGTGTTCGTGGTCGACTGGCGCTTGAGATAGGTATAGTCGGTCTTGTTCCAGGCGAGAACGCGGGTATCGAGATTGTCGAGAATGAAGTCGCCACGGTCGGTGCGAACGGTCAGAACCGCATGGCCTTCACCGTTTGGCTGGCGAACCACTGTGAAAAGCAGCGTATTTGCCGGGATGCCGAGCGCCATCAGTTCACGACGCTTCAAAAGCATGTAGTCGTCGCAGTCACCGACTGTTGTCGGATATTCCCAGTATTCCTCGCGACCCCAGGCTTCCATATCGGTCATCGGCGCAATCTTTTCGTTGACGCTCGCATTGACCGCGATGATCTGTTTCCAGATTTCCGGTGTCAGCTTCAGCATATTGCTGTTGCGGCTGGTGATGTTGCATTCGGACTTGTAGCGATCGCAGAATTCGTAGTGGCCAATCGGCTGCGAAGTGCGTTCGCCGGTCGTCATCCACGGTGAATTGGAGGCGGGGCTTGCTGCCTCTGCCAGTCCGATTCCAAGCAGCATCAGGATGGCTGCGATGATTGTTTGTTTTGTCATTCTTTTGTCTCCCTGTTGGAGACCAAGATGACTTAGACAATTTGAAGGCACGCAAATTTGCGCGCGAAAATGCGAGTCAAATTCGATTAAAACTGCAAATAACGCTGAAACTTTTTGTCAACGAACGGACAAATTCAGGGCAAAATGGGCTGTTTTTGCGGCTTTTTCGTGAATGCGGGCATTTCGTGGTTTGCCATTCCGTAACCTTGACGCGCGTTCATCTTTTGGGCGGATGCTTTCAGCCGAAAAGATTGTCCAGCGTTGTGCTGGTCTGGATGGTGGCGAACTCGATTGCAAAGCCGCCTTGGAAATGACGGACGACAGTTCCCCGGATCGGTCCAAGCATGACGCCGCTCTTGATCGCGGGCTTGAACTCGCTTTCGATTGCCGCACCGGAAAGCGAAAGGTCCGCAATGCGGCACAGTCTTTGGGCGCCATCGGCAAAAGTAATGTTCTGCTGGGTCTTGCGTGGCACAACACGTTCGTGACGGCGATCTTCGGGCAGGGCAAGTTCGTGCTTGTTGGCAAGCCAGGTCAACTGTGCGGAAAGCTTGTCTTTCTTCTGTTCGGAGGTCGACAGGAGAATGTGGAAACCTTCGGATGTAACCTCGTTGGCAATTCCTTCAATCCGTCCCACGTGATCGATATAGGCGATGATCCGTTCGCCGTTGCGCGGCGTTGCAATTCCGCTCATCAGGGCAGTTCCGGGCGACATACGCTTGATGATGCAGGGAAATTCGCTGCGATTTTCCAGCATGTAGCGACCGTTGAGATCGACATTCACGGCGTTGAAATTTTCCTGCCGCACATTGCTTGCAGTAGATGCCGCAGCAAATCTATTCATCAAAGCCGATCCATCTCGAAATTGGGTACTCTTATTATCCGTCACAATACAGTAGCCGTCGATAAAGAGAAATCGCGATTTCAACCCTACGTCAGGCTTTGCCGCCCTTGATGACGCGCAATTTCGGAGCGGCGTGCTCCTGTGGCTGCGTCAGGCGAACATTCGTCCATTCCCGGCCTGTTCGGGGTGCATTCACCGTGATGGCAGCCGATTTTCGGATGTCATCCGCAAGAATCAGATCGGGCGCCACCGGGTCGATGGAATTCAAATGCCCGAGGACGATTGGATCGGCTCCGACCCATGCGACGGAATCAAGCACGGCGATGCTGCCAAGCAGGCTGATCTGCCCGTTTGGCGCCTCCAGCGGGGCGAGAAACATTTCCAGCCCGAGGCTTCGCCCGGACATGCTGATTCCCACATGCGATACGAGGGCAGGGACTTCCAGGCTACTTACATTTTCCGACAGTTCGCCAAGGGCTGCCCGGTCCCGCTCGGACCAGAGTGAGAGAAACCGTGTGTTCTTCAGTTCGCGACCGAAAAGGGTGCAGATGCGTGTTCCGGCCAGACGAAACGACAGGTCGCCGTCTTTTTCAGCCTCAAGGAAGAAGAGGTCGGATAGATGGCGCCCGAGCTTGCGCGGCTCGATCTGTTCGCGCATCGGCGCGCGAAAGAAACCGCTTTCAGTGCGGGCCAAGCGCTGCCATTCGGCGAAAATCGCGATCGTACTGCGGTGTTTCATCATGCGCCGTTGATTTGTCCGTTGCACGCGGAGGCTGGCTCCGCTGTTGAACGCATTAAAATAGTATTAACGGCGAGGATGCCAGTTTAACCCTTTCTTCATCCACCGGGCTCGTCCGTTAAGGTTAATAATAAGTAATGGTTGCACGGCACTGAAAGACGCGCTTTGATAGGGCATCAGACGAAGCCTTTGACTTGGTTGGCGTTTTTCTGAGCTCCAGATTTAATTTCGCGAAAGATTTCTGTTCGCGTGAAGGCCGACCGGGAACCTCCGTCGGCCTTTATTTTTAACAAATTCTGCCCTATCAACATGCATCGACCAGACGCAAAAGGCTCCTTCGGTCCAATTGCGGTGCTTCGCATAAAATAGAAAGCAGCAGTTCATGAGCGTTCCCCAGCCGGAAATGAACGGCAGTAACCGCCGGTCGGGCGGTAGTGAGCCGATGTTCAATATTCCGGGCGTTGTTCTCGCTCTGATTGGCCTCTGCGCCGCAGTCTATATTTATCAGAACTACCTCATCAGCGAGCAGCAGAACTATGAATTCATGCTGAACTTCGCGCTCGTTCCGGCGCGGTTCTCGCTGGCGGACGGGTTCACCGATCCCGCCGCACTTTTTACGCTCATCAGCTATTCCTTCATGCATGGCGGCTTCGCCCATATTGCCGTCAACATGATCTGGCTTGCGGCTTTCGGTTCCCCGTTGGCCGGGCGCATCGGTACCGGACGAATGATCGTTTTCTGGATATTCACTTCGGTGATTGCCGGGTTGACCCATTATGCGATCTATCCGGACAGCGTTTCGCCACTGGTGGGCGCATCGGGCGCGATTTCGGGAATGATGGGTGCAGCGGCGCGTTACGGTTTTCGTCGCATCGGCCATGGACGCAGATCGGAATTCGCAGGCCCCGTTCTTCCGGTGGGGCTGACCCTGACGCTGAAGCCCGTCCTGACTTTTGTGGGTGTCTGGTTCCTGATCAACATTATTACCGGTCTTTACTCGACTGGCGGGGCGGACCTTTCCAGCATTGCCTGGGAAGCGCATATTGGCGGCTTCATCGCCGGCTTTTTCGGTATTTCACTGATGGACCGCCCACGCAGCTATGATGCCGTGCTGAGGCGATAGGGTTCTGCACTCTTTTGGCTTTGACAAAGCCACCTCCTCATTTGATGCCACTTGCTAATCGGACGATCGAAGCGCACCATCATGGAACGTGGTGGGAGGAGCTGCGTTCTGCTTCATATGGCGTTTGAACGCCAGAAGCAGCGAGTGCTAAATCTTGGAGGGACTTGGCATGACCGTAAGATCGATTCTCGAAACAAAGGGCAGGGATGTAGTGGTTATCGCACCTGCCGATACACTATCCCATGCTGTCGCCATGTTGAACAAATACAAGATCGGCGCTCTGGTGGTGTGCGACGAGGCCGGTCGAATCAAGGGAATCCTGTCAGAGCGCGATGTGGTGCGTGCTGTTGCCGCTCAAGAAACCAAGGCCATGAGCATGCCGGTCACCGAGGTCATGACGGCAAAAGTGCAGGTTTGTCGCGAACATCACACGATCAATCAGGTGATGGAAATCATGACACGAAGCCGATTCCGCCATATGCCGGTGGAAGAACATGGCAAGCTCGTGGGAATCATCTCGATTGGTGACGTTGTGAAGCGGCGCATCGAAGATGTTGAGCGCGAGGCGGAAGATATTCGCACCTATATCGCCACTGCCTGAGAGTATTTCCAGCGAAAGTGCGAAGCGGTTTCGCGTAGGATAATGCGTACAAACAAAGAGATAGAGCGGTTCCACGCTTCTGTTTGAGCTGGAACCGCTCCGGGTCATCGCGATTCGATATCTGTATCTCCCGGCAGGACAACCGGCCGGGAGGCATTTCATTGAAGAGTCATACTCGAATCAACGTGCGCGCAGATATCGCTCAGCAGCATAAAGCGAGATTGCAGCCGCATTCGATACGTTGAGCGACTTGATTTCGCCCGGCATGTCGAGGCGGGCAAGCGCGGTGACTGTTTCGCGCGTCTTTTGACGCAGACCTTTGCCTTCTGCACCCAGTACCAGGGCGATTCGTCCGCCGGACAAGGTGGCTTCCATTTCCTGCGGCCCTTCCGAATCAAGACCGATGGTCTGGAACCCGAGGCTGTGCAGCTCTTCAATCGCTTCGGCCAGATTGCGCACTTCGATATGAGAGATCATTTCGAGTGCACCGGAGGCGGCCTTCGCCAGAACGCCGGTTTCCTGCGGGCTGTGACGGCTTGTCGTAATCAGCGCGCCAGCACCGAAGGCGACGGCTGAACGCATGATAGCGCCGACATTGTGCGGATCCGTCACCTGATCGAGAACGAGAAGCAGCGGGCTGTCCTTCAGTTCGGACAGTTTACGGGCGCGCAGCGGTTCAGCTTCTATCATGACGCCCTGATGGACGGCCTCGGAACCCGTTTCCTTGTCGATATCGCGCGGATCAACGATTTCGACAGGGAAGGGGAGAGATTCAGCCTCTCCGATCTCAAGTCGGGCGAATCCGTTTCGCGTCGCGCGCATGCGCAATATCTTGCGTTCCGGGTTTTCCACGGCGGCGCGGACTGTATGCAGGCCATAAAGCCGTACGGTTCCCTCAGTCACGGCGCTTGCCGAAATGGAAGGACGCTGCGGTTTGCGCGGTGATTTGCCTTCGGTCACGGCCTTCTGGTCGCGATGCTGGCGGCGCAGGCGCGCATAATGAGAATCTTTTGGGGTGCGGGGCGAGTTTTGATCGGTCATGGCGTGCTTATAACTCTTTAGGTGAGCGGAAGATAGCGACTTCACCTGTGATTGCTATCAGGCTGTTCTGATTGCAAAATAATCTCTGATGGCTGGAAAATCCTGAGAAATGCGGGCGTTTGAGCCTATGGAACAGGAGCGTGGAAGAGGATCTTTCCACGACGTTGTGGACGGACATGCATTCTTTTCGCTTTTACCCTGTTGACAGGGGATAAGCTTATCGTCATAAGGCCCCTCGCGGATCGACGGCTGGCCCAACAGTCAGCCAGAAGCCCCGCGGAAATGCCTAGTCGCTCGACTCTGCTGATAGTGATATCTGGAGGGATGCCCGAGTGGTTAAAGGGGACGGACTGTAAATCCGTTGGCTATGCCTACGTTGGTTCAAATCCAACTCCCTCCACCACTGTCGGATCAGAGTTAAGAGTGCGCGGGTATAGCTCAATGGTAGAGCAGCAGCCTTCCAAGCTGAATACGCGGGTTCGATTCCCGCTACCCGCTCCAAATTTTTCAGAGCGGTTTGGCGTGTAAGGAATCATCGACGGGCGGTTCGCCGTTCCGTTTTGGCATAAATGCTGGCCCGGAAGCCAAAAGGCTTTTGTGCTGGCGCTTGAGCGGTTCTAGAACAAAGAGAACAACGGCGATGGCAAAGAGCAAATTCGAACGTACGAAGCCCCACGTTAACATCGGCACGATTGGTCACGTTGACCATGGCAAGACGTCGCTGACTGCAGCGAT
>NZ_VDGD01000011.1:0-242158 GCF_024701725.1 Ochrobactrum sp. XJ1
GATAATTTGATCCCGACCGCGACCTAAGAATCTCATCCAGATTGTCGCAAGCGTCTCATCCTGATTGTCGCGCTATAGCTGGAGAAGCATACGGCCGTTCGCAAGGGCTGCATCCATGATGGCCGGGTCACGGTCATGCGTTCGAACTTGCGCTGGGGTTCCGACGGGTTGGAGTTCGCCTGCTGGAAAGGAGAGGTCATTCGCCTCGCCTTCATCATCGAAGCCTTCGGTCGAGAGATCGTCGCCTGGACCGATGTCCCCAATGCAGGCCTCTCCGGCTCCGACGTGTGCGACGCGATGTTGGAGGCGGTCGAGAAGCGCTTCGACGTAACCCGAGCCTCACATACTATCGAGCATCTCGGACAGTCGCTCGACCTACACAGCACGGGACACGAGATTGTTTGCTCAGGCGCTCAATCTGACACCTTGCTTCATTCCGGTCGCGAGCCGCCAGTCCAACGGTATGTCAGAGGTTTTCGTCAAAGCCCTGAAGAGGGATTTCATCAGCATATCAGCTATACCGGACGCCGAAACAGCGCTCCACCGTAATCGACGGATGGATCGAAGACTGCAACGAAATCCATCGACATTCCGCGCTCAAGATGGCCTCCCCTAGGCAGTTCATCAGGGATAAATCAAAATAGCTGAAATGTCCGATGGAACGGGGCACTCAGAAGTGGTTCGGTTTGTCTGAACAGTTTCGGGCGTTTCGTTAAGTGGATTTCCGCCGCGATTATGCCGCCACCATCATTGGTGTCAGCGCGTTGAAGTAGACCTGATCCGGCGTCTGCCGGTCAAGGGATGAATGTGGGCGTCGGCTATTGTAAAAGGTCAGATATCGACCGATGCTGACGCGGGCCTCAGACACGGTCTTGTAGGCGTGGAGATAAACCTCCTCATATTTGATCGACCGCCAGAGCCGCTCGACGAAGACATTGTCCCGCCACGCGCCCTTGCCATCCATCGAGATGGCGACTTCCGCCTTCTTCAGCACGGTGGTGAAGTCAATGGACGTGAACTGCGATCCCTGATCTGTGTTGAAGATATCCGGCTTGCCATAGCGGGCCAGCGCTTCCTCAACCGCTTCGATGCAGAAGGCCGCTTCCATCGTGATCGACAGTCGCCACGATAAAACCTTGCGGCTGAACCAGTCCACGACGGCGCAGAGATAGACAAAACCACGCGCCATGGGGATATAGGTCAGATCCATTGCCCACACCTGGTTGGGCCGGGTGACCGCCAGCTTGCGCAGGAGATAGGGATAGATTTTGTGCCCTGGCGCTGGCTTCGAGGTGTTCGGGCGGCGATAGATTGCCTCAATGCCCATCTTTTTCATCAGCGTTGCGATATGAAGCCGCCCAGTTTCCAGCCCTTCTCCTCTCAAAAGCCCTTGCAACATCCGACTTCCGGCAAAAGGGTAGTCGAGATGCAGTTCGTCGATCCGCCGGATCAAAGCCAGATCGCTGTCCGACACTGATCGTGGAGAATAGTAGACGCTGCTACGGCTGAAGCCGAGAAGCCGGGCCTGCCTTGCAACCGACAGCTTGTGCGCGCGGTCAATCATTTTTTTCCGCCCAGCAATCCCGCCTTGCCGAGCGCACCGGACAAAAAATCGTTCTCCAGCGTCAGTTCGCCGATTTTGGCATGAAGCGTTTTGACATCAACGGTTGGCCCTGTCGGTTCCGCCTTGTTCTCATCACCGAAAACGCCGGTCGCCCCCTCAAGGAGCTGGTCTTTCCACTGCTTAATCTGGTTGGCATGCACGTCGAACTGCTGGGACAATTCCACCAGTGTCTGCTCGCCTCGAATGGCGGCAAGCGCCACCTTTGCCTTGAAAGCCGGGCTGTGGTTCCGGCGTGGTCGTCTCGTCATGGTATCTCCTGTTCTCGGCATCTAAGCCGAAGTCAGGCAGAAATTCCACTTATCTCCGCTGTCCAGATTTCCCGAACCACCTCTCTCCACCATCAATATAAAGACAATAAGAAAAAGCTCAATTAGCTTGATGATGGTCAAAAAAAATGGTATAAATAATTAAATGATACTTGTATGATTAGAATATTGACTTCCATTTATTTGATACTATTTTGGAGATCACGTAACTATACGCGATTATATCTGAAGTTTATGAAATATATGGGGGGGCTAAAACAAAAATATTTAACGATGATCTCTTCATCAATTCTTGGGTCAATTTTTCAAAGCGCAGTTTTTGGGCAATAAGTATGAGCACAAATTATCAAACGTTTGTATGGGACGCCGATGCGGATCAAGTTTATGATCCTGCAGTCTATGGAAATAACCAAATTATTATTGGGCCGCATCGCGACTCGTTCGACAAAAGCAGAACAAGTTTTGAAATGCGTGGTAATTCCACGTCGTCCATTTGCCTGCTATCGGCTCGGTCGAAGATAAAGTGGATACAGAATGGAGAAGAGAATACTCCGCTTTTCCTCATCAATGAAGGAGATGTAAGATTTCGGTTGAACAGTTCTGAAGTAGAAGATTCTTTTAATGATTTTCTCGGTGAAGTTGAAATTATATATACATCAGATACGAGAATAATAATTAACGGTGGAACATTTCAAATCGCTGAATTGAAGTCATTAGTTTACAATAATAGTTCGATACCAGATGCGAGGGCTATTATCGACGTTTCTAACGGTGGTCAGTTTGATTTGAGGGCTCAACGATTTGTGCCCGGTGCTTTGACGATCAATGTCCACGACCGCGCGGCTGTACAGATTGAAGCGGAAAGCCCACACAGCAAATGCCCGATTGATTTCACCGGGGACGACAGTTCCCGTCCAAAACCAGGTTTATTCAATTTCATCTCGGACAAATATGACGGTGGATTAATCTATATCAGTGGTATGAATCCGATATATTTTGCCGCACTTAAAGACCATATCGTTGCTATAGATGGTAATCCCATTGGGGCCGATGAATTTGAGAAGAGGATAAGATATACTTATAGAGCGGACAACCCGATTGTAACAATGCAGTTGATCAGCTGAAGCCTTTCGCATTTATCGTGTTGTGCGCGATGGGAGATTTTCCGTAAGCTTGTAGAGCAGCAGTTTCGACGGCTGCAAAAGCGTTCTACGTCCCAGCCTTCACTTCCGCCACAAGCGGAGCATTGGGAGCAAGTGCATTGCTCGATGGGGCGGCTTCTGTCGATTGCGATACACAAGCCGCTTCCCCTTGAAGTTCGTGGGCGTCGATATGCATCGATGAGTTCTTTTTCCATCCGCCGTGAAAATAAAGGACCGTCGCCATCAGCAGGGTTGATACCATTGCAGCTGGAAAACTCAGCCAGAGCGCATCGGAACCAAACTGTTCACGCAGACCAATGGCGACACCGAGACGCACCGGGTACATGGATACGAAGAGAATGATGAGCGGCCAGATAACCTGGCCGTTCGCTCTTACAGTTCCGAAAAGAACCATCGATACGCCGAAGGCGATGAAACCCCAGGTCGCGATCTGCCCGATGTGCTGGCCGATCGTGATTGCCGGACTGTCCGCGCCGAGAAATATCTGCATGGCCTGTCGATCCGCGAGAAGCAGCAGCACAACCAGGGCTCCCGTCATCAGAACTGCATAAATCGCCCCTATACGCGTTATCGAACTCACGCGATCCCATTTTCCCGCACCGATATTCTGGGCAGCCATGGCGCTGACAGCGGCGCCAAGCGCCATTGCCGGCATCTGCACATAAGTCCAGAGCTGCTGCGTAGCGCCAAACGCGGCTGTCGTATCGACCCCCTCCTGATTGACCAGCCGCATCATGGTCAGCATCGAACTGGAAACCACAATCATCTGGACGCCCATTGGCAGTCCTTTGGTGAAGATCAGCCGCAGTAATTCCCGGTCCGGAACTAGAAGCCATAATTCCTCGCCGCGCAGGCGCAAAGGCAGATCACGGTAGTAGATATAATAAAGCATCGCTGCGAGGCTTATGTAATTGGCGGCAGCCGTCGCCAAGGCAGACCCTGCGATACCGAGTGCGGGCAGCGGCCCCCAGCCCAGAATGAAAAGGGGATTGAGCGCTATATCCAAAAGAACGGCCATTCCCATGAATATGAGCGGGGTCATGGCGTCGCCGCTGCCGCGCAATGCCATCATCAATGTCGTCTGCATCAGAATCGCCGGCATGGCGAGGAACGTAACTTGCAGAAACGCGCGCGCCAGCGGTTCAATTGCTTCAGGCGTTCCGAGCAGATCCAACACCTTTGGGGCGAGTAGCCAGCCGATGATGGCGACGACAATGCTAAGCGGCACGAAAGTACCAACAGTGGTGCCCGCTATTGCGCGCGCTGTCTCGACATCACGCCGCCCGAATGCCTGTCCGATCAGGATCGTCGATGCCATGCCGAAACCGAAGACAAAGGCAGTTAGCAGAAACATGACCAGGTTGCCGTTTGTCGTCGCTGCAAGTGCATTCTCGCCCAGCAACTGGCCGATCCAGATCGTATCGATCGAACCGTTGGCTGATTGCAATATGGAAGAGCCAAGCGTCGGCAACGCAAAAAGCAGCAAAGCCTGATTGATCGGGGCGGTTGTCAGGTCGATGCTTTGTTTCATGAGACCTCGTCATCGGAATGTTTTGTTGTGAAAGAATTGCCTAAATGAAACTGGATGTTCGTCCCCGTTACCGGAAACCTAAATGGTTGTACTCCGGAGTGATGTTGGCAGTTTGCACACCACACGTAAAGTCACGGAAAAGAGTATCGGATGTGACGCAAAGCGATGGTACGACCGTTTTATGCCATTCCCACTAATCAAAAGATTGCTAATATGGTCATGAAAGCATGGAGGGGCTCTATCCATGAAAGGTCTGGCAAATGAGGCATTGCAAGATGCCGATAAGAATGAGGGTGATCTACATCCTGCTCACGCGGGGTGTCAGCCATCACAACTGAACCCGGGCGATCACGCCTGTGCAGGCGAAGAGCAGCTCAATTGGCTCGTCGCAATGATCAATCACGTGCCAGATTTCATCTATGCCAAGGACCTGCAGGGTCGGTTCCTGTTTGCCAATGATGCTGTGGTTCGCAACAACGGACTATCGGACATCAGAGATCTGGTCGGACTGACCGACTTCGAAATTCATGGTGAAGCTGCGATCACTGCTCGCATTTCCGAAATCGAAAAGCAGGTCATGGAAAGCGGCCAGCCGGATCTCGGTTATGAAGAACGCGCCATGCGCGGCGGAGCTGATCGCTGGCTCATGATCTCGCGCGTGCCTTTGCGCGATAGAAGCGGCAATATTATCGGCGTCGTGGGTGTGTCTCGTGACATTTCCATCAAGAAAAGGGCTGAACGCTTCATGCAGGTTCAGGCCCGTATTCTGGAAATGACGGTAAGCGCGGTTGCCATACCGGAATTTGTCGATCAGCTGGCACATTTGCTGGAAGATATTACAGCTGGTGCTCACTGTGTTGCCATGCTTACCGGGGAAACGACTGACGAAGTCGTCATATCCGCGCCTTCGCTGCCTCAACTGGTGACCGGTTTGAGAGGTGGGCTTGAATCGATTTCGGCCGCGAGTCTCGAAGTGGTGTTGAGGACATTGCTTCCAGACAGCCAAACCATATTCTGCATCGAGATTCCGTCTGCGGACGCTGAGGGGCACGGTTTTCTAGGCTTGGTGGCCGATGTTGACGCTTCGAAAGACCTTGATCTCAGGGAGTTTTTCACTACTGCAGCGAGGCTGACCGGCATTGCCATAGACAGGCGCATTGCCGATGAGCGCATCCGCTATCTGGCCGAACACGATACGCTGACGGGACTGGCGAACAGGGCCTTCCTGGAGCGAAGGCTCGACGAGATTCTCCAACAGGCAGCTTCCCGATCTCGGAGGGTGGCTGTTGGCTTTCTCGATCTGGATCAGTTCAAACCGGTCAACGATACGCTCGGCCATGCAGCGGGAGACAAGCTCCTGCAACAGATTGCCGAACGGATTTCGGTGCTCCTGCGCGACGGTGAACTAGCCGGTCGCATGGGAGGCGATGAATTCATTCTGGTTTTGCAGGCGGATGAAGGTGATTTTTGCTCCCGGCTGGACGAGATCAGGCGGAAGATCAGCGAGCCGGTCGAACTGGACGGGGCATGTCTGGAAGTCACCTGCAGTATCGGCGTCGCCTGTTTCCCGAGACATGGCGGGGCGGCGGGGGAACTCTTGGCGGCTGCGGATGCGGCCATGTATGATGCCAAGGCGAAAGGGCGTAATGGCCTCAGTGTCTATTCCGGCGAAATGTCGCGCGGGCCCGCTACAGGCGGGAGCGGCCAGTCATAGTTGTTGCATGATGTTCAACTCAGCTTGGCTTTGACGAACACGTCATAGCGCGTGCTTTTGCCGAGTATCTGGTGGGAAGGTTTGCGCAATCCGGCCATTGGGTCGGCACGCAGGGGCCATTTCAGCACCACGCGGTTCTGCGCGGCTTCCAGCGCCACTTGCATCAGTCTTTCAGCATCCGGATCTGTGCCGACGATCTCGCGGATTTGCCGCATTTCCTTTTTGACGAGCGCACTGTTACCGCGCGGAGGGTGCATCGGGTCAACCAGCACGACCTGCGGCTTCAGATCCGGCAGGAGCAAGCTGGAATCACCCAGCAGAAGTGTCATGCGCGCGACAGTCTCGGCATAGCGACCGCCTTCTGCAGCAGCGCGCGCCAGCCCTTCGGCGAGAAGAGCGTGCATCTTTTCGGAACGCTCGATCAAAGTTACCTTTGCACCCAGCGATGCCAGCAGAAATGCGTCGCGTCCGAGCCCCGCTGTCGCATCCACGATTTCTGGCGTGGCATCGCGCGTCAGACCGGCGGCCTTGGCGAGAGCCTGTCCGCGTCCTTCGCCGGAGCGAAACCGGTGGCCGACAGCGCCTCCGACGAAATCAACGACCAGTTCCGATGTATCGATTTTCTGCGACATGGATGCTCTCAGAAGGGGCAGGGCGCGGTAAAGTTCACGGAACGACCATCGGGATGCTGGAAAGACAATTCTTCCGCGTGCAGCAGAAGGCGATCTGCAGCAGCCAGCGCTTCACCTTCGGCATAGAATTCGTCGCCAAGGATCACGTGGCCGAGCGCTTTCATATGTACACGCAGCTGGTGCGTGCGCCCTGTGAGGGGATGAAGCCGCAGACGCGTTGTGTTCTCGTCCCGATCCAGAACCCGCCAGCGGGTTTGTGCTGGTTTGCCATTTTCACGGTCGACACGATGACGCGGTTTGTTGTCGGGGTCTATGGCTAGAGGCAGGTCGATCAGCCCTTCGTCATCTTCAACAAGCCCCCAGACCACTGCAACGTAGGATTTTTGCGTCGTCCGCGCCTCAAACTGCGAGGCGATGGCAGCATGTGCCTTGCGGTTGAGCGACATCAGCACAAGGCCCGACGTGTCCTTGTCGAGACGGTTGATCATCTGGGCTTGCGGAAACTGTTCCTGAACGCGTGTTGCGAGACTGTCCGACAATGCGGGGTGACGCCCCGGTACGGATAAGAGGCCACTTGGCTTATCCAGCACGAGAAAGCCTGCATCGCGATGAAGGATCGAGAGGTAGGGTTCCAGCGGAGGGTGATAGACGGGAGCAACGGCGGATAACACAGTCATGATACGCTTCTAGCATGGTTTACGTGTCGCGGAGAAGCGGCCCTTTGTTGACAGCACGTCCGGGTCGCTCTACCGTATATAAAGATGCTCTAAAATACGTTTTTTCCCTTTTATTTTCATGGTGATACGATGATGACCCGCCGCCAAACCTTGTTGGGTGCTGCCGCTGCTGCCGTTGCTATGTCTATGCAGTCACAGAGAGGGCAGGCTGAAGGTCAATCGGCTCGTTCTGCCGGTTTTTGGTATCCGGAAGAAACAGAGCCGCATGAACGTACTTTCATGCAATGGCCGGTGAATCCGGCGGTCTATGACGATCCTGATTTTCTGGATGACATTCAGAAAACGATCGCGAAAATCGCCAACACCATTGCTGAATTCGAGCCGGTCGTGATGCTGGCGGCGGCACAGCACCACCGCGCAGTTCGCAAGCTGGTGTCGCGCAATGTGGAATTATGGGACATTCCGACCGATGATTTGTGGTGTCGCGATTCCGGTCCCTCCTTTGTCGTGGATGGCAAGGGTGGTCTCGCCGTCACGCAGTTCAACTTCAACGGTTGGGGCAACAAGCAGACCCATGGGGCAGACGGTCAGATCGCCGCGCGGATAGCCGAGCGGATGGGGGTGCAGGTTTTCGATACAGGGCTGGTGGGTGAAGCGGGCGGTGTTGAAACCGACGGCCATGGCACGCTGATCGCTCATGAAAGCACCTTCGTCAATGGCAATCGCAATCGGGGCAGCAAAGCTGAAATCGAGAAGATGCTGCTGGATACGATGGGCGCCCGCAAGATGATCTGGGCGCCCGGAATCATTGGTGCCGATATCACCGATTATCATATCGATGCGCTTGCCCGTTTTGTTAAGCCGGGACAGCTGGTAATCCAGATGGGAGATAAGATCGATCCCGACGATCCCTGGTCGGCTGCTGCCTTCGAAACGCACGACATTCTGGCCGCAGCCACCGATGCCGAGGGTCGCAAACTCGATATGGTTATTCTGCCGGAGCCTTATAATATCCGCTCGAAAAGCCACGATTTCGTGTCTTCCTATGTCAATTACTACGTTTGTAACGGCGCGGTGATAGCTGCCGAGTTCGGGGATCGTAAAGCCGATGAACGGGCTGCCGCTATTCTTGCCAAACTGTATCCCGGTCGGGAGATTGTTACATTGAATATCGATCCGGTGGGTGAGGTTGGCGGCGGTATCCATTGTGCCACCCATGAGCAACCCAAGGTCTGAACATGTGGAACTGGTTGCGGCGTAATACTGAACCGTTAGCCGCTCTGGGCGGGATTGCTACAGCCTTTGCCGCGCTCTCGGCGCTGGTTATTATTCCCTATCAGGTCGGTCAGGCCGATCTCATTCAGCGCGACCAGACAGCGCGCGAAATATATCGCGAGTTTCTGAATCTGACGGTGCAAAAGCCCGAGCTGGCCCAGGCCGACTATTGTGCGCTGAGAGGCACGACGCAGCTCACCGCCTATGGGGCATATGTCGAATATCTGCTTTATACATCTGAACAGATGATCGAAACCTCGCCTGACTGGCGTGCGCCGATGGCCGGATATTTGAATGATCACATGGAATATCTGTGCGATCCCGAGGGGCTGGGCGCACGTGATGGTGTAGCTGGTTTGCTGGCGCAGGCTGGACTGGTCTGCAAGCCCGAGAATACCTGTCAGGAAGACACACAGCCTTGAAGTGATATGGCGGAGAGGGTGGGATTCGAACCCACGGTGGAGTTACCCCCACGCCGCATTTCGAGTGCGGTACTTTCGACCACTCAGCCACCTCTCCGCATTGTGCACTACGGTAAAACGATCTATAAAAATCGCGCCGTTGAAAAGCATCTAAAGCGAATGCTAAGTGTGTAGCGGCTCATTAACGAGCCAGAGGCAATTAGACAAGACCTAATTTGCATTCCGTTGTGAAAATTCTTGACTTTTCTGCCGCTTCACACCTATAAGCACCAGACCTTAGGCGTGGGGTAATCCGCGCCTATTGTTTTGATTGCAGATTTCGGACTTTTCCGGGCTGCGATCAGGGGCCAAAAGCCCGCTCATCAACCGACTGATAAAAAGACGGCCCATCACTTCGACGCCAATGTCGTGGAAATGAGAGCCGGACCGAACAACCGAAAGGACAACAAATGTTCGCAGTCATCAAGACCGGTGGCAAGCAGTATCGCGTTGCCGCAAACGACCTCATCAAGGTCGAAAAAGTTGCTGGCGAAGCCGGTGACATCGTAGAATTCGCAGAAGTTCTGATGGTCGGCTCGACCATTGGCGCCCCGACCGTCGCCGGTGCTATTGTCACCGCCGAAGTCGTCGAACAGGGCCGTGCCCGCAAGGTCATCGCGTTCAAGAAGCGTCGTCGTCAGAATTCGAAGCGCACCCGCGGTCATCGTCAGGAACTGACGACCATCCGTATCTCGGAGATCCTCACCGACGGCGCAAAGCCTTCCAAGAAGGCCGCCGAGAAGAAGGCTCCGAAGGCAGCGCCTAAGAAGGCAGCAGCCAAGGCCGAGTCGGCTGAGTAAGTAGAGAGATTAAAGGAGAACACCAATGGCACACAAAAAAGCTGGCGGTTCCTCGCGTAACGGTCGCGATTCAGAATCCAAACGCCTTGGCGTGAAGAAGTTCGGCGGCGAAGCTGTGCTCGCCGGCAACATCATCGTGCGTCAACGCGGCACGAAGTGGCATCCGGGCGCCAATGTTGGCCTCGGCAAGGACCACACGATTTTTGCAACCACGAACGGTTCTGTATCTTTCCGTACGAAAGCCAACGGCCGCACGTACGTATCGGTAGACCCGATCGCGGAAGCAGCAGAGTAAGCCGGGCACTCTCTAAAGCACCGGCGTCCCATCGGACCCGGTGCAAATGGCAGCCTAGCCAAAAGATCGAAGGGAAGATGGGGCCACCATCTTCCCTTTTTGCATCTGGAGGAACGAAAAATGGTTGTCGAAGTTCTGGAAGAAGATTGTTACGACGCAAGCAGTAGCGAAAGAAGAGACAGTTACACCGATCTGTCGCCCGGCCAGGCTGTCGGCTTGGCGACCAGTCTGGCTGATGATCTGAGCCCCGATCTGGCTTATGAACTAGACTGTCCTGTCCTCGTCACTGAAAGGCTGGTCCTGCGCCCGCCGCATGTCGAAGACGTGGATGCGATTTCCTATCTTGCCAATAACGCCCGCGTCTCCGGTATGCTTGCCCGCATGCCGCATCCATACACGCGTGAAAATGCGGTCGATTTTGTCGAACGCGTGCGAAAAGGCGAGATGGGCAATTGCATCTACGCCATCACGCAAGCGGAAACCGGCATCTTTATGGGCTGCTGCGGCATTCATGCGCATAAGCATGGCGAGGGGCTGGAAATCGGCTACTGGCTGGGTGAGCCCTATTGGGGGCACGGCTTTGCCACCGAGGCCGCTCACGCCCTGATCGATCTGGCTTTCCGTGCAACTGCCATCGAGCGGCTGCATGTCTCGTGCCGGGCCAGCAATGGCGGCTCCCGCCGGGTGATCCACAAGTGCGGGTTCCAGTTCAGCAGCATGGGCATGGCGGATTCGCTTGCCGCAGGCAATGTGCCGGTCGAGCGCTATGTCCTTGATCGTCGCACCTGGATCGGGCTGAGAAGCTGGCAGTCGTAAACAAAAGGTCCTGCGTGCCAAACCTTGTAGGCCGCAGGACCAATAATAACGGGGAATGAAATGATGGATACTCATGCAATCGCACGCGAGAAGATCGTGGTGCGTGCGCTCGAAAAGGGCGATCTGCATCGCTATCGAGCCATAAGATTAAGCGCTTTGCAGCGTGCGCCAATGGCCTTCGGTTCGAGTTTCGAAGAAGAGAATGCCTATTCGGACAGCGTGTTCGCACGTCGTCTGGAGCAGGTGGACGGTAATGTGGTTTTCGGTGCCTTCGACGGTGAAAACCTGCTGGGAACGGCTGGCCTTTTCCGCCACGACCGCAAGTCCGAGCGCCATCGCGGCACGCTCTGGGGTGTCTATGTGGCCCCCGAAGCGCGCGGGCTGGACTTGGGCAAGGCCCTCGTCAGCAAGGTCATCGACCATGCCGCAAAGCAGGTCGTCGTTCTGGATGCCAAGGTGGTGGCCACGAATGAAGCCGCCAAGCGCGTCTATTATGCGCTTGGTTTCAAGACTTTCGGTGTCGAACCCAAGTCACTTTACGTGCAGGGCCAATATCTGGATCAGGAATTGATCTATATCGATTTCACCGATCCGGTCTGGAAAGACAAACTCGGATGAAATCTGGCCTCCTCGACTGTTTGCAGGAGGCCGCTTTTGCTGTAATTGCAACACACCACATGCGGGCACAGGCCCGCATGTAACAATATTCAGGGCGTCTGCCGCCCAAAAGCCCGCCAGAGTGTGGGCATCCAAGAAGGTTACGTTCAGATGAAGTTTCTCGATCAGGCAAAGATCTACATCCGCTCCGGCAATGGCGGTGCGGGGGCGGTTTCGTTCCGCCGCGAGAAATTTCTCGAATTCGGCGGTCCCGATGGCGGTGATGGTGGACGCGGCGGCGATGTCTGGGTGGAGGCTGTAAACGGCCTCAACACGCTGATCGACTATCGCTATCAGCAGCATTTCCGGGCCAAGACCGGCATGCATGGCATGGGCCGCAATATGACCGGCGGCAAGGGCGACGACGTTATTCTCAAGGTGCCGGTCGGCACGCAGATTTTCGAGGAAGACGACGAAACGCTGATCTGCGATATCACCGAAATCGGCCAGCGCTACCGGCTGGCCAAGGGCGGCAATGGTGGCTTCGGCAATCTGCATTTCACGACCTCGACCAATCGCGCGCCGCGCCGCGCCAATCCCGGACAGGAAGGCATCGAGCGCACCATCTGGCTGCGCCTGAAACTGATCGCCGATGCTGGTCTGGTCGGTCTGCCCAATGCCGGAAAATCCACCTTCCTTGCAAGTGTGACAGCTGCCAAGCCGAAGATTGCCGATTATCCATTCACCACGCTGCATCCCAATCTGGGCGTCGCCCGCGTGGATGGCCGCGAATTCGTCATCGCCGATATTCCGGGCTTGATCGAAGGTGCGAGTGAAGGCGTCGGTCTTGGCGACCGTTTCCTCGGCCATGTCGAGCGCACGCGCGTTCTGCTGCATCTGGTTTCGGCGCAGGAAGAAGATGTCGCCAAGGCCTATCACGTCATTCGTGGTGAGCTTGAGGCCTATGAACACGGGCTTGCCGACAAGCCGGAAATCGTTGCGCTGTCGCAGATCGATACGCTCGATCCTGAAGCGCGCAAGGCCAAGGTCAAGGCGCTGAAAAAGGCATGTGGGCGCGACCCGCTGCTGCTTTCAGCCGTCAGCCATGAAGGTCTGAACGATGCTCTGCGCCAGCTCGCAAGCGTCATCGACCAGAGCCGCGCCGCAGAGGCCGGTACGGCGGAAGCCGAAGAATAAGCGTCGGATTTTATTTGGGCACGCATCTTGTCCGAAAACCGTTTCACACTTTTCGGGATGCGCTTTGGATGCGGCGAGGGGAATGAAAGCATGCTGAAGCAACTGAAAAACTATCGCCGCATCGTTGTTAAAATCGGGTCCGCTCTTCTGGTGGATCGAGCAGCCGGTCTCAAGCGGGACTGGCTGGAAAGCCTCGGGCAGGACATTGCCGCTCTGCATCATGCAGGCGTCGAAGTGCTGGTGGTTTCTTCCGGTGCTATTGCACTTGGACGCACGGTTCTGGGGCTGCCGAAGAAGGCGCTGAAACTTGAGGAAAGTCAGGCCGCCGCCGCCGCAGGTCAGATCGCGCTCGCCAAGGCCTATGCCGATGTGCTTGGCGGTCATTCCATCCGTTCAGGCCAGATTCTCGTCACGCTGTCCGACACCGAGGAGCGCCGCCGCTATCTCAACGCGCGCGCGACCATCGAGACGCTGTTGAAGCTGAAGGCCGTGCCGGTCATCAACGAGAACGATACGGTGGCAACCACCGAAATTCGTTATGGTGACAATGATCGTCTGGCCGCACGTGTGGCGACCATGATGGGCGCGGACCTGCTTGTCCTGCTGTCGGATATTGACGGGCTTTATACGGCCCCGCCACACAAGAACCCGGACGCCGAGTTTCTGCCGCTGGTCGAAACCATCACCCCGCAGATCGAGGCCATGGCGGGAGCGGCGGCGTCGGAACTGTCGCGCGGCGGCATGAAGACGAAGCTCGACGCGGGCAAGATCGCCAATGCGGCAGGGACCGCGATGATCATCACATCGGGCACGCGTTTCGGCCCGCTTTCGGCAATCGATCGCGGTGAACGCGCGACACTGTTTGAACCGGCGCGTGCGCCGGTCAATGCCTGGAAAACCTGGATTTCCGGCAATCTTGAACCGGCTGGCCGTTTGACGGTGGATGCCGGTGCAGCCAGGGCACTGAAATCCGGCAAGTCGCTTTTGCCCGCAGGCGTCAGGGAAATCGACGGCCAGTTCGAGCGCGGCGATACGGTTGCGGTGATCAACGAGGACGGACGCGAAATCGCGCGCGGACTGATCGCTTATGATGCCGAGGATGCGCGCAAGATCGCAGGGCATAAAAGCGATGAGATCAGTGAAATTCTTGGCTATGATGCTCGCGCGGCGATGATCCATCGCAACGATCTGGTTGTGCGTGCTGCCAGCAATGCAGAAGTCGCATAGGGGAGATGGGATGCTGACCAAGGCAGAAACGGTAAACGATATTGCTGCAGTCATGGCGGAAGTGGGCCGCAAGGCGCGCGCTGCCGCAGCCCCTCTTTCCATCGCTACCACTGAACAGAAGAACAGGGCGCTGATTGCTGCCGCCGATGCGATGCTTGAAGCGCGTGGCGATATTCTTGAAGCCAACAAGCTTGATCTGGCCAATGCGGAAAAGAGCGGCATGGCAGCCTCTTTCGTTGACCGGCTGACGCTCGATGACAGCCGGATCAGTGCGATTGCCGACGGTATCCGTGCTATCGCAGCCCTGCCTGATCCGGTGGGCGAAGTGATTGCCGAATGGGATCGTCCGAACGGGCTCCATATCGAGCGTGTGCGCACGCCGCTCGGTGTGATCGGCGTCATTTATGAAAGCCGCCCCAATGTGACTGCGGATGCCGGTGCGCTGTGCCTCAAGGCAGGCAATGCCGTTATCCTGCGTGGCGGTTCGGATTCGGCGCATTCGTCGGCTGCCATTCATAAGGCGCTGGTCAGGGGGCTCGAAGCAGCCAGCCTGCCAGCCGATGCGATCCAGATCGTGCCAGTGACCGACCGTGCCGCTGTTGGCGAAATGCTGAAAGGTCTGGACGGTGCGATTGATGTGATCGTGCCGCGTGGTGGAAAAAGCCTTGTTGCGCGCGTTCAGTCGGAAGCGCGGGTGCCGGTCTTCGCGCATCTGGAAGGCATTTGCCATCTTTATATCGACAAGTCCGCCGATCTCGACATGGCCCGCAAGATTGCGGTCGATGCCAAGATGCGGCGCACCGGCATTTGCGGCGCGGCGGAAACGCTTCTGGTCGATCGTGCCGCAGCTGCGATGCATCTAGTGCCGATCCTTGAAGACTTGGCTGCCAAGGGTTGTGAAATTCGCGGGAGTGCGGACGTGCTGGCGCTCTATCCGGCAGCAAAGCCTGCAACCGAAGAGGACTGGTCGACCGAATATCTCGACGCGATCATTTCCGTTGCGCTGGTTGACGGTATTTCGGGCGCGATTGAGCACATCAACCGCTATTCCTCGCACCATACGGAAGCCGTCGTGGCTGAGGATGCGGCAGCGGTTGCGCGCTTCTTCAACGAGATCGACTCGGCCATTCTCCTGCACAATGCCTCGACGCAATTTGCCGATGGCGGCGAGTTCGGCATGGGCGCGGAAATCGGCATTGCTACCGGCAAGATGCATGCGCGTGGACCGGTCGGTGTGGAGCAGCTGACCTCGTTCAAATATCGCGTTCGCGGTGACGGTCAGATTCGTGGTTAGGTTCGAATGAAATTCGGCTTCGGGCTTTCCGCATTGAGGGAACAATATCCTGGTGTCGATGCGCATTATCTGCGCATGCCTTATGTCGAGAAGGGCATGGCGGTCGGGCTGTTTGGCGGCTCGTTCAACCCGCCGCATGGCGGGCACGCGCTGGTGGCGGAAATCGCAATCCGGCGGCTCAAGCTCGACCAGCTCTGGTGGATGGTGACGCCCGGCAATCCGCTGAAAGACAGTCGCGAACTGGCGCCGCTTGCCGACCGATTGAAACTGAGCGAGGAAATCGCATCCGATCCGCGCATCAAGGTGACGGCGCTCGAGGCAGCCTTCAACGTGCGTTATACGGCGGATACGCTGGCGCTTATCCGCGATGCCAATCCCGGCGTCCATTTCGTCTGGGTGATGGGGGCGGACAATCTTGCCTCCTTCCATCGCTGGCAGCGCTGGCGCGAGATCGCGCAGAATTTTCCGATTGCGGTTATCGACCGGCCGGGTTCGACGCTGGCCTATCTGTCGTCACGCATGGCGCAGACATTCTCCGACAGTCGCGTCGATGAACAATATGCGCCGATGCTGGCGCGTCGCACACCTCCGGCCTGGACCTTCATCCATGGACCGCGTTCGTCGCTCTCATCCAGCGCGATCCGCAAATCCCGTACATGATCTTGATGCTTTCATGACGATTTCGACAAGATATATGCAAAACGGGCGAATAAACTGAAAAAGTGAACGGTTTGGAAAAGCCGATAGTCTTGAAACAAAACAGGGACTCTGCCTATTTTAGGGAGTGTGGTGCTTATAACTGCCACACGGCGTTGTTCTGCTGAGAAAGGGAATACACTGAGAACAGCAATTGAGAAGAAGGCTCATCACGCGCCTTCAACGGTCAGGATGGACGAGTCCAATCTCGTGTCCCAGACCTTCGACGCGGCCTTGGCCAGTCTCGAAAACTCCAAGGCAGAATCCATCATCCCCATCGACATTCGCGGAAGATCAACGATCGGCGATTATATGATCGTCGCGTCGGGCCGTTCGCATCGTCATGTGACGGCGGTTGCCGACCATCTCCTGCAGGCCCTGCGTGAAGCAGGCTGCAAGGATATACGGGTCGAAGGTCTCGAGAGTGGCGACTGGGTTCTCATCGACACCGGCGACATCATCGTCCATGTCTTCCGACCGGAAGTCCGTGACTTCTACAATCTCGAGAAGATCTGGCTCGACGAGGGTTTTGACGCGTTCGACACCGAACGTGCGCCGGGATTGGTGCATTAGAGCATTTTCGAGCCAAAACTGCGAAGCGGTTTTGCGTTGGATAATGCGCGAAAAAAGAAGATTAAAGCGTGAAACGCTTTAGTTCGATGAATTGAGAGCGTCATGCGTGTGAGTGTTTTTGCCGTGGGCCGGATGAAAGCCGGCCCCGAACGGGAGCTGGTCGAGCGTTATTTCGACCGATTTTCGAAAGCTGGACCGCCATTGGGGCTTGAATTCGCCGGTGTGAGCGAAATTCCCGAAAGCCGGGGCCAGACGGCAGAGTTGCGCAAGGCCGAAGAAGCCCAGCGCATTCATGAAGCTCTCGATAATGGAGCTGCCTTGATCCTTCTCGACGAGCGCGGCAAGGCGCTCGGATCCGAAGCTTTTGCGGATCGCATCGGGCGGATGCGGGACGACGGCAAGCGCCAGCTCATCGTCGCCATTGGCGGGCCGGACGGCCACGATCCGGCATTGCGATCACGTGCCGACCTCGTTCTGGCGCTGGGCGAATTGACCTGGCCGCACCAGATCGCCCGCATCCTGATTGCCGAGCAGCTTTATCGCGCCGCCACCATTCTGGCAGGCCACCCTTATCACAGGTCCTGATATGGGGGCTGGTTGTAGACTGCGCCCCTCAGTGTGAAACTCTTGCCGCTTTCGGGAATGAGAACGGTAAGGCCATCTGCTGCTTGCCGGGTGATCTCCAGACCGGCCTTAGCAAGAGTTTCAACGATGAAGGCGCGGTCGGAACGCTTTGCCGCCACGATATGCTCGCAAATATAGGTATGGACATAGCCGCGCCCTTCGCGCCAATCCTCCGTCATCGTTTTCAGTGCTTTTGCATTCATGACGACCGGTTTATCGTGCGAAGGCCGGTTTAACCAGCGATCCGTTATCGGCGGTATTTATGGTTGATGGTTCGTTAACGGGTTCAGTCTAGTTTCGGCTCTGAATTTGGCCTTGTTTCGTCCTGATAGAACACGCATGAGTCCTGAACGCCTTTTCAAAAGACCACGATTGCTTGCTTTCATGCAGGCTGGCCTCGTTTTGGCTGGCGTGTTCGCCTGCGCGCCGTCGGTTCTTGCGCAGGAAGCCTTGCAGCAGCAGCGTGATCAGGCGGCGAGCGAATATGAGAAGCTCAGCAGCGAACTCACCGTCACCGGCGACAAGCTGAAACAGCTTGAAGACGAGGTGGCCGGGCTCAAGAAGGACCAGACGACCATCACCGCAGCGCTGATCCAGTCGGCCAAGACTGACAAGAAGCTGCAGCAGGATATTGCCGATATTGCCGACAAGCTTACCGCGCTGCGCGAGCAGGAAGATGGCATTCGCTCGTCGCTGCGCGCACGGCGCGGCGTTCTGGCGGAGGTGCTGGCCGCATTGCAGCGCATGGGGCTGAACCCGCCGCCTGCCATTCTGGTGCGGCCCGACGATGCTCTGGCTTCAGTGCGCAGCGCCGTGCTTCTTGGCGCTGTCGTGCCTGAAATGCGTGAGCAGGTGGAAGAACTGACGGGCGACCTGAAGGATATGCAGCGGGTCACTGCCTCCATCCGGCAAGAGCAGGAAAAGCTGAAGGCGACGCGCACGGTTCAGGCCGAAGAGCAGAAACGGCAATCACTTCTTCTTGAGGAGAAGAAGAAATTGCAGTCGCAATCGGAACAGGAAATCGATGCGCAGCGCAAGCGTTCGGAAGAATTGGCGGCCAAGGCAGGCAGCCTGAAAGACCTTATCGACGGGCTCGATAAGCAGATGGCGGGCGTGCGCGATGCAGCCGAATCCGCTCGCAAGGCCGAGGCGGATCGCCTTGCCGCAGCAAGGGAAAAAGCCGGAGAAGCAACGCCGAACGACAATCATCTGCGAGCCCAGATTGATTTTGCTTCGCTACAAGGCAAGCTCGCTTTGCCTGCAGCTGGCAAGACGATGCGCCGCTTCGGCGAGAAGGACGGTGTCGGCGGCAGCATGATGGGGCAGGTCGTTGAAACCTTGCCTTCTGCCACGATTACGTCACCTTCCGATGGCGTGATACTTTACGCAGGCACATTCCGTTCTTACGGGCAGCTCTTGATACTCGACGCGGGCAATGGATATCATGTCGTCATGGCTGGCATGGGTCGAATCGACGTATCGCAAGGCCAGTTTGTACTTGCGGGAGAGCCGGTCGGCGCGATGGGAGAAAAACTTCTGGCAAGTGTTGCACCGATAGAGGTGGGCAATGGTGCGCCATTGCTTTACATTGAATTTCGAAAGGATGGAAAACCCGTCGATCCCGCCCCTTGGTGGACCGAACGGCTTTCTGGAAGGACGTGAAAATGATACGTAAACTATCGCTGCTGTTCGCCGGGGCCCTTCTGGGGGCGTCAGCCATGGTGATGGTCCAGGGCGCGCCGGCTTCCACTGCTTTTGCGGCAGGGAAAGATAGCGATGTCTACAAGGAACTGGCCCTTTTTGGTGATATTTTCGAACGGGTGCGCGCGCAATATGTGACGCCGCCGGACGACAAGAAGCTGACCGAAAGCGCGATCAACGGCATGTTGACCTCGCTCGATCCCCATTCCTCCTATCTCAACCCGGAAGCCGCGCAGGACATGCGCGTGCAGACCAAGGGTGAGTTTGGCGGTCTTGGCATCGAAGTGACGATGGACAACGATCTCGTGAAGGTCATCGCGCCGATTGACGATACGCCCGCTTCCAAGGCCGGTGTGCTGGCAGGCGATCTCATCACCAAGATTGACGGGCAGGAAGTTCGCGGTCTTTCGCTGACCGATGCGGTCGACAAGATGCGCGGTGAAATCGGTTCGTCTATCGAGCTGACGATCCAGCGCCAGGGCGTCGACAAGCCGATCACGCTGAAGATCGCACGCGCTGTCATCAAGGTGAAAGCCGTTCGCTATCGCGTCGAGAACGATATCGGCTATCTGCGCGTCATCTCGTTCACCGAACAGACATCCGAAGACCTCAAGAAGGCGATCAAGGATATTCAGGACAAGATTCCGGCCGAAAAGCTCAAGGGCTTTGTGCTAGATCTTCGCCTCAATCCGGGTGGTCTGCTCGATCAGGCTGTGGCTGTTTCCGACGCCTTCCTCGACAAGGGTGAAGTCGTCTCGACCCGTGGTCGCGATCCGCAGGATGTGACCCGTTTCGATGCACGCAAGGGCGACCTGACCGACGGCAAGCCGGTCATCGTTCTCATCAATGGCGGTTCGGCCAGCGCGTCGGAAATCGTTGCCGGTGCATTGCAGGATCATCGCCGCGCCACGGTGCTCGGCACGCAGTCCTTCGGCAAGGGTTCGGTGCAGACGATCATTCCGCTTGGTGAAAACGGCTCGCTGCGTCTGACGACGGCGCTTTATTATACGCCGTCGGGCAAGTCGATTCAGGGCAAGGGCATCACGCCTGACATCAAGGTTGACCAGCCTTTGCCGCCGGAACTGAAGGGTGAGGACGTCGTTCGCGGCGAATCCGAACTCAAGGGCCACATCAAGGGCAATGCCGAGGATGACAATGGCTCCGGTTCGTCGGCTTATGTCCCGGCTGATCCGAAGGACGACATCCAGCTCAACGAAGCCTTCAAGCTCCTGCGTGGTGAGGTGGCCAATGCCGCATTCCCGCCGGATCCGAAGAAGGGTGTGTTGAACTGATCGCTCCATGCTGGATCTGAACAGCCCGTTAGGACTGGATAAGAAACCGCAAAAGCGCGGGGGCTCACGCTCCCGCGCTTTTCGTTCGTTCGTGACAGGCCTTGTCATTTTAGGCGGGCTTTGCCTTGCCGGGGGCGCGGTGTTCGCCATCTGGCAGAGCAATCAGGCAGCTTTTCGCAAAACCGAAACTGCCGCCGTGGACACGACGCAAGTCGAAGTGCCAGTCGCCAACAAGACTGAAGCCAAGCCCGTAACCGGCAATACACCGCCGCCCGGCAGTGCGCTGCGCGGGGCAAGTGGTCAGCCGGGGCCTGCCATCATCAAGGTCACACCGGACATGCCGCCCGGTATGCCAGGTGCCGCCACCGGTATGGCGGAGGGTAATGTGGTCGTGGTGCAGAACACGCATCAATCCGGACAGGATAAGCGTGTCGCCCATCTGCCGGAACAGGCGCTGGTCGAGCAAAGCCCCACCGGCCCGCTGCCGGTACGCGGGGCGGATGGTCTGCGCCCCATGGATGCCTATGCAGCCGGATGGTCCGGCGCGCGGGGCGCGCGGATTGCGCTTGTCATCGGCGGACTTGGGCTGTCACAGACCGGCAGCATGGAGGCAGTCGACAAGCTTCCGCCGGAAGTCACGCTCGGATTTGCGCCGCAGGGCAACAGTTTGCAGCGCTGGATGCAGGCGGCCCGGCAAAACGGTCACGAACTTGTGCTGCAATTGCCGATGGAGCCTTTCGACTATCCGCGCGTCAATCCCGGTCGCAATACGCTGACGGTGGATGATGGTGCCAGCAAGAACCAGGCTTCCTTGCTGTGGGCGCTGTCGCGGATGACCAATTATGCCGGTGTGATGAATTATATGGGCGCGCGTTTTACATCCGAGACGGAAGCCTTTTCGCCGGTGCTGAGCGAGATCGGAAAGCGCGGCCTGTATTATCTCGATGACGGCACCTCGGCGCGCAGTCAGGCTGACCGGATTGCAGGAAGCGATGCGGTGCCTTTCGCGGCGGCGGATATTCTGATCGATGCGGCGCAGGAGCGCGGCGCGATCCTCGACCGTCTCGATGAACTGGAGCGGACTGCGCGTGCCAATGGCAGCGCCATCGGCACCGGCTCGTCCTTTGCGGTGACCGTCGATGCAGTTGCCGAATGGGCCAATGAGGTCAAGAAGCGCGGCATTGAAATCGTGCCGGTCTCGGCGCTGGTCCGCGACCCCGAACGGCAATAATTTGCACATCATGGAGAATGTCATGTCGAAGCACAAAGGTCCCGTCGATCCCGAAAGCTTGCCTTACCGTCCCTGTGTCGGGCTGATGGTGCTGAACAAGGCCGGTCTGGTCTGGGCTGGCCGTCGTATCGTCATTCCGGGCGATGAGATGGATGGCGCGACCCAGCTCTGGCAGATGCCGCAGGGCGGGATCGACAAGGGCGAGGAGCCGCTCGAGGCAGCTATCCGCGAACTTTACGAGGAAACCGGCATGAAGTCGGTATCGCTGCTCGAAGAAGCGTCAGACTGGATCAATTACGATCTGCCGCCGCATTTGGTCGGCCAGGCACTCAAGGGCAAGTATCGCGGCCAGACGCAGAAGTGGTTTGCCTATCGTTTCGAAGGCGACGAGAGTGAAATCGCCATCAACCCGCCGCCCGGCGGACACACTGCCGAGTTCGACCGCTGGGAATGGAAGCCGATGGTCGAGCTGCCGGAACTGATCGTTCCCTTCAAGCGCAAGGTTTACGAGGAAGTCGTCGCGGCTTTCAGGCATCTGGTAGCCTGATTTAACAGGGGGAGGAGCCTCCGCCCCCTTGTGCCGCCGCCCAACATATAGTCAACTCGCTTCAGGCGCACCGAACGGTTGCGTTTTGAGAGGGAGAAAAACGCATGGATGTTGGAAGTCTTCTCGTATTCCTTTTCGTAGGTCTGATCGCTGGCTGGCTGGCTGGCAAGGTCGTGCAGGGTGGTGGTTTCGGCCTGATCGGCAATATCATCGTCGGCGTGATCGGCGCATTCTTTGCAGGCTGGTTGCTGCCGCGTCTCGGATTTTCCGTTGGCGGAGGGATTGTCGCCTCAATCATCAACGCCTTTATCGGCGCGGCTATCCTCCTGATTATCCTGCGCATCGTCAAACGCGCCTGACTTGTAAATATTCTTCTGAACAGGCCCGGCTTCCCGCAAGCCGGGTTTCTTCATTCCGAAGTTCAATCCCATGACACCGAATTCCAAACTTTCGCTCGGTCTGGTTCTGACCGCATCGGCTGGTTTCGTCGATGCGATTGCCTTCCTGCAGCTGGGCGGTTTCTTTGCATCCTTCATGAGCGGCAATACCACGCAGCTGGGTGTCGCGTTGGCGGGACAGCCCGGCGTGCAGGGCACTGTGCTGGTCTGGTTTCCCGCGATCCTGATCGTGCTGTTCTTTTCCGGCGCCTTCTTCGGCACGCTTGCGGTGCGTTCATACGGTCGTGCGGGCAGTCTTTATGTGATGGCAAGCGTGGTGGCGATCCTGCTGCTGGTCGGCGTGCTGCGGCGCGAGGGTGCATTGCTGGTCCAGCCGGTGCTGCTGCTTGCCGCAGCCATGGGCGCGCAGAATGCTGCGGTGCAGCCCATCGGAGCTGCGCGTCTTGGCGTGACCTATGTGACCGGTACGCTTTTCAACGCTGCCGCAGATCTTGCTTGTTCGCTGCGCGGTGAAACGCCAAAATGGCGCTGGCTGCAGCATGTGGCGGTCTGGCTGTCCCTGATGCTGGGCGCTGTCGGCGGCGGTCTCGGCCATTATTTCATCGGCCTCGACGCCTTGTTCGTTCCGGCTGCAATGATTGTCGGCGTCATGGTCGCCTATATGCGGCTCAATTGATTTAGCATGATCTGATCCGAAAACCGGCTTCCACTTTTCGGGATCATGCTTAACTGAACAGCGATTTCTCGCTTTCGACCAGTTCGGAAATGAGTGCCGATATGGCGGTGACGCGCCGCAATGTGCGGGCAGATTCATGATAGGCGAGCCAGTAGGCGCGCCGGATCACCCGATCCGGCAGAATGGGCACGAGATCGGGATCGGCGCGGGCGATGAAGGCGTGCAATATGCCGATGCCTGCACCGGCCCGCACGGCCTCGACCTGTCCCAAAGCACTCGACACTTCGAAGGCCGGTTTCCAGTCACGGCTGATTTCCGGCGCATAGGCCAGCGACGGGTTGATGACGAGATCCTCCACATAGCCGATGAGCCGGTGCCGGGCGAGATCGTCGGTGTTTTCCGGCGTGCCGTTCGCCTCCAGATAGCTGCGATGCGCATAGAGACCGAGCGTATAATCGACGAGCCTGCGCGCGATCAGCCTGCCTTGTTCCGGACGTTCGACGGTAATGGCGATATCGGCTTCACGGCGCGACAGTGAGAACGAGCGCGGCACCGGCACCAACTGGATGGTCAGGTCCGGATATTTCTGTGTCAGCCGCGCCAACCGGGGCGCCAGAAAGTTGACCCCGAACCCGTCCGGCGCGCCGATGCGCACCGTGCCCGACACGGCAATATCCGCATTGCCGACATGCGAGCGGGCGGAAAGCATTTCAGCTTCCATGCGTTCGGCGGCGAGCAGAAACTCCTCGCCCGCCTGTGTCAGCGTCGAACCGTTGGTGCGGCGTGTCAGAAGCGTGGTGGACAGCGCCGTTTCAAGCGCGGTCAGCCGTCGGGCAACCGTGGTGTGGTTCAGGCCGAGCCTTTTGGCCGCGCCCAGAATTTGGCCCGAGCGAGCAACAGCGAGAAATATGCGAATATCGTCCCAGTTCATGATGCTCTCTGCATAAGGATGTATTCTGATTACTATAAAATTTGCACAACGGATACGCTTTTCATCGCCTTGCAATCATGAATTTGCAGAGTCAAGATGATGTCAACGATGGGAGCTTTGCAGGCTCCTCAAAGCGATCATCAGGGAGGTTCTTCGATGCGCAATATCGGACATTTCATCGGCGGCAAGCATGTGGCAGGCAAGAGCGGCCGCACGGCAGACGTCTTCCAGCCGCTCGACGGCTCGGTGCAGGGCAAGGTAGCGCTCGCCACCAAGGAAGAAGTGCGCGCGGCTGTCGAAAACGCCAAGGCCGCACAGCCAGCCTGGGCTGCGACCAACCCGCAGCGTCGTGTTCGCATCCTGCGCAAGTTCGTCGAACTGGTCGAAGCCGAATATGACAGCCTGGCCGAATTGCTGGCCCGCGAACACGGCAAGACCATTGCCGACGCCAAGGGCGACATCCAGCGCGGCCTCGAAGTGGTGGAAGTCTGCCTCGGTGCGGCGCACATGCTGAAAGGCGAGTTCACCGACAATGCCGGTACGGGCATCGATACTTACTCCATGCGCCAGCCGCTCGGTGTTGTTGCTGGCATCACGCCCTTCAATTTCCCGGCCATGATCCCGCTCTGGAAGGCCGGTCCGGCGATTGCTTGCGGAAATGCCTTCATCCTGAAACCATCCGAACGTGATCCGGGCGTACCGATGCGCCTTGCCGAACTGTTCATGGAAGCCGGTCTTCCGGCAGGCATTTTCAACGTCGTCAACGGCGACAAGGAATCGGTCGATGCGCTGCTCGACGATCCGGACGTCCAGGCCATCGGCTTTGTCGGCTCCACGCCGATTGCCCAGTACATCTATGGCCGCGGCTGCTCGAACGGCAAGCGCGTGCAGTGCTTCGGCGGTGCGAAGAACCATCTCCTCATCATGCCGGATGCCGACATGGACCAGACCGTCGATGCGCTGATCGGCGCTGGCTACGGTTCGGCTGGCGAACGCTGCATGGCGATCTCGGTTGCCGTTCCGGTCGGTGAAGACACCGCCAACCGTCTGATGGAAAAGCTCATTCCCCGTGTTGAATCGCTGAAGATCGGCACCTCCACCGACAATTCCGCCGATTACGGCCCGCTGGTCACCAAGGCTGCGCTCGACCGCGTGCGCGGTTATGTGGACCTTGGTGTTGAAGAAGGCGCGAAGCTGGTCGTCGATGGCCGTAACTTCAAGATGCAGGGCTATGAAGATGGCTTCTACATGGGGGGTTGCCTGTTCGACAACGTGACCAAGGACATGCGTATCTACAAGGAAGAAATCTTCGGTCCGGTTCTCTCGGTCGTGCGCGCCAAGAACTACGAGGAAGCGCTGGCTCTGCCGAACGATCATGAATATGGCAACGGCGTTGCGATCTTCACCCGTGATGGTGATGCTGCCCGCGATTTCGCCAGCCGCGTGCAGGTCGGCATGGTCGGTATCAATGTGCCGATCCCGGTTCCGATCGCCTACTACACCTTCGGTGGCTGGAAGGCTTCCGGCTTCGGCGATCTCAACCAGCACGGCCCGGATGCATTCCGCTTCTACACCAAGACCAAGACCGTCACCTCGCGCTGGCCGTCGGGCGTCAAGGATGGTGCGGAATTCGTCATCCCAACGATGAAGTAATAGGCAGCCTTACTGTCCCCCAAGCGAAACCCCGCCCTTGTGGCGGGGTTTTTATTTTACGGATGCGGCAGCGGAAAGCCGTGCCGCTCCGCAAGGACGGCCAGTATCTTGTGAGGGTCGCCGATCAGCGAACGCCCTTCGTACCTCCCGGTCTCGAACGGGGACCGGTCGCCATCCTTCAGTATGAGCAAGGGCAGGTTTTGGTTGTCTTCGCCTGCCAGCTCTATGACGGCCTTGCGCGGGCGCTGCCAGTCGACGCGCTCTATATCCAGCCTGTCTCCCAGTGCCGGAAAAGAAGCCAGAACACCCTCGATGAGGGCGCAATGCCAACAATAGAAAAGCTGGCCGGGATAAGCCGGATCTTCAAAACCCGGTTTCAAGAGAAAAAGTCTGTCCTGATTCATGTCGTTTGTCCCAAGGCGCAAGGCCGCTGCAAAGAGGGTGATGCACAGCGCAAATTCGCTAGCTTTGGAACAGCTTTCCAAGCCAAGCGTTCACAACGGATGTATAGCTTGATTTTGATTGCAAAAGCTCAACTTTTCCGATCATCGCCCTAAACTAATAATATGTAGCTCGAAGCCCGATCATTACTGTCAGGAGTTCCGTTCATGAGCGAAAAGATCAATCGCCGTATCGTGCTGGCATCGCGCCCGGAAGGTCGGCCAACCGCAGAAAACTTCCGGCTGGAGGAAGCGGCGATCCCGAGCCCCGGTGACGGTGAGGTTCTCCTGAGACTGCATTATCTGTCGCTCGATCCTTATATGCGTGGGCGTATGAGCGCGGCCAAATCCTATGCCGCGCCGGTGGCAATCGGCGATGTGATGGAGGGTGGCACGGTAGGCGAAGTCGTTGAAAGCAAGAGCGCAGGCTTTGCTCCGGGTGATTTCGTGCTTTCCCATTCCGGCTGGCAGGATTATGCGGTTGCCGATGCCTCGACCTTGCGCAAGCTCCACCCGAAAGAAGCCCCTGTAACGACGGCGCTTGGCGTTCTTGGCATGCCGGGCTTTACCGCCTATTCCGGCCTGCTCACCATCGGCCAGCCGAAACCGGGCGAGACCGTCGTGGTTGCGGCCGCAACCGGTCCGGTCGGTTCTGCCGTCGGGCAGATTGCCCGGATGAAGGGCGCACGCGCTGTCGGCATTGCGGGCGGAGCGGATAAATGCAAGGCGTTGATCGATGAATTCGGTTTCGATGTGGCTATCGATCACCACAGCAAGAATTTCGCACAGGAGCTGGCTGAGGCCTGCCCGAAGGGCATCGACGTTTATTTCGAAAATGTCGGCGGCAAGGTCTTCGACGCGGTGTTTCCGCTGCTGAACCAGTTTGCGCGGGTTCCGGTCTGTGGCCTGATTGCGCAGTACAATCAGAGCGGCCCGTTCGATGGACCTGACCGGCTGCCGCTGGTGATGCGGGATGTTCTGTCGAAAAGCCTGACCATTCGCGGTTTTATCCAGCGTGATTTTGCCGATCAGAGGCCAGCCTTTTACCATGACATGGTGAAGTGGATTGCCGACGGTCAGGTGCGTTATCGCGAAGACATTGTCGATGGGCTGGAGAATGCGCCGAAAGCTTTCATTTCCCTGCTGGAAGGAGGTAATTTCGGAAAGCTCATCGTGAAGCTCGCATGAGACTGCAATAAACTGCTTGCAGAACTGCGACTTGAGCGTGATGCTGTGCCTGTTTCTTCTGTTGGAAACTAGTGTGGCGAATCCGAAATTCGTATCACTCCGGGGCGGGGTTGCGAACGAATTTCGGTTTCAAAGCCACACTAGGTCATTGCAAAGGGCAGGCAGAGCATGGGCGAGCGCCAGCAGGCAGGCATAGGGGAAGGCGGCGGGCCGGGACGCGAGCGTCAGGAAGAGGCCCGGCGTATTCTCGACAGGCTCGAACGCGAGCAGACCGGTGCCGAAGGCATCGTGCGGCGCGGATTTTCCCGCACTGCGCATCATCTGGCTGCCACTGACGCCCCCGAAAATGATCCCATCGAGCTTTGGGCTACGCGGATCGGGCGCGGGCTCGGCTTCCTCATCACGCTGGCGATCATCGTCTGGCTCATTCTCTATCTCATGCAAAGCTAGGTACTCAATGACGCTTTCTGCGCCTTCGGATGCGACAACCGTTATTGTCATCTCAAGCCATGTCGTGCGCGGTTCAGTTGGCAATAGAGCCGCCGTTTTCGCGTTGGAAACGCTGGGTTTTCCCGTATGGGCCGTGCCGACCGTAGTGCTGCCATGGCATCCGGGTCATGGGCCTGCTGGACGCATCGTGCCACCGGCGGAAGAGTTTTCGCGCCTGATGCAGGATCTTCAGCGCGCACCGTGGCTTGGCGAGGTGGGTGCTGTCCTGACCGGCTATCTCGGTCATCCCGAGCAGGCGGCAGCCGTTGCCGAACTGGTCAAAGCCGTGAAGGCGAAGAATCCGGGGGCGGTCTATCTGTGCGATCCTGTCATCGGCGATGAAAAGGGGCTTTATGTCCCCGAAGCGACTGCCATGGGTATTCGCGACAAGCTTCTGCCGCTTGCCGATATCGCAACACCCAATCGTTTCGAGCTTTCATGGCTGACCGGCGTTCCGCTGGAAGACAATTCCGCCTTGATGGAGGCTGCATTGGAAGCCGGTCCGGCAACCATGCTGGTCACCTCGGCCTTTCCGCTGATGAGCGGCAGCATCGGCAATATTCTGCTCACGCCGACCATGGCGCTGATGGCCGAACATCGCCGTGTCGATGGTCCGACCAACGGTCTCGGTGATCTGACCTCTGCCGTGTTTCTGGCGCGTCGCCTGTCCGGCATGGCGGAGGAAAAGATGCTGCAGAGCACTACTGCGGCAGTGTTCGAAATCATGGCGCGCTCGGCAAAGCGCGGGGCGGACGAGCTGATGCTGGAAGCCGATGCGTCGAGCCTCGCCACGCCGATGGCCATGGTGCAGACGCGGCGGCTGATGCATCCGACCAAGGGGTTCCGCGCTTGACACTTATGGCTCCAGTGCTTGCTGGTGTTGACGGCTGTCCTCGCGGCTGGATCGCCGTGACCGGGGATGGCGGCGGTTTGCGAGCGGAAGTGTTCGGCAGTTTCTCCGCCCTGGTGGCGTCGCTTCCGGATAAAGCGATCATTGCGGTCGATATGCCGATCGGCCTGCCGGAAAAGGGCGGGCGGTCGGCGGAGCGGGCCGCACGAGCACATCTTGCCGGAAGGCAATCGAGTGTTTTTTCCATTCCGCCGCGTGCTGCTGTCTATGCCGAAGATTATCGCGAGAGCTGTTCTTTGTCGCTGGAACACACCGACCCGCCACGCAAGGTTTCCCGGCAGGCTTTCGGGCTTTTCCCGAAGATTTGCGAGATCGATGAATTGTTGCGCTGCGATCTACGGCTTGCCGAGCGTATCATCGAATCGCATCCCGAACTGGCTTTTGCGGTTTTGAATGGCATGAAGGCCATGTCCCTGCCGAAGAAGATCAAAAGCCGGGTGAATCCGGAAGGAATGGCCGAGCGCCGGGCCTTGTTGCAGCACTGCGGATTGCCGGAAGATTTTTTGAAAGGTCGCGTCCCGCGCGGTGCCAAGGAGGATGACTTTCTTGACGCCTGCGCCATGTATCTCGTGGCTGGTCGTCACGCGCGCGGTCAAGCGCACCCGCATCCTGACCATGAAGAACGCGACGCTTTCGGTCTTCGCATGGCGATATGGGCTTGAGAAGCTTGCATGAAAGCGAAAGGGATCATGCGTCCAATTGGACGCAGTCCGTTCAGTGCATTTCGATTGATCTCGGTTTTCGATAGGGATATTGGAAAAATATGGTTGATCTTCCAGACTCACTTCTCGCCGGTTATCGAACCTTCATGCGCGAGCATTTTGCCCACGAAACTTCACGATATCGCCATTTGGCCGACAAGGGACAATCACCGGAAACGCTGGTTATCGCTTGCTGTGACTCCCGTGCGGCTCCCGAAACCATCTTCAACACGGCGCCCGGCGAAATCTTCGTCCTGCGCAATGTTGCCAATCTCATTCCGCCTTACGAGCCCGATGGCGAATACCATGCTGCTTCGGCAGCACTGGAATTTGCGGTTCAGAGCCTCAAGGTGAAGAATATCGTCGTCATGGGCCATGGCCGTTGCGGCGGCATCAAGGCTGCGCTCGACACCGAAAGCGCACCGCTTTCGCCGGGTGACTTCATCGGCAAATGGATGAGCCTGATCGCGCCTGCAGCTGAAGCCATCAGTGGCAATCAGCTCATGACGCAGAGCGAGCGCCAGACCGCGCTGGAACGCATCTCGATCCGCTACTCCATCAACAATCTGCGCACATTCCCTTGCGTCGATATTCTGGAGAAGAAGGGCAAGCTCACCCTGCACGGCGCATGGTTCGATATCTCGACCGGCGAGCTGTGGGTGATGGATCACCAGACGGGTGATTTCAAACGGCCAGACGCGGCCTGATCCAGATTTAAAAAATGCTTCCTGAAACGGCTTCTCTCAGATCGAGAGGGGCCGTTTTGCCATATTTTGGCCAGCCAAAATTGACGTTTTTGTCTTCCAAACGCGAAAATTCGCATCAAAACATACAAAAATAGCCCCAAACTTTGGGGCTATTCTGTGAAACGTGAGGCTTTTCTACGGCAATTTCAGAGAGAAATTGCGATTTCAGCCTTCAGTTCTTACTTGCCGTCGATGGCCTTGCCCATGACGGCGATGGCGCGCTGGTAAACCTGTGCAGCATTCCAGCCCTGGATCGCGCCGTAGTTCGGTTCGCCTGGCTGATAGCCTGCACCGCGCTGCCAGCCATGGCCGACAAGGAAGTTCGCGGTCGAATAGAGAGCATCCGCCTTGGAGCGGGCCATGTCGATATGGCCGCTGCCGTCGCCGTCGACGCCGTATTTCAGGACGTTGACCGGCAGGAACTGCGTCTGGCCGATTTCACCATGCATGGCGCCAACCGCATTTGGATTGAGGTCCTGACGGTCGATCAGCTTGAGCGCTGCATAGAGCTGGTCGGTGAAATAATCGCTGCGGCGGCAGTCATAGGCGAGCGTCGCGACAGCCGACAGCGTATGCTGCTTGCCGAGATAGGCGCCGAAGCCTGTTTCCATGCCCCAGATCGCGAGCAGCGGTCCGGCTGGAACGCCATAACGCTTTTCGATCGCAGCGAAGAGAGCGGCGTTCTGCTGCTTCTGTGCGCGACCGCGCTTGATGATGGTATCAGCGCCGCGCTTCTGCATGAACTGTTCGAAGGAGAGCTTGAAGCTCTTCTGGTTGCGGTCGGCATTGATAGTGGCCTGCGCGTATTTGGTATTGCCAAGCGCACCGATCGCGGCCTTGCCAATGCCACGCGAAGCGGCTTCCTTCATCGTCTGCTGGAGCCAGGCATTATAACCGGCGGCATTATTGCCGCACTGGGCTGCCTCGGCAATGCCTGTTCCCGTCATCATGCCCACTGCAAGAACTGCTGCTGCCGTCCAAGACCGGCCCTTGGCAACCAATGCCATTCGTTTCTCCTTTGGAGTTGATTCGACCTCAACGCGAATTTGCCATTCCTTACACCAAATGTCATGCGGCAACGGCAAAGCGGGACGAGGCAGGTGCGAAATGCCGCGTCTCAAGCATTTTTGCACAAAAACAGCAAGCTTTTGTTGGTCCCAAAACCTTGATCGGAATTTTTCGCTTGGAAGCTGTGGCTTTCATACCTATTGCTTATGGTCTTACTGGTAAAACTTCTTTACCAGCGTTTCATAGTTGACTTTCAAAGTTCGTGACATTGACGGGGAGGACGCCACATGTCGAACGGATTTCTTGCATTATTTGCATTTCTGCCAATTCTCGTAGCCGGCGTGATGCTGGTCGGATTTCGTATTCAGGCCCGCATTGCGATGCCGGTGACCTATGTGCTGACTGTCGTGATCGCAATGGCGGTCTGGGGCATGAGCGGCAACCGGGTCATTGCCTCGACCATTCAGGGCCTGATCCAGACTGCAGGTCTGCTCTGGATCATTTTCGGTGCGATTCTGCTTCTCAATACGCTGAAATATTCTGGCGGCATTTCTGCGATCCGCTCCGGCTTTGCCCAGATCAGCCCTGACCGCCGCATTCAGGTGTTCCTGATTGCCTGGCTGTTCGGCTCGTTCATTGAGGGCGCATCCGGTTTCGGCACGCCTGCTGCGGTCGTGGCGCCGCTGATGGTGGCCGTCGGTTTTCCGGCACTTGCCGCCGTTACTTTCGGATTGATCATCCAGTCGACGCCCGTGTCGTTCGGTGCCGTCGGCACGCCGCTTATCGTCGGTGTCCAGTCAGGTCTCAATCGCGAGGCGCTGACGGCGCAATTGCAGGGCGCCGGATCGAGCTGGGAACAGTTCTTCCATATCATCACATCGGAAGTGGCTATCCTGCACGCCATCTGCGGCACGTTCATGCCGCTGTTCCTCGTGGTCATCATGACCCGCTTCTTCGGGCGCAACCGCTCTTGGACGGAAGGTCTTGCCATTCTGCCCTTCGCGCTGTTTGCGGCCTTCTCGTTCACCATTCCTTATGTGCTGAGCGCGGTTTTCCTCGGTGCTGAATTCCCGTCCATGATCGGCGGTCTCGTCGGGCTTGCGCTGGCGACGTTTGCCGCACGAGCCGGTTTCCTGATGCCGAAGCAGAGCTGGGATTTCCCTCCCGCTTCGGAGTGGCCTGCAGGCTGGGTCGGCACCGTCCAGATCAAGCTCGATGAACTGACCTCGAAGAAAATCCCGCTCGTTCTGGCATGGACCCCTTACATTCTGCTGGCGATCTTTCTGGTGGTCAGCCGTACGTTCCCGTCGGTTGGCAATGCGCTGAAGTCGATCACGTTCGTTGCCAAGGACATCATGGGCGAAACCGGTATAGGTGGTGATTTCACGCCGCTCTTCCTGCCGGGCGGTCTTCTGGTCATCGTCTGTGTGATCACCTTCTTCCTGCATCGGATGAACGGCGGACAGTTCGCCAAGGCTTTCGGTGAAAGCACAAAGACGCTGGTGGGCGCAGGCTTCGTGCTTCTGTTCACCGTGCCGATGGTGCGCGTCATGATCAATTCCGGCGTCAACGGCAAGGAACTCATCAGCATGCCGCTGATGGTTGCCGACTGGGTGGCGGTGGAAGTCGGGAATGTCTATCCGTTCTTCGCGCCGTCCGTGGGAGCGCTGGGTGCGTTCCTCGCCGGGTCCAACACGGTGTCGAACCTCATGCTCAGCCAGTTCCAGTATGGCGTGGCGGAAGGGCTTGGCATTTCCGGTGCGCTGATGGTCGCCGGTCAGTCAGTGGGCGCTGCCGCTGGCAACATGATCGCGATCCACAACGTGGTTGCAGCTTCCGCGACGGTCGGCTTGCTGGGACGTGAAGGCACGACCTTGCGCATGACCATCATTCCCACGATCTATTATGTGGTTCTGGCGGGAACGCTGCTGATGATCGGCCTTTATGTGCTGGGCATCGGCGATCCGCTTGCCGGTGTGGCCGCACAGTAAAACAAAATCGAAACCGGCCCTGTATTGGAGCGCATCCCGAAAAGTGTGAAATGGTTTTCGGAACAAGATGCGCCCAAAACAAACTGGGCCGGTTTCAGTGAGTTTCAGGCCTTTTGCTTGACATTGCGGGCTGATCACCTTAAAGCCAGCTCCAATCTATCCGCGATCTTCAGAACGCGAGCCACCGACCGGGACCCATTTGGTATAAAGCGATCCCGGAGGTCCACATCCGACAGCGCGATGCGCCCTCGGGTGCTGTATCGCTTTGGTTGCTTCTTGAACTGGCAGATAAGCGGGACGATTTATCCCTGACGAAGCATAAGCCTCTTCTCGGATTAAAAGGAAATTCGATGTTTGAATCACTTCAGGAGCGTCTTGGCTCCATCCTGAACGGCCTTACCGGACGCGGCGCTCTTTCTGAAGCCGACGTGGCCGCAGCGTTGCGCGAAGTGCGTCGCGCGCTGATCGAGGCTGACGTTTCGCTGGAAGTGGTTCGCTCCTTCACCGACCGCGTTCGTGAGAAGGCGGTTGGCGCCGAAATCCTGAAAAGCATCAAGCCCGGCCAGATGGTCGTCAAGATCGTCCATGACGAGCTTATCGAGATGCTTGGCACCGAAGGTGTCGCGATTGACCTGAACGCGCCTGCGCCTGTCGTCATCATGATGGTCGGTCTGCAGGGGTCGGGCAAGACGACCACCACCGGCAAGATCGCCAAGCGTTTGACGGAGCGCCAGCGCAAGAAGGTGTTGATGGCGTCGCTCGATACGCGCCGTCCTGCCGCACAGGAACAGCTTCGCCAGCTCGGTATTCAGACCAGTGTCGACACGCTGCCGATCATCGCCGGCCAGTCGCCGGTCGAAATCGCCAAGCGCGCCGTACAGGCTGCAAAGCTTGGCGCACACGATGTCGTCATTCTCGATACCGCAGGCCGCACGCATATTGACGAGCCGCTGATGGTGGAAATGGCGGATATCCGCAAGGCCGCCAATCCGCACGAAATCCTGCTCGTCGCCGACAGCCTGACCGGTCAGGATGCAGTCAATCTGGCGCGCAATTTCGACGAGCGCGTTGGCATTACGGGTATCGTTCTCACCCGTATGGATGGCGATGGCCGTGGCGGTGCAGCGCTTTCGATGCGTGCCATCACCGGCAAGCCGATCAAGCTGATCGCCACCGGCGAAAAGATGGATGCGCTTGAGGAATTCTATCCGAAGCGTATCGCCGACCGTATTCTCGGCATGGGCGACATTGTTTCGCTCGTGGAAAAAGCTGCTGAAAACATCGACGCGGAAAAAGCCGCAGCGATGGCCAAGAAGATGCAGTCCGGCAAGTTCGATCTCAATGATCTTGCCGATCAGCTAGGCCAGATGAAAAAGCTCGGCGGCATGGGCAGCATTATGGGCATGATGCCCGGCATGGGCGGAATGAAGGACAAGGCAGCAGCAGCCGGTCTCGACGACAAGGTGTTCGACCGCCAGCTCGCAATCATTGGCTCGATGACCAAGGCCGAGCGCGCCAATCCCGACCTTCTCAAGCACAGCCGCAAGCAGCGCATTGCCAAAGGCTCCGGCACGACTGCTGCCGATATCAACAAGCTTCTCAAGATGCATCGCCAGATGGCCGACATGATGAAAGTCATGGGCAAGGGCAAGGGCGGAATGATGAAGCAGATGATGGGGGGCCTTGCCAACAAGATGGGTCTTGGTGGCGGCCTGGGCGGAGGAATGGGCGGTATGCCCGATCTTTCCAAGATGGACCCCAAGCAGCTTGAAGCACTTGCCAAGCAGGCGGAAGCAGCCGGTCTTACCAAGGGCGGCGGTTTGCCGGGCCTTCCGGGCGGCGGTCTCCCCGGTTTGGGTGGATCGAAGCTTCCCGGTCTTGGTGGCGGTCTTCCCGGCCTGCCGAAGAAGAAGTGAGCATCATGAGCGACGAACAGAACACTGCACCGGCTGAACTTCTGGCACTGCGCGCTTCCATCGACAATATCGATGCAGCGCTGATCCATATGCTGGCCGAACGTTTTCGCTGCACCAAGGCTGTCGGTGTACTCAAGGCTGAACGCGGCCTCGCACCGGCTGATCCGGCCCGCGAAAAACGTCAGGTGGAACGTCTGCGCGCCTTGGCAACCGATGCCCATCTCGATCCCGATTTCGCCGAAAAATTCCTGAACTTCATCGTGAAGGAAGTCATTCGGCATCATGAGCATGCCGCCGCAAACCACGGCGGAAAGTAAAGCGCATCCCGAAAAGTGTGAAACGGTTTTCGGGTAAGATGCGCGTCAAAACAACAACCGTAGCTACGGTTTAACCCGTTTTGCCCCGACCATCCCTCGGGCGAAGCAATTGTCTAAAGGAAAGAAAAAATGTCTCTCAAGATTCGTCTGGCCCGCGCTGGCTCCAAGAAGCGTCCTTACTACCACATCGTTGTTGCCGACGTCCGCAGCCCGCGTGATGGCCGCTTCATCGAAACCGTTGGTGCATGGAACCCGATGCTGGCCAAGGACGCTGAACGCGTGAAGCTCGATGCCGACCGCATCCAGCATTGGATTGCACAGGGCGCACAGCCGACCGACCGCGTTCTGCGCTTCCTCGACCAGGCTGGTCTTGCAAAGCGTCCGACCCGCAGCAACCCGACCAAGGGTGAGCCGGGCAAGAAGGCTCAGGAACGTCTGGCCATGGCCAAGCAGGCTGAAGAAGAAGCTGCCGCAAAGGCCGCTGAAGCTGCCGCAGCCGCTGCTGCTCCGGCTGAAGAAGCTGCAAGCGAATAATCTTCGCGCAGCTTGCATTTTGAGAAAGCGGCGGAGCAATCCGCCGCTTTTTTGTTGGTGGTTTTGTGGGGAATAGGGGGATGTAAGTGAGGACTGCCTTGAAGCTTGCCGCAGTGCTGTCGGCATTTATTGTTGTCGCCCCTGCCGGTCCGGCGAGCGCGATGGACACGCAGGTACTTGCAACAGCTGCAGCCTCTTATGAGGACGGAGCAGCGGCTCAACAATTGGAAGACCGGCTTGCCGACCTCATTGAGGCAGGGGACAAGGCTGGTCTGGAGGCGCTCGCCACGCAAATCGAGAGGGACGACGGCCCTATTCTTGAAGCTTTGGCGGTACTGATGGAAGAGAATGGACCGGCATTAGATGGGACGAAGCCTGCTCACAGCGACGAGCTGGCGCGGTTGGCCATGGCCATGGGGCCTTGCCATCAAGCGAATATAGCTCTCAGGTCTATCGTTCTACTCGTTTCTGCGGGCGAAGCTGAACCGGTTGTCAGGAATGGTATTGTCATGATCGACGGGAGTGAAATCGATAGCACCTATGCACGCCTGATCCACATATGCGAGAAGATAAAGAAGCTTCCTGCTCATAGGCCGAGGATCGGGTCAAGATGCTCTTTCACGGGTATCTGTGGCGATGATCCCGATATGAATTGAGATATATCGGGACTGACCTTGTGGCATTCCAATGATAAGGTCAGACCATGGAACATTCTGGTGAAATCGGCTGCATCCCTGAAACCCACCGGTCGCGGCTTTACCTTGTTGTTCAAATCGACTGGAAAACGAGTGAATTTCGTCTATCTTGTTGATTTGACGGCCCGCATTCGAGCGAATATGCGCATGCGGGTGATGAATTTGTTTCCCCGGCGCTTGGCAAAGCGCTCTTTTCAGGAGAAGTCCATGTCGGCTGCGACGGTTGCCACTTCTTTCTCTTTTCGCCGTATTTTCATCGCTCTTGGTCTGGCTGTTCTGGTTCCGCTGCTATCGGCATGCGGTTTCAACACGATCCCGACCAATGAGGAAAAGGCGAAGGCTGCCTGGGGCGAGGTGCAGAACCAGTACCAGCGCCGCGCCGATCTCGTGCCCAATCTGGTCGAGACCGTGAAAGGCTATGCCGCTCACGAACAGGAAACCCTGCAGGCTGTGATCGAGGCGCGCGCCAAGGCGACGCAGGTGCAGATCACGCCGGAAACGCTCAACAATCCGGAACTCTTCAAGCAGTTTCAGGATAATCAGGCCAATCTGACAAGCGCACTGTCGCGCCTGATGGTGGTGGTCGAGCGCTATCCGGACCTGAAAGCCAACCAGAACTTCCTTGCATTGCAGTCGCAGCTTGAAGGTACTGAAAACCGCATCGCCGTCGCACGCCGCGACTATATCGAGGCGGTTCGCGTCTACAACACGGCGCTGCGCACCATGCCGACGATGATCTGGACGTGGATCTGGTATCGCGATGCACAGCCGATGCAGAGCTTCAGTGCAGATGCAGGCAGTCAGGCCGCGCCCAAAGTCAACTTCAACTGACGGCGCGTTTCATGATGCGTTTCGGGGCGAGTGCAGCACTCTCGCGTGATCGTCGCGGTCTTGGCTGGTTGGGCTGGCCGCGACATCTCCTTGCGCTCGCTTTCCTGCTGTTTTCCGCAGCGCTGACGCTGCACACGGCGGCCCTTGCACAAGACGCGTCGACGCCTGCACAGGCATTGACCGGTCGTGTGGTGGATGCGGCGGGGATCATCGACCCCGCCGAGCGCCAGCAACTGACCCAGAAGCTTGCCGACTTTGAAGCGAAGTCATCGGATCAGGTGGTCGTGGTGACGGTCCCGAGCCTCAACGGCGAAGACATCGAAACCTATTCCAACCGTCTGTTCCGTGCCTGGGCGCTGGGGCAGAAACAGGAAAACAACGGCATATTGCTGGTGGTTGCGCCCAATGACCGTAAGGTGCGGATCGAGGTCGGCTATGGTCTCGAAGGTGTCATGACCGATGCGCTTTCAAGCGTCATCATCAATGGCACCATCATTCCCGAATTCCGTACCGGCAATTACTCGAACGGCATCGTACAGGGTGTTGACGGCATTCTTTCGGTGCTTTCCGGTGATGCCGCCGAGCTTGAAGCGCGGGCCAAGCGCAATGTGCAGTCGAGTTCCGATGATGTCGACTGGGTCTTTGTCGTCTTCATCGCCTTCTGGTGCCTGATCTTCTTCGGTGGCTTCGGCATGGCGATCCTGACGCCGGTTTTCGGACGCAAGATCGGGCCGGGCAAATATCAGTGGCTCGGCATGGTCGTCGATTACAACAATCGCGGCGGCGGCTCTGGCGGCAGGGGTGGTGGCAGCTGGGGCGGCGGCGGTGGCTGGTCGTCCGGCGGGGGAGGCGGTGGTTTCTCCGGTGGTGGCGGTTCATCCGGTGGCGGTGGCGCCTCGGGTAGCTGGTAGGGAGACGCAACGATGAAGCATCACACGCTGATTGGCGCCGAGGACCATGCCCGTATCGCCGAGGCCATCCGCAAGGCGGAAGCAGAAACCAGCGGCGAAATCTATGCCGTTCTGGCGCGCTCGAGCGATGACTATTTCTTTGCGGCGGGCTTTGTTGCGACTTGCGGCATCCTGATCGCTTCGGTGATCGCGGCCTTTCTCGCCCATTGGTACTGGTTCGATATCCGCCTGCCCATGTTCGGACTTGCGGTGCTGGCGGCGTTCCTGACTGCGATGCTGGTGCTCTGGTTCTTTCCGGCCATTCGCATGTTGCTGGTGCCGCGCCGCATCCGTTACAAGCGCGCCCATCTCAATGCGCTGCAGCAGTTTCTGGCGCGCAATGTCCATATTACGGAGCACCGCACCGGCATTCTGCTCTTTGTCTCAATGGCCGAACATTATGCCGAGGTGATCGCCGATGCGGGCATCCATGCGCGTGTCGAACAGGACGAGTGGAATGCAATCGTCGCGACGCTCATCCATCACGCCTCCCGCGCACAAATGACCGAGGGTTTCGTACTGGCTATCGGTCAGGCCGGGGTTCTGCTGGAAAAGCATTTTCCGGCAGGACCGGACAATATCAATGAGCTGGACGATCACCTGATCGAGCTCTGAGTGTCTGTTCCAAAAGTCACCATGCCGGCTGCAAATGACGTTTTTGCCACGGCCTGACGCTTTTTGATTCAGGCACTGACAGGCCGATTCATTTATCAGAATCATCTGCAACTTTAGTCGGAAATGTGGCGAAGCAGGGCTGCTGCTTGACCCTTTTGGCAGCACTTTTGAGCTGCGCGGAGAAATCCGCTGGCATATTCCGAAATTTCGCGGGAAGTTTTCGAAGTTTTGTTCCAAATTAAATGGATTAAATGCGGTCTTTCTGACTTTCCGGGAAATTTTTCGTTATTTTCAACGAATTGCCATCGAAACCAATGCCTAATCTGCTAGTTTGGCGCGCATTGCCATCATGACAGGAGTATCCGACGTGACTGCAAAGCAGGATCGGTCGAGCAAGGTTAAAGGTTCCAAGGCAAGCAAGGAGGAGAAGAAGGGAGGCAAGTCGAAGGCGCTTACGGCCTTCTCGCAGCTTCTCTTCGAATGGGCGCCGCCAGAAGATCTGGCCGCTTACGATGCTGCCGCTCTCGACAGTTCAGCCCGTCACGGCTATGCCGCCCTCGAATCCTATCGCAAGGGCAAGAGCATCATCAGCGTCGATAATGGTATCGAGCGCCATGGTCGGCCGGTGAGCGTCATCACCATCGTCAACGACAATATGCCGTTCCTGCTCGACTCCATCATGGGTGAGCTGAATGATCATGTCAGCCAGATTTTCATGGTCGTGCATCCGGTTCTGGACATTGCGCGCGAAAAGGACGAGCTGGTCATTCTGGGCGAAGCATCGCAGCTCGCGCCTGCCAAGAGCGTCGAGCGCGTCAGCCTGGTACAGATTCATCTTCCAGCCCTCGACAAGCAGGTCAAGGCCGATCTGACTGCCGCCATCAAGCGCGCGCTCGGACAGGTTCGTGCCGCTGTCAGCGACTGGAAGCCGATGTTGAAGCGCCTCGATGGCGCTATCGCCGATTACAAGCGCGTTTATGAAATGACGAGCGATCCGGCTATGCCGGAGGCCATCGCGTTTCTGGAATGGCTGCGCGATGATCGTTTCATTTTCCTCGGACTTCGCGAACTCACCTTCAAGGGCAAGGGCGACAAGCGCGAACTGGTTCCGGTCAAGGAAACGCTCGGCATTCTCAACGACAATGAAGTCCGCGTCCTGCGCAAGGATGACGACGACACGGTGACGCCGCGTGAGGTAACGGAATTCCTCGACAGCAACGAGCCGCTGATCGTGACCAAGGCGAATTCGCTTTCGCTGGTGCATCGCCGCTCCTATCTCGATTATGTCGGCGTGAAGATATTCGGCGAAAAGGGCGAAGCCATCGGCGAACTGCGCCTGGTCGGTCTCTTCACCTCGGTTGCCTATACGAGTTCGGTTGCAGGCATTCCGTTCATTCGCTCCAAGGCCGATGCCGTCATCAAGCATCTCGGGTTCAACCGCGAGGACCATTCGGGCAAGGCGCTCATCAACGTGCTGGAAGAATATCCGCGCGACGAGCTTTTCCAGATCGATGTGGAAAGCCTGACGGCCAATGCCGAGCTGATCCTTGCGCTTGGCGAACGCCCGCGTGTGCGTGCCGTTCCGCGTCTCGATCGCTTTGGCCGCTTTGCGACCGTGCTGGTCTATATCCCGCGTGACCGTTACGACTCGGTCGTGCGCGAGAAGATCGGACACTATCTCGTTGATATCTATGGCGGCGACAGTTTCGAATTCCACCCGGTCTTCCTGCAGAACGGCCTGACGCGCGTTCAGTTCGTCATCCGCCGTCACGAGCGCTCCACACCGCATGTGGATCGCGAAGCGCTGGAAGCCGAAGTGCGCGCCATTGTCCGCACATGGGACGATGCGGTTCGTGAAAGCTCTGACAGTGCAGACGCAAAGACGGTCGCGCTTGCTGCAAGCTTCCCGCCATCCTATCGCGAAATCTTCACGGCACCGGAAGCGCTGGTCGATGCGGAGCGCATCGCTGGCCTCAGCGCAGAGGCTCCGCTTTTCGTGGACTTCTATCGTTATCGCACCGATGGTCCTGATGCGGTTTCGCTGAAGCTTTATCATCACGGTGCGCCGGTTGTTCTGTCGCAGCGTGTGCCGCTTCTGGAAAACATGGGCTTCCGTGTCGTCAGCGAGCAGACCATCGACCTGCCGCATGCTGGCAAGGACGGCGCTGCCGTTTACGTGCACGACATGCAGCTCGTGAACGCCTATGGCGCTCCCGTCGATCTTTCCGACGATGGCGAGATGCTGGAAGATGTGTTCCGCAATGTCTGGGACGGTCTGGCTGACAATGACGGCTATAACGCGCTGGTGCAGACCGCACGCCTGACGGCACGCCAGATCATGATCCTGCGTTCCTATGGCCGTTATCTGCAACAGGCGGGCATTGCCTATTCGCAGGGCTTCATCGCGGCCGCACTGAACCGTTATCCTGAAATCGCCAGCGATCTCTATTCGCTGTTCGATCTGCGCTTCAACCCATCGGCCAAGCGCCGTGATGCGGCTGAAAAGAAGCTGGTCGATGCTATTGAGACCGCATTGCTTGGCGTGCCGAGCATCGATGACGACCAGATTTTGCGCCGTTTCCGCAATCTGATCGAAGCGACGCTGCGCACCAATGCCTATCAGCCGGATGCCGACGGCAAGCCGCGTGTCACCTTTGCCTTCAAGCTCAATCCGCGTCTGGTCGAAGGCCTGCCGGACCCGCGCCCTTATCGCGAAATCTTCGTCTATGGGCCGGAAGTGGAAGGCGTGCATCTGCGCTTCGGCGCTGTCGCCCGTGGTGGTCTGCGCTGGTCGGACCGCGCACAGGATTATCGCACCGAAGTGCTGGGCCTCGTGAAGGCACAGCAGGTCAAGAATGCGGTGATCGTGCCGGTTGGTGCCAAGGGCGGCTTCTATCCGAAGCGTTTGCCGGTTGGCGGCGATCGCAATGCCGTGTTTGAAGCTGGTCGCGATGCCTACAAGGTGTTCATCTCCACGCTTCTGTCGGTCACCGACAATATCGAGGACAATCATGTCGTGCCGCCGGCGGAAGTCGTGCGCCATGACAATGATGATCCTTATTTCGTCGTTGCTGCCGACAAGGGCACGGCCACTTTCTCCGATACGGCCAATGCCATCAGCCAGGCACATGATTTCTGGCTGGACGATGCCTTCGCATCCGGCGGTTCCGCCGGTTATGACCACAAGGGCATGGGCATTACCGCGCGCGGCGCATGGGAAGCCGTGAAGCGGCATTTCCGCGAATTCGACACGGATATCCAGACCGAGCCTTTCACTGTTGCCGGTGTGGGTGATATGTCGGGCGATGTGTTCGGCAACGGCATGCTGCTTTCCGAACAGATCAAGCTGGTGGCTGCGTTCGACCATCGCGATATTTTCATCGATCCTAACCCGGTTCCAGCCGACGGCTTTGCCGAGCGCAAGCGTCTGTTCGAATTGCCGCGTTCGAGCTGGCAGGACTATGACCGCTCCAAGCTTTCGGCTGGCGGTGGCATCTATAGTCGCAGCCAGAAGACGATTACCTTGTCGGCAGAAGCTGCTGCGGCCATCGGCCTTGGAAAGACCTCCGGCACGCCGCAGGAAATCATGACCGCGATCCTGAAATCGAAGGTCGATCTCCTCTGGTTCGGCGGTATCGGCACCTATATCCGCTCCTCCGCTGAAACGGATGCACAGGTTGGCGACCGCGCCAATGACGCGATCCGCATCACCGGCTCGGAAGTCGGTGCACGGGTGATCGGCGAAGGCGCCAATCTCGGCGCGACCCAGCGCGGGCGCATCGAATATGCGCTGGCGGGCGGTCGTGGTAATACCGATGCCATCGACAATTCGGCAGGCGTCAACTGCTCGGACGTCGAGGTCAACATCAAGATCGCTCTGGCTGCTGCCATGCGTTCGGGTAATCTCAAGCGCCCGGCACGCAACAAGCTTCTGGTCAGCATGACCGACGATGTGTCTGAACTGGTTCTGCGCAACAACTATCTGCAGCCGCTGGCGCTTTCGCTCAGCGAAAGGCAAGGTCTGGCGGAGTTGCCCTATCAGGCACGGTTCATGGCGGAGCTGGAAAACCGCAAGCTTCTCGACCGCAAGGTCGAGTATCTGCCGTCCGATGCGCTGCTGGCCGAACGCCAGAAGGCAGGCCAGCCGCTGACGCGTCCGGAACTGGCGGTTCTGCTTGCTTATGCCAAGCTGTCGCTGTCGGATGATCTGGTGGCAAGCCAGCTTCCGGACGAACCTTACTTCCAGTCGCTGCTGTTCGGCTATTTCCCGAAGCGCATGACCAAGACTTATGCCGAGGAAATCTCCGGTCATCGTCTGCGCCGTGAAATCGTCGCTACTTTGCTGGCAAACGATGTCATCAACCGTGGCGGTATCACCTTCATCAGCCGTCTGGCCGATACGACGGGCAAGTCGCCTGCCGATATCGTGCGTGCCTATGTGGCGGTGCGCGACGGTTTCGAGATCGATGCGATCTATGACGCCATTGATGCGCTCGACAGCAAGGTGCCGGGCGATGTGCAGAACCAGTTCTACCATCTCGTCGGCGAAATGCTGCAGGCGACGACGGCCTGGGTGCTGCGCAACGATACGACACGCGCCAACCTGACGGAACTGGTGGATACGATCACCAGGGCACGTGCCGAACTGGAACCGCGTTTCGACGGCCTGATGCCGGAATATCTGAAGAGCACGCTTCAGGCCGACAAGGCCGCTTTCGTGGAAAAGGGTGCACCAGAAAAGCTGGCTCAGCGTCTTGCCAATCTGCAGCTTGCAGGCATCATGCCGGACATTGCCCTGATCGCGCATCTGGCCGGTGCCGACCGGGTGGTGACCGCCAAGACCTATTTCGGTGTTTCGGAAGCCTTCCGCATTGGTCGCATCGAGGAAGCCGCGCGTTCCATCCCCGTCACGGACTATTATGACGGGCTTGCTCTGTCACGAGCAAGCGATACGATCACGCAGGCCGCGCGCGGCATCACCATTGCGGCGCTCAAGCGTTTTGCCAAGGACAAGGACCCGGCAGCAGCCTGGTTCGCAGCCGATGGTGCGCGTATCGAGCAGGTGAAAAACCGTATGGTGGCGCTGACGGAAGGTGGTGACCTGACAGTCTCGCGACTGGCGGTTGCAGCGGGCCTGATGTCCGATCTGGCGCAATAGAAAACAACGACATAATCTTGCAAAAGGGCGGCTTCGGTCGCCCTTTTTGTTTCTTTTGAAACAGCATTTCGGGTTATATGGTACCGCTGATAAAAGCGAAGTATCCAACCGACTGGCCGGTCAATGGTTGGACCAACTTCTTGTCCGGGGGAAGGAACAAACAATTGAGCGATCAGGTTCTGCCTGCTCGGGGCTATGCCTCGCGGCGCGGCATATGGGGCTGGATATTCTTCGACTGGGCGGCACAGCCATTTTTCACGGTTATTGTCACCTTCATTTTCGGTCCATACTTCATCTCCCGCATGGCCGACACACCTGAAGCCGGGCAGATTGCCTGGGGCTATGGTATCGCTGCCGCAGGTTTTGTGATCGCTGTTCTTTCGCCTGTTCTGGGGTCGATTGCCGACAAGACAGGCTCCCGCAAACCATGGATCGGCTTTTTTGCTGTTCTCAAGATCGTTGGACTCATGACGCTCTGGTTTGCGGTGCCCGGTGCGAACCTGTTCTGGGTGCTTCTGGCTTTCAGTATCGCGATGGTCTCGGCGGAGTTTTCAATCGTTTTCAACGATTCCATGATGCCGCGGCTCGTCCCGCGCAGCGAGATCGGCAGGGTGTCCAATCTGGCCTGGGGGCTTGGCTATCTGGGTGGTGTTCTGGTGCTGATCTTCGTGGTGGTTTTTCTGGCTGCATCACCCGACACAGGCAAGACGCTGATTGGGCTTCCGCCACTCTTCGGCCTCGACCCCGTCAGCGGCGAAGATGCCCGCATCACCGGCCCCATAGCGGCACTCTGGTATCTTGTTTTCATCATGCCGATGTTTCTGTTTACACCCGATCAGGCGCGCGGGCAGCCGCTGCGTCAGGCAATCGGCAGCGGTCTGGCGGAACTCAAATCGACGCTGCGGGAAGTGCGCGAACATCCGGGGATCACGCGCTTTCTGGCCGCCCGCCTTTTCTATCAGGACGGGCTCAATGCCATTGTCGCGCTCGGCGCCGGTTATGCCGCTTCATTGTTTCAATGGAGCATCAACGAGATTGGCCTCTTCGGCATGATCACCAATGTGTCGGCGATCCTGAGCTGCCTTGTCGCGGCGCGCCTCGATATCAGGCTCGGCTCCAAGATCATCGTCATCGGATCGCTGGTGCTTTTGCTGCTGGCTTCGCTCGGTATCGTTTCCACCGGAACGCATTATCTGCTGTTCGGTCTGGTGCCTGTCAGCTATCCGGAGGCAAAAGGCTTGTTCTCGACAGCTTCGGAACAGGCTTTCCTCATCTACGGGCTGACGATCGGCGTCGCGCTTGGGCCTATACAGGCCTCGTCCCGGTCGTGGTTTGCGCGCAGCATCAAGCCGGAGGAATCGGGTCGATATTTCGGCATCTATGCGCTGGCGGGGCGTGCGACGAGTTTTCTCGGACCGTTTCTGGTTGCGACGATCACTGCGCTCAGCGGCTCGGCTGCACTTGGCATGTCGGTGCTGCTGCTGTTCTTCGCCGTCGGGCTCTATCTGGCGGCCATAACGCCTTACCCCGCCGACAAGCCGCTTGCATCCGGCCCGCTGTAACGGGCCGGAATCTGACTTTTATTCGATCCAGCCGAGTGAACGCTGAACCGCTTTTTCCCATGCGTTGAACAAGCGCGTGCGCTCGTCTACGGGCATTCGCGGATGCCAGCGATGGCCCACCTGCCAGTTTTCCACGATGTCGTGCGTGGATTTCCAGTAGCCGACGGCAAGCCCTGCCGCATAGGCAGCACCCAGCGCCGTCGTCTCGATAATTTTCGGGCGCACGACCGGCACATCCAGAATGTCGGACTGGAACTGCATGAGCAGTTCGTTGATGGTCATGCCGCCATCGGCGCGCAACTCCGTGATTTCGACGCCTGAATCCTTCACCATCGCATCGAGCACTTCGCGCACCTGATAGGCGCTCGCTTCCAGGGCCGCCCGGGCAACGTGCCCCTTGTTGGCGAAGCGGGTGAGGCCTGCAATAATGCCGCGCGCTGAATCCTGCCAATGCGGTGCAAAGAGGCCGGAAAAGGCGGGAACGAAATAGACGTCGCCATTGTCCTCGACGGTACGCGCCAGCGTTTCGATGTCGCTGCTGTTCTTGATGATGCCGAGATTGTCGCGCAGCCATTGCACCAGGGCGCCGGTAATGGCGATGGAGCCTTCCAGCGCATAAACCGGCTTGGCGCCGTCGAGCTTGTAGGCAACCGTGGTCAGCAGGCCGTAATTGGAGGGCACCAGTTTCTCGCCGGTGTTCATCAGCATGAAGCAGCCCGTGCCATAGGTGTTCTTGGCTTCGCCCGGTTCCAGACATGCCTGACCGAAGAGCGCTGCCTGCTGGTCGCCCAGAATGCCCGCAAGTTTTACACCGGAAAGGGAGGGCAGGGTGATCTCGCCATAGACTTCGCTTGAAGAGCGGATTTCCGGCAGGCAGGCTGACGGAATATCGAAAAGACGAAGTATGTCTTCATCCCATTGCAGCGTCGAAAGATCCATCAGCTGGGTGCGGGAAGCATTGGTCACATCGGTGATGTGGATGCCGCCATCGGTGCCGCCGGTCAGGTTCCAGACCAGCCATGTATCGATTGTGCCGAAAAGTGCGTCTCCGGCTGCGGCCTTTTCACGCGCACCCGGAACATTGTCGAGTATCCAGCGCAGCTTGAGCCCGGAGAAATAGGTCGAGATCGGCAGGCCGGTCTTGGCACGCAGCTGGTCTGCGCCGCCGTCCTTCGTGTACCGGGAAACAAGTTCGTCGGTGCGCGTATCCATCCAGACGATTGCATTATAGAGCGGCGCACCGGTTTTCCTGTCCCAAAGCAGTGTGGTCTCGCGCTGATTGGTGATGCCGACGGAAGCGATATCACTTGCCTTCAGTTTTGCTTTTTTGAGTGCGGCGGCAATGACGTGCTGTGTGTTGCGCCAGATTTCTATCGGATTGTGTTCGACCCAGCCCGCCTTTGGATAAATCTGCTCATGTTCGCGCTGGTCGCTCGCGACGATATCGCCCTGCCTGTCGAAAATGATGAAACGCGAACTCGTGGTTCCCTGGTCGATGGAACCGATAAACTGCGTCATGGGGCGGGCTCCTCCGTTGATCCGGTCTATGCTGAAAACGAATTTAAACGAAACAATATGAAACTCAATGAAAACGAGGCCCCGGAATGGTTGGTTCCGGGGCCTCGATATATACTTTTTATAAGGGGTTAGAGCATTTCCAGCAAAAGTGCGGAGCGGTTTTGCGCAGGATAATGCGTAAAAGCTCTAATGGCGGAAGTGACGCATCCCCGTCATGACCATGGCGATGCCGTGTTCGTCGGCAGCGGCGATCACTTCATCGTCCCGCATGGAACCTCCCGGCTGGATGACTGCGGTTGCACCGGCCTGAACGGCGGAAAGCAGACCGTCGGCAAACGGGAAGAACGCGTCGGAAGCGACCACGCAGCCCTTGGTGAGCGGTTCTGCAAGACCGGCGGCTTCTGCTGCGTCTTCAGCCTTGCGGGCTGCGATGCGGGCTGAATCCACGCGGCTCATCTGGCCTGCGCCGATGCCGACCGTTGCGCCGTCCTTCACATAGACGATGGCGTTCGACTTCACATGCTTGCCGACGCGGAAGGCGAATTTCATATCGTTGAGTTCGGCTTCGGTCGGCGCACGTTTGGTGACGACCTTGAGATCGAGATCGTCGACCACACCATTGTCGCGCGACTGGACCAGCAAACCACCGGCAACCGTCTTGGCGGCAATGCCCTTGGCGCGCGGGTCCGGCAGGCCGCCGGTGACGAGCAGACGGAGGTTCTTCTTGGCAGCAACAATGGCCTGTGCGCCTTCGGTGGCATCCGGAGCGATAATGACTTCGGTGAAGATCTTTACGATCTCTTCAGCGGCTTCCTCATCGAGCATCTTGTTAAGCGCGACGATGCCGCCGAACGCCGAAACCGGATCGCAGGCGAGTGCCTTCAAATAAGCTTCCTTGATGGTGGCTGCTTCTGCAACGCCGCAAGGATTGGCGTGCTTGATGATGGCGACGGCTGCGGTGCGGGCAGGGTCGAATTCTGCGACGAGTTCGAAAGCCGCATCGGTGTCGTTGATGTTGTTGTAGGAGAGCTGCTTGCCCTGAAGCTGGGTCGCGGTGGCAACACCGGGGCGCTTCTCGCCAGTGAGATAAAAGCCAGCCGTCTGGTGCGGGTTTTCTCCGTAGCGCATGACGGAATGCAGCTTGCCTGCGACCGAGCGATAGACCGGAGTTTCTTCGTTGATCGCTTCGGCAAACCAGTTGGAAATGGCTGCGTCATAGGCTGCTGTGCGCGAGAAGGCCTTGGCGGCAAGTTTCTTGCGGAAGGCAAGCGGCAGGGAGCCTGCATGCTTTTCCAGTTCAGCGACGACGTCGGCATAGTCGGCAGGATCGACGACCGTGGCGACATAGGCGTGGTTCTTGGCCGAAGCGCGGATCATCGCGGGGCCACCAATGTCGATGTTTTCGACGGTCGTGTCGTAGTCGCCGCCCTTGAAGCGGACTTCCTCGAACGGATAGAGATTGATGACGGCAAGATCGATGCCGCCGATGCCGTGTTCTTCCATGGCCGCGACGTGTTCCGGATCGTTGCGCACGGCGAGCAGGCCGCCATGGACCGCCGGATGCAGCGTCTTGACGCGTCCGTCCATGATTTCCGGGAAGCCGGTTACTTCGGATACATCCTTCACCGGAATGCCTTCAGCGGCAATCGACTTGGCGGTGCCGCCGGTCGAGAGGATTTCGACACCTTGCGCGTGAAGCGCTTTGGCGAAATCGATCAGGCCGGTTTTGTCGGAAACGGAAAGGAGGGCGCGGCGCACCCGATGAAGATCGGGAGCGGGAATATGCTTGGAGCTGACAGCCATAGGGAGTTGGTCTCTTCGTTGCTGAAACGGATGCGTTCAGGAAAGTGGACGGCTCGCCCTAACACAGGCGCGCCGAGAATCCTATCGCAAAAGGCCGGAAAAGAACGGTGAAGAGGTATTTCTTGCCCCGCATTCGATCCCATTGACCCTCGACCCTTCGAGACGGCGCTACCGCGCCTCCTCAGGATGAGGGGTTGAGAGCGAATTATACGTAACTGCCGAGTGCGACGCGGCTGAACTGCCAGTTCACTTCCGGCAATTCTGATGCCGGGAAGGAGAGCACGATCTGCTTCGATGTCACGGGGCCACGGAAGCCCGCAAAGAAGATCGAATCTTCCAGTTGCGGCGCAACTTCAAAACAGGAGAAGACCCAGGTATCGTCGCGATCCGCCGACAGAACGATCAATCCGTTCTCATCGAAGGAAATATCGACCGACGGATGCAGATGGAAACGCACCGCAATATTGTCGCGTCCGTTCGCCTTCAACGGACGGCCATCGCCGCGATAAAAGCGGTCTGCGCCCTGAATGACGCTGCCATTGTGCGACAGCACAAGACGACGTTCGTGATAGATGCCGAACAGGCGCGCATAGCCGTCATGGCTGGCAACAAAGCCCTGTCGTCCCATTTCCTCGATCCGGTCACGCTGCACGCGGGTCGGGCCTGCAATGATCGGCGTGCCGATCATGTTGGAGAGACCCGCATTGAGGCTGAAGCGGCACGAGGACGTGTCGTTGATGGTGGCCGTGGAGTGCGCAGCCGTGGAACGGCCTAATGGACGAAATTCCGGCGGACCGAAACGGTCGATACCGGAATTGACGATATAGCGCTGGCGCCCGGAGGACATTTCGAAGGCGAGGCAGCCGGCATGGGCATCCCGCGAAGCTGTGACCGGCGGCGGCAGTCCGGTATCGGCGATGATGGTGGTCGAACCCATCGAAAGCCGTTCATAGCCGGAATAGGGTGCATGGGTCAGCGGCGATCCAGCGGTCTCGTCATGCCGGAGAACCGAGATGATGCGTTCCGGCATGGTGGGGCCGACGCCGTTGAAAAGCGCAAGGCTACCATCCTGATGGCGGAAGAAGCGCAGGGCCGGCAACATGCGCTCGACGGCTTCGATCAGCGCCTTGGGCGGGGCTTCCGTGCCATTGGCATAGGTCTGGCGGAGCGGCAAAAGATCGGCCAGCAGTTCCAGAACCGTAACGGGGTTGCGCGAGATATGTCCGCCATCGGGCAGAATCTGGCGTTTCAGCTCATACTCCAGATTGCGCCGGGCGGCGCGTGCCGTCGGTGGCGAAACGGGCAGAGCCAGAGCGGCGAATGCCAACGCGATACGGGCGCGCAACCGTTCCTCGCCATCATCCATGGCGGCGGCGACGGTGCGCAGATAACGCACCTGCATGGCAAGCGAGCGCATGAAGCGGCGATAGGCGGGGAGTTCGGCGCCCGACAGAATAAGGTTTGAATGCTGAAGCCAGGCGATGATGCGCTGGGCAGTGACTTCCGGCGACCAGGCGATGCCGCCGATGCGCTTGCCGAACATGCGCATCCAGTCATCGACGAGCGCGCGCGCATTAGCGGTTGCCAGTTCGCTATTGGCGCTTTTCAAATGACGCAGCCAGCCGAAACTCTGAAGCGCTGCTTCCCATTCTGGCGTCGGCGGTTCGACGGCGAAAGGCGACAATCCGCCCGTTTCGACCAGACGACCGGCCAGCGCAAAACGGCCATGATAGAATTCCTGTGCCAATTGCGGGTCTGCTACGCGCAGATCAGGCGGTGCGATCAGGATACGGTCGGGGGTGAAGCCGGTGAAGCGCCAGCGATAAAGCGGCCCCATGCGCAGACGGCGGCTGAACTTGCGCCAAGCCTGTGCAACGGCCAGTCCCCAAAGATGTGGGGTTTCGCTGAGGGCGACTGCCACCCGGTCTTTCTCCGTATCGTTTGTCATTATTGTTTGGCCAGATCGAACAGCCAGTTCCTTTGATACAATTGTACAGAAATGGTGAATCGAGCGTTAACCATAACGGGTATCGCGACCCGTTATGGCAAATTATACGATTTGTTTGCTTATATCCGGTCTCAGGCCCGGCGCTTGAAGCGGGCCGCGAAGAAGCCGTCCATGCCAGCCATGTGCGGATTGCCTTCAAAACGATCCGGCGGCAAGTCTGCCGGGGTCGATCGCAGAAAGCCTTCTGCTGTGACCAGCCCATCCAGAAGCCCGTTCAGACTGGGGCAATCCTGCTCCGTGATCGGGAAAGGTTCCAGCAACGGATTTTCCGCTGCCTTGCGCGCCATTTCCTCACCTTCGAGCGGGTGCAGCGAACAATTGGAAAAGACGATTACGCCGCCGGGTTTGACCAGAGTGGCCGCGTGCGCCAAAAGTTTGCCCTGAAGTTCGGCAAGCTTTGCTATGTCCTGCGGCGTCTTGGTCCAAGGCACATCCGGATGACGGCGCACAGTGCCGGTGGAAGAGCAGGGCGCATCCAGAAGCACAGCATCGAACAGTTCGTCCGGCTGGAAATCCATCAGATTGGTGGCAACGGTCTTCGCCTCGAAGCCGAGACGTTCCAGATTGCCGCGCAGGCGCTTCAGCCGGTTTTCGGAAAGGTCGAGCGCGGTCACGTCTGCGCCCTGAAGTACGAGCTGCGCCGTCTTGCCGCCGGGGGCAGCGCACAGGTCGGCAACCCGTTTGCCCTTGATATCACCCATCAGGCGCGCAGGCAGGCTTGCCGCCACATCCTGCACCCACCAGTCGCCTTCGGCAAAGCCGGGCAGGTCGGTGAGATTGCCTTCGACCGTTTGCAGGCGCACCGAACCGTTGGGCAGCGCAACGCCACCGAGCTTTTCGGCCCATGCCTTTGCGTCACCCTTGACCGTGAAATCGATCGGCGGCTCATAGGCATGCATGGCAAGAATGGCTGCTGCTTTTTCCGCGCCATAGGCGTCGGTGATGCTTTTGGCAAACCACTCCGGCACATTGGTTTCCGGCTGCAATGTATGCGCCAGAGCGCGTTCCTTGTTACGCGAAAGGCGACGCAGCAGCGCATTGACGAGACCGGCATATTTGCGATTGCGCGGATCGTTGTTCGCCGCTTCCACCGCAAGATCGACCGCCGAGTGATCGGGCAGGTTCAGATAGAAAATCTGGGCGATGGCGACATGCAGAAGATGCTTCAGTGCTACTGCATTTTCCGGCAATGGCCGGTCGAGCCGCTTGTTGATGGCGCGTTCGATGCTGCCGCGATTGCGGAGCGCAGAGCCGAGAATGGCGCGAACCAGCGCGCGGTCGCGCGGCTCCAGCGCCAGATATTGCGGATGGCCGTGCGTATTGTCGGTCAGGCCGTCGAGCGAGGTGTTCTTTTCGATTACCGCGCCAAGAAGGCGTGCCGCACACAAACGCGCCGCCAGACCGGGGCGCAGGTCTGCGGCGCTGTTATTCGTTTGTGGCTTTTTATTTCCACGCTTTGGCGCGGGCTTTTTATCGTTCACACTGTTCAACTTTATTTATGACCACGGTCCGCGAAAACCCGAACCGCCATTGCTGTTACCGCCTGCATTACCCCATGGACCACTGCTTTGGGAAGGGGCAGCGGCACGCGGTGCCATTCCAGCGGAGCGGATGCCCATTTCGGCAGCCATCTGTTCAAGTGCGGCGATGCGGTTATCGGTATCAGGGTGTGTCGAGAAAAGATTGTCTGCGCCACGTCCGCTCAAGGGATTGATGATGAACATATGCGCGGTTGCCGGGTTGTGTTCGGCTTCCTCGTTCGGGATGGCCTTGGCGCCGCGCGCGATCTTGCCCAGCGCCGAGGACAGCCACAGCGGATTGCCGCAGATTTCCGCGCCGCGCTTGTCAGCGGCATATTCGCGGGTGCGGCTGACAGCCATCTGCACGATCATTGCGGCGAAGGGCGCGACGATCATGGCAAGAATGGTGCCGACCACGCCCATGATGCCGTTGCCGTTCTCGCGGTTGCCGCCCAGGAAGAAGGCGAAATTGCCGAGCATGGATATGGCACCGGCAAGTGTTGCGACGATGGTCATGGTCAGTGTGTCGCGGTTCTGGACGTGCGCCAGCTCGTGCGCCATCACGCCTGCGACTTCTTCCGGCGTCAGGCGGTTGAGGAGGCCAGTCGTGGCTGCAACGGCAGCATTTTCAGGATTGCGGCCCGTGGCAAAAGCGTTCGGCTGGTCTTCGTGGATAATGTAGACCTTCGGCATCGGAAGGCCCGCATTGGCGGCCAGCCCGCTCACCATGCGGTAATAGTCCGGTGCGCTGCGCTCATCCACTTCCTGCGCATTATACATGCGCAGCACCATCTTGTCGGAGTTCCAGTAGCCGAACAGGTTCATGGCGACTGCAATTACAAGCGCAATCATCATGCCGCCGCCGCCGCCCAGCAAATAGCCGATGCTCATGAACATGACCGTCATGAGGGCGATCAGCATGGCAGTTTTTGTCATATTCATCTGCGGCGGTCTCCAAATCTTAGGCTGCATGACCCGCAAGGGTTTTGCACGGCAAGCCTTTCTGCCTATATGATGGGTATGAACAGGCTTTGCTTCAATGTTCGAAGCAAAAACCGAGAACGGGATTGTGACCGATGAGCGAAAAAACCGAAAGCCCGCAAAACGTTGACAAGCGCACGTTCGAAGACCTTCCGCCTGCTGCCCAGCGCGCATTGAAGGAAGCTGAAGCGCGTCGCGCTGCCGAAAAGTCAAACGAAGCGCCCCGCGAAATCGGTGGTCGCGGCGGCAAGGACCCCGCCCGTTTCGGCGATTGGGAGATCAAGGGTCGGTCGATCGATTTCTAGTAAGTTTGGGATATTGTCGCCCTGCTTGCCTGCAAATCGCGCTCTTCTGCGCTTCCGGTGCTCATGTACTTTAAGTACACTCCGCTCCGGTTCTCGAAGATCACGATTTTCGTCTCAGCAGGACGACAATCTCATCAAACTTGGGCGCCTTCTCAGACCGCGTTGTTAAAAAAGCCCCGGTTTCCCGGGGCTTTTTACTATTTTTTGTTCTGGCGATTTTCGATCAGGTCGTCCACGACGCCCGGATCGGCCAGCGTCGAGGTATCGCCCAGTGCGCCGAACTCGTCTTCGGCGATCTTGCGCAGGATGCGGCGCATGATCTTGCCCGAGCGGGTTTTCGGCAGGCCCGGCGAGAACTGGATCTTGTCCGGCGTGGCAATAGGACCGATTTCCTTGCGCACGTGCTGGGTCAGCTCCTTGCGCAGGGCATCTTCGTCCTGAACTGCTTCGCCGGTCATCAGCGTGACATAGCAATAGATGCCCTGTCCCTTGATCGGATGCGGATAGCCCACAACGGCGGCTTCTGAAACCGAGTGATGCGATACGAGTGCCGATTCGATTTCCGCCGTGCCGAGGCGATGGCCGGAAATGTTGAGCACGTCATCGACGCGGCCCGTGATCCAGTAGTAACCGTCTTCATCGCGACGGCAGCCGTCGCCGGTGAAGTACTTGCCCTTATAGGTCGAGAAGTAGGCTTCGATGAAGCGCTTGTGATCGCCGTAAAGCGTGCGCATCTGGCCCGGCCAGCTGTCGATGATGCAGAGATTACCGTCCACCGCACCTTCAATGACAGCGCCTTCATTATCGACCAGTTCCGGCTTGATGCCGAAGAACGGCCGTGTTGCCGAACCCGGCTTGAGGTCGGTTGCGCCGGGCAGCGGGGTGATGAGAATGCCGCCGGTTTCCGTCTGCCACCACGTATCGACAATCGGCGACCGCTGGTCACCAACGACGTTGTAATACCATTCCCAGGCTTCCGGATTGATCGGCTCGCCAACCGAACCGAGCAGGCGCAGCGTCGAACGCGACGAGCGGGTGACGAATTCATCGCCGGCGCCCATCAGGGCGCGGATGGCCGTAGGCGCAGTGTAGAAGATGTTGACGTGATGCTTGTCGACGACTTCCCAGAAACGTCCCTGATCGGGGAAGTTGGGCACACCCTCGAACATCAATGTCGTCGCGCCGTTGGCGAGCGGGCCGTAGACGATATAGGAGTGACCTGTCACCCAGCCCACATCCGCCGTGCACCAGTAGATGTCGCCGTCATGATAGTCGAAGACATATTGATGCGTCATCGATGCATAGACGAGATAGCCGCCGGTTGTGTGCAGCACGCCCTTCGGCTTGCCGGTGGAGCCGGAGGTGTAGAGGATGAAGAGCGGGTCTTCCGCATTCATCGGTTCGGGATCGCAGGTCGGTTCGACGCTAGCAACTTCCTGATGGTACCAGAGATCGCGGCCCGGTCCCCAGCTCACCTTGCCGCCGGTGCGGCGCACGGTGAGAACCTTGTTGACCATGACATATTGCTTGGCTGCAATGTCGATGGCGGTATCGGTGTTTTCCTTCAGCGGAACCGGCTTGCCGCCGCGCACGCCTTCATCGGCCGTGATGACGAAAGTGGATTCGCAGTCGACGATGCGACCGGCAAGTGCTTCCGGTGAGAAACCGGCGAAGACGACGGAATGCACAGCGCCGATGCGCGCGCAGGCCAGCATCGCATAAGCCGCTTCCGGGATCATCGGCAGATAGATCGTGACGCGGTCGCCCTTCTTAACGCCGTGCTTCTTCAGCACATTTGCGAGGCGGCAGACATTCTCATGCAATTCGCGATAGGTGATCTTCTTGTCGATATAGGGATTGTCGCCTTCCCAGATGATCGCAACCTGATCACCACGGCTCTTCAGGTGGCGGTCGATACAGTTATAGGAAACGTTGGTAACGCCGTCCTCATACCATTTGATGGATACGTCGCCGTTGAAATCGGTGTTCTTGACCTTGGTGAAGGGCTTGAACCAGTCGATGCGCCGTCCGTGCTTTGCCCAAAAGCTGTCCGGGTCGCTCACGCTTTCCTGATACCATTCGAGATAGGTTGCGTTGTCGATGAGCGTGTTTCTCTTTGCCTCGGCAAGGACCGGGTAAAGCTTTTCCGACATGATTTCCTCCTTCAGCATTCCGCGAGCCGGACGATATCCCGCTCGTATAAATGCACCCAAAAACTGACCGGCACCTCCCGCCGGATGAGACGGTCCACCGTGAAAGGCGAGACCATCGGGTGCCCTGTCTACCTTCCATTGCGGGCAAGGTAAATTAGACAATCGGCGCGTCTATGATCCACAATGACGCATCGTCAGAAATAGCTACTGGCAGCACTCGCTGTCGAATGGTGCTAATATATTGTTTTTACAGTTTAAAAACCATTTTGAGTGATTATCTCCTATTCAGGAGCCTGACAATAAGGCTCTTCACAAAAAGGGGAAATCGCCATGACGACGTCCGCTTTGAACGCAAAGTCAGCCTTCGAACTGCAACTCGCCGGTTATGGTCTGACGACGGCGAAAGTTTTCTACCACTTGCCCGATCATCCGCATCTGCTGCAACTCTTCGTCTGGCAGGATTATGACCTCGCGCCCGATTTTCCGGTGCTCAATCATTTCATCGAATTCTGGAATCGGGAAATCGACGGGCCGTTGCATTCGGTCAGCTACACGCATTTCCGGCTGCTTGGCCCCTCGGACTGGAGGAATGTGCGGGGCGAGATCGTCCTGCACTGAAAGCGATCAGTTGGGCGACGGATAGGTCCTGCCGCCGAAGATGGCCGAGCCGACACGCACCGATGTCGCGCCGAAACCGATGGCGGTTTCATAATCGCCCGACATGCCCATGGAGAGTTTTTCGACCTGTGCCTCGCGGGCGAGCTTTTCCAGAAGCGCGAAATGCGGCCCCGGATTTTCATCCGCAGGCGGGATGCACATCAGCCCCTCGATGGCGAGGCCATGTTCCTTGCGGCAGCGCTCGACAAAGGCGACAGCTTCCTTCGGCGCAATGCCGGCCTTCTGTTCTTCAAGTCCGGTATTCACCTGCACGTAGAGCTTTGGGGCCTTGTTCTGCTTTTTGATCTCGACGGCCAAGGCGGCTGCGATCTTTTCACGGTCGACGGTTTCGATGACATCGAAGAGGGCGACGGCATCGGCGGCCTTGTTGGATTGCAGCGGGCCGATGAGATGCAGTTCGATGCCGGAATAATCGTCGCGCAGTCCCGGCCATTTGGCTTGTGCTTCCTGCACGCGGTTTTCACCGAAGACGCGCTGGCCTGCGTCGAGGACCGGGCGGATTTCCTCCGCATCGAAGGTTTTCGATACGGCGACAAGCGTAACGGAACCCCTGTCGCGCTGTGCTTCCTCTTCGGCATTGGCGATCGCGGCCTTGACCGTGTTCAGGTTCGCTACGATATCTGACATGAAACTCTCGCTTTCAGGCTTTTCATCCGCAAAAGGTTGACGCTTTCGCCAATACGTGGTGAAGGTCGCCATTAAACATCGACTCTCCTTATTGCATCACCTTCGTACGAGTAAATACGGTCATGGCAGCCGAACGTTATAATCCGCGCGTGGCGGAAGCTCATTGGCAGAAAGTCTGGGAAGAAGACCGGACCTTCGAAACCGACAATAGCGACAGCCGCGAGAAATATTATGTGCTCGAGATGTTCCCCTATCCATCGGGGCGCATCCATATGGGGCATGTGCGCAACTATGCGATGGGTGACGTTGTCGCCCGTTACAAGCGCGCCAAGGGTTTCAACGTGCTTCATCCGATGGGATGGGACGCGTTCGGCATGCCTGCGGAAAATGCAGCGATGCAGAACAAAGTTCATCCGAAGGAATGGACCTATCAGAACATCGCCACGATGCGCAGCCAGCTCAAATCGATGGGTCTTTCGCTCGACTGGGCGCGTGAATTCGCGACCTGCGATGTGGAATATTATCATCGCCAGCAGATGCTGTTCATCGACCTTTTTGAAAAGGGTCTGGTGACGCGCAAGACCTCCAAGGTCAACTGGGATCCGGTCGACAACACCGTGCTTGCCAACGAGCAGGTGGTGGATGGTCGCGGCTGGCGTTCGGGCGCACTGGTCGAACAGCGCGAGCTGACGCAGTGGTTCTTCAAGATCACCGATTTCAGCGAGGAATTGCTGGTCGGTCTCGATACGCTCGACCAGTGGCCGGAAAAGGTTCGCCTGATGCAGCGCAACTGGATCGGCAAGTCGGAAGGCCTGCAGGTCCGCTTCGCGCTGGACGGCAATACCGCGCCTGCCGGTTTCTCGGAAATCGAGGTCTATACGACCCGTCCGGACACGCTGTTCGGTGCGGCTTTCGTGGCGATCTCCGCAGATCATCCGCTGGCGAAGAAACTGGCCGAAGACAATGCTTCGCTTACCGGCTTCATCGAGGAATGCCATCAGCACGGCACGTCGCTGGCGGCGCTGGAAACGGCTGAGAAGAAGGGCTTCGACACGGGCGTGAAAGTCAGGCACCCGTTCGACGAGAACTGGGAACTGCCGGTCTATGTCGCCAATTTCGTCCTGATGGAATATGGCACGGGCGCGGTGTTCGGCTGTCCGGCGCATGATCAGCGCGACCTGGATTTCGCCAACAAGTACAAATTGAAGGTTACGCCTGTCGTTCTGCCGAAGGGCGAGGATGCGGCAGGCTTCAGCATCGGCGAAACGGCCTATACCGACGATGGCGTGATGATCAACTCACGCTTCCTCGACGGCATGACGCCGGAAGCGGCCTTCAATGAGGTGGCGAATCGTCTGGAACAGACCAGTCTCGGCAACAGCCCGCAGGCAAGCCGCAAGGTGCAGTTCCGTCTGCGTGACTGGGGCATCTCGCGCCAGCGCTATTGGGGTTGCCCGATCCCGATGATCCATTGCGAAAGCTGTGGCGTCAATCCGGTGCCGCGCGCCGATCTGCCGGTCAAGCTGCCGGACGATGTCGAGTTCGACCGTCCGGGCAATCCGCTCGACCGTCATGCAACATGGCGTCATGTAAAATGTCCGAAATGCGGTGCCGATGCGCGTCGTGAAACCGATACGATGGACACGTTCGTCGATTCGTCCTGGTACTATGCACGCTTTACGGCACCATGGGAAAACGAACCGACCGACCGCAAGGTCGCCGATCACTGGCTGCCGGTCGATCAGTATATCGGCGGTATCGAACACGCGATCCTGCATTTGCTCTATTCGCGTTTCTTCACCCGCGCGATGAAGGTGGCCGGTCACGTCGGCATCGACGAGCCGTTCAAGGGCCTGTTTACGCAGGGCATGGTGGTGCACGAAACCTACAAGGCCAACGGCCAGTGGGTGGCACCTGCCGACATTCGCATCGAGGAAACCGACGGCAAGCGCAGTGCGACCTTGCTCTCGTCCGGCGAGCCGGTGGAAATCGGTTCCATCGAGAAGATGTCGAAGTCGAAGAAGAATGTTGTCGATCCGGATGACATTATCGCTTCCTACGGTGCTGATACGGCGCGCTGGTTCATGCTGTCTGATTCGCCACCCGAGCGTGACGTGATCTGGACGGAAGCCGGTGCCGAAGGCGCCCATCGTTTTGTGCAGCGCGTCTGGCGTCTGGTGGCGGAAGCTGCCGAACATCTGAAGGACGTTGCGCCCAAGACCGGGACGCAGGGTGAAGCCCTTGTCGTTTCCAAGGCTGCGCACAAGGCGGTCAAGGCTGTCGGTGACGATATCGAGAAGCTCGCCTTCAACCGTGGCGTTGCCCGTCTTTATGAGCTGGTCAACACGGCTGCTGCATCCCTGCAGCAGGTGGCTTCGGGCAATGCGGATGACGAGTTGAAGAGTGCCGTCCGTGACGTCACTGAAAAGCTCATCCTGATGCTGGCGCCGATGATGCCGCATCTGGCTGAACAGTGCCTGGCCGTACTTGGCGGCAAGATTGCCGGTCGTGAAACGCTGGTTGCCCGCAGTGCCTGGCCGGAATTCGATCCGGCATTGGTGGTGGAAAACGAGATCGTTATGCCGGTGCAGATCAACGGCAAGAAGCGTGGGGATTTGACAATCGCCCGCGACGCTGATCAAGCTAGCATCCAGCAGGCGGTGCTCGAACTTGACTTCGTCAAGGCTGCGCTCAACGGGAGCTCGCCGAAGAAGGTTATCGTGGTGCCGCAAAGGATCGTCAATGTCGTTGCCTGACCGCTTTTTCTCCGCAATCAAAGCCTTCCGGGTTGCGTTTTTCGCACTCGGGGCCGCGGTTCTGATGGCTGGATGCACCGTGCAGCCGCTTTACTCCTCCGGCGCTGGTGCCGGTGGAACCATAGGCGGCAGCGTGACGCCGGACATGCGCACCAAGCTTGCTTCGGTGGCCATCGATCCGGCTGGCGATGTGTTTCAGCAGCAGGTCCGCAATCGCCTGATCTTCCTGCTTGGCGGTGGCGCCGGTGAACCGGCCAACCCGACCTATCGGCTTGGTCTTGGTCTGAGCAGCAATACGATCTCCGCGGTGAGTGTGGATATTGGCGATCAGACCGACCGTACAGGTCGTCCATCGGCTGGTATCGTCAAGGCAACGTCGAACTTCGTGTTGCGTGACAAGGACGGCAAGCCGCTTGCCGCTGGCACCCGCACGGTTGGCGCTTCCTTCGACCGTCCGCGTCAGGAGTTCGCAAACCTGCGTGCCGAACGCGATGCGCGCAAGCGCGCTGCCGAAGAACTTGCCGAACAGGTGTTCCTCGCTCTGGCGCAGAAATTGTCGAAGCTCTGATCGGGCTTCGACCTGACATCGAAAAGCGGTGCCGCAAGGTGCCGCTTTTTTTGTTTTAGAGGTTGGATAATTAGTAATGAATTCAGGAAGGTAACATTGCTGTGCCTACCCAACATTCATGTGTCTTCTTGTTTTTCCTGGAGTGATTAGCAACCTGAATGCTTCTGCGAGCGCATGATGCGTCCGCTGGTTCAAACCAGTTTTTACAGGAGTAGTTGGATGAAGCGGTTTTCCACGACGATGGGCAGTCTCGCGATTTTGGCCGGGCTGGCGGTTGCCGGTCCTGCGATGGCACAGGAAAAGGCGTCGCCGTTGCAATGGCAATATTTCCAGGCGGATGAGAATGGCTTCAATCGTACGCCTGTCCTTCTGACCGGAGACAAGGACGCGATCCTGCTTGATGGCGGCTTCACGCTTTCGGACGGCAAGGCGGTTGCCGAGAAGATCAAGGAAACGGGTAAGAAGCTGACCACGATCTATGTGAGCCAGAGCGATCCGGACTATTATTTCAGCCTTGGCCCGATCAAGGCCGCTTTTCCCGATGCGCGTATCATCGCGGCCCCTGAAACGGTCGATGCAATCAAGGGCAATATCGAGGCGAAACTGAAGGTCTGGGGTCCGCAGCTCAAGGACAATGGCCCGCAGAAACTGTCGGATGTCGTTATTCCCGAAGCTTCCGATGTGAAGGCGCTGGAGCTTGAGGGCAATGAGATTGAAATCGTTCCCGCCGAAGGCATGACGAACAGGCGTTATCTCTGGGTGCCTTCATTGAAGGCGGTGTTTGGCGGTGTCCTGATAACGGCAGGCGAGCATGTCTGGCTTGCCGATACGCCCGATCTTTCCCAGCGTGAGGCATGGATCAGAAATCTCGATACGATTGCTGCACGCAATCCTGAAGTGGTTGTTCCGGCGCATATGAAGCCCGGTTCGGCGACGGATGTTTCGGCAATCAAGTTCACGCGCGATTATATCGCGGCCTTCGACGAGGAAGCGGCGAAAGCCAAGGATAGCGGCGAATTGATCGCAGCAATGAAGAAGCGTTATCCTGATATTGGCGGTGAAAGTAGCCTGGAACTCGGTGCAAAGGTCATCAAGGGCGAGATGAAGTGGGAATAGGCCGGAGCATTTCCAGCAAAATTGCGAAGCGGTTTTGCGTAGGATAATGCGTAAAAACAAAAAGATAGAGTATTTCCGACGATTAAATTTAAACTGGAAATGCTCTAGTCTCAAATTGACAGGCGGCTATAAAGGCGGTGTGTGTTTCACACCGCCTTTTCATTTGCAGGGCCCGATCAAACCATGCGTCTCGTTTCGTTTTCCGCCAAAGGCTATCGCTCGCTGCGTTCCGTCCGGTTTGATCTCGGACAGGTGACGGTTTTCGTCGGAGAGAACGGTGCCGGAAAATCCAATCTCTATCGGGCGTTGCAACTGGTGAAGGCGGCGGCGGAGGGCAATCTCTCGACGGAAGTGGTGCGCGAAGGCGGGATGCAATCGGCCATGTGGAGCGGCAATCGCCGAAAGCACGAATCGGCACGCATCATTCTGGAAGCGGATTTTGAAGACGAGCGGCTCGCCTCGCGTCTTTCCTATCGTGTCGAGGCAGGTCTGCCGCCGCCGGTTTCCGGTGCCTTTCCCTTCGAGCCGCAGATCAAGGAAGAGCAGCTCAATCTCGATACCGGTCGCCGTCCTGTCGATCTGATGGATCGGCGCGGGCCTGCGGTTTTCGCGCGGGATGGGGAAGGGCGGCGCATGGAACATCCGGCACGCCTGCTGACTTCGGAAAGCGGGCTGGCGGTGCTTGGGCAATCCGGCCATTATCCGGAGATAGGCGATCTTTCCGCGCAGATACGTGGCTGGCGCTTTTACCATGGTTTTCGAAGTGACCGCGATGCGCCGGTGCGTCAGCCGTCCATAGCCGCAACTGCTGCGATGCTGGACGAGGACGGTGGCAATCTTGCCTCCGTCTTTGCCACGCTTGCCCATATCCGGCAGGATACGGTCGATCTGGATCGTCTGGTTGCCGACGCGCTGGAGGATGCCAAGCTGGTCATTCCCTATCCGGAAGAAACGGCGACTTTCGGCCTGAATTTCCCGGCTTTCCCGCCGCGAACATTTCGCCCCGGAGAATTGTCCGACGGACAGATTCGCCTGCTGGCTCTGGCGGGTGCGCTGCTCTCCTATCGCCTGCCGCCACTGATCGCGCTCAACGAGCCGGAGGCAAGCCTGCATCCCGATATGATCCCGTCACTTGCCCGCATGATCGCGCAGGCATCCGAACGCAGCCAGATATGGGTGGTGACTCATTCAGCCGCCCTCGCCAGCGCGATTGCCGAACATTGCGGCGCAAGACCGATCCGGGTGAGCAAGCAGGACGGGGAAACGGTACTGGAATAAAAAAGGCGAGCCGATGGCCCGCCTTTTCATTGTCTCTGAAAATCGTCGATCAGGCGATCTTCTGACCGGTCTTCGCCCAATCGGCGAGGAAGGTTTCGAGGCCCTTGTCGGTCAGCGGATGCTTGACCAGTGCCTTGAGCGTTGCCGGAGGCGCGGTCACGACATCGGCGCCGATGAGGGCTGCTTCCTTGACATGATTGACGGTGCGAACCGAAGCGGCAAGAATTTCGGTGCGGTAATCGTAATTGTCGTAAATTGTGCGGATTTCGGCAATCAGCTCCATGCCGTTGATGCCGGTATCGTCGAGACGGCCAATGAACGGCGAAATGAAGGTCGCGCCGGCCTTGGCTGCCAGAAGTGCCTGATTGGCCGAGAAGCAGAGCGTCATGTTGACCTTGTGACCATCAGAAGACAGAGCCTTACAGGCTTTCAATCCGTCGAGGGTTACAGGCAGCTTGATGCAGATATTGTCAGCGATCTTGGCGATGACGGCTGCTTCCTTCATCATCTGCTCATATTCTGTCGCGGCAACCTCGGCGGAAACCGGGCCCTTGACGATGTTGCAGATTTCCTTGGTCACTTCGATAATGTCACGACCCGACTTCAGGATGAGGGACGGGTTGGTGGTCACGCCATCGACCAGCCCAAGGTCGTTGAGCTCGCGGATTTCCTTGACGTCCGCAGTGTCCACGAAAAACTTCATAACAGCGTTCCTCCATAATGAGCGCGGGTGGATTTGAGGAATTTAAAACCATTTAATTCCCGGAAGGTGGCTTTTCTTTAGCGCAAAGCCGCGCCAAGGTCACGCGATCATGTCGAAAGATTCGCACGATATTTCCAGTCTGTTTCCGGAGCTCGCACCACGGGTCGTTCCCGTGCTCGTGCCTATGCCCGCGGAGCGGCCTTATTCATATATGGTTCCGGAAGGGATGAACGTCCAGCCCGGATCGATCGTGCGTGTGCCGCTCGGACCTCGTGAGGTGGCGGGGATCGTCTGTGAGGGGGAAACCGACGCTGTTGACGCCAGAAAGCTGCGGGCGATTTCCGAAGTTTTCGACTGCCCGCCGGTGGGAGCCGACATGCTGCGCTTCATGCGCTGGGCAGCTGACTACACGCTTTCGCCGCCAGGCATGGTGGCGCGCATGGTCCTGCGTGTGCCAGCTGCATTTGATCCCGAACCGTCAGTGCCGGGGCTTCGTTATTCAGGCGGTGAGCCTGAGCGTATGACCGAAGCGAGGTCGCGGGTGATGGAGCTTGCCCGTGACGGGCTTGCATGGACCAGATCCGGCCTTGCCCATGCGGCGGGTGTCTCCATGACGGTCGTGGACGGGTTGAAGACGCAAGGTATTTTCGAGGAAGTCATGCTGCCGCCGCCAGCCGTGGTGGCAAAGCCCGATATCGACTATGCACGGGCCACGCTTTCGGAAGACCAGCAGGCGGCGGCTGAAATGCTGTCGGAAGCTGTCGAAGCCGATTGTTTTTCGGTTTCACTGCTTGATGGCGTGACCGGATCGGGCAAGACCGAGGTTTATTTCGAAGCCGTTGCCAAGGCGATTGAGCAAGGCAAGCAGGTGCTGATTCTCTTGCCTGAGATCGCGCTGACACAACAGTTTCTCGACCGGTTCCACGATCGTTTTGGGGCAAAGCCTGCCGAATGGCATTCCGACCTTGCACCCCGCACCCGGGAGCGCGTCTGGCGGCAGATTGCCGAGGGTACGGTGCGGGTTGTGGCAGGGGCGCGGTCGGCGCTCTTTCTGCCCTTCAAGGAACTGGGGCTGATCGTTGTCGATGAAGAACATGATCCGGCTTACAAACAGGAAGACCGGGTCTTCTACAATGCGCGCGACATGGCGGTGGTGCGCGGCCATATCAGCGGCTTTCCGGTGGTGCTGGCATCGGCCACGCCATCCATCGAGAGTCAGGTCAATGCGGAGCAGGGGCGCTACAAGCGAATCAAGCTTTATGGTCGCTATGCGGAAGCCGCACTGCCCGATCTGAAGACCATCGACATGCGACGTTCTCCACCACCGCCGGGCCGGTTTTTGTCGCCCGCACTGACCGAAGCTGTTGGCAGGACGGTGGAACGCGGAGAGCAGGCGCTTTTGTTCCTCAACCGGCGCGGTTACGCGCCTTTGACCTTGTGCCGGGTCTGCGGCCACCGCTTTCAATGTCCGCAATGTTCAAGCTGGCTCGTGGAACATCGTTTTCGCGGGCAGCTGATGTGTCATCAGTGCGGCTATCATGAGCCGGTGCCGGAGGCTTGTCCCGAATGCGGCACCCTGGATCATCTGGTCGCCTGCGGTCCGGGCGTGGAGCGCATCGCGGAAGAAGTCGCGGCAACGTTCAGCGAAGCGCGAATCATAGTTCTTTCGTCTGATATGGCAGGCGGCGTGAAGCGGCTGCGGCTGGAACTCGATGCTATCGCAAAAGGCGAGGCGGATATCGTGATCGGCACGCAGCTTGTTGCCAAGGGGCATAACTTTCCCAACATGACATTGGTGGGTGTCGTGGATGCCGATCTGGGGCTTGCCAATGGCGATCCCCGCGCAGCTGAACGCACCTTCCAGCTTCTCAATCAGGTGACGGGACGCGCCGGTCGAACCGGTCGCAAGAGCCTCGGACTGATCCAGACCTACCAGCCGGATCATCCGGTGATGCGGGCAATCGTCAGCAGCGACGCAGCCGCATTCTACAACCGTGAAATCGAGGAGCGCGAACGCAGTACTTTGCCGCCTTTCGGGCGGCTCGCCGCGTTGATTATCTCCGCGGACAACCGGCCCGATGCCGAAAATCATGCGCGTGCGCTTCGCCGTGCGGCACCCTCATCCCCGGAGATTTCCGTGCTCGGGCCTGCCGAGGCACCGCTTGCGCTCGTGCGGGGAAGACACCGTTTCCGCATTCTGGTGCACGGGACCAAACGCGCCGACATTCAAGGATTTATCCGTGTCTTGCTCGCCGCCGGGCCGAAGGAAAAAGGCTCGATAAGGGTTCAGGTGGATATTGATCCGCAAAGCTTCTTGTAGGGCCGTATTGCTATCGAAGCAGGCGTAAAAAAAGATGGCTTGCTTCTCTAGTCGCTAGAGGATGCAGACTGGTCTCAAAGGTTCTATGAGGCTCGAAACCAATGAGATACACCCCTGCTCATCAAACGCGACCTTCAGCGAATAATGGCCCCGGTTTCTGGCTGGTCGCCCTTGTCGGACTGATAATCTGGACATTGTTGATGTGGTTTGCCTACTACATCTCGGATGTCGTGATTGTCTGGATCAGTGGCAATGGACCGGCTTTGGCCGAGACTGGAAAAAGCTTGATCGACAAAGAAGCGACTGCGCTGCTGGATGTGTTCAAGCTGGATCAGGTAGCAGGTTCCGGGATCGGATTGCTGCATAGTTTGCTTGTTCCGGCGTTTTGGATCATTTGGGCGATCGGTGCGATAGCCATCCTTTTCATCCGGTCGGTTCTGGCTCGGATCATTGCGATGCGCGGTTCTCCGCCGCGCTGATGGTTCGTTCCATGCCCTCGAATGGCTTGGTAATTTTGTTGGAATCGCTCGGATATGCCTGAATGCCGGTTGCGTTCAGATAGTGCGATCAGTTTTCGTTTACGCAAAACTGGTTTATAGCCGTGTTCTGTTCAGATTGAGGGCGATCGCGATGGAATTCTATCTTCCCACCACCACCGGAGAATGGCTTGCCTGGGGCTCTGCCGCCGTGACGGCACTTGCTGGTCTTGTCATGCTTTTTGCGCCCGGCATAACGATGAAGCTGTTGCGGCTCCAGCCGATCAATGGCCGTCCCGAAGGTTACGGTTCCATCCGTGCGACGCTCGCCGGACCCTATCTCGGCGTGGGGATCGGATGCCTCGTTTTCGCGCAGCCATTCCTCTGGGTCGTGCTGGGTTCCGTCTGGGGATTTGCACTGTTCGGACGCTTCATTTCGATGATGTCGGATGCGGGTGGGCGCAAGGGTGGACCGAGCGGCGGACGCTTCTATGGCAGTCTCGCAGCGCTGGTGGAGTTCGTGCTTGCAGCAGGTCCGCTGCTCTACGCTTTCGGCTTCATTTCCTGATCGGAAAGAGCTCTGTTCTGCACTTCTGACGTGCAGGCTGCGCAAGGGAAGATAGCGTCGCTGCGGTGGATGCGACTTTTTTGACCGCGAAAGGCGGTAAATCTTACACAAAAGTGCCGGATTCGCGTGTTGCGAGTCCTGTTCGTCTATGCTAGACGGCAATCACATTTCGGTGTTGACGTGCTCGCGCGTCAGTGGTTTTCCGGAAACATTCAATAAAATCATCGGTTTGGCGTCCTGAACAAGATTGGGCCCCAAAAGGATGGTTTCAACGTAGAGAGCAGGTTGTTCGTGGCTGAAACGTCTTCGCTCATTTCAGGTGTCGCACAGCGTTACGCCGGATCTCTTTTCGAGCTTGCGCTTGATGCGAAATCCGTTGCGGCTGTGGAAAAAGATCTTGACCGTTTCGAGGCGCTTCTGAGCGGAAGCGAAGACCTCAAGCGACTGATCTCCAGTCCGGTATTTTCCTCGGAAGATCAGCTTCACGCCATCGGCGCTCTCGCCGACAAGGCGGGCATCAAGGGGCTGGTCGGAAATTTCCTGCGCGTTGTCGCGCGGAACCGTCGTCTCTTCGCTCTGCCGGGCATCATCGCTGCTTTCCGCATTATTGCTGCTGAACATCGCGGTGAAATTTCCGCCGATGTCATCTCCGCGCACGAACTGAGCGCTGCGCAGCAGAACGAATTGAAGGCAACGCTGAAGGGCGTGGCCGGCAAGGACGTGACGATCAATGTCACCGTCGATCCGTCGATCCTCGGCGGTCTTATCGTCAAGATGGGTTCGCGTCAGATCGACACGTCCCTTCGCACTAAACTTTCTTCTCTCAAGCTTGCACTGAAAGAGGTCGGCTGATGGACATCCGCGCCGCGGAAATTTCCGCTATCCTGAAAGAGCAAATCAAGAACTTCGGCAAGGAGGCTGAGGTCTCCGAAGTCGGTCAGGTTCTTTCCGTTGGCGACGGTATCGCCCGCGTCTATGGTCTGGACAATGTTCAGGCCGGTGAAATGGTCGAATTCCCTGGTGGCATTCGCGGCATGGCGCTGAACCTTGAAAGCGACAATGTCGGCGTCGTTATCTTCGGTGCCGACCGCGACATCAAGGAAGGCGACATCGTCAAGCGTACCGGCGCAATCGTTGACGTTCCGGTTGGTCCGGAACTGCTCGGCCGCGTTGTCGACGCTCTCGGCAATCCGATCGACGGCAAGGGCCCGATCAAGGCCAAGGAACGTCGCCGCGTCGACGTCAAAGCGCCTGGCATCATCCCGCGCAAGTCGGTTCACGAGCCAATGTCGACGGGTCTCAAGGCCATCGACGCCCTGATCCCGGTTGGCCGCGGCCAGCGCGAGCTGGTCATCGGCGACCGTCAGACCGGCAAGACCGCCATCATTCTCGATACGATCCTGAACCAGAAGCCGATCCACGACAACGGCCCGGACAAGGACAAGCTGTACTGCGTCTACGTCGCCGTCGGCCAGAAGCGTTCGACCGTCGCCCAGTTCGTCAAGGTTCTCGAAGAACGCGGCGCTCTGGAATACTCGATCGTTGTCGCGGCTACCGCTTCCGATCCGGCTCCGATGCAGTATCTCGCACCGTTTGCGGGCTGCGCCATGGGCGAATATTTCCGCGACAACTCGATGCATGCGCTGATCGGCTATGACGATCTGTCCAAGCAGGCTGTTGCTTACCGTCAGATGTCGCTTCTGCTCCGTCGTCCTCCGGGCCGCGAAGCTTATCCGGGCGACGTTTTCTACCTGCACTCCCGTCTTCTCGAACGCGCTGCAAAGCTCAACGACGAAAACGGCGCCGGCTCGCTGACGGCTCTGCCGGTCATCGAAACGCAGGGCAACGACGTTTCGGCCTTTATTCCGACCAACGTGATCTCGATCACCGATGGCCAGATCTTCCTCGAAACCAACCTGTTCTATCAGGGTATCCGTCCGGCTGTTAACGTCGGTCTGTCGGTTTCGCGCGTTGGTTCTTCGGCCCAGATCAAGGCCATGAAGCAGGTTGCCGGTTCGATTAAGGGCGAGCTTGCCCAGTATCGTGAAATGGCTGCCTTCGCACAGTTCGGTTCCGACCTCGATGCTTCGACGCAGCGTCTTCTGAACCGTGGTGCACGCCTGACCGAACTCCTGAAGCAGCCGCAGTTCTCGCCGCTGAAGACGGAAGAGCAGGTTGCCGTGATTTACGCCGGTGTTAACGGTTATCTCGACAAGCTTGCTGTCAATCAGGTTGGCAAGTTCGAAGAAGGTCTTCTCGCTTCGTTGCGCACCGAGCACAAGGACGTGCTCGATGGCATTCGCAAGGAGAAAGCCATTACTGATGACCTCAAGGCCAAGCTCAAGGCAGCGATCGACGCTTTCGCCAAGTCCTTTGCCTGAATTATGTTAGCCGCATGATTTTATCCGAAAAGTCTCCAACTTTTCGGAATCATGCTCAGACGGGATGAACGGATGCCTTCACTAAAGGATCTGAGAAACCGTATCGCCTCGGTCAAGGCGACGCAGAAAATCACCAAGGCGATGCAGATGGTCGCCGCGGCGAAGCTGCGCCGTGCCCAGGAAGCTGCGGAAGCCGCAAGGCCTTATTCGCAGCGCATGGGTGTCGTTCTCGCAAACATCGCGCAGAACGTAACCGGCGAAGATGCGCCGGCCCTGATGGCCGGTACGGGCAAGGACGACGTGCATCTGCTCGTCGTCTGCACCGCAGAACGTGGCCTTTGCGGCGGTTTCAACTCACAGATTGCGCGTCTGGCGCGCGATCATGCCCGCAAGCTCCTCGCTGAAGGCAAGACGGTCAAGATCATCACGGTCGGCAAGAAGGGCGCGGACATTCTGCGTCGCGAATTTGCCAGCCTGCTGATCGACCATATCGATCTGCGCGAAGTCAAGCAGCTCGCTTTTGTGCATGCCGACCAGATCGGCCACAAGATCATCAAGCTGTTTGAAGAAGGCGCTTTCGACGTCTGCACGCTGTTCTATTCCGAGTTCAAGTCGGTGATCTCGCAGATTCCGACCGCACAGCAGCTTATCCCTGCTTCGGCGGGCGACAGCGAGGATGCGGAGACCGCAGGCGACGCGATCTACGAATACGAACCTGATCCTGCGGCGATCCTGTCGACGCTGATCCCGCGCAATATCTCGGTCCAGATTTTCCGTGCCTTGCTGGAAAATGTCGCGGGCGAGATGGGCGCGAAGATGAGTGCGATGGATAACGCGACGCGCAATGCGGGCGACATGATCAACAAACTGTCGATCACGTATAACCGCCAGCGTCAGGCGCAGATCACCAAGGAACTGATCGAAATTATTTCGGGTGCGGAAGCGCTCTAGAGCATTTTGCAGCCAGATGGGAACATCTGGCGTCGCATAAATGCGGCGAAATAGAATTTGGTTTACCGCATGATTTCCCAGAAAGTCTGCAACTTTTCGGGATCATGCTAACGGAAGGTAAGGATCGATGGCAAAAGCAGCGACCCCGAAAACTACCGCCGCGGCCGAAGCAAAGCCAGCGGCGAAGGCGCCTGCCAAAAAAGCGGCACCTAAGACCACTGCAGCAGCCAAGTCTGTTGCTGAGAAGTCTGCCGCTCCCAAGGCAGCAGCATCCGGTGCGATCGGCCACGTTACGCAGGTCATCGGCGCTGTCGTCGACGTCAAGTTCCCGGAAGGCCAGCTGCCGCTGATCCTGAACGCGCTTGAAGTCGACAATCAGGGCAATCGCCTGGTTCTCGAAGTTGCCCAGCACCTCGGCGAAGACACCGTGCGCACCATCGCCATGGACGCGACCGAAGGTCTCGTTCGCGGTCAGGAAGCGCGCGACACCGGCGAACCGATCATGGTTCCGGTTGGCGTCGAAACGCTTGGCCGTATCATGAACGTCATCGGTGAGCCGGTTGACGAAGCTGGTCCGATCAAGACCAAGGCAACCCGCGCCATCCACCAGAACGCTCCGGAATATATCGAGCAGTCGACCGAAGCTGAAATCCTGGTAACGGGCATCAAGGTCGTCGACCTTCTCGCTCCTTACGCCAAGGGCGGCAAGATCGGTCTCTTCGGCGGTGCAGGCGTTGGCAAGACCGTTCTCATCATGGAACTCATCAACAACGTCGCCAAGGCGCACGGCGGTTACTCCGTGTTCGCAGGCGTCGGTGAGCGTACCCGTGAAGGCAACGACCTTTACCACGAAATGATCGAGTCGGGTGTTAACAAGCTCGGCGGCGGCGAAGGCTCCAAGGCAGCCCTCGTTTATGGCCAGATGAACGAACCCCCGGGTGCGCGCGCTCGTGTTGCCCTGTCGGGTCTGACGGTTGCTGAAAACTTCCGTGACCAGGGCCAGGACGTTCTGTTCTTCGTGGACAACATCTTCCGCTTCACGCAGGCAGGTTCGGAAGTGTCGGCTCTCCTCGGCCGTATTCCTTCCGCTGTGGGCTATCAGCCGACGCTGGCAACCGACATGGGCGCCATGCAGGAACGCATCACGACGACGACCAAGGGTTCGATCACCTCGGTTCAGGCGATTTACGTCCCTGCCGACGACTTGACCGACCCGGCACCGGCAACCTCGTTCGCCCACTTGGATGCAACGACCGTTCTGTCGCGCTCGATCGCTGAAAAGGGTATCTACCCGGCTGTTGACCCGCTCGACTCCACGTCGCGTATGCTTGACCCGAAGGTCGTTGGCGATGAGCATTACGCTGTCGCCCGTCAGGTTCAGTCGATCCTGCAGCGCTACAAGTCGCTTCAGGACATCATCGCGATCCTGGGCATGGACGAACTGTCTGAAGAAGACAAGCTCACCGTTGCCCGCGCTCGTAAGATCGAACGCTTCCTGTCGCAGCCGTTCTTCGTTGCTGAAGTCTTCACCGGTGCGCCGGGCAAGCTGGTCGATCTCGCCGACACCATCAAGGGCTTCAAGGGTCTTTGCGCTGGCGACTACGATCATCTTCCGGAAGCTGCCTTCTACATGGTCGGCAGCATCGAGGAAGCTCTCGAGAAGGCCAAGAAGCTGGCAGCTGAAGCTGCTTGATGAATTGAATTTCCCGGTGGGCCGCAAGGCCCGCCGTGAAAGCCAATCATTTTGTTTAAGCATGTTCTGAAAGTCGTTTTTTTTTTCGGGATTGTGCTTTTGAATTCAAGTGAGAACCATGGCTCAAGCTTTCCAATTCGAACTCGTGTCGCCTGAACGGCTCCTGCTTTCCGCGCAGGTGACGGAAGTCGTCATTCCGGGTAGCGAAGGCTATCTGACGGCTCTCGCCGGTCATTCGCCGTTGATGACAACGATCATGCCGGGTGTCGTTTCGGTGAAGCTTGCCGACGGCAAGTCCGACTCCTACGTGGTCTTCGGCGGTTTCGCCGATATCACCCCGCAGGGTTGCACCGTTCTGGCCGAATCGGCGACCCATGTGGACGATATCGACCCGGCAGATATTCAGCGCCGCATTGAACATGCCCGCAAGGCTCTGGACGATGCTTCGTCGAACGAACACCGCACCAAGGCGGAAATCTTCCTGCATCAGCTGATGACGCTGCAGGGAACGATCATGCCAGCCTGATCGGCAGCACTCTATCGTTTTTCGGGAAAGCGGGCTCTTGCCCGCTTTTTCTTTTTCAGATCACTGCTCTGCAGTGAATTTGTTCGCAGAACTGTCATATTGCCGCTAAATCCCATCACGCTTGCGTGAGTTCAGGAAGTTCGCTTGAAAATAGTTCGCCAGCGATTTATCCAAATCCGTAATCATTAGTTTACTAATATATAAGGCGGTTGGCATGGATACGGCAGATCTTAAAGCTGAAATGATTGATGCCATGGCGAAGGTTAATCGCAGGCTCCGCACCGTTTTCGACGCGCGTGTGAAGGAACGGGGCCTGACCCTGGCGCGGGCGCGCACCCTGCTTGCCTTGATGGAACAGGAAGGCCTTTACCAGAAAGAACTGGCAGAAGCGCTTGAGATCGAGAATGCGACTATGGTCCGCCTGCTCGATGGTCTGGAGCGCCAGTCATTCATCGAACGGCAAACCGTTCAGGGTGACCGCCGCGCCAAGCGCGTGGTGATGACGGCGGAAGGCAAGATTCTGGCTGAACAGGTCGTGAAGCTCGCCGGTGATGTCCGCGAGGATTTGCTGGAAGGTGTAAGCGACGAGGAGTTGAGCATCGCGCTCAACGTGCTTCGCAAAATGTCAGAATCGATGAACAAGACCCACTGATCGGGTTGTTTTGCCGTAAGTTTTCATCAGTATCAGCTACGTCGTTACAACCTGATACGATAAACGCGATGACAATTTCGGCGCATCTGTTCAATGCGCAGCAATTGACGTTTGGCTACGTTCCAGTGAGCCGGTCACCTAGTGCATGTCTCCCCAAAGCAGGAATCGGTTTTGGGAGACATGCGCAAGAACAAAGAGATAGAGCATTTCCAACGATTCAAACGAGACGGGAAATGCTCTGGCAATCACGATCTTGCGAGGACATGCCGTCCTTGTCGCAGATCAAAGATCGCAAGGTCGGTGAGGTCTTGAATACCTGAGTAACACCATTGCTCAGGAGTTCTCATGATACGCCTTTCCAGACCCTCGTACACAGCCGTGGCACTCGCATTTCTGGCGGTGACCGGGACATCAGCCCTCGCATCTGGTTCGCACGAGCATCCGGCGGAAAACGGCAGTGTCAAAGCTCCACTCAACATTGTCCGTCCGGCGAATGACCTGGCGCCGCCAATTAGAAGAAGCGAGCCAGCGACCATCAAGGTAAAGCTCGATACCGTCGAGGTGACGGGACAGCTCGCAGACGGCGCAGCCTACCACTACTGGACGTTCAACAAGAAGGTCCCCGGCCCGTTCGTGCGCGCCCGAGTAGGTGACACGATCCAGGTGGAGCTCTCCAACAAGGCCGACAGCAGCGAACGTCACAGCGTAGACTTCCACGCTGTGACCGGGCCAGGCGGCGGAGCGGCGGCGACCGATGCCGCACCGGGTGAAACCAAGGCCTTCTCGTTCAAGGCGCTGAAACCGGGGCTGTACGTCTATCACTGTGCTGTGCCAATGGCCGCACATCACATCGCCAACGGTATGTATGGCCTGATCCTCGTCGAGCCGGCAGACGACCTGCCGCCCGTTGACCGGGAGTTCTATGTAATGCAGGGCGAGCTCTACACGTCGCAGCCATACGGATCCAAGGGGAAGCTGACCGAGAGCGTCGAACGCCTGCTCAAGGAAGACCCGGAGTACTATGTCTTTAACGGGGCTGCCAATGCACTCACAGGCGACAATGCCCTGACGGCGAAGGTCGGCGAAACCGTACGCATCTACTTCGGTGTCGGCGGACCCAACAAGACGTCGAGCTTTCATGTGATCGGAGAAATCTTCGACAAGGTTTATCAGCTGGGCTCCTTGACGACGGAGCCGCTATCCGATGTCCAGACAATTTCGGTCCCACCGGGAGGCGCGGCGGCGGTCGACATCAAGCTGGAAGTTCCCGGCGAATACACCCTGGTGGATCACGCGCTGTCGCGAGCGGCACGCGGGTTGGTCGGAACGCTTGTCGTGAGCGGCGAGAACCGTGCCGAACTTTTCCAAAGTGCCATACCTGTCACGACCGAAGTGGAGCAGGGCGAACACAACGCTCATTGATTGGGATTGGTTCTTGTGGGATGGACGCCCTTCCGACGGCCTTAATGTGGCAGAATGGATTTGTTGAACACCATTGAGGAGAGGGCGTCCATCCCTACAAAGCCATATTGGTCGGACGCCGGGTGTCAGGGTGCAAGAGTGCGCAGATAGGCCATCAGTTCACTGGCCGTGTCGCTGGCCCGTTCCGGCTGACGGGAGACGATCGCCTCGATCAGTGTCGCATGGGCATTGGCAGAACCGGCTATGCCGGTCGATGGGCGAAGGCGGAACCAGAAGCGGCGGCTGTGGGTTTGCAGGGGGGCTGCAATACGCGCGGCATAGGGATTGCTCGCCGCCGCGCCCAGAACAATATCGAATGCCTTGTCGGCATCGAGAAACAGGGCCACATCCTCGTTGGGGATGGCCTGCCGCATGGCGGCTGCAGCGGCTTCAAGCCGTTCATAATCGCGAGGGCTGCCAAAGCGGGCAGCATCGCGCGCCAGAACGCGCTCGACACCTTCGCGGGCATCCAGCACCTTGATGAAATCCGTCGGATCGATGGCCGCGATGGCAATGCCTGAGCGCGGACGCACTTCCACGAGACCTTCCCAGGCGAGCCTCTGAATGGCTTCGCGCATCGGCGTGCGGCCCATGCCGGTCAGCTCGATCAGTGTGCGCTCGTTGACAACGGTGCCCGGTTCGAGTTCCAGTGTGACGATGGAGCGCTCCAGAATGCGATAGGCTTGCTCGGCGAGGCTTTCGCTACCCCAGCTATCCATGGTCGCCAACGGCATGTTTGCCGGGCTCCGCGTCAACCTGTCTCGAACGTTTGCTTCTTCCATGCCTGTCCATGCCCTGTGGTTACGACGATTGACATAGTGCAATCTTACAGATATATCTCTGATATATCAATATGAGGTGATTTGAGTTTGTCGATCCCTAACTTTGCCTTTGTGGCTTTTTCAAGCGATGGCGAACTTTCAGCACAGTGTCATTCCAAAAAATCGATGGACAGAGCCGAAAGGCTGGCATTGAACATACTGAACGCCAATTGCTCGAAGCGTCGACATTGTCCGGTTCTTTGGCAAGGCTATAGGCAAAAATGAATCCGGTGGGGAGCCGCACAAGATGAAATCTGATCCGCAGGGTCAGCAGGATATTCTCATTATCGGTGGCGGTATTGTCGGGGTTGCCACTGCCGCCTTGCTTGCCGAGGCTGGGCGCGAGGTTTTGGTCGTCGACAGAACCGGCATTTGCGAAGAGACCAGTTCTGGCAATGCTGCGGCGCTCGCTTTTTCGGACATTCTTCCGCTGGCCTCCAAGGGCGTCATGCGCAAGGTGCCAGGCTGGCTGATGGATCCGCTTGGTCCGTTTACGATCCGTCCTTCCTATTTTCCCAAAATGGTGCCGTGGCTCTACCGCTTCTGGCGCGCAAGCAGCGCGGATGCATTGGCGAAAACCGCGATTGCACAGGCCGACATCATGCGCCTTGCCGGCAGCGAGATGATGGCGTTAATCGACAGGGCAGGGCTGCGCGGGAGATTGCGCGAGAACGGCAATCTGGAGCTTTATGAAAGCGAAGCCGAGCTTGCTGCCTCCCAGCTGGGCTGGGATGTTCGCGAACAGGCTGGAATTGCCTATGAACACGTGCGCGGTGACCGGCTTGCCGAACTGCAGCCCGGCCTGAGCCCGCGTTTCGTTGCCGGAACTTTCGTTCCCGGCTGGAAGAATGTCAGCGATCCGAAACTGTTCGGCAAGGCCATCTGGGCCTATGCCCAGAGCAAGGGTGCGCGCTTCCTTCAGGCCAAAGTCACGAATGCGAAGCAGGGCCATGGCGGGGCGAGCGTTCATCTTGAGGATGGAACGAAAATCAAGACGACGCATCTTGTCCTTATGGCGGGCGCATGGTCTCGCGATCTTGCCAAGGGCTTTGGCGATGCGGTGCCGCTCGATACGGAACGCGGCTACAACACGACGCTGCCAGTGGGCAGTTTCGATGTGAAACGGCAATTGACCTTTCCGGGCCATGGCTTTGTCATCACGCCGATGGAAACCGGCCTGCGTGTGGGTGGTGCGGTGGAATTCGGCGGGCTCGACCTGCCACCAAATTTCGCGCGATCTGAAGCCATGCTTAAGAAGGCTTCCATGTTTCTGCCGGGCTTTCGGACAGAAGGCGGGCGACAGTGGATGGGCTATCGGCCATCCATGCCGGATTCCGTACCGGTCATCGGCCGGGCCTCGGCAGGCGGCAACATCTATTACGGCTTCGGCCATGGTCATCTCGGCCTCACGCAATCGGCGGCAACCGGGCGGCTTATCCGTGATCTCATCACGGGGGCCGCGCCTGCAATCGACATTGAACCTTTCAAGCCACAACGTTTTCGGAACTGACCATCATGGCAAGACATTCCTTCTTCTGCGTCGACGGACACACATGCGGTAACCCCGTGCGTCTCGTGGCTGGCGGCGGGCCGAACCTCGAAGGTTCGACCATGATGGAAAAGCGCGCGCATTTTCTGCGCGAGTATGACTGGATTCGTACTGGTCTTATGTTCGAGCCGCGCGGCCATGACATGATGTCCGGCTCCATTCTCTACCCGCCGACACGTCCTGATTGCGATGTCGCGGTGCTTTTTATTGAAACCTCGGGGTGTCTGCCGATGTGCGGTCACGGCACCATCGGAACCGTGACGATGGCGATAGAGCAGGGGCTGGTGACGCCGAAGACGCCGGGCAAGCTCAATCTGGACACGCCTGCCGGTCTGGTGGCGATCGAGTATGAGCAGAACGGCCAGTATGTCGAGCGCGTTCGTCTCACCAATGTTCCGGCTTTCCTTTATGCTGAAGGACTTGAGGTCGAATGCCCGGACCTTGGCAACCTCAGGGTTGATGTGGCTTATGGCGGCAATTTCTACGCTATCGTCGAGCCGCAAGAAAATTACACCGATATGGAAGATTATTCCGCGCTGCAGCTGATTGCCTGGAGTCCGATCCTGCGTGAGCGGTTAAATGAGAAGTACAAGTTCCAGCATCCGCTGCTGCCGGATATCAACCGTCTGAGCCATATTCTGTGGACTGGGAAGCCGAAACATCCGGAAGCGCATGCCCGCAATGCCGTCTTCTACGGCGACAAGGCAATCGACCGTTCGCCATGTGGAACCGGTACGTCTGCGCGCATGGCCCAACTGGCTGCCAAGGGCAAATTGAAGCCCGGCGACGAGTTTGTGCATGAATCCATCATCGGGTCGCTTTTTCATGGCCGTGTGGAACGTGCTACCGAAGTTGCAGGCCAGGACCGCACATTGCCGGCGATTATTCCTTCAATTGCGGGCTGGGCACGCATGACGGGATATAATACGATCTTCATCGACGACCGTGATCCCTTTGCACATGGGTTTACGGTCGCGTAAAGTGGGTACGGTCGGTAATTTTAATGCTGACCCCCAATTTTTTGGCTTTTCGGCCATGTAGAAAGTATGGAATAAGGCGTCCTGGGTAGGAGAAAAAAACATATACAGGACGTTTAGTAGGGGACATAACTAGTTTGTGGAGGGATGATGCCCTTAGTCTTTTGTCTGAGGCAAAAGGGGGTTGCATTCCTCTATACAGCCGTTAGGTGTAAAGAGCCGGGAATAAAATGAAGGCGCACGAAATAAAGATGCGTCAATAAAATCCCGGGCGGTAAAATGGGTGGCTTCTCGATGGAATATTTCTTCCAGCAGGTGATCAACGGGCTCGCGCTCGGCTCGATCTATGGCCTGATCGCCATCGGCTACACGATGGTCTATGGCATTATCGGCATGATCAACTTTGCTCATGGCGATGTCTTCATGCTCGGCGCCTTCATGGCGCTGATTGTTTTTCTCATGATCACAACCTTCATTGGAGCATTGCCGATTGCGCTGATGCTTCTTCTGATGATGATCGTCGCCATGTTGCTGACGGGTTTGTGGAGTTGGACGATCGAGCGCGTGGCCTACCGGCCGCTGCGTGGTTCGTTTCGCCTCGCACCGTTGATCACGGCTATCGGCATGTCGATTGCCTTGTCCAACTTCGTACAGGTAACGCAGGGTCCGCGTAACAAACCGGTGCCTCAGCTGCTGAACGGTTCCTACAATATCATGGGAACCAACGTGACGATCTCGCTGAAGCAGATTGTGGTCATTGTGGTGACAGCCGTGCTGCTGACGATTTTCTGGTATATCGTCAATCGCACCTCGCTTGGTCGCGCGCAGCGTGCCTGTGAGCAGGATCGCAAAATGGCAGCGCTTCTCGGCATCAATGTCGATCGGGTCATTTCGCTCACCTTCGTGATGGGTGCGATGCTCGCGGCTGTGGCCGGTACGCTCTACCTCTCCTTCTATGGCGTGATTTCCTTTGCCGACGGGTTCATCCCCGGCGTGAAGGCGTTCACGGCGGCAGTTCTGGGCGGTATCGGATCGCTTCCGGGTGCTGTGGTCGGTGGCTTGCTCATCGGTCTCATCGAGGCATTGTGGTCGGCGTATTTCTCGATCGACTACAAGGACGTTGCCGCGTTTTCGATCCTCGCCATCGTGCTGATCTTCATGCCGTCCGGCATTCTTGGCCGTCCTGAAGTCGAAAAGGTTTAATCATGGCTGCACAGTCGAGTTCACGCCCGGATTCCCTTTTTGGCCGGGCCATTCGTGAAGGGTTCTTCGCCGGTCTTCTGGCTCTGGGTCTCTTCTGCCTCATCATCGGTTTCAAGACCGATCAGAACATCAACAACGAACTGGTGCTCGTTCAGCGCTGGGGCGCACTGGCCGTCATGGTCGCGCTCGCTGCGGTTGGTCGTTTCCTGTTCGTTGCATTCCTTCAGCCAACGCTGGAGGCGCGCAAGCTTGCCAAGAGCAAACAGCCGACCGCTGCGGTCGACGAAAGCCCGTCTTTCGTGCGCCGCAACTTCTCGCGCCTCGGCGTTGCCTTCCTTTTTGTCTACCCGGTCCTGATCGTCACCTTTCTGGGCTGGCAGGGATCGCTCAAATGGGTCGATAATTTCGGCGTTCAGATCCTCATCTATGTGATGCTGGCCTGGGGCCTCAACATCGTGGTGGGCCTCGCCGGTCTTCTCGATCTGGGTTACGTCGCCTTCTATGCAGTCGGCGCCTATTCCTATGCACTGCTGTCGGCCTATTTCGGTCTGTCCTTCTGGATGCTGCTGCCGATTGCCGGTATTCTTGCTGCAACATGGGGCGTCATTCTGGGTTTTCCGGTCCTGCGTCTGCGCGGTGACTATCTTGCCATCGTGACGCTTGCATTCGGTGAAATCATCCGTCTGGTGCTCATCAACTGGACAGATGTCACCCGCGGCACCTTCGGCGTTTCCGGTATTGCCAAGGCAACCTTCTTCGGCCTGCCTTTCAATGCCAGCAAGGACGGTTTCGCCGCTCATTTCGGCCTCACCTTCTCGGCGGCGCATTACAAGTTCTTCCTCTATTACGTCATCCTTCTGCTGGCGCTGCTGACGGCCTGGGTCACCATCCGTCTGCGCCGCATGCCGGTTGGCCGTGCTTGGGAAGCACTGCGTGAAGATGAAATTGCCTGCCGTTCGCTTGGCATCAACACCACCACGACCAAGCTCACGGCCTTTGCCACGGGCGCGATGTTCGGTGGTTTTGCCGGTTCCTTCTTTGCAGCACGCCAGGGCTTCGTCAGCCCGGAATCCTTCGTGTTTCTCGAATCCGCCGTCATTCTTGCCATCGTCGTTCTGGGCGGCATGGGCTCCCTGGTCGGTATCGCCATTGCTGCGATCGTCATGATCGGCGGCACTGAAATCCTGCGTGAAATGAGCTTCCTGAAAGCAATTTTCGGCCCAGATTTCACGCCGGAACTCTATCGTATGCTCATCTTCGGCCTTGCCATGGTCGTGGTCATGGTCTGGAAACCGCGCGGTTTCGTCGGAAGTCGAGAACCCAGTGCCTTCCTGCATGAGAAGAAGATGGTGTCGGGTGCCTTTACCAAGGAAGGGCACGGCTGATGGCGGAGATAAGCACTATGTCTGGCACTGCGCCTGATAAAGCCGAATTGGGCAACACTGAAAAAGACACGATCCTGCAGGTCGAGCATCTTTCGATGCGCTTTGGCGGTCTCGTCGCCATCAACGATCTGAGCTTCAATGTGAAGCGTGGGGATATCACGGCGATCATCGGCCCGAACGGTGCAGGCAAGACCACGGTCTTCAACTGCATCACCGGCTTCTACAAGCCGACGGGTGGCATGCTGACGATGAACCGGAAGACGGGCGACAAGTTCCTGCTGGAACGCCTGCCCGACTTCCAGATCACCAAGCAGGCCAAGGTGGCGCGTACCTTCCAGAACATTCGCCTGTTCTCGGGTCTCACTGTTCTGGAGAACCTGCTGGTCGCGCAGCACAACACGCTGATGCGTTCGTCGGGCTTCACGATCCTCGGTCTTCTCGGTTTGCCCGGCTACAAGTCTGCGGCGAAGGATGCGGTTGAAAAAGCGCGTCACTGGCTGGAGAAAATCAACCTGATCGGTCGTGCGGACGATCCGGCAGGCGATCTGCCTTATGGCGATCAGCGCCGTTTGGAAATCGCCCGCGCCATGTGCACCGAGCCGGAAATTCTTTGCCTCGATGAACCGGCCGCCGGTCTCAATCCGCGTGAATCGGCAGAGCTCAACAAGCTCCTGCTCGATATCCGCAATGAAACCGGGACGTCAATCCTGCTGATCGAGCACGACATGTCGGTGGTCATGGAAATCTCCGATCATGTGATCGTGCTGGAATACGGCACCAAGATTTCTGACGGTGCTCCAGAAGCAGTCAAGAATGATCCGCGCGTTATTGCCGCCTATCTCGGCGTCGATGACGAAGAGATTGCCGAGCTTATCGAAGAGGCGGACAAGCCGGGCACCGGTGATGCGGCGGACTTCGTGGCGGCACAACTCGCTGAGGAAGCCATCGAGGAAGAAATTGCCGAAGAGACGGGCGAAGCACCGTCCGGACGCGTTTCTCTCGCCGGTGGTCTGGCGGAGGCACGTGGTGGCAAGGCCGATAATCTGACTCTCATCAAGGGCATCGGCGCGGTCAACGAAAAGAAGCTTCACGAACACGGGATCTATCATTTCGATCAGATTGCCGCCTGGACCGAAGCGGATATCGTGGAAGCTGAAACCTATCTGGAATTCGACGGGCGTATCGCGCGCGAAGACTGGGTCGGGCAGGCCAAACAACTTGCCGCCGGTCAGGCGACAGAGTTCTCCGAGCGCGTTGAACAGGGTGATGTTCCGACGAGCCATAAGACTGCTCCCGTAAAGGCTGCCAAAAGCGGTGGTGCGAAACGCGCTAAGGCGCCGACAAAAGCACCGACTAAAACCGCGGCCAAGCCCAAGAAGGGAGGCGAATGATGCAGGCTGAAACCATGCAGAAAAAGCAACCGCTTCTGGCCGTCGAGAAGGTCGAGACCTATTACGGCAATATTTGTGCCCTCAAGGGCATTGACCTTACCGTCGATGAGGGTGAGATCGTCGCGCTGATTGGCGCTAACGGTGCCGGCAAGTCGACGCTTATGATGACGATCTTCGGCTCGCCGAAGGCGCGTACCGGCCGCATTCTCTTCAACGGCAAGGATATTACATCCATGCCGCCGCATGAGATTGCCAAGCTGCGCATTGCGCAGTCTCCGGAAGGCCGTCGCATCTTCCCGCGCATGACGGTTCTGGAAAATCTCCAGATGGGCGCAAGTCTCGATCATCAGCAACACTTCGAAGAAGACGTGAAACTGATGTTCGACCTGTTCCCGCGCCTGAAGGAACGCATCAACCAGCGTGGCGGCACGCTTTCGGGCGGCGAACAGCAGATGCTGGCCATTGCCCGCGCGCTGATGGCGCGTCCGAAGCTCTTGCTTCTGGATGAACCGTCGCTCGGTCTGGCACCGCTGATCGTGAAGCAGATTTTCGAAGCGATCAAGGAACTGAACCGCACGCAGGGGCTGACGGTGTTCCTCGTTGAGCAGAACGCATTCGGTGCTCTCAAGCTCGCAGACCGTGGCTATGTGATGGTCAACGGCTCGATCACCATGAGCGGCGCTGGCCGCGAATTGCTGGCCGATCCGGAAGTCCGCGCCGCCTATCTCGAAGGCGGAAGGCACTAGGAGGATAAGATGCAGGGTATTCTCTACGAAGAATCGTCATTCTGGTTGTTTTTCCTCATCACCTGTCTGCTGGGCGGCTGGGCCGCCTGGATGACGGGGCGTGCCTGTGCTTCGACGTGGCGCACCTATCCGCAGCTTCTGCTCTATCTGATCCCGCTGGGAGCTGCGGTGCGCTTCATCCATTTCGCACTGTTTGAGGGAACGCTTCTTTCGTTCCACTATTATCTGGTGGATACGATCGTCCTGATGATCATAGGTACGGTCGGCTTTCGCTTCACCCGCACCAAGCAGATGGTGCGGCAATATAGCTGGCTTTATGAAAAAGCTTCGCCTCTCAGCTGGAAGGCAAAATAATTTTAAAGCTTCGCCGTCATGCGGCGAAGCTTTTTTGTAAGATCACGTTGACAGTAATAAGATTCAGCGTAGATATTGCTGAGTATTCAGCAAGAAAATAAGGCGATGCAAAACATCGTTTCGGGGTAAATACAATGATGGGAGTTTCAACAATGAAGAAGTCACTTTTCTCAGGCGTTGCTCTTGCAGCAGTTATGGCTTTCGGGGGCTCGGCTTGGGCTGATGTTCTTGTCGGTATTGGTGCGCCGCTGACGGGCCCAAATGCCGTTTACGGTGCGCAGATCCAGAAGGGCGCGGAAGCGGCCATCAAGGAAATCAACGATGCGGGCGGCATCAACGGCGAAAAAATCGCGATCACTCTCGGCGATGACGTATCGGATCCGAAGCAGGGTATCTCGGTTGCCAACAAGTTCGCAGCTGATGGCGTGAAATACGTTATCGGTCACTTCAATTCGGGCGTTTCGATCCCGGCTTCGGACGTTTATGCCGAAAACGGCATTCTCGAAATCTCGCCTGCTGCGACCAACCCGGTCTATACAGAGCGCCAGCTCTGGAACACGTTCCGTACCTGCGGTCGCGACGATCAGCAGGGCATCGTGGCCGGTCAGTATATTTTCGACAATTTCAAAGACGGGAAAATTGCCGTCATTCACGACAAGACCCCTTATGGTCAGGGCCTTGCCGATGAAACCAAGAAGAAGCTCAACGAGCTTGGCGTCAAGGAAGCCGTCTATGAAGGCGTGAATGTTGGCGAGAAGGATTTCTCGGCTCTGATCGCCAAGCTGAAGCAGCAGGGCGTTACGGTCCTTTATTGGGGTGGTCTGCACGCTGAAGCCGGTCTGATTATCCGTCAGCTTGCCGATCAGGGGCTGAAAGTCCAGTTCATCTCTGGCGACGGTATCGTTTCCAACGAGCTGGCCTCCATCGCAGGCGATGCGGTTGCCGGTACGCTGAATACGTTCGGCCCGGACCCGCGCAATAACCCGAACAATGCCGATCTGGTGAAGAAGTTCCGCGATGCTGGCTTCGAACCGGAAGCCTACACGCTTTACTCTTACGCTGCCGTTCAGTCTCTGGCTGAGGCTGCGAAGGCTGCCGGAAGTAACGACCCGCAGGAAGTTGCCAAGGCGCTTAAGGAAAAGGGTCCGTTCAAGACCGTGCTTGGCGACCTGTCCTATGACGAAAAGGGCGATCCGAAGCTTCCAGGCTATGTCATGTACAAGTGGGAAAAGGGCGCTGACGGGAAATATACTTACATTCAGCAGTAAGTTTCGCTTACATTCTTTCCCGATGAATGGAAATGCCCGGCTTCAAGCCGGGCATTTTCGTTTCGATGGCGTCGGTCCGCATAAAGTCATGCGGAAAAAGCAAGATATAGACTAAATCATTACTTTACTTCGGTATTGAACGTGATTGTATCTAGCTTGACGACTGAATATAGGGCGAATCTCTATATCCAGTCTCGCGTTCTGGTGGGAGGACCAGTTTCAGCGCGGGCAGTTTCAAGCCCGAATTGCGTTTCTGGCGCTGATGCAGTCTCCCATTCGAATATCAGGTTTATGCAACGCCTCTAGTGTTGCTGTTCATGCCTGCAAAAAATGGCGGTCATCTGATCCTGTCAGACTGCCGCTCTGAATGACTATTTTGACGTGTGTCTCGAAAATCGTTTCATACCTTTCGGGATGCGCTTAGTGGGAGCAACTGAAATGAAGAAATCCTTATTCTGCGGCGTCTGCCTTTCGGCACTGGTTGCGATGGGTGGCGTGTCCTTTGCCGACATCCAGCTCGGCGTCGGCGCACCGTTGACCGGCAGCCAGGCAGCTTTCGGCGAGCAGATCAAGCGCGGTGTCGAAGCGGCTGTCGCAGAAGCCAATGCCAAGGGCGGCATGAACGGCGAGCAGATCACCATCGTCTATGGCGACGACGCTGCCGATCCGAAGCAGGGCATTTCGGTTGCAAACAAGTTTGTGGGTGATGGTGTTCAGTTCGTTATCGGTCACTTCAATTCCGGCGTCAGCATTCCGACGTCGGACATCTATGCTGAAAACGGCGTGCTGATGATCGCGCCCGGCACCACCAACCCGACCTTCACCGAGCGCGAACTTTGGAACACGTTCCGCACCTGCCGTCGCGATGACCAGCAGGGCATCGTTGCCGGCAAATATATCGCCGACAATTACAAGGACGGCAAAGTCGCAGTCCTTCACGACAAGACCCCTTACGGTCAGGGCCTTGCCGACGAAACCAAGAAGTCGCTCAACGACAACGGCATGAAGGAAACGCTCTACGAAGGTGTAAACCAGGGCGACAAGGACTTCTCCGCGCTCATCTCCAAGATGAAGGCTGCTGGCATTACTGCTGTTTACTGGGGCGGCATGCATCCGGAAGCGGGTCTGCTCATCCGCCAGATGGATGATCAGGGCCTCAAGGCACAGTTCATTTCGGGCGATGGCATCGTGTCCAACGAACTTGCCTCGATTGCCGGTGATGCTGTTGGTGGTGTCATGAACACTTTCGGTCCCGATCCGCGCGACGACAAGTCGAATGCGGAACTCATCAAGGCTTTCCGTGACAAGGGTTTCGAGCCTGAAGCCTATACCTTCTATGCCTATGCCGGTGTGCAGTCGCTGGTCAATGCCGCCAATGCTGCCGCAAGCAACGACCCGCAGGAAGTTGCAACTGCGATGAAGGAAAAGGGTCCGTTCAAAACGGTGCTTGGCGACATCTCGTTCGACGCCAAGGGCGATCCGAGCCTTTCGCCTTACGTCATGTTCGAATGGCGCAAGGGTGAAGACGGCAAGTATAATTACTTCCAGAAGTAATGGAGCATTTCCAGCAAAAGTGCGAAGCGGTTTTGCGTTGGATAATGCGAGAACACAGATGCTTAGAGCGGTTCTGATGATTGCTTCATAATAGGAACCGCTCTTGTGCCTGATATATTAGCATAAAGTGCTACAAAATTCATCAATCTGCCCGGCATTTAGTCGGGCATTTTGTTTTTATCTCCCTGTTGCACAGTTTGTTTGCGCTTGTGTCTATTGCAGGTTAAGCAATGGCGCCTTTGTCATTGCAGTTAGGGAGATCTGCCTTGTCTTTCGCCCAAAAGCCTATCCGGAAAATTCTGGTCGCCAACCGATCTGAAATCGCAATCCGCGTATTCCGCGCCGCCAATGAGCTGGGGCTCAAAACGGTGGCCATATGGGCTGAGGAAGACAAACTTTCCCTGCATCGCTTCAAAGCCGATGAAAGTTATCAGGTCGGTCGCGGTCCGCATCTGGATCGAGATCTTGGTCCGATTGAAAGCTATCTTTCTATCGATGAGATTATCCGCGTCGCCAAGGTTTCGGGCGCCGATGCGATCCACCCCGGCTATGGCCTTTTGTCCGAAAGCCCGGAATTCGCCGAAGCCTGCGCAGAAAACGGCATCATCTTCATCGGCCCAAAGCCTGAGACCATGCGCCGCCTCGGCAACAAGGTTGCGGCCCGCAATCTCGCCATTGAAATCGGCGTGCCGGTGGTGCCTGCCACCGATCCGCTGCCGGACGATATAGAAGAAGTAAAGAAGCTGGCGGCAGAAATCGGCTATCCGCTGATGTTGAAGGCAAGCTGGGGCGGTGGCGGTCGCGGCATGCGCGCCATCCGCGCCGAAGCCGATCTTGCCCGCGAAGTCACGGAAGCCAAGCGCGAGGCCAAGGCTGCATTTGGCAAGGATGAGGTCTATCTCGAAAAGCTGATTGAACGCGCGCGCCATGTCGAAGTGCAGATATTGGGCGATACCCATGGCAATGCGGTTCATCTTTTCGAGCGTGACTGCTCGATCCAGCGCCGTAACCAGAAGGTGGTGGAGCGGGCGCCGGCACCTTATCTCGATGATGCGCAGCGTCAGGAACTGGCAAGCTATGGCCTGAAGATTGCCCATGCCACCGATTATATTGGCGCCGGTACAGTCGAATTCCTGATGGATGCCGATACGGGCAAGTTCTATTTCATCGAGGTCAATCCGCGTATTCAGGTCGAGCACACGGTTACCGAACAGGTTACCGGCATCGATATCGTCAAGGCGCAGATTCATATTCTCGAAGGCTTTGCCATCGGCACGCCGGAATCGGGTGTGCCGCGTCAGGAGGACATTCGCCTTAATGGCCATGCGCTCCAGTGTCGTATCACCACGGAAGACCCGGAACAGAACTTCATTCCTGATTACGGTCGCATTCAGGCCTATCGTTCGGCATCGGGTTTTGGCATTCGTCTCGATGGCGGCACGGCCTATTCGGGTGCGTTCATCACCCGCTACTACGATCCGCTGCTCGTCAAGGTGACCGCTTCAGGCTCTACGCCTCTGGAAGCCATCCGCCGTATGGATCGCGCCTTGCGCGAATTCCGTATCCGCGGTGTGGCGACGAATCTCACCTTCCTCGAAGCGATCATCAATCATCCGAAGTTTCAGGCAAACGACTACACGACGCGCTTCATCGACACGACGCCGGAACTGTTCGAGCAGGTCAAGCGGCAGGATCGTGCCACCAAACTTCTGACCTATATCGCCGACGTGACGGTCAATGGCCATCCAGAAACCAAGGGGCGCGCAAAGCCGGCTAAGGATGCCGCCAAGCCGCGCGTGCCGTGGTTCGGTGATAAGCCGGTCGTTGATGGCACCAAGCAACGTCTGGACCAGCTTGGACCGAAGAAGTTCGCGGAATGGGTGCGCAACGAAAAGCGTGCGCTGATTACCGATACGACCATGCGTGACGGCCATCAGTCGCTTCTGGCGACGCGCATGCGCACATACGACATTGCCCGCATCGCCAATTCCTATGCGCAGGCACTGCCGAATCTGTTTTCGCTGGAATGCTGGGGCGGTGCGACCTTCGACGTTTCGATGCGCTTCCTCACCGAAGACCCGTGGGAGCGTCTGGCGCTGGTGCGTGAAGCGGCGCCGAACCTTCTTCTGCAGATGCTTTTGCGCGGTGCAAACGGCGTCGGCTACAAATCTTATCCTGATAATATCGTAAAATATTTCGTGCGCGAGGCAGCACGCGGCGGCATCGATCTGTTCCGCGTTTTCGACAGTCTGAACTGGGTCGAAAACATGCGCGTATCGATGGATGCGGTGCTGGAGGAAAACAAGCTCTGCGAAGCAGCGATTTGTTACACAGGTGATATTCTCAATCCGGAACGCGCCAAGTATGACCTCAAATATTACGTCAATCTGGCGAAGGAAGTTGAAAAAGCTGGCGCGCATATCATTGCGGTGAAGGATATGGCGGGGCTTTTGAAGCCTGCCGCGGCCCGCGCCCTGTTCAAGGCGCTACGCGAGGAAACCGATCTGCCGATCCATTTCCATACGCATGATACGTCGGGCATTTCGGCGGCGACCGTACTTGCTGCGATCGATGCGGGTGTGGATGTGGTCGATGCGGCGATGGATGCGCTCTCCGGCAACACATCGCAGCCTTGCCTCGGTTCCATTGTCGAGGCACTGCACGGTTCCGAGCGCGATCCGGGCCTTGATCCGGATTCGATCCGCCGCATCTCTTTCTATTGGGAAGCCGTACGCAACCAGTATGCGGCTTTCGAAAGCGACCTCAAGGGACCAGCTTCAGAAGTTTATCTGCATGAAATGCCGGGTGGTCAGTTCACCAATCTGAAGGAGCAGGCCCGTTCGCTGGGACTTGAAACCCGCTGGCATGAGGTGGCGCAGGCCTATGCTGATGTGAACCGCATGTTCGGCGATATCGTCAAGGTCACGCCATCCTCCAAGGTTGTGGGCGACATGGCGTTGATGATGGTCAGTCAGGACTTGACCGTCGCTGATGTCGAAAACCCGGCAAAGGATATTGCTTTCCCGGATTCCGTAGTGTCGATGATGCGCGGTGATCTTGGTCAGCCGCCATCGGGATGGCCGAAGGCGTTGCAGAAGAAGATTCTGAAGGGCGATGAGCCGTTTACCGTGCGTCCCGGCGCTCTGCTGGAACCTGCCGATCTGAACGCCGAGCGTGAAGGGTTCGAGGAGACGGTCGATCGCAAGATTTCCGATCAGGAATTCGCTTCGGCGCTGATGTATCCGAAGGTCTTCACCGACTATGCATCCGCGCAGGAAACCTATGGCCCGACAAGTGTTTTGCCGACTCCGGTCTATTTCTACGGCTTGAAGCCGGAAGAAGAAGTCTTCGTCGATCTGGAACGCGGCAAGACGCTGGTGATCGTCAATCAGGCGATGAGCGAAACCGATGAGAAGGGCATGGTGACGGTGTTTTTCGAGCTGAATGGTCAGCCGCGCCGCATTAAGGTGCCGAACCGTGCCAAAGGCGCTTCCGGCGGTGTGCGTCGCAAGGTGGAAGCCGGGAACGACAGGCAGGTTGGTGCACCGATGCCAGGTGTCGTATCAACGGTTGCCGTGGCGACCGGCCAGACGGTTACGCAGGGTGATGTGCTGCTTTCCATAGAGGCGATGAAGATGGAAACCGCCATCCATGCCGAACGCGATGGCACCATCGCGGAAGTGCTGGTGCGTCCCGGCGAACAGATCGATGCCAAGGATTTGTTGGTGGTGTATTCCGAATAACGCCAACAAGCGTCTTCCCGGGTCAAAGTTCAATGCCGCGCCGGTAAAAACGGTGCGGTTTTGTTTGCGCTTGCAGAGTTCCCAAAATCTGGTATGCATGTTTATGCCGATTTATGCATGATTGTGCATGATGGGAGGGTGGTGGTGACAGAGCTTCTGCTTCACGAAAGACAGGCGCGCATTCAGGAACTGCTACAGCAGTCTGGTCGTGTACTGGCGGCTGAACTGGCTGAAAGTTTCGGCGTGTCCGAGGATACGATCCGGCGCGATCTGCGCGAGATGGCGGCGGCAGGGCTCTGCAAGCGTGTCTATGGCGGCGCGTTGCGTGCCGTGCCCGAGCCTTCTCCGCTCGCAGAACGGGATTCCGAGCGACCACAAGCGAAGGCCGCCCTGGCTGCGGTCCTGGCGGAACTGGTCGAACCCGGCATGACGGTGTTTCTCGATGCATCTTCGGTGAATACGGCTCTGGCGCGACTTTTGGTCGAACGCGGTGAAGCCATCACCGTCGTCACCAATACGCCGTCTATCGCTGTAATTCTTATGGGCTCGCCGGAGATTGAGCTGATCATGATTGGTGGTCCCATCGACCGGCGGGTGAGTGCCGCCGTCGGGGCGCGCGCCTTGCGTGATGCGGAACTGCTGCGGCCTGATCTTTGCGTTTTGGGCGCGTGCGGTATTGCCGCCGAAATCGGCGTAACGGCGCTGCATCTGGACGATGCGGAATTCAAGCGAGTTATAGCCGGACGCAGCCGGGTGGTGGCACTGGCCATTACGAGCGACAAGCTCGGTACGGTTGCCGCCCATGATGTCGTTCCCTTGGACGATGTCGGTGTCATGGCTGTCGAATATGATGCGGATGAAGCAGCGCTTGCGCCCTATGCGACATCGGATATGAAGATTTTACGTGCGGCAGCGGACCGCAACTGAGGGACAGATGGAACAGGTTTCCGGACGCGAAGATGCGGCGCCTGCGCGTGCGCCGATTGTAACCAGAGAGCGGATTGCCGTTGCGCTACTCTTTCTGATGAACGGCTATATTTTCGGCGGCTGGGCCCCGAAAATTCCGGAATTTGCCGAACGCCTCGGACTTGATAGTGCAGGCATGGGGTTGATGATCCTCGTCTTCGGCCTTGGTTCTCTGGCCATGATGCCGGTCGCAGGTGCGCTTTCAGCGCATCGCGGTTCGGGCATGGTGGTGCGCATTTTTGCACTCGCCTTTATCCCGGCGCTGCTCATCATCGCACTGGTGCCGAATGTGGTCACGGCTGTGATCGTGATGTTCTATTTCGGCGGAACCATGGCTGCGATGGATGTGTCGATGAATGCCAATGCGGTTGCGGTCGAGAAAAAAATGCGCCGGGCAATCATGTCGTCCTGCCATGCATTCTGGAGCCTCGGCGGCCTCATCGGTGCTGCGACAGGCGGCTTTCTTATCGCGCAATTCGGATCGACCGTTCATGCGCTGGTGACGACAATTGTCGCCGCAATCCTGATTGCTATCGCATGGCCTTCGATCATCCCGGACACGGAGCATCATCATCCAAGCGGCGAAAAGCAGAAGCTGACCTTGCCGCGTAATCCTCTGCCATGGCTTGTCGGTGTCATGGCGCTGTTTTCCATGGTGCCGGAAGGGGCGATTCTCGATTGGGGCGCCTATCATATGCGCCAGGATCTGGGTGCTTCCGTCACGGTGGCAGGCTTCGGCTTCGCAGCTTTCTCGGGCTCAATGGCCATCATGCGTTTTGCAGGCGATCTGGTCCGCGACCGGTTCGGTGCAGTCAAAACCCTTCGTGCCTGCACGATCATTGCAATCATCGGCATGCTGATCGTCGGTTTCGGAAACAGCTCAGCAACGGCGATTATCGGCTTCGCGATCTGCGGGATCGGTATTTCCAACATGGTGCCGATCGCCTTCTCGATGGCTGGTAACATGCCGGGCGTCAATCCGAGTGTCGGCCTGTCCATCGCAACGACGCTTGGTTATTCCGGCATGCTGGTGGCGCCGTCGCTGATCGGTTTTGTTGCCAAGCATAGCGGCTTTGGCGTGGTGTTTCTGGCGCTTCCGGTCTTGCTGCTGGTCGTGCTGGCCTTTTCAAGTCTGGCCCGATACGCGGATCATAAGCACTGAACTTTCTTAATGACGCGCATCTTATCCGAAAACCGGTTTCCACTTTTCGAGATGCGCTATTCGGCAGTCCACCCGCCGTCGACGGGAATGGCAGCGCCATTGATCTGCGCTGCCGCATCGCTTGCGAGGAAAGCGGCAAGGGCGCCGATCTGTGCGGTGGTGACGAATTCCTTCGTCGGCTGCTTATCTAGCATCACTTCGCGGATCACGGTTTCGCGGTCCATGTGGTAGGCCTTCATCTGGTCCGGTATCTGCGCTTCGACAAGCGGCGTCAGCACATAGCCGGGACAGATGGAATTGGCCGTGATCTTTGCGGTTGCAAGTTCCAGCGCCAGTGTTTTGGTAAAGCCGACAATGCCATGCTTGGCGGCAACATAAGCCGACTTGAACGGCGATGCCACGAGGCCGTGGGCTGAAGCGATATTGATAATGCGGCCCCAGCCAGTCTTGCGCATATGCGGGATCGCGGCAGCCGAGGTGTGAAAGGCCGATGTCAGGTTTATCGCGATGATGCGGTCCCATTGTTCGGCCGGAAACTCCTCGACGGGAGATACATGCTGGATACCGGCGTTGTTGACGAGAATGTCCACACTGCTGAATTGCTTTACCGTTTCTGCGATCAGTGCGCGGCATTGGTCGGCCTTCGACATGTCGGCCGCAATATAGACCACGCTGACGCCATGTTCCTCGCCGAGCTTGCGTGCGAGGGTATGATCCTCCTCACGGTCGGTGAATGAGTTGATCACGACGTTGTGTCCTGCCGCCGCCAGCGCATGGGCTATACCGAGGCCGATCCCGGAATTCGATCCGGTGACGATTGCGGTCTTGCAGGCAGATGCAGCATTCATGCGTGATTTCCTCCTTGTTCCCGGTGACATAATGAGAGGGCGACAAGGCAACGGCAAGCGATTATATAAAGCGAGAGCCGGATATACGCAGACCCAGATATATGCGGGCCTCAATATAGGCGGGCGTTGACATTCGCGTCGCGCTGCGCCACCTGAGAACAGGTACAGTTAAGAACAGAGCAAAATGTCTTCCGAGGCCGTCAGCTATTTTTCGCATCCATTTCCTCGTCGCCAGTCGGTTGGCGTCAGTGTCGGTGGCGTTATCGTCGGCGGCAGTGCGCCCGTCGTCGTGCAGTCAATGACCAACACGGACACAGCGGATGTGGACTCTACGGTCGCGCAGGTGGCTGCACTTCACCGTGCCGGTTCGGAAATCGTGCGCATCACGGTGGATCGCGATGAATCGGCTGCTGCCGTGCCTAAAATCCGCGAACGGCTGGAACGTCTGGGGCATGATGTGCCGCTGGTCGGTGACTTCCATTATATTGGTCACAAGCTGCTGGCCGATCATCCGGCCTGTGCGGAAGCACTTGCAAAATATCGCATCAATCCGGGCAATGTCGGTTTCAAGGACAAGAAGGACAAGCAGTTCGCCGATATCGTCGAAATGGCGATCCGCTATGACAAGCCGGTGCGCATCGGCGTGAACTGGGGTTCGCTCGATCAGGAACTCCTGACCACGCTGATGGATCGTAATCAGGATGCGGGCGCGCCATTGAGCGCGCAGGAAGTCATGCGCGAGGCCATTGTGCAGTCGGCTCTGATTTCCGCCAATCTTGCCGAAGAGATCGGTCTTGGCCGCGACAAGATCATCCTGTCGGCCAAGGTCAGTCAGGTGCAGGACCTGATTGCCGTCTATACGATGCTGGCGCAGCGTTCCAATCATGCGCTGCATCTGGGCCTCACTGAAGCCGGCATGGGCACCAAGGGCATTGTCGCCTCGTCGGCGGCCATGGGTATCCTGTTGCAGCAGGGCATCGGCGACACAATCCGCATTTCGCTTACCCCGGAACCCGGCGGCGACCGCACCCGTGAAGTGCAGGTGTCACAAGAGCTTCTGCAGACCATGGGTTTCCGGCAATTTATTCCGATCGTTGCGGCGTGTCCCGGTTGCGGTCGCACGACGTCGACCGTGTTCCAGGAACTGGCCCAGACCATTCAGGACGATATCCGCCGCAACATGCCGGTCTGGCGCGAGAAATATCCCGGCGTGGAAGCGCTGTCGGTCGCCGTGATGGGCTGCATTGTCAACGGGCCGGGTGAATCGAAGCACGCTGATATCGGCATCTCGCTTCCCGGCACGGGCGAAACGCCGTCCGCACCGGTCTTTGTCGATGGCAAGAAAGTCACGACGTTGCGCGGTCCTGCTATTGCCGAGGACTTCCAGAAAATGGTTGCCGATTACATCGAGAACCGCTTCGGACTTGATCAGAAAATCGCTGCTGGCCAGAACTAAGCGGTACAGGTGACCGCGCGCGTAGCGGTCTCTGGTGTAGCCTTTAATGTTGCTGCCCAGAAGATGAGCGTGACAAGGCTGATGCCTGCGCCAAGCAGGCAAACGCCATTCCAGCCTGCATAAGCATAGACCCAAGTTGAAACCGCCGAACCGCTTGCGCTGCCGATGGAATAGAAAACCATATAGGCGGCGGTGAGTCTGTTCTGCGCGTCTGGGCGTACACGGTAGATCATCGCCTGATTGGTGACGTGGACAGCCTGAAGGCCGAAGTCGATAATCAGCACACCTGCGATTAGCCAGAGCAGTGAATGTTCCAGCAAGGCTATCAGACCCCATGACACGAACATCAGCAGCAAAGCGATGCCTGTCATCCGCTGGGCATAACCCCGGTCGGCAACACCGCCAGCACGCGACGCGGCAAGCGCTCCGGCAGCACCTGCCAGTCCGAACAGACCGATCTCAGCATGGCTCAGTTCGAAGGGTGGTGCGCTGAGCGGCATGACCAGTGGTGCGAGCAAAGTGGTAATATTGGCGAAGATCAGCATGGCTATGATGGCGCGAATGCGCAGTACCGGCTCGGAGCGAAACAGCGTCACAAGCGACAGAATGAGTGCCGGATAGCTGACGCTGGTCGGCCGCCGCTTCTGGTCGGGCAGGCTGCGCCACAGCAGGAGCGCGATCAAAAGCGTGAGAATAGAGGAAACGAAGTAGACGCTGCGCCAGCCGCCAATGTCGGTGAGGGCGCCAGCTATCGCGCGCGCCAGCAATATGCCGAGCACGATGCCGCTGGTTACGATGCCAACCACATGGCCGCGTCGCGCCGGTGCTGCGAGGCTGGCCGCATAGGCGACAAGTGCCTGTGTGACGACGGCGAGCAGGCCCATAGTGGCCATGGCGACCAGAAGCACGGTGGCATTGGCCGCAAAGCCGATTGCGATCAGGGACAGGACCGACAGAAGGAAATGCGTGATGATCAGCTTTCGCCGGTTGAAGAGGTCGCCAAGCGGGACGAGAAAGATCAAGCCGATTGCATAGCCGAGCTGGCTGGCGGCGACGATGAGGCCTGCTGTTGAGCGTTTGAGGCCAAGGTCGTCAGCCATCACATCGAGCAGCGGGTGAGCAAAGTAGACATTGGCTACCGCCAGTCCGCTTGCAGCCGCAAACAGAAAAAGGGTAGTCGAGGAAAGCAAAGGGCGTGCATCAGGGTTCGCGGACAGCGTTGCGGCCGCGTGGGTTGAAGGTTGCATGACGGACTCCTGCAAAACGGTTTTAAAATGAAACCATTTTGCTTGTAGCTAAAAAGGTTTTATATTGCAACCAGATTGCAATCTGTGGAGTTAACATGGTTCGAAAGAAAAGCATGAAAGGCGATTATTGCCCGAGTGCACGCGCGCTTGATGTGATCGGCGACTGGTGGTCGCTGCTGATCGTCCGTGAAGCCTTCGACGGCGTGACACGTTTCAGCGCCTTTCAGAAGAATCTCGGAATCGCCCGCAATATTCTCTCGGAACGTCTGCGCAAGCTGACGGGAGAGAGAATCATGGAATCCGTGCCAGACCCTAATGGCGGCGCGCATCAGGAGTATCGCCTGACGGCAAAAGGGCGCGATCTGCTGCCTGTCATCGTGTCGCTCAGGCAATGGGGAGAAAAGCATCTCTTTGCGCCGGGTGAAACTCATTCGCGTCTTGTCGACAGCGTTTCAGGCGAGGACGTGGCCGCGCTTGATGTGCGTTCTCAGGACGGGCGCATGCTTTCCGCTGACGATGTGGTTATCGTCAAGGTACGTGAAGACGATCTTTAAATCGTTGTTTTTACGCATTATCCTGAGCAAAATCGGTTTCCGCTTGCGGGAGACATGGTCTAGCTCTGCCGTTCGGCGATGAAGCGGGCGGCCTGTTTCAGGATATCTGCGTCCTTGCCAAAGGGTGCCAGCAAGCTTTCCGCCTGGGTAACCAGTCCGGACAGTTGCTTGCGGGTCCAGTCGATGCCGTGGAGTGAAACCAGCGTGGCCTTTCCGGCGGCGGCATCTTTACCAGTGGCCTTGCCCATCGCCTCGGCGTCAGCGGTCACGTCCAGAAGATCGTCCGCCAGCTGGAAGGCAAGGCCAATAGCGGAGCCGAATTCGGCCATGCGCTCGCGGTCTTCGCTGGATGCATTGGCGATGATGGCTCCGGCCTCGCAGGCGAAACGGATCAATGCGCCAGTCTTCATTGCCTGCAACGTGATGATGCCGGCTTCGTCAGGCTTGCTGGTTTCGGCCATCAGATCGAGAGCCTGTCCGCCCACCATGCCGCCGAGACCGGATGCGCGGGCGAGCGCTGAAACCAGTTGCAGGCGAATTGCTGCATCGAGATCGGTTTCATCCGACGAGATGATGTCGAAAGCATAGGTCAGAAGGCCGTCACCGGCCAGAATGGCGGCAGCTTCATCAAATGCTTTGTGCACGGTCGGCTGGCCGCGCCGCAGGTCATCGTCATCCATGGCTGGCAAATCGTCATGGACAAGCGAATAGCAGTGAATGCATTCGAGCGCGGCAGCAACACGCAGAACGGCGTTGCCACCTTTGCCGAACAAAGCGGCACTTTCGACAACGAGAAAAGGCCGGAGGCGCTTGCCACCGTTCAGGACACCGTGCCGCATGGCGGCGAGCAGCCGTTCGGGGCGGGCGATTTCTCCCGTCTTGAGGCGCTGGTCCAGAAGGCCCGTCAGTGCCATTTCTACTTCCATGGCACGACGGTTGAGAATGGCGGTGAAATCGGTCGACAGCTTTTCCATGTCAAAGGGGATGGACGAAAGCGCTGATTTGGTCAACTGGCCACAACGATCAGCACAGGCTTTTTCATTTGAACGTCACGAAACGGCGTGTTTCGACTTGTTTCCCCGGTTGGATTATGGAATCCGGTTCAAACTTATTAAGGAATGGTTTATGTCGCTTGGGGGAAGGTAGCAGGCGGTGGCAGTGGCAAAAATCATCATCAAGAGCAAAGATGGACGCAATTATCTGGCGGATCCTGTTTGGGGTGCCCGGATTGCTCTCGCGCTCAAGATTCTGGTGATTCTGGCCGTGCTGCCGATTTTCCTGCTTTTCGTCTATTCCGTACCCTTTGTCCGCCCGATCTCGACCCTGATGGTCAAGGACTATGTTTTGTTTCAGGGCGTGGACCGTAGATGGGTCAGTATCGACGATATCGCGCCGGTTCTCGTCAATTCGGTAATGATGGCCGAGGACGGCCAGTTCTGCAGCCATGGCGGGGTGGACTGGCATCAGCTGGGGCTGGTTCTGGACGATACGGGCGAGGGCGGTCCGAGCCGCGGCGCTTCCACGATCACGATGCAAACCGTGAAGAACCTCTTCCTGTGGAATGGGCGCTCCTATGTCCGCAAGGGGCTCGAATTTCCGCTGGCGCTGGCTGCCGACGGTATTCTGTCCAAAAAGCGCATTATGGAAATCTATCTCAATATCGCCGAGTGGGGACCGGGCATTTACGGAATCGAGGCCGCAGCCCAGCATCATTTCAAGCGCCCGGCAGCAAAACTCAATGCGCAGCAATCCGCACTGCTTGCCGTCACGTTGCCAAACCCGGCCTTGCGCAACCCCGCCAAGCCGACGCGCAACATGCAGCGCATTGCCCGGATCGTAGCCGGACGCGCCGCACGGTCCGGTCCCTATGTGGTTTGCGTGCAATAAATGCATGATACGAAAAAAAGATAAGACTCCCGCTGGTCAAATGCCGTTAGAGCGTGTATAGGCACGTGACTTTCCGGAATTTTGTCCGATGTGACAGGCTCTTCGGGGCCGTGCCGGACGTTTATTGACCGATCAGTGGAGCTGGATCCATGGCAGTACCAAAACGAAAAACGTCTCCGTCGAAGCGCGGCATGCGCCGTTCGGCTGACGCTCTCAAGGCCCCGACTTATGTCGAGGACAAGAACTCGGGCGAACTTCGTCGTCCGCATCATATCGATCTGAAGAGCGGTATGTATCGCGGCCGTCAGGTCCTCGAAGCCAAGGAATAAGTCTGACGCTGCATTGCAGCCGAAAGATGGTTTTCAAAAACGCCGTTTCCGGTTTCCGGAAGCGGCGTTTTCTTTTGTGCGGCCTTCTCTGCAAACTGCATGAAAAAGGCCGCATGAAGCGGCCTTGATCGAGAACAATTATTGAAAATCAGCCTGCGTCAGATGCAAAGCCTGCGCCTTCGATGCCGGAAATGGCTGCAATCTCGTCATTGTCCGATGTGTCGCCGGAAATACCGACTGCACCGAGGATTTCGCCGCCTGCATCCTTTATCAGAACGCCACCCGGCACCGGCACGACCTTGCCGCCCGACACGCCCGAGAGGCCTTCCAGGAAGTGTGGACGGTCCTTTGCCTGATTGTTCAGCCAGCGTGAGCCGGTGCCGACCGCAAGCGCGCCATAGGCCTTGCCCGAGCCGATCTCGAAGCGGAGCATGGACGCGCCGTCCTGACGTTGGAAAGCCTTCACATGGCCGCCCGCATCGAGAACGCAAACAGCCAGCGGCTTCAGTTTCAGCTCCGCCGCCTTGGCAAAGGCACCGGCAATAATCCCATTGGCTTGTTCGAGCGTCAGTGAAGGCATGGATAATCTCCTATTTATAGCTAAATGTAATTTAGCGATCATGACCGGCAATGCACACTCCAATGCTGCTCGCCATGGGAAAAACACTTTATCGATTTTCATGAAGACGGTTGCTGACGCACTGCAAAGCTTGCCAAGGCCGGAATTTTGGTCTTTGTGTTGCGCAACATTTCAAGGAGGAAAGAATGTCCGACCAGAAAGCCATCGTCATTGCCAGCGCTGCGCGTACCGCAGTGGGCGCTTTCAACGGTGCGTTTGCCAATATCCCCGCACATGAACTGGGTGCGACGGTCATCAAAGGCGCGCTGGAACGCGCCGGTGTGGCGGCGACTGATGTGGACGAGGTTATTCTCGGACAGGTGCTGACGGCAGGTGAAGGGCAGAACCCGGCGCGGCAGGCAGCCATGGACGCCGGTTGCCCAAAGGAGACAACGGCCTTCTCGATCAACCAGCTATGCGGTTCGGGTTTGCGGGCGGTCGCGCTCGGCATGCAGCAGATTCTTTCCGGCGACGCCAAGATCATCGTGGCAGGCGGCCAGGAATCCATGTCCATGGCGCCGCATTGCGCGCATTTGCGTTCGGGCGTGAAGATGGGCGACTTCAAGATGATCGACACCATGCTGAAGGACGGCCTGACCGATGCCTTCAATGGCTACCACATGGGGATCACGGCGGAAAATATCGCCCGCCAGTGGCAGTTGACCCGCGCCGATCAGGATGAGTTCGCACTGGCCTCCCAGCAGAAGGCGGAAGCTGCACAGACTGCCGGCAGGTTCGAGGATGAAATCGTTCCCTTCACCGTGAAAGGTCGCAAGGGGGATGTAGTTGTCTCAGTAGACGAATATATCCGTCCCGGTACGACGATGGAGGCTCTGACCAAGCTGAGACCGGCTTTCGACAAGGAAGGAACGGTTACAGCGGGTAACGCATCCGGGATTAACGATGGCGCTGCGGCTGTCGTTCTGATGGATGCGGATGAGGCTGCCAAACGTGGTGTGAAGCCGCTGGCTCGCATCGTTTCCTGGGCGACGGCTGGCGTTGATCCGTCGATCATGGGAACGGGGCCGATTCCGGCGACGAAGAAGGCATTGGAAAAGGCAGGCTGGAGCGTCGGTGATCTCGATCTGGTCGAAGCCAACGAAGCCTTTGCTGCGCAGTCCTGCGCCGTTGTCCGTGATCTTGGCCTCAACCCGGATATCGTCAATGTCAATGGCGGAGCAATTGCGATCGGACATCCGATAGGTGCCTCCGGCGCGCGCGTTCTGACAACGTTGCTTTACGAAATGCAGCGCCGTGATGCCAAGCGCGGTCTGGCGACACTTTGCATCGGCGGCGGCATGGGCGTTGCCTTGTGCGTCGAGCGCGACTGACCTTCGCCTTTATCAGAACAGAGGCGGGCGGAGAAATAGCTCCGTTCGCCTTTTTGTTTCCGCAATGAGACGTTTGAAATCGGCGGGGTCGGGCATACGGAATTGCCGGAAAAGTTAATGCGAAATCGAAGAAATGCTCATCAAGGTTCGTCTGGTTTCGATTTTCTATGGTGTGTCGGGCACTTTGAACACCAGATGTGGTGAGAACAAATGGAGAAACTTTGCGGATCAGCGATTCGTCGCCGATTCGTTCCGGCTTTGGCCTGAAGGTTAATGAAGATCGTGTTCGCAACCGTTCAGGGATTAACGAACTATCAGTAATCATTAAGATTTTCTGAAGAATCGCCTTGCTACCGGAACAGCCTGTTGACAGGTTTTGCCAAAAGTTAACGGCGGTGTCGTTTCGCGTCAGGAAAACACAGAAAAGCGGAACATCCGATTCATCATATTGTGGGGTTTTGTGTTAGGCTTACTATATGTTGCCGTGAACAAAAGGCGAAGCTATCCGAGTCAGCGATTCGTCGCCGATTCGTTCCAGAGTCGTTCCAATCGTTAATCGACAAGTTATTGACCGGATGCGTATCGGTCGCCGAAAGGCTGGCAACTCGTCCATATTGAAACTTAACAGGAGCGCTTCCGGTGCAGGTCGTATAGTGCTATCGCAAGAACCAGCATCCAGCCCGTGACGGGCGCTTGTACCGGGAACCCGATTATTGGCATGAACCAACTCCCTGCCCATGATTTGCCGCTGACCTTGAGTGGCCGCGATGTGACTGCGGTGCTTGGGCCGACCAATACCGGCAAAACGCATCTGGCCATCGAACGCATGCTGTCGCATGGAAGCGGGATGATCGGCCTGCCGCTGCGCCTTCTGGCGCGCGAGGTCTATAACCGCGTCGTGGAACGGGTTGGTGCGGCCAATGTCGCGCTGGTCACAGGTGAGGAAAAGATCGTGCCGCCCGGCGCGCGCTATTCCGTCTGCACGGTTGAGGCCATGCCGCGCCGCACCGATGTGGCTTTCGTGGCCATCGATGAAGTGCAGCTCGCCGGTGATCTGGAGCGGGGCCATATATTCACCGACCGCATCCTGCATCTGCGCGGACGGCAGGAGACGCTCCTGCTTGGTGCAGGAACCATGCGCGGCATTCTGGAAAAGCTTCTGCGTGGCATCAATGTGGTGACGCGTCCGCGCCTGTCGCATCTGGCCTATGCAGGGTCCAAGAAGATTACCCGCCTGCCGAACCGTTCCGCCATTGTCGCCTTTTCCGCCGACGAGGTTTATGCGATTGCCGAACTGATCCGCCGCCAGCGCGGCGGGGCGGCGGTGGTGATGGGCGCGCTCAGCCCGCGCACACGCAATGCACAGGTAGAGCTTTACCAGTCGGGCGATGTCGATTTTCTGGTGGCGACCGATGCTATCGGGATGGGGCTCAATCTGGATGTCGACCATGTTGCCTTTGCGCAGAATCGCAAATTCGACGGCTATCAGTTCCGCGATCTGACGCCCGCAGAAGTGGGACAGATCGCCGGGCGTGCGGGCCGACACCTGCGTGACGGCACCTTCGGCGTGACGGGGCAGGTGCATCCGTTTGACGAAGAACTGGTCGAGCGGGTGGAAGCGCATAATTTCGATCCGGTGAAGGTCCTGCAGTGGCGAACGGCCCGTTTCGACTTTTCAACACTCGATTCCCTGCGATTTTCTCTGGAAACGCCCGCGCCGATCGAAGGATTGGCCAAGGCTTTGCCAGCCGTCGATCAACAAGCGCTTGAAAATTTGTCGAAAGACGAAGAGATTGTGCGGCTTGCCAAGACACCGGCACGCATTGAGCTTTTGTGGGACGCCTGCGCGCTGCCCGATTATCGCAAGATCGCGCCGGCGCAGCATGCCGATATCATTGCAACCATCTATCAGGATCTTGTCCGCCGAGGGAGCGTCGATGAAGATTATATGAGCGAACAGGTGCGCCGCGCCGATAGCACAGAGGGGGAAATTGACACCCTGTCGCATCGTGTGGCGCAAATTCGAACCTGGACTTTTGTGTCGCACAGGCCGGGATGGCTTGCCGATCCGACACACTGGCAGGAAAAGACGCGCGAAATTGAGGACAGATTGTCCGACGCGCTGCATGAAAGGTTGACGAAACGCTTTGTAGACCGCAGGACAAGCGTGCTTATGAGGCGCCTGAGAGAGAATGCCATGCTTGAAGCAGAAATCAGCCCTGCCGGAGACGTGATTGTCGAAGGCCACAATGTCGGGCAACTGGAAGGATTCCGTTTTACCGCTGACGTTCAGGCCGAGGGGCCGGACGCAAAGGCGGTGAAGTCGGCTGCACAAAAGGCGCTGGCCGCCGAGTTCGAACGCCGCGCGGAGCGCTTTGCTGCTGCGCCGAACGGCGATTTCGCGCTCGGCTCGGATGGCGTTATGCGCTGGGTTGGTGCAACGGTCGCAACGCTGGTTGCAGGTGATGACCTGCTGAAGCCGCGCGCGGTGATCCTGGCCGACGAACAACTTACCGGAGCGGCGCGCGACAAGGTTGCCGCGCGTATCGAACGGTTCGTCGCCCATCATATCGAAACCGTTCTGAAGCCGCTCACCGATCTGGCTGCCGCTGATGCCCTGACCGGCATGACACGCGGCCTTGCTTTCCAGATCGTCGAGAACCTTGGCATTCTTCCGCGCCGCGATGTGGCAGAGGAAGTGCGTGGGCTCGATCAGGATTCGCGCGCGGCGCTACGCCGTCTCGGTGTGCGTTTCGGCGCCTATCACGTATTCATGCCCATGCTGCTGAAGCCCGCTCCGGCTGGCCTCATCACGCTGCTCTGGGCGCTCAAGAATGATGGCCGCGAACGGGCCGGTTATGGCGACGTCGTGAATGTGTTGGCGGCTGGCCGCACGTCGGTCGTGGTCGATCCGGCGTTCGATCCGATGTTCTACCGTCTGGCAGGCTATCGCGTGCTGGGCCGTCGTGCCGTGCGCATCGATATTCTGGAACGACTTGCTGATCTGATCCGTCCGGCGCTTGCCTGGCGTCCGGGGTCCGGTGCGCGTCCGGATGGCGCTTATGACGGCGGACGGTTCATCGTCACGCCTGCCATGATGTCCATTCTCGGTGCGACCACCGACGATATGGAAGAAATCCTGAAGAGCCTCGGCTATCGTCACGAGGCCATGGAAGCCGCTGCCGTCACGGCGAAGCTTGCTGAGCTGGATGCTTTCGCGGCTGAAGCTGCCGCCAAGGAAGCTGGCGTTTCGCCGGTCGCAGAGGCTGAGAACCCTGCTGTGCCAGCGGCTGAACCTGTGCCCGCACCGGCGGTTGTTGTCGCTGAGACGGAAACCGAAGCCAAAGCGGAAGAAGCTGCATCTGTAGCGGCAGAAACCGAACCGGCAGGTGAAATCGCAGAAGCGGTGGTTGAAGAACCGAAGCCTGTTCTTCTGTGGCGTCAGGGGCGTTTTGAAGGCCGCAACCGCAATCAGGATCAGAACCGTCAGCGTCAAAATCGCGGTAACCAGAATCGTGGTCATCAGAACCGCGATCAGGGCGGCGAAGCACGCAAGTCGGAAGGCGGAGCAGAGCAGCAGGCGCGCAATGATCGTGGCGGCAAGCGCTTCGACAAGCAAAAGCGTCATGACGGCGAAGGCAAGCGCGAAGGTTCCAAGGGTGACTTCCGTGGTGGCAATCAGCGTCAGCCGAAGCGCGATCATGGTCATCAGGGCGGCAAACGTGTGGAGCAGGAACGTCCTGCACGTATCGATCCCGATTCGCCTTTCGCCAAGCTTCTTGCTCTGAAAGAGCAGATGAAGAAGTAAGATGACTGCAGAAGCGGGCGCAAGACAGCGAATCGACAAGTGGCTGTTCTTCGCGCGCGTGGTCAAATCAAGATCGCTGGCGGCGAAACTCGCCGTCGGCGGCAAGGTCCGGGTCAACCGTGACAAGATTGAGCAGGCCGCTCATCAGGTGAAGGTTGGCGATGTGCTGACCATCACACTCGACCGTCGTATCCTCGTTTACAAGATCGTTGCTCCAGGTGAGCGCCGCGGTCCGGCGCCTGAAGCCCAGCTTCTTTATGAAGATCTTTCGCCGCCACCGGTATCTGCTACTGCGATGGCGGCGGAGGCGGTAACGCCGCAACGTGAGAGCGGAGCCGGGCGCCCGACCAAGAAAGAACGCCGTGAAACGGATCGTTTGCGCGGAAACTGATACGGACGCGTTGCCGCAGGCATCTTTTGGCGGTGATGGAAATTGCGTGTTGAACTGTCCCGGCGAAAGCCTTTTCCACGTAAAAGCCTTCAAACGAAATGCTGTTTCAGATGTGCGTGACTTCGTGACATTGCGGCGTTTGTACCCTTGTCACGGCAGGATAAAATCGCTACCTCACGCATTGTCATAAAAGGGCATGGGCTGAGACCCGCAACCATTTCCGTGCACAGTGACTTCGTGGCGAGATATTCCAAAGCCCCGAGCCGATTGTCGGCTTGCCGGAGTATCGGCGCAAAGCTGTAGGATAGATAAGCCGCCTGTTCTGGAATTCGGGCGGCAACAGGAGTTCGACGATGACGTATGTCGTGACCGATAATTGCATTCGCTGCAAATATACGGACTGCGTCGAGGTCTGTCCGGTCGATTGCTTCTACGAAGGCGAAAACATGCTCGTCATCAATCCCGACGAGTGCATCGACTGTGGCGTATGTGAACCGGAATGCCCTGCCGAGGCGATCAGCCCCGACACCGAGCCGGGCCTCGACAAGTGGTTGGAATTGAATACGGAATATGCGGCAAAATGGCCCAATATTACCGCGAAGAAAGATGCCCTGCCGGAGGCCAAGGAAATGGACGGTGTGGCTGGCAAACTGGAGAAGTATTTCTCCGCCGAGCCTGGTAGCGGTGACTAATACCCGGCCAGTATTGCAGGTACTGCTTGCAGGCTGTTGCGAGCTGGACGGTATTGTATAAGTATGTCTTCGTTCCGGAAGACTTTGCGCTCCAGGAACATGTAGGTTCAGCCTGGCAAGACTGCCAGGTTGTCCGACATTACAGGAATGCAGGATTTATCACTTGCTTTTTCTGCAATGCATCGGCAAAAGACGAATGAAATCACGGGAAAACGCCCATATTTTAGGCGTGTTGCATTGCCAGATACGACATATTTGGCAATTTGTTGATTCTTTCGCGAAATTGTGTTAGGTTGCTCCAATAATTTCGGTGACTGGACGTCAATTCGTGGCGCTATGCGTTAATCTCTGAAAGGGCTGATCTTTAGTACCGGGCTGATGGCACCGGGGAAGATGATTGCGATTTGGCGTCGTCCCCCTCACCGTACACCCGGTCGGCTAGATTTGCCGTCAGATACGGTTTCAGTTCCAAGCCGACAAACAACTTCCGTGCTTCATTTCTCCGGAGCGCGGTCGAACATCATGTGTCAACCGGCGGGTCGCGCCGGGCACAACAGGGAGTAATGAAGCGTATGTCATCCCAGCAGAAAAAGTCTCCAGTAGCGCGTGGCGGTTTCAAGGCCGGTGAGGCCATCGTGTATCCGGCTCATGGCGTTGGTCAGATCGTCACTATCGAAGAGCAGGAAGTGGCAGGCCACAAGCTCGAGCTTTTCGTAATCGATTTCGAAAAAGACAAGATGCGCCTGAAGGTGCCGGTTGCCAAAGCCGCTTCCATCGGTATGCGCAAGCTGTCGGAGACCGACTATGTTGAACGTGCACTCAAGGTCGTACAGGGCCGCGCACGTGTGAAGCGTACCATGTGGTCGCGCCGCGCCCAGGAATATGATGCAAAGATCAATTCCGGCGATCTGATCTCGATCTCGGAAGTCGTTCGCGATCTTTTCCGCGCTGAGAACCAGCCGGAACAGTCTTATTCGGAACGCCAGCTTTATGAAGCTGCCCTTGATCGTATGGCGCGCGAAATCGCTGCCGTGAACAAGCTTTCGGAAACCGAAGCTGTTCGTCTGATCGAAGCGAATCTCGCCAAGGGACCGAAGCGCGGCAAAGCCGACGCTGAAGCAGACCTCGATGACGATGAAGTTGAAGCGGCATAAGCAGCTTTACTTCTCTTTCTTTCAAAAAGGCCCGGCATTATAGCCGGGCTTTTTTTCTCCATTGAGAAGAGTTCGCCTGCGTCATTCTCCGTGTGATGGAAAGCAGATTGCTTCAAAATGCATTGCGTCGAGCGACTGACCGATTTGCTCGATCTGTTGGCTCAGCGCTCATGAGTTGTTTGCCCTTGTATGTCTGGGGGATGTCGGTGTCTGACCTGCTAAGATATCGCTTGGCCATTCAATAGACCCACAAATCCCTGTATTGCCCTTCGCACGTGATCGCATAGCAGGCGGACGCGCCTTGTTTGTCGGGTATCGCTATGGGTCAGCAGCCAGATATCGCCTACACAGGAACTGGCGGTTCCGGGTACGCGCATGAGTTTCGGTTCGCTATCGCCAAGAAAGCATGGGAGAAACGAGATGCCCATCCCAGCCCGCGTTGCTTGAAACTGTGATCCTATCTCCGCAAAGCGGACCGGATTGGCAGCCATTTTAATCCCGGTCGCTGCCTCCCAATCTGATGGAGCATTTTCGTTTGGTCCCAGCAACCAGGTTGCGGAAGCTGGTGAAGATTGTGTCATCAGATTTCGATGAATGTAGAATGCCATGTGGAATTGGCAGAGTCTTGTTCCGTATAAATTGTCGGGTGGCGTCTTTCCGCCAACGACTACACGCAAAGCGACATCAGCTTCGCGGTTGACGAGATTAATCATTGACGTCGAGCTCAGGATTTCCAGTGCAATGTCTGGATAGGCGGCCTTGAAATCTGCGAGGGATGGCATCAGCAGGTCAGTCGCCATTGAAATCGGGAGCGTGAACCTCAGAGGCCCGGAGACACGCTGATCGCGCCCAAAAATCCGAGCCTCGATCTGGGATGAGGCTGTCGCCATCTGTCCTGCGAGTTCAACAATGTCGCTTCCCGCATCCGTAAGCCGGTATCCGGACGCCAGCCTGTCGAACAGTTTTGTTTCCAGTGTTTCTTCCAGCCGACTGATACCACGTATGATCGTGGCATGATTGACGTCCAACGCATCTGCTGCAGCGCGAACCGTGCCGCCCTGAGCGACCGCGAGAAACATGCGAACCTCATTCCAGTGATCCATGGTGCGTTTTCTCACGAGGGTTGTGCGTTAATCTTCAGTTTAAACCTCCACGGGTTCGTCATATCTAGCTGTCAGGCAGGGTATGCGCAATATCGCTCATGGACCTGCGGCTCCCTGTCGTTCAACGAACCCAAGCGAGGATTTCATGGGTAAGCTCGTTTCCAAAGTCGCCGTTGTCACAGGTGGTTCCAGCGGTATTGGATTTGCCATCGCACAGCGCTTTATCAAGGAAGGTGCGACTGTCTATATTGCTGGTCGTCGCAAGGCGGAACTTGAAGCCGCCGTAAATAAGCTGGGACGAGGTGCGACGGCAATTCAGGCCGACATATCCGATCTGGGTAGCTTGGATCGGCTATTTGAAACAGTCCAGAACGAGGAGGGTGGTCTCGATATTCTCGTCGCCAATGCCGGCGTTGTGGAATTGAGTTCGATCCGCGATGCTTCGGAAGATCACTTCGACAAGATGTTCGATATCAATGTGAAAGGTACATACTTCACCGTCCAGGGAGCTCTTCCCGTGATGCGTGACGGTGGTTCGATCATTCTTCTTTCTACATGTATGACAAGCAAGGGAACGCCGGGCTACAGCGTCTATAATGCTACGAAGGCGGCGGTGCGATCTCTCGCGCGTTCGGCGGCGGCGGAACTACTTGCAAACAAGATAAGGGTGAACACGCTAAGCCCTGGGCCGATAGACACTCCCATTATTGAGTCGCAGGTCACAACACCGGAGGAAGCAGCGGCGTATCGCACGAACAGTGCCGCTTATGTGCCGCTGGGACGTCTGGGGCGTCCGGAAGAGCTGGCGTCTGCAGCCCTTTTCCTTGCATCGGACGAAAGCAGCTTCTCGACGGGAACAGACCTTGTCGTCGACGGAGGACTGACGCAGATCTAAACGCGCTCTGACAAGTGGCCCGCTTTTTGAGTGGGCCACTTGGTTAAAATTCTATTGAATTTTGCAGCCAGTCATTAACCTTCCTAGTCATCTTCCTGCATTGTCAGAGATTTATCCTTGCTTGATGGGAACCTGATCGCAGCTGACGCGTTCTCCCAGACACCAGTTCGTAAACGGGTTTGTTTTGCGGCGTAACTACTTTGGCCAAAGAATGGGCCTGGCGGGGAGTTTTGGGCGAATTCGCAAGTTCGTCCAATGAGTCTTTGTGGGACTGGCATATCCTTCCACTGAACGCCCGATGGGCGTGAGTTCAGAACAGGAGAACCAGATGAAGCAGTCATCCATGAGCAGTTCTTCCGCAGTTCCAGCCAATCGCATGCCTATGGTTGCGCGTAGCCTCCCAGCGACAGCAGCCTCTTCCCAATCCATGATCCGCTGCGCAATGTCGGCTCCCTATCTGGAGCGCGAAGAGGAGCGAGCCCTCGCTATTCGCTGGAAGGAACTGAAAGATCAGGAAGCACTTCACCGCATAACATCCGCACATATGCGACTGGTCATTTCTATGGCCGGGCGCTTCCGCAAATTCAAACTGCCGATGAACGATCTCATCCAGGAAGGCTATGTCGGCCTTCTTGAAGCCGCTGCCCGTTTTGACCCCGAACGGGAAGTGCGCTTCTCGACCTATGCATCGTGGTGGATTCGTGCGTCTATGCAGGATTATATCCTGCGCAACTGGTCCATCGTGCGCGGCGGAACAAGTTCGGCGCAAAAGGCGCTGTTCTTCAATCTGCGACGGCTTCGTTCAAAACTGGCTCAGTCCGACGACAATATGACCAAGGCCGAGATGTATCGCGAAATTTCCGATCAGCTGGGCGTTTCGACAAGCGATGTCGAGATCATGGACAGCCGTCTTTCGGGGCCGGATAGCTCCTTGTCGGCACCAGTGAACAACGAGGAATCGGGCGCAGCCCGCCGCATGGATTTTCTGGTTGACGACCATCCCTTGCAGGATGAGGTCGCTGAAAGCTCCATCGATATGGAACGTCGCAATCAATGGCTCAATGTAGCGCTCGATACGCTGAATGAGCGCGAGCTGCACATCATCCGCGAGCGTCGCCTTGATGATGACGGCGTGACGCTCGAAGCGCTGGGCGAAAAGCTTGGTATTTCCAAGGAGCGGGTGCGGCAGATCGAAAGCCGTGCGATGGAGAAGCTGAAGATTGCCTTGTTGAGCCAGCACGAACTGGCTGCCTATCAGGCATAAGCTGTTACAATCAGGGCAACACAAGTGAGGGGCCGAACGGCTCCTTACTTTTGTGGTTCGGTGGCCTTGCCTTCAAGCCGCGACGACCAGTCCTCGACCTTGCGATTTTCGAGGCGGCGCACGGCATAGCGTTTCCAGCTGTCGGCGAGGTGCGAAAGCTCCGCCATCACGGACAGTTCGTCATAGTTCAGCGTGTCGACATAAAGCAGGTGCCAGACACGATGCAGTGTCCAGTTTGGTGAAAGGCGGTCGACGAGGATCATCGAATCGCCAGCTTCAACATTGCCTTCTTCCAGAACACGATAATACCAGCCTGTCCGCCCCGTCTTCTGCACGCGCACGGCCATGTCGGCGGTTGCAAAGCATTCGTTTAGTTTCCAGCAGGGCTGGCGGCCCTGTGAAACCTCGACAAGTGCGCTGCCGAGCCGGAACCTGTCGCCCACGGCGACATTGTGCTCGTTCAGACCCGATGTGGAGATGTTTTCGCCGAAGGCGCCACGCGCGCTCAGACGCGGGTTTTCGCCGATTTCTTCGCGCCAGACCGCATAATGATCATGCGGATAATGATGGAGCGCTTTTTCCGGTCCACCATGCACTTTCCGGTCGCCCTGCGCATCGCAGTCCAGCCCCTCGAAAGTCACGCGGACTTTGCCAGTAACCGGCTGCTTGTCGATGCCGCTTGGAACGCTACGCGGTCCGAGAGGAGCGATTTTTCCGGCAAGGACAGAGTGGATGCGTGTTTCCGTCATCACGACCTACTCGCTGATCAGCTTCACGCGGTCGCCGACCGAAACCGTCGCCCCTGCCGACATGGCATTGAGAAGGCGGAACAGTTCCAGTTTGCGGGTGGTGCCCTGCATGCGTGCCGACAGGCTGGCCAGCGTGTCGCCCGGCTTCACCGTCACGACGCGGATGCGCAGCGGCTTGATGGCGTTCTGTTCGGCAGGCGACAGCAAGCGGAAGGACTGTGTGACCGTCTGCGAAGCAGGCAGAAGGGCGTTGCTGCCTTTCGGTGCTGCTGTCAGGAAGCGATAGACCTTGTTGTTTGCACCGATGACCACAATGTCGAACTGCCACCGGTCGGCGCTGGCGCGCGCAGTTGCGGCGGGCAAACCGTTGATGGTGGTGGTCTGGATCGAACTGTCGTCGAGACCGGTTACCCAGCCCGAGCGGATATAGTCGGCAAGGTTTGATCCCGCCGGAAGAGATGCGCCATCGAAACGAATGGCAACTTCGCCGGGGCCGCTTGCCATGACCGCATTGGCCGAATTGTCGATGGTGAAGCCATCTGGTGCGCGGAAAGTGACACCGAGCTTCGGATGGATGAAGGTCTGTTCGCGGACATAACCTTCATTGGGCGAGTCGCCGTAGAGAAGGCCATCAATTCCGTTGAGGAAGGAATCGCGATCAGTTGTGCCGACGCCGGGTGCGCCGATGCGGCGTGCATGACCAAGCGCAAGCTGGATGCGCTGCGGCGTTGCCGGATGGCTTGCGAGAAAGTCGAGGCTGGCATCGGTCGCGCCCGAAACCGAACGAAAGCCCTGATAGGCTTCCATCGATTGCAGGAAACGCGCCGAAGCGAACGGATCGTAACCGGCTTCGCCGATCATCTTGATACCGATGGCATCCGCCTGCAGTTCCTGATTACGCGAGAACTGGGCAAGCCGCAGCTTGCCGCGCAGCGCCTCCTCGCGGCTGGCAGATTCATTATGCAGGACTTCGCTGGCGACGCGCCCGGCGATGGCCGTCTCCGCCTCCTTCTCCTGCCGCAGAATGCCGTGATTGGCGATGACATGGCCCATTTCGTGGGCAATCACGGCTGCGACTTCGGAAGAGTCGTTGGCGAGTGCAAGCAGGCCGCGTGTAACGTAGAGATAGCCGCCCGGCAATGCGAAGGCATTGATATTGGGACTATCGAGAATGGTGATGCGATAGGTCTGGTCCGGCTTGTCGGTAACCGTCGTCAGCTTGCCGACGATCTTGGCCACCATACGTTCAAGCCTCTGGTCCTTGTACTCGCCGCCATAGGTCGCGAGAATGCGCGGATGTTGTTGCGCACCGAGCTGCGCCAGCCGGTCATTGCGCGTCACATTGTCGACCGTCACGGGATTGTCGGAAGGCTGCAGTCCAAGATCCTTGCTGGAATTGATCGACTGGCAACCGGAAATCAGGGCGACCGCAAGCAAGCCAAGACCGATGGCTGGTTTCCGCCAATTGTGCTGCGTCCATTCTGGCAGGGAGATGGGTAGACACAGGAAGGCCCGGGAACGGGTCGATTGACGGAACAGTATTTTATCCTCGCTTCTGAATCAGATTGCTTGATCCGGGGCCAAATCTAGCCACAGACCAGAAAGCGTACAAGCCGTACATGGGCACTATAAGAAAGCTGTAGCCGGTTCTTCCGGCAGATTGCGAACAAAATATGTCCGCAACCGTAACTCTATTTGAGGTTTAGCGTCGAATTCCGCTTTTCGCCGATATAGTGCCGCAATGCTTCCGGTCCAGTCGAAGAGAGTAGTTCAGTGGCGGGGCCTATTGCGGAAATCCGGCCATTGTCGAGAAAAAGCAACACCGCGTCGAGATAGAGCGCATCTTCAGGCGTATGGGTCACCATCAGCACCGTCATACGGGTTTCAAGTTGAAGCTCCCTGACCAGATCCAGCATCTGGTGTCGCAGCGCCGGGCCAAGCGAGGCAAAGGCTTCGTCGAGGAGCAGAACCGGGCGCTGGCGTATAAGAGCCCGGGCAATCGCCACGCGCTGGCGTTCGCCACCGGAAAGCGCTTCCGGCTTGCGCTGTTCTTTGCCTGCGAGCCCGACACGCGACAAAGCCTCCGCAATATCGGTGTGGTCTTGCGCGGAGAGCTTCAGGTTCGGTGAACGTCCGAGGCCGACATTCTGTTCGACGGTCAGATGGGCAAACAGGTTGTTTTCCTGAAACACCATTGAAACAGGTCGATCCGCTGGCGAAAGTTCACTGACGTCTTTATCGCCGATGAAGATGCGACCGGATTGCGGAAATTCGAAACCGGCAATGAGGTTGAGAAGTGTCGACTTGCCCGAACCGCTTGGTCCGACAATTGCAGCAATAACACCGCCCTCTATCGTCGCATCGAAATGCATGGCGGTTTCACCATAGCTGAAACGAACGTCATCAAGGCGAATTTCGGCAAGGGGGTTCATCGGGGCATCCATCCGGGCATTCATAGAGAAGGCGTTTCCTTTCGGGATGCGCGATCCGCGATCATCATCAATACGAGGCAAAGCAGCCCGAGAATAAGCGCCAGACCTGCCGCGTCGAATGTGCGATAGCTGCCCATGCGCTGCAAGAGGAGATAGGGCAGCGTCAAAAGCGCGTCACTGCCAAACAGGGCAATCGTGCCGAGATCGCCAAGGGAAAGTGCCATGGCAAAGGCGAAGGCCATGCCGAAAGGCTTGCGGATCGAAGGCCAGTCGATGAGCCGGAAACGGCTGATGCCGCGAATGCCCAACAGTGCGCAAAGCCGGTTGTGGCGGCTTGCTGCCGTATCCCATGCGGGGCGTAGAAGACGCACGGCAAAGGGCATGGCCATGGCCGCATTGACGGTGACGACCATAAACGGTGCCATCGCGAACGGATCGGTGAAATGACGAAGCAGGATGAACCAGCCGGCACCGATGACGATAGGCGGCATGACGAGGATCAGGCTGGCACCCGTATCGAAAGTACTGGCGACCTTGCTTTTTTTCATCGCTTCACGTGCCGACACAAGCGCAAGTGACAGGATGACCGAGAGCAATGCCGCAGAAAAACCGAGGGCCAGACTGGTGCCAATGGCGCGCCAGACTGTTCTCTCGGTCAGAAGTCGCGCAAGATCTGCGGCGAGGCCGGAGATGACAACGCCGGCAATCGGCAGTGCGACATAGAGGAAACCTATGCCAATGACGATGACGTTCGCAACACGTTCAGCCGTTGACGCCTTGCCGTAGCGTCGCGGTGTCGCCGCGTGGGTGAAGCCTTCTTCAGACGGACTACCGGTCATCCGCAGGGCCAGAAGGACCAGCAACGTCAATGCAAGCTGCGTGAAGGTGAGGGCGACCGCGCGACCCGGATCAAAATCGAAATGCAAGCTTTGATAGATTGCGACTTCCAGCGTGGTGGCACGCGGTCCGCCGCCCAGCGTCAGCACAGTTGTGAAACTCGTCACGCAGAGCATGAACAGGAGGCCGATCATGCCCGGCAGATTGCGCCGGATTACGGGCCATTCGATGAGCCGGAAGCGCGCTCCATTGCCCATGCCAAGCTGCGCGGATAGTTTCCAGTAATCGGTTGGTATCGAGTCGTAGCCTGCAAGAATGAGACGGACAGCGAGCGGCATGTTGAAGAAAACATGGGCGATCAATATGCCCGTAATACCGTAAATGTCCGGTTGGAACGGATGGCCTGCGGCTTCTGACAGATGCGCAATGAACCCGTTGCGACCATAGATGCTGGTGACGCCGAGCACTGCGACGAGTGCAGGCAGAGCAAGCGGCAGGGCAAACAGGCGCAGAATAAGCCCGCGCCCCGCAAAGCTCGCTTCGGCATAAAGTGCACGGGCAACCGGAACAGCAAACAGCACGGAAAGCAGGCTTGAAGCGATCGCCTGCAGGATCGTGAAGCGCGCAACCCGCCACAGATAGGTGTCGAAATTAACCGCGGCGTCAAAACCACCGCGGCCCGCTTCGAATGCCAGTGCGACAAGCGCACCACCGGCAAGCACGACCAGAAAGACAAGCGCCAGTACGCCCGCAGCCGGTCTGGCGGCGGGGGCGTCTTTCGAGCGGTGCTGTGCCGGGAATGTCGTCATTTACTGGTTGCCGCCAGCCATTCATCGACCCATGACTTCCGGTTCTTGGCTACTTCGTCGGAAGGCAGGAGAAGCGTCTTTTCCGGCTTCGGCATCGCGTAGAAAGCGGCTGGAAGCGGGGTGGATGTCTTGCCCGCTGGATACATCCAGTTGGTTTCAGGAATAACATCCTGGAAGCCGGGGCTGGTCATGAAAGCCAGGAACTTTTGCGCCAGTGGATTTTTCGCGCCAGTGGTGGTCTGGGCGGCCAGCTCGATCTGGAGATAATTACCTTCCGGATAGGCCAGAGCCTTATAGCGCTCCGTCTTTTCCGCAATCATGTGATAGGCGGGAGACGTTGTATAGGACAGCACCATCGGCGCTTCACCCTTGGTGAAAAGACCATAGGCTTCCGACCAGCCGGGTGTGACGGTGAGAATACGCTTCTGCAGTTTCTGCCAGGCCGCTTCCGCTTCGTCGCCATAAACCGATTTCATCCAGAGCAACATGCCCAGCCCTGGCGTCGACGTGCGCGGGTCTTGCAGCACGATCTTCTGGGAAGCATCGCCTTCCACCAGTTCTTTCAGGCTTTTGGGCGGATTGGGCAATTTTTCCGAATCGTAGACCACGGCGAAGTAGCCATAATCATAGGGAACGAAGATATCGTCCTTGAACCCGCCCGGAATGCTCACATTGCTTTGGTCGATGCCGCTTGGAGCAAAAAAGCCGGTGGCGCGTGCTTCGGTCGTCAGATTGGTATCGAGACCGAGGACGATATCGGCTTTGGTATTGCCACCTTCAAGCTTCAGGCGGTTGAGCAGCGCGACACCGTCGGCCGAAGCGATCCAGTCCACTTCGCAATCGCATTCCTTCTCGAAGTTTTCCTTGATCTTCGGGCCCGGACCCCATTCGGAAACGAAACTGTCATAGGTATAAACAGTGAGCTTGTCCTTCGCCTGCGCAGAAGGCGTGAAAGCGAGGGCTGTGGAGATTGAAAAGGCCAGCAAAGATAAAAGCCGCATCACGGCACTTCCTTTCTTTTACAGCAAGAGGATTGAGCGCCGTTTATGGAGCATCTAATCCCTCCGCCGGTGCAAACCGGATCAGGTTCAGCGGGTTGGCCGGGAATGCGACCTCTCAGCCATCCGCGAAAGCAGACGGCACCCCGTTAGAGCGGTTGCGACAATAATCTTTCGCAACGGGAAGGGCAAGGGAGCGCAATGGCGGCGAATGCAGGCTTCCGGCATGGATTTGCCCGTGTTATGAGCGGCTTATGAGCACATTCGTCATTCTCCTCGGCGGTGATCTGGTCGTGACCGATCGCCTGAAACGCCAAATTGCAGGTGCGCGTATTCTCGCTGCCGATAGCGGGATCAGGCACGCTGCTGCTCTTGGTGTCGAACCGGAACTTTGGCTTGGCGATTTCGATTCGGCTTCTGCTGAGCTTCGCGTGCAATATGGACACGTGCCGCAAAAGAGGTTCCCTGCTGCCAAGGACATGACGGACGGGGAACTGGCCTTCGAGGAGGCCTATATGCGGGGTGCGGATCGGGTGATCCTTTGCGGAGCCTTCGGCGGTCAGCGCACCGATCACACGCTTCTGCATCTGACCATGGCAACAGCGCAAGCTGCAAAAGGGCGAAACGTGCTGTTGTCCAGCGGTTCCGAGGAGGCCTGGCCTTTGCCGCCTGGAGATTATGTTTATGATTTTCCGGACGGGACGCCGTTCAGTGTGATCAATTTCAGCACTATCGAAGGCCTTTCGATCACGAATGCGGAGTGGCCGTTAGATAATGTGACACTGCCATTTGGCTCTTCATGGACAGTTTCCAATGTAGTTCGTGGAACACTTCGCGTTACTGCGAGTTCTGGATTAGCGATACTTATCGCCAACTTGGCGATGGAGGAAACACCGCTCCGGGGCCGATAACCTTATCAATCGAAAGAGCTTGACGCTGGCAGGCGAAACGTATTGTAAATGGGCCAAGCGGGTGTCATCTGCTTTACGCCGAAATTGGGGACGCAAAGTCGGTGATTAGTTCAACTCTTGTAGGAGATGTTTCAATGAAGTCACGTCTTACGATGATTGCTGTTGCTGGCGTGCTCGCGTTCTCGACGGCTGCATGCACGACGAATGAACAGCGCACGGCCGGGTACGGCGTTGGTGGCGCAGCACTCGGCGCACTCGCCGGTGGTGCAATTGGCGGCAATGGCCGTGGCGCTCTTGCCGGTGCTGCTATCGGCGGCGTTGCCGGTACGCTCCTTGGTGCAGCCCAGACGCGCAACGGAACGCAGTACTGCCGTTACCGCGATCCTTATGGCCGCGTCTACGAAGCGCCTTGCCAGTAACACTGGGCCAGTAACACTGGGCCAGCAATAGCTGGATAAATAAGTTTGCTGACAGGTCGGGGAAACCCGACCTGTTTGTTTTTCACGGGTCTTTTCGTGCCGTACCATTTGACAGAACGGCTTTTGTCGCGGACAAGCAGGGCGGAATTTTTAACCCTGTTTATCGAAGAGAACCATGGCACCACCGCTCCTTCGCCTCGACGAGATCAAGCTCACCTTCGGAGGCACGCCGCTTCTGGAAGATGCCAGCCTTTCGGTAAGCGAAGGCGATCGCATCGCGCTGGTCGGACGTAATGGTTCGGGTAAATCCACGCTGCTCAAGATCGCCGCCGGTATGGTGGAAGCAACGTCGGGTGAGGTTTTCAAACATCCGGGTGCAACTGTCCGCTATCTTCCGCAGGTGCCGGATATGGATGGCTTTGCCAATGTTCGCGCCTATGTGGAAGCGGGGCTTGGGCCAGCCGATGACCCGCATCGTGTCACTTATCTTCTCGAACATCTCGGACTGACCGGCGACGAAAAGCCGGATCATCTGTCCGGTGGCGAGGCACGCCGTGCCGCTCTGGCGCGAGTGATCGCGCCGCAGCCCGACGTTCTGCTGCTGGACGAGCCGACCAACCATCTGGATCTGACCACCATCGAATGGCTGGAAAGCGAACTGCGCCAGATTCGCTCCGCCATTGTTTTGATCTCGCATGACCGCCGCTTTCTGGAAAATGTCAGCCGGGCGACGGTCTGGCTGGATCGCGGTCTTACGCGTCGTCTTGAGCAGGGCTTTGGCCATTTCGAGGAATGGCGCGACAAGGTGCTGGAAGAGGAAGAGCGCGACCATCACAAGCTGGGGCGGCAGATTGCGCGCGAGGAGCATTGGCTGCGTTATGGCGTTACGGCGCGCCGCAAGCGCAATATGCGCCGTCTCGGCGAACTGCATTCCATGCGTGCCGATTTTCGCAATCATCGCAAGGCACAAGGGACGGCGGTACTGGCGGCAAGCGATACCAAGGAATCCGGCAAGCTGGTGATCGAAGCCAAGGGGTTGAGCAAGGCCTATGGCGAGCGTGTTCTGGTAAAGGATTTTTCGATCCGGGTGCAGCGCGGCGATCGTATCGGTCTCGTTGGACCCAATGGTGCCGGAAAGACCACGCTTCTGTCGCTTCTGACTGGCAAGCTTGCGCCGGATTCCGGAACGTTGCGGCTTGGCGTCAATCTCGAAATGGCCGAACTCGACCAGAAGCGCGAAAGTCTCAATCTGGATGAGACATTGGCGCATTATCTGACGGATGGGCGCGGCGAAAGCCTTGTCGTCAACGGCGAACAGCGGCATGTCGTGTCCTATATGAAGGACTTTCTGTTCCAGCCGGAACAGGCGCGTACCCCCATTCGGGAGCTTTCCGGTGGTGAACGTGCGCGGTTGATGCTGGCCCGTGTTTTGGCGCGGCCCGCCAACCTGCTTATCCTCGACGAGCCTACCAACGATCTTGATATGGAAACGCTCGATCTGCTGCAGGAGTTGGTTGCAGGTTTTCCCGGTACAGTCATTCTGGTCAGCCACGACCGTGATTTTCTGGATCGCACGGTTACGTCGGTGATTGCACCGGAAGGTGACGGGCGCTGGCTCGAATATGCAGGCGGCTATGCCGATATGATGGCGCAGCGCAAGGAGCAGGCCTTGAGCCGTCGCTCGGTCAAGGTCTCAGGCGTCCGCAGTGACGAGAAGTCGGAAGAGGATGCGCCGCAGCCCAAGCGTGAGGAAAAGCGCAAGCTTTCCTACAAGCAGAAATTCGCGCTCGAAACGCTGCCCGGCAAGATGGACGCTCTCTCGAAGGAAATCGTAGTGCTGGAAGGCAAGCTCGCCGATCCGCAGCTTTATGCCAAGGACCCGGCGCTTTTTGCCAAGACTGCCGATCTTCTTGAGAAGAAGCGCTCCGAAAATGCGGCCATGGAAGAAGAATGGCTGGAGCTGGAAATGCTGCGAGAGGAAATCGAAGGGTAGGGCTACCCTTCGACATAATCTTCGAACTTAACTGCTCGCCTTGTTCAGCAAGGCGATTTCATCGTCGCTGAGTTTCAGTTCGGCTGCGGTGATCAGCTCACCGAGCTGAGCCGAGCGTGTGGCGCTGGCAATAGGGGCTGTGACTGACGGCTGCGCGATGAGCCATGCGATTGCAACCTGCGCAAGCGTGACATCGAGATTTCGTGCTACGTCATCGAGTGCCGCTATGATCCGCGAACCACGATCCGTCAGATATTTTTCGACTGATTTGCCGCGGGCGCTTTGTCCAAGATCGTCAGCGGAACGGTATTTCCCGGTCAGGAACCCTGCTGCGAGCGAATAATAGGAAATAACGCCGAGTTCGTTTTCGTGGCAGATTTTCTCTAGCCCATTTTCGAAATCTGCTCGATCATAGAGATTATAAAGAGGCTGCAGGCTTTCATAGCGTGGCAGATTGTTGGTCCGGGCGACATCAAGCGCTTCAGTCAGTCGCTCAGGCGTGAGATTGGACGCACCGATGGCGCGCACCTTGCCTGCGTCGATCAGTTCCTTATAGGTACCGAGCACATCTTCGAACGGTGTTTCGGGATCGTCCCAGTGCGATTGATAGAGATCGATATAATCCGTCTGCAGCCGTTTGAGGGAGGCATCGACCGCTTTGCGGATATAGGCCGGGGAAAGACCTTTTTCGTCAGGCCCCATCTCGGACCCAACCTTGGTGGCAATGACGACTTTGTCGCGCAGGCCGCGAGATTTCAGCCAGTTGCCGATAATGGTTTCGGATTCGCCGCCCACATTTCCGGGTGCCCAGGCCGAATAAGCATCCGCTGTGTCGATGAAATTGAATCCGGCATCGACAAAACGGTCGAGAAGCGAAAAAGACGTCGCTTCATCGACCGTCCATCCAAATACATTGCCGCCGAAGCAAAGCGGCGAAACATTGAGTTCGGTACGTCCGAGCTTCCTGAACTCCATAGACCTTATCCCCTTCCTCTGAATACGAATCGCGGGCGATCCGTCGGGTTTCGATTTCGGGAAGAAGGAAGGCTCCGGGAAGAGCCGAAATCAGCTCATGCCAAGCGCATCCATATAAAGCTGCAGCATGGCTTCTTCTTCCTGACGTTCATGGTCTTCTTTTTTACGCAGACGAATAATGGTCCTCACGACCTTGCTGTCAAACCCCGAGCCCTTCAATTCCGCGTAAACTTCCTTGATATCGTCACCGATAGTCTTTTTTTCTTCTTCCAGGCGCTCGATGCGCTCGATGAAAGCACGCAACTGGCCGACAGCAATGGTTTGGGCTTCGCTGGTAATGTCGTCGCTCACGAGGAGTTCTCCAATTCAAAATCTGTGATGATGCGGACACGCATTGCGCGAAAACCGCTTATCGAAAGTCTGGACCGTTTTTCCCGCGAGTCGCAGGCAAAATTAAGAGCCTTTTTCGATGCACGACCCGATTTGGCGGGTCAAGCCCTGTGGATAGCGGGTAAAGCCTCTCCTGACAGGCCTGTTACTCACTGCGATCAGCACGCGAGCCGAAATGCTGGGCCGCATGAATGCCGGGCAAGGTGTTGATGTGCGCGATCATTGGCGCCAGCCTGTCAGCCCATTCAGCTGCTCCTTTGTCATCGGCAATCAGGTCCTGTCGTACCTCGATCAGGACATGGGCGAAGCCCTTTGCCGTCGCGTGGCGATACATGGCATCGTTCTTGAGGGCACCGTCATAAGGTTCGTTGTCGCCAACCGTCAGATCGACGTTTTCACGCAGCAGCGACAAAAGCGGCTTTACGGCGCGGTCGTCCTTGTCCCAGAGAAGGCCGATCTGCCAGGGGCGGGCCTTTTCCTTCCAGCGCGGCGTGAAGGAATGGATCGAGACGATGAAAGGCGCTGCCCCGCTTTCAGCCACCACGCGCTCGCTCGCTCGCGCGACCGTGTCGTGATAGGGACGATAGAAGCGTTCAAGCCGTTCCTCGCGTTCACCTGCCGACATTGGGTAATTGCCGGAAATGACCGCCCCATCGGACAATTGCATGATAAGCGTCGGGTCGTCTTCACCACGATTGGGATCGATCAAAAGGCGCGAAAAGCCGCCAAGGACGGCAGGCACGTTCAGGCAGGTTGCCAGTTTGCGGGTCAGATTCTCGACGCCAATGTCATAAGCGATATGCCGGTCGAATTCACTTGTCCGCAAACCAAGCGTGCCATATTCGGCTGGAACATCACGCCGTGCATGATCGGCGGTCAGGAGCAGGCCGAGACTAAAATCGCCGTCGACACTATGTGCTGGCGAGAACGGCGACGAAGCGGTTGATCCGGATTGAAGCGGCATGGAGCGAAATCCGAGGCTAAATAAGGGGATTATTTCTGTGTTGTGCGGGAAGCTGTTTCAGGTCTGTCATGAGAAAGCCCGGATTGCAACGATCATTCTTTGATGAAGAGTACCTGTTCTCAATGGGATTGCGTTGACATCAAAGGCGAAACTGCCGAAAAGAGAGCGACCCGAAATGGGATTTGCCCGAGATGGGATTTCCCTGTGCAATATAAATTGTTCGATAAAACCGATAGCGGGCTGAAGGGGTTCTGCGTATGCGACTTCCACTATCTCTAGTTTTGTTTGCCGGTGTGCTGATGACTGCGCTGGGCATGACATCCATAGAGGCTCGTGCGGATTTCCGCGTATGCAATGCAACCCAGAACCTGGTTGGTGTGTCCATCGGCTACAGAGCCAAAACCGGCTGGGTGACCGAAGGCTGGTGGCATATCGACGGATCAAGCTGCAAAACCCTCATCGAGGGGCCGCTGACATCGCGCTATTATTACCTCTATGCAGAAGACGCTCAGGGCGGCGGACGCTGGGAGGGCAAGGTCAATATGTGCGTGGCCGAGAAAGAATTCCGTATTACTGGCGTCCAGGATTGCTTCGCGCGCGGTTTCCAGCGCAACGGCTTCCAGGAATACGACACCGGGGAACAATCGAGCTGGATGGTTCAGCTCACCGATGAAACGCCGACAGCAAATCCCACCGTTACAGGAACGAATAGTCAATGAAGCGCAACCGCAAGGTCAAGATTCTCGCCACGCTAGGTCCGGCATCGGGTGAAGAAGCCGTCATCCGCAAGCTGTTTGAGGCAGGCGCGGATGTGTTCCGCATCAATATGAGTCATGCCGACCATGACCTGATGCGCACCCTCGTCAAGCGCATCCGTAATGTGGAAAAGGAACTGGGCCGTCCTATCGGCATTCTGGCCGACCTTCAGGGCCCGAAGCTGCGTGTTGGCAAGTTCAAGGACGGTAAAGCCGATCTCGTTCCCGGCCAGACCTTCACCCTCGACAACAACGAAGCGCCCGGCGATGAACATCGCGTCTATCTTCCGCATCCGGAAATTCTTGAAGCTGTCGAACCGGGTCATCGCCTGCTGATCGACGATGGCAAGCTGCATCTGGTCGCCGAGGCGAGCGACGGCAAGTCGATCCGCTGCAAGGTGATTTCCGGAACGCGTATTTCGGACCGCAAGGGCGTCAGCCTGCCGGACACGACGCTCGGCGTCGGTGCGCTGACGGAAAAGGACCGCAAGGATCTCGATGCCGTCCTGAAGGAAGAAATTGACTGGGTTGCGCTTTCCTTCATCCAGCGTCCGGAAGATCTGGCCGAGGTACGCAAGGTTTCGCGCGGCAAGGTCGGCCTCATGTCGAAGATCGAAAAGCCGCAAGCCGTGACGCGTCTCGATGAAATCATCGAGCTTTCGGACGCATTGATGGTTGCGCGCGGTGATCTTGGCGTTGAAGTGCCACTTGAAAGCGTTCCAGGCATTCAGAAGCAGATTACCCGCAAGGCGCGCCGCGCGGGCAAGCCGGTTGTTGTCGCGACGCAGATGCTGGAATCCATGATCACAGCTCCGGTTCCGACCCGCGCCGAAGTGTCCGACGTTGCAACCGCTGTGTTTGAAGGCGCCGATGCGATCATGCTTTCGGCGGAATCGGCTTCGGGCCAATATCCGGTCGAAGCCGTTGCCACCATGAACCGCATTGCCGAACAGGTTGAAAAGGAACCGACCTATTCGACCATCATCGATGCGCAGCGTGCTGCGCCAGAACCAACGGGTGCCGACGCGATTTCGCTTGCTGCACGCCAGATCGCAGAGACGTTGAAGCTTTCGGCCATCGTCACCTACACCGCTTCAGGCACGACCGGTCTGCGCGCCGCTCGCGAGCGTCCGCGCACGCCGATCATCGCCCTGTCGCCGGTCGTCGATACTGCACGCAAGCTGTCCCTCGTCTGGGGCCTGCATTGCGTGGTGACCGCCGATGCGCATGATTTGGAAGATATGGTCAACCATGCCTGCGAAATTGTCTTCCATGAAGAATTTGGCAAAGCTGGCGACCGCGTCATCATTACCGCAGGTGTCCCATTCGGCACGCCGGGCGCGACCAACATGCTGCGCATCGCCTATATTGGACCAGACGGAAAGTCAGGCATTTAAACTGAAGATATGCCAGCCGTGACGGCCGGCAAATGGCGTTGTTTTGCGCTGCCGGTGCTCATGTGTATTTCTTTGACGCATAGTCTAATCCGAAAATTCTGCGACTTCTCGGGACTATGCGTGGAAGTACATTCCGCTCGGGCTCTCAAACTCCACCAGTTTGGTCGCTAAAGCGCCCATCGTCGATTCCGGCTCGCCACAGCCGCAATCTCATCCAGTTATGGCAGATAGCATTTAAAGAAACGCGCTCCTTCGGAGTGCGTTTTGTTTTGGTCTTGATGAATTTTGAGAATGTTTTGGGGGTAAGCCGGAGCCGTTCTAAGAGCCTGAATCAAAAAGCGATACAGGCGACTTCTGGAACAGGCTCTAAGTCCGCGTATCCGTCAGTTCGTCGGCCAAATCGTTGAAGTTCTTCTGTGCGTCGCGCATCATCGGATAGACGATGAGAGCCTGCTCATAGGCTTTTAGTGCCTGTTCCTTGAGGCCGCGCAAGCGCAAGATGGCCGCCATGCCGGTCAGGGCGCCATAATGGCGCGGTTCCAGCTCCAGGGTACGATTGATATCGTACATGGCGTGGGCGTAGTCTTTTTGCAGAAAATAGACCGTAGCGCGGCGATTCCAGGCCTCCGCATATTCCGGGTCGAGCGCGATCGCTTCATTCAGGAAGTCGATTGCCGAGGGATAACGCCGCTCGAGCATCGCCGCATTAGCCCATTGCATCAGGAGATCGACTGTTGCGCTGCCTGACTGCGACCACAGCGTATTGATCTGTGAAGCAATGCGCCGCGCCTTGGCTTCGTCCGTTGTACGGCGAAGATCGGCAAAGAGCTTGTCGAGACGCTCTTCAGGCGTCTGGGCGGTCGCTGGTGCGGGCTTTTCGGGGGCAGGTTTCTGTTCGCTGTCGGGACCGGTTTGAACGGGTGTCAGAGGTGCGGTGAGCGGTATTTTGCCGGGTGCCACTTCGGCATAAGCAAGCGGCACCGTCGTACCAAGCGACGCGAGCACAGAAAAAGAAACCAGACATGCAAAAACGTTCCGCATGCGCATAGATTTTACCATGCGCAGCGAAACGTCAAATGCAAAATCAGAAATAAGATTAGCCCTGACGAGCCTTGTAGCGCGGGGCGGTCTTATTGATGATGTAAACGCGGCCCTTGCGGCGGACCAGCTGGCAGTCACGATGACGGCCCTTGAGCGCTTTAAGCGAGTTCTTGATCTTCATGTCAATCACCGGTCTTGTTGGCCCGTTGACGTGCAGATGCCGCGGGGCTTCATAAAAACAGGCGCTCGAGGCGCCAATTGATTACAGGCACTGTTAGATGCCCGAAGGGTTGGCCGAAATACACAAGGTTTCAGGCAAATGTCAACTCCTGAGCCGCAGATTCAGGGCACTGGAGCTGAAATTCTTGGCAGGTGGCAAAGATTCATCGGGAATCGACGGGATTCCCGATGAACATTATTTCCCGCAGGGGTGAATGCGCGTCACATGGCCCATTTTGCGGCCCGGACGTGCTTCCTTTTTACCGTAAAGATGCAGCACGGCATCCTTTTCAGAGAGAATCGCTGGCACCTTCTCGACATCGTCGCCGATCAGGTTTTCCATCACGCAATCCGAATGCCGGTCGGTGTTACCCAAAGGCAGACCGGCGATGGCGCGGATATGCTGTTCGAATTGCGAAATGGCGCAGGCCGCTTCCGTCCAGTGGCCCGAATTATGGACACGCGGGGCGAATTCGTTTGCCAGTAGCGTGCCATCCTTCAGGACGAAGAACTCAAGTCCGAGCACACCGACATAATCAAGCCCGTTCAGAAGCTTTGCAGCGGCCTTGCGGGCTGCTTCTGCCGTGTTTTTGGAAACGGCAGCCGGTACGGTCGAAGTCGCAAGGATGCCGTCCTTGTGAACGTTTTCGGCAATATCGAAGATTGCGACATTGCCGGAGCGGTCACGTGCTGCGATCACCGAAACTTCGCGCTCGAAATCGACGAAGCCTTCGAGGATGGCCGGGGCACGATTGATCGCGAGAATCGCCTTGTGAGCTTCGGACTCGTCGAGTGATGTCAGGCGGACCTGTCCCTTGCCGTCATAACCAAGACGCCGCGTTTTCAGGATGCCGCGCTCGCCAAGTGCGCCCAGAGCTGCAATCAGGGTCTCTTCATCGTCCACAAGACGCCAGGGTGCCGTCTCGATGTCGCTGGAGTTGAGGAACTGCTTTTCCGTAAAGCGATCCTGCGAGACTTCAAGCGCTGCCGGGGGAGGAAAGACCAGAGCGATTTCGGCCAGCCTGTCGGCAGCGCTGACCGGCACGTTCTCGAACTCGTAGGTAATGACGTCGGACGCTGCTGCAAGTTCTGCAAGCGCTTTCGGATCGTCATAGGCGGCAATGATCTGGCGATTGGCAACCTGTGCTGCCGGGCAATCGGCCTGTGGCTCCAGGATCACCGTTTCAAAACCGAGACGTGCTGCGGCCATGGCAAGCATTCTGCCGAGCTGACCGCCGCCGATGATGCCGATCGTTGCACCGGGCCGGAGTGCAGAATTGAGTGCGGAGTTGTTCATATCAGGCCTCGTTTGAAGGGCGCTCAGCCACGCTTTCCGTTTGCGCAGTGCGCCATTCATCGAGGCGGGCTGCAAGCGCCTCATCGTAAAGCGCCAGAACGGCGGCGGCGAGAAGGGCGGCGTTGACCGCACCGGCGCGACCGATGGCGAGCGTGCCGACGGGAATGCCAGCTGGCATCTGCACGATGGAGAGGAGCGAATCCTGACCCGAAAGGGCCTTGGACTGGACCGGAACGCCGAAGACAGGCAGCGGTGTCATGGCTGCAGCCATGCCGGGCAGGTGAGCCGCGCCGCCCGCACCTGCGATAACGACCTTGAACCCTTCCGCCTTGGCGCCTTTGGCAAAGGCAACGAGCCGGTCAGGCGTGCGATGCGCGGAAACGATCCGGGCATCGAAGGAAATGCCGAGTGCTTCCAGTGTGTCCGCTGCATGGCGCATGGTTTCCCAGTCGGACTGGCTTCCCATGATGATGGCGACATCGGCAGTAACGCTCATTGATCTTCCTGCTCCGCTTCTTTCGTGCATGTTTCGGGTGATATTAAAATGATAAAGCCGGGCGAACCCCGGCTCTGTCATCGATCATTATGGACATTCAGGCGATGATGTCGGGGATCACCCGATCTTCCATCTCCTGCAGCTTGTCCTTGATTGCGAGTTTTTTCTTCTTCATGCGCTGGACGCGCAATTGGTCGCAGCCAACCGCTATCATGGCGTTTATGGCAGCATCGAAATCCGCGTGTTCCTGTTTCAGTCGTGCGACGGCCAATCTGATTTCGGCCTGTTCCTGATCGGACATGCGGTGCCCCGTTCTGTTGAATAGTTTTACGGGCCGCGCCAAACCATAAAAGGTGCGGCGTCAGCCCGTTTCCGGCGAAGCCCTTATCACATTTTTCGCGTCAGGAAAATGCTACCACGACAAAATCGACTTTGCACCAAACTCATGCCAAACTGTCATGGTTCTGTCATGGACGGCGGCTGTCGAAGGCGACAAATATACCGTATCCCTGGCAGCCGGGACTGCGTGTTTGGCCCGGAATACAGGAGGTGTGCCGGGCGTTCATGCAGGTTGAATGACGGGATAGCGGGTAAACGGACAAACGAGGTCTGCGCTGTTCCGTAAATAAGGGAAATCAACCAAAGGAGATCTGATGATGGCTATCGAGTCCCATCTTGCCACGCTCGAAAAAAAGCACGGCGCTCTGGAGCAGGAAATTTCCGAAGCCATAGCGTCACCGGCAATGGACGACCTGCACGTTGCATCTCTCAAGCGCAAGAAGCTTATGCTCAAGGACCAGATTGAAAAACTGAGATCCCAGGTAACACGTCACTAACAGGGAAGCCGCGCTTAGATCGCGGTTTGATAAGGCGTCTCAAGCCATCGACATTGGAGACCGAACGGCTCTGGCGAGCTGGTATTTCTTTGTCGTGAATGCAGTTTGCATTCCAAAGCGAAGATGCCAAAATTCAGCATTGGCGGCTGTGACACAGCCGCCGAACATATTGATTCAACTATTTAACCGGCTCTATTTATCGACGGTCATTTTCAGCGCCCGTCACCCTTCTGTCTCAGCTCTTGGATCGAGGTTCAGCGCTTCCGGTGTTGCTCCACGTTCGGAAGGCATGCTCTTGAACTGGTCTTTCTCTTCTTTCGGGACGGATGCACGCTTGCGGGAACGGAACAACGCATAGCCGGTGATGGAAATATGCGCGAGCATGGTGATGGCGAAGAGGCCGGATGGCCAGAAAATATCCATGGCTGCTGCTGCCAGCAGTGGTCCGAGCATAGTGCCGAAGCCGTAAAGCAGCAAAAGCCCGCTCGATACTTTCACAAAGCTTTCCGATGTCGCATGATCGTTGGCGTGGGCGACGGCAACGGGATAGAGTGCATAGGCAAGTGCGCCATAGCATCCGGTCATCGTAATGATGACAGGGCCGCTGGATGGAGAGACGAGGAAGGCGATGAGGCCAACCAGTGCCGCCAGCGCCGCAACGCTTGCCAGAACGAAACGCCGGTCGACCAGATCGGAAATGCGTCCGATCGGAATCTGCATCAAGGCACCAGCTGCAATGGTGACACTGACCATCAAGGCGATTTCGGTGGTAGAAATGCCGGACTTCGCACCGAAGACAGCTCCGAGCGTACCCCAGGCGCCATTGGCGATGCCGATCAGGATGCAACCTACGAAAGCTGCAGGTGAGTTATTGTAGAGCGCCTTGAGATCAAGCTGCACTTCCGTCAGTGGCTTGGGGCTGACGGCTGTGGAGATCGCGGTCGGGATGAGAGCCAGGCAGAAGAATATGCCGCTTATCATGAACAGATGATCGGAGCGTACGTCGCCTGCTGCTACCAGCATCTGGCCGGACATGGTGGCTCCGTAGTTGACCATCATGTACATGCCGAAAATCTTGCCGCGCGATTCGTTGGTCGCACGCTCATTCAACCAGCTTTCAATGACCATGAAGGCGCCAGCCATCGAAAAGCCGGTGAAGGCGCGCAGGATCACCCAGATCGTGGCATCCACGAAGATGCCGGAAAGCAGGGCGATGACCGCAGCTGATGCGGCAAAGCAACCGAATGCCCGTACATGACCGACGCGGCGCACAAGACGCGGTGCGAACAGACAACCGGCAACGAAGCCGCCTGCCCAGGTCGTGCCGAGCATGCCGAGCGATGCCACTGAGAAACCTTCCACACCGCCGCGCAGCGGCAATAGAAGACCGTGAAGTCCCGAAGCTATGAGAAGGAAGGCTGTGCCGCAGAGGAGGGCCAGAACCTGAATGTAAATGCGCAAAACTCTATTCCCGAAGTCTGAAGCCGAATTGTCAGTGCTGAGGCTGATGAGTGATCGCTGAGATCAATGATTGTTGTTCCTAAAGCGCGTCGCCCGGAAATGGTTCCGGCTGCGTGCTCCGGTATCCATTTCCGTTGACGACCCCATTCCTATCGAAACAATGCTTCTGCCGCAGCGCGGCTATCGCCCTTCTTGAGGCGTTCTGTCTTCAATCGCTCTATTTCGGATTGCAGCAGGGCTATGCGCTGGTCGATCTCGATGACCGAAAGCAGCGATAGCTCCTCTTCGCTTAGCGCCACGCTGTTGCGGGGCTTTACCACATCCTCATCGAAACCGCTCATAGCCGTCCTCCGTGGTCAATGATGGCTCAGAAAAGATTTAACACCTTGAATCGTCGCATATATATTTGAGAAAATCGATGACGATTTCCCTAACGTGACGTCTTGCATCCGCCGTGCGGCATTTCTGCGACGATGCGTAGGGCCAGAAATCTGAATGGAGTTTTGAATATGATGGCCGACTTGCCTTCCCAGATGACTGCTATCGAAATCTCCGAACCGGGCGGAGCCCATATGCTTCGACCCGTTCAGCGCTCGGTGCCTGAACCCAAGGAAGGTGAAATTCTGGTGCGGGTACGCGCCGCCGGGGTTAACCGACCGGACGTCCTGCAGCGACAGGGACAATATGCGCCGCCACCCGGCGCATCGGATATTCCGGGACTGGAGATTGCCGGTGACATTGTTGCCATGGGCAGCGGGGTCAAGCGGTTCAAGACCGGCGATCAGGTGGTCGCACTGCTGGCGGGCGGCGGCTACGCTGAATATGCCGTCGCGCATGAAACCAACGCACTGCCCTTGCCTGCCGGCTATGGCTACATCGAAGCGGCGGCGATCCCTGAAACTTTCTTCACCGTCTGGCACAATGTGTTCGAGCGCGGCGGGCTGAGGAAGGGCGAGGTTTTTCTGGTTCACGGCGGCTCGTCCGGTATCGGCACGACGGCTATCCAGCTTGCAAAGGCATTTGGTGCGACCGTCATTGCAACGGCGGGCTCGAAAGAAAAATGCGAAGCCTGCCTGAAACTCGGAGCAGATCGCGCCATCAATTACGGGCAAGAGGATTTTGTCGAGGTCGTAAAGGAAGTGACCAGGGGCAAAGGCGCCAATGTGATTCTCGATATGGTCGGCGGCGATTATGTTGACCGCAATTACAAGGCTGCAGCCGAGGATGGCCGCATCGTGCAGATTGCTTTTCTCAACGGCGCGAAGGCCACGGCCAATTTCGCAATATTGATGACCAAGCGTCTGACCCATACCGGCTCCACGCTGCGTCCGCGACCGGTTGACTTCAAGGCTGGCATTGCGCGGGAACTGGAGACAAAAGTCTGGCCGCTTCTGGCGCAACGACGCGTCGCGCCGGTGATGGACATGATCTTTTCGCTGAAAGATGCCTGGCGTGCGCATGAACGCATGGAGGAGGGAAGGCATATTGGCAAGATTGTGCTCGATATCGCTTAAGCTTCAGAGCCATTCTTGCTCTGGCGACAAAAAAACGATATATAGGCCGTGATTTCCCGGAAATTGTGGTTTTGCCCACGTCCCGCGCCACCGGAGCGGACGAACAGAAGGATTATATCTAATGGCCACCCAGCTTCTTATGCCGAAGGCAACGGCCGTTTGGCTTGTCGATAATACGGCGCTGTCTTTTGACCAGATTGCCGCTTTCTGCAAGCTGCACCCGCTGGAAGTGAAGGCTATTGCCGACGGTGAAGCCTCTCAGGGCATCAAGGGTCTGGACCCGGTCATCACGGGTCAGATTTCGCGCGAAGAGATCGCGAAGGGTGAAAAAGATCCATATTATCGCCTGAAGCTTTCCGAACCGAAGGTTCGCGTGCCGGAAGCCAAGCGCAAGGGCCCGCGTTACACGCCGCTTTCCAAGCGTCAGGATCGCCCGAATGCGATTCTCTGGCTGGTGCGCAATCACCCCGAGCTGAAGGATGCCCAAGTTTCACGTCTGATCGGTACGACCAAGTCGACCATCGAACAGATTCGCAATCGTTCGCACTGGAACTCGGCAAATCTGACGGCGATGGACCCGGTAACGCTTGGCCTTTGCTCGCAGATCGATCTCGACATCGAAGTCGAACGCGCCTCCCGCAACCGTCCGGCAACACCGGAATCGGATAGCACTTTGCTGCCAGCCTCCGCGACCGAGAATTTCGACTATCGTGACGAACAGCCTGCAGAAGAAGAGCTCGACGCGGACAAGGTTTTCGCCAAGCTCTCTTCGCTCAAGAGCTCGACGCCGGACGAAGAAGAAGAAGAATAGTCGGGACGGGAAACCGTTTTACCGAGATGCAAAAAAGCCCGGCTTCATAGCCGGGCTTTTTTGTTGGCTCAAGCTGCGGCCTTGCTTCCGGCAATGGGTGTTGTGGCAATCGAGTTTTTCAAGGCATCAGCAGAGCGTCCTGCCACGCCTTGTTAAGAAAAGCGCCGATCTGATCCAGTCTGATCGAAACGCGCTCTAATCGGATCAAGATAAGAAATCAGCCTGTGGTTGATATACCGGTATGAGCACTTCGCATTTTCAGGCGCACGCACCCTGCCCCCCCCCAACATCTGCGCAATATAAAAGAGAATTATAATATAAATAGATATTTTATAAGTATAAGTAAAATATAATAGAGCTTAAACGGCTTTTTAAGGCATTGACTGCTAGCATCCTTTGATGAAATAACAGGATTATTTTAAAAATAGTGACCATGATTCCGACTTTTATTATGAGCTGGAAAATGATGTTTCACTATATTGTTGATTAGAGATGTCTTTTTTGCGCGTTGCAACGCGCTTTGCCAAGGGGCCTTACGGCATGAACGATTGCTGCTTTGCTGGAAAATTCCGCGACGAGAACACCCGGACCCTCGTTTCTCGGGAAGCTCGGAACGAGATGTCGATGCGCGGAATTGAACTTACCCCTTGGAGGCGCGCTTTTGCCTTGGGGCAGACGGGCAGGGTAGCGGGAAGCGGGGTAGAGCGTGGCGGCAGTCTTTTGGCGCAGGTGGCGCTGGTCCTGGCGCTCTCCGTATCCGGTCTGGCGTTAAGCAGCCATCGGGCGGCAGCGACGGACTATACGACTGGGGTGAAGAATACGAACCTGAATGCCGGTGACACCATTACTACGACGGCTGACGGTGCCGATGGGTTTCGAGTTGATAATGGGACTACGATCACTGCTCCTGGCAATAACAAAATCACGACAGGCGGGGTGGACGCTTGGGGCTTGTATGCAAGGGGGGCCAATTCCGTTCTGAATGCCACTGACGTCACTGTAATAACGACGGGTTCATCAAGTACAGCTGCTGGCGCACGTAGTGGAGGCAAGACGATCGTTACTGGCGGTACATTTACTGTCTCTGGAGCGGATGCTTATGCTGGATTCGCAGACAACGGTACCCTAAATCTAACGAATGTTGTGATCAATTCTCAAAGTACTACGGGCGGTGGAGGGGTACTGTCTTCTCAGGCGGCGGGGGTGGCCAACTTAAATAAGGTTACCATCAGTACAACTGGCAATACAGCCTACGGTGTCCGTGTGAATAATGCCGGTAGCCTGACTTTATCCAATGGCAGCTCTATCACGACAGCAGGTGCCTATGGTGCTTATGGTGAAGAAGGGGTGCTGACAATTCAAGACAGCACTATCACCACAGGTGCTGCAACCGCAGTCTATTATACTGGCAAGAATGCGGGCTCCTCCCTTTCGATCACCGGTGCCACTACCAAGATTACGGCTACCGGGGCAGATGCTGTGGTTATTGCAGGTGGTAAAGCTGCAACAATCGGTGATGGTGTCACGATTACTGCTAAGTCCGATGGCAAGAGAGGTGTCACTGTAAGCGGCGGTGGGCAACTTACAATTGGTAGCGCGACCGTTTCGACGGAAGGCACGAGCGGCTTTGGCCTTTATGCGACCGGAGCAGGCAGTTCAATCACTGCCACCGGAACGCAGATTGAAACAAAGGCGACGGGGGCAGCTAGGGCACAAGCAGTCGTGGTTAACTCTGGGGCCAGCATTACTCTCAAAAACGTCACTATCTCGACTGTGTCCGGTAATGGACATGGTATCTGGATCAAGGATGCTGGCTCAAGCGTTACGATGGACGCGTCGACTTCGATATCCACGACGGGGGCGTCCGCTTATGGTGTTCTCGTGGAAAATGGTGCCACCGAAACATTCACGGGCGGAAGTACCACTACTGCCCTGCCGGGAACCATGTCAATTTTGGGTGATAACTCGGCTGCATTCGGGACATATGGCACTGACGCAAAAATTACATTCGACGGAATAAATTTCGCCACCGCGTCTGCCATCACGCTCGGAGCCAATGCATGGACGGTGATTGCAGGCAATAATGGGGCGGTCGAATTCAAAGGCACCACTGCGGCAACAGACACCAGGCTGCTTGCTCAAGCTTCAGGCACGCTTTCATTCACCGGGGCGGCTACGGCGGCCGGTGCACGGGTCAAGACTGACGGAGCGAACAGTGCGTTTGATATAAGCGGCAGTACGCGTACCACCGATTTTTCGATAGGCTCGCTGGAGGGAACAACCGGTAAAGTCGTTCTGGGCGCAAATATGCTCACGATCGACGGTTCTGCGTCGACAAGTTACGGCGGTATTATTTCCGGCACAGGTGGATTGACGCGCGCCGGCACTGGCACGATCACGCTGACGGGAGCAAATACCTATTCAGGCGGAACGACTTTAAAAGGTGGTGTTCTCTCCGTTGTTACCGACTCCGCCCTCGGGGCGACGACAGGTGGACTGACGTTCAATGGCGGTACGCTTCAGATTACCGGGACGACGTATACCTCAACGGCTCGCGGTATCACATGGGGTGCAGGCGGTGGTACGCTGGACATAAATGCAGCGGGCAATACTTTCACTGTTGCCCAGAATCTTGGCGCGGGCGGTGCTCTGACCAAGATTGGTGCTGGCACATTGGTTCTGTCTGGAACCAATCAATATACGGGTGGCACGAGTATCAATGGCGGCACGCTGGTTGCCGGTTCGAATGGTAATCTTGGCGCCGTCTCTGGCGGTCTGAACTTCAACGGCGGCACGCTGCGTCTTTCGTCCGCCTTCGACAATGCGCGCGCCGTGACGCTTGGCGCTGGCGGCGGCACGATCGAAACGGTCACTGGCAGCAGCACTTTTTCAGGCGTGATCAGTGGCGCTGGCAAGCTGACGAAGACGGGCGCGGGCACGATGATTCTGACCGGCGCTGACAGCGCGACGGGGCTGACGACAGTTACCGCAGGCGTGTTGCAGATCGGCGGTGGTGGCACAACGGGTTCGATAGCAAGCAATATAGCCAATAGCGGTTCGGTGGTTTTCAATCGCTCCAATGATTTGGCTTATGCTGGCGTGATCAGCGGCGGCGGCTCCCTCACCAAATCGGGTGCCGGAACGCTGACGCTTACGGGCGATAGCACCTATACGGGCGCAACAACGATTTCCGCGGGCACTCTGCAAGTCGGCAATGGCGGTACGACTGGCTGGCTTGCCAGCAACGCGGTCACGAACAACGGTGCATTGAACTTTAACCGCAGCGACAACAAGACCTATTCCGGCAGCATCAGTGGTACTGGCTCGGTGGTCAAGAGTGGAACCGGTACGCTCATTCTCGACGGTACGAACAGCTATTCCGGCGGGACGACCATCAGCGGTGGCACACTGCAGGTCGCCAGCGATGCCAAGCTTGGTGCGACAACCGGCAAGGTGACACTGGATGGCGGCACGCTCAGCCTTGCAGGTACGATTACATCCGCACGCGCATTCAGCATCACCAGCAACAACGGCACGATCGATACGGGTGCCGATGCGGATACGCTCAGCGGTGTTGTAAGCGGTGCAGGCAAGCTGACCAAAACGGGCAGCGGAACGCTGGTTCTGACGGGCGCCAATACTTACAGTGGTGGCACGACAATTTCCGCAGGTACATTGCAGCTCGGTAGCGGGGCGGCTGCTGGATCGATCACGGGAAATGTTGTCAACAACGCAACTCTGGCGTTCAACCGCAGCGACTCAAGCACATTCTCAGGAGTGATCAGCGGTTCCGGTACACTGAAACAAAGCGGCACTGGCACTACAATTCTGACTGGTGCAAACACCTATACCGGCAATACTGTGATTGAGCGTGGTGTGCTGCAGGTTGGCAACGGCACCGCAACCGGCGCCATATCCGATAATGTCACCAACAGCGGCACTCTGGCGTTCGATCGTTCCGATTCCTACACGTACTCTGGCACAATCACCGGCACAGGTTCGTTGAAGCAAAGCGGTGCTGGCACACTCATTCTGACGGGTGCAAACACCTTTACTGGTCTAACGACGATTGAAAGCGGTACGCTGCAGCTCGGTGCCGGTAGTACGGGCGGAAGTCTGAGTGGTGACATCCTGAACAAATCGGCGCTTGTCGTGGATCGTTCGGATGATTTTTCCTTTGGCAATAAGATCAGTGGTTCGGGTACGTTTGATAAACGCGGTGCGGGCAAGCTGACAGTCACCGGCGACAATGATTATTCGGGTAAGACGACCATTTCGGCGGGTACGCTTCAGATTGGCAATGGCGGTGGCACCGGCTCCATTAACGGTGATATTGTCAACAACAGTAAATTGATTGTCGACCGCAGCAATAATATTGATTTCACCCATGTCCTGAGCGGCACAGGTATTCTGGAAAAGAAGGGTACGGGTAACCTTACTGTTAGCGGAGACAATTCGGACTTCTCTGGCGCCACGACGGTGAGCGCCGGTGGGCTTGTCGTTGACGGGCAACTCGGTACGGGAACTGTTACGGTTGCGAGCGGTGCATCGCTTGGCGGTACGGGCACCATCGGCGGCGATACCACGATCAACAGTGGCGGCATACTTGTAGGGACGCAAGAATCACAGCTTACATTCCAAAAAAATCTCACGCTTGCTTCGGGAGGTGTGCTGAATGTGTCCTACGGCATAGCAGATACGAGTACGGCTGCACTGTTCACGGTTGGCGGCAATCTCACCTTGAACGACAATATCGTGAATATCAGCTCTCTCGGTGGTTTCGGTCCTGGCGAGTACAAGTTGTTCAGCGTAACCGGAACATATACCGGAACATTGCAAGTGGGTACTCTTCCGCAAGATGTAGCGGCTGGAGATATTACATTCAATTACGATACCAATGATATCCATCTTACGAATTCTGCAGGAATGGACCTTGGTTACTGGGATGGTTCTGTCGTAAGCAGTGGCGCATCGCTGACCGGCGGCGATGGTACATGGGACGCGGCGACAACAAACTGGACAAATGAAAATGGCGGCCTGCATTCTGGGTGGAACGCTGCTCACTATGCTATCTTCTCCGGTCAAGCGGGCACGGTAACGGTCAGCGGCGCTGTTACAACGGCAGGTATGCAATTTGTAACCAGCCACTATACAGTCACGGGGGACGGGCTGACGCTTGATAGTGGCTCTACTGATGCGCCGATCATCCGCGTGGGCACTGGTGTCACGGGGAACACCGTCGCTACCATTGAATCTGTTCTTTCCGGCACAAATGGCATGGAAAAAACCGATCTGGGTACTCTGATACTCGCGGCAGATAATGATTACACGGGCCAGACGACCATTCAGGCTGGCACGCTTCAGCTTGGAAATGCGGGAACGACCGGCAGTGTCCTCGGAGACATCGAGATAGGAAAGTCGGACGAGGACGAGGATGCCATCCTCGCGATCAATCATACTAACAGTTTTACGCTCGGCAATACAATCTCTGGTCGCGGAAAGCTGGTGCAGCAAGGCAGTGGAGCAACCACACTCACCGGAACCAACACCTATAGCGGTGGGACGGATATTCTGGGCGGCAGTCTGATCGTTACTGCCGAGAATAATCTGGGTGATGTTGCAGGTGCCGTCAATATCAATGGCGGCACACTCGAGTTTGGCGCAAATCTGTCATCGACGCGAGGTTATACGATTGGCGCTTCTGGCGGCACTATCAATACAGGCACTTTTACCGACACGATCACAGGTGTCATTGGCGGCACCGGGCAATTCAACAAGTTGGGCACGGGAACACTTGTTCTAGGCGGTGACAATACGTTCACCGGCAATTTGCATGTGAATGCTGGCACCTTGCAGATCAGCGATAATAGCAATCTGGGAAATCCCGATAGTCATTTGTATGTCAAGGATGCGACGTTGCAGTTTGGTGATGCTTTCATCATGACGCACGACCTGACGCTTGACGGCACCGGGGCGACAATTGATACGAAAGGGAATGACAATTCGATTTCGGGCGTGATCGACGGAGGCAAGCTTACCAAGACCGGTTCCGGCACACTTACTCTAACCGGCACCAACACTTATACCGGCGATACCGAAATTGATGGCGGTACGCTGGCGGTTTTTGAAGATGCGAACTTTGGCCAGGATGTCAGCAACAGCATTATCATCGGTGATGCGACCCTGCGTCTGGATGAGAGCTTCGATACCGCGCGTGGCATCAAACTCACCAATGCCAACAGCACGATTGATGTTTTTGATGACGGCATCAATACGCTCACTGGAAAGCTGACCGGAACCGGCGCCTTGAACAAGGCTGGAACGGGTACTCTGGTTCTTGGCGGAACCAATGACTATCAAGGTGGAACCGACATCAAGGCGGGTATCCTGCAGATTTCGGATGATGCCAATCTTGGTCTAGCTACGGGAGCCGTCAAGATTGAAACTGAAGCCGAACTGCAGTTCAGCCAGGGCGTGACGAGCGCCAGAGGCATTACACTGGGAACAACGGGCTCCACCATTGATACTATGGCGGGTACCAGCACACTGAACGGTGTCGTCGGTGGTGGCGAATTGCACAAGTCCGGCGCCGGCACGCTCGTTCTTGCAGGGACCAATACCTATAAGGGTACGTTCCTTGACGGCGGTATCGTCCAGATCAGCAAAGATGCAAATCTTGGTGCAGTCAGTGGGACGGTCACTTTCAACGGTGGAACACTACAGTTGTCCGCTGACGTTGCGACTGCAAGAGCCATGACGATCAACGAAGCGGGAGGAGTGATCGACACCCAGGGCAATACCGGCACACTTGATGGTATCATCTCCGGCGCTGGCGAACTGATTAAAGATGGCTCTGGAACACTCGTTCTGACAAATGCCGGCAATTCCTACAGCGGCAACACCTTCATCAAGGCGGGTACGTTCCGTCTCAGCGGTGCTGGCTGGATAACGGGGGATGTCAAAAATGATGGCACTCTCGAATTTAGCAGCGGTGCAGATCAAGAGTTTGCGGGAGTCATTTCCGGAACGGGTTCGGTCGTTCAATCGGGAACGGGTACCACCATCACCCTTTCCGGTCAAAACGCCTATAGTGGCGGCACCTCGATCACAGCCGGCACGCTTGCCATCAGCGAAGATGACAATCTGGGCACCGGTGGGCTGACGATTGCCAATAATGCGACCCTCCAGTTAACGGATTCCTTCGCGTTCAGCCATGCTGTTACTCTCAATGCCGGTGGTACGATCGACACCGGAACAAACAGCAACACGCTTGCTGCTGTTGTCTCCGGTACCGGTGGTCTGACGAAGACAGGTAGCGGCACGCTTACGCTGTCCGGGACCAACACCTATGCTGGCGGCACGACGATCAACGACGGTATTCTGCAGATCAGTGCCGATGCCAATCTTGGTGCGGCGAGCGGTTCTGTCACCATGGCTGGCGGCACCACGCTTGATCTTGCGAACAGTGTTACAATGGACCGCGCTTTCACGCTGAACGGGGATGCGACGATCCAGGCCGATGAGGGAACATCGACGATCAGCAAGGTGATCAGCGGCGATGGCGGCCTCACGAAGACGGGTGAAGGCACGCTGGTACTTGACAGCGTCAACACCTATAAGGGCAATACATCTATAAATGACGGTGTGCTGCAGGTTGGCAGCGATGACAATCTGGGCGATGCATCGAGCAAACTCTCCTTCAATGGTGGCGAGCTTCAGATCACTGGCAGCGGTTTCAAGTCGGATCGCGATGTTACCCTCCAGGCCGGGGGTGGCACAATCGACACCTTGCTGACCAGTCCAGAGCTGTCGGGCAACATTACCGGTACGGGCGGACTGACCAAAATCGGCGCAGGCAAGCTTACGCTTTCGGGAACCAATACCTATAGTGGTGGAACATCCATTGCGCAGGGAACATTGCAGATCGGCAGCGATGACGGTCTGAGTGGTACTATTGCTGGCAATATCGAAAATAGCGGTACTCTGATCTTCAACCGCGATACACTGACCTATGGAGGTGATATCTCTGGAAGCGGGAAACTGGAGCAGGCTGGTGTAGGAACGACAGTTCTGACAGGTTCCGTAAACCTCGACGGCGGTACGACCATTGATAATGGCGGAACGTTGCAGATTGGCGACGGAACCACAAATGGTGCTCTCGCAGGTGATGTAACGAACAACGGCACGCTCGCTTTCGACGCCGCCGCCAATACCAATATTGATTTCAGCAATGTCTTAAGCGGTAACGGCGTGCTCGAGCAGAAAGGTGCGGGCTCATCGACGCTTACAGGTGACAGCAGTGGTTTCGAAGGGACAACGAATGTTACCGCTGGAAGTCTCTATGTGAACGGCACCCTTGGCAGCGCAGCATCGACAGTTACTGTCGCAACGGGTGGAACTCTTGCCGGCAGCGGCACGATCGGTGGCAATACCACAGTGGCGGGAACGCTGAAGGGGCAGGACGGTGCGACACTGACCTTCGGTGGTGGTCTGACCATGCAGGCAGGCAGCACGATAGCAGTTGCCTACGGAGCTCCCAACAGCAACAGCAACGGTCTGTTCAATGTTCAAGGTGCGCTTGCCTTGAACGGCAGTACCGTCGATATCGAGGATTTTGGCGGTTTCGGTCCTGGGTCTTATCGCCTGTTCGATTATCAGAATGGATATACCAAAACTGGCACAGGGCTGACGATAGGCACTGTTCCCGGTGGCCAGTCATCCGATGCCCATATTGTTTATGACGACGACAACAAGCAGATAAACATTATGAATGCAGCTGGTGCCGTGCTGAATACCTGGAAAGGTGGCAACGGAACATGGAACCAGACGGATATCAGTTGGCATGATGCAACCGATTCAGATATTACAGGCACCTGGAATAACTACGAGTTTGCCATTTTCGGTGACACGCCGGGAACAGTAGCTGTCGATGCAGGTATTCAGGCCTCCGGTATGCAGTTCCAGGTGGATGGGTATAGCCTTACCGGCACAAATCCTATCACACTTGCTCACGACCCGAACGCTCCGTCGCCTGACAAACCCATCATTCGTGTAGGGGATGCAACCGAAGCCGGCAAGACCATGACGGCCACGATTGCAGCGCCGATTGCTGGTACCGAAGGCTTGCAGAAAACCGACTATGGCACTCTGGTACTGACGGGTGCCAACACCTATAGCGGTGGAACAGATGTTTTACAGGGCTCGCTGGAGCTCGGCAACGGTGGCACTATAGACACGGTTGGGGGTGTTTCCGTCGATGCAAATGGACCGGACAAGGCAACATTTGCAGTCAACAAGACTGGAACATTCACCTTCGGTGGCGTGATCTCAGGCGCCGGTCAGTTTGCGCAAAAAGGCACGGGCGAAACTGTTCTTAACCAGGCTAATACCTACAGCGGCGGTACATCGATCACGGCGGGAACGCTTTCGGTTAGTGCTGAAAACAACCTCGGCGATGTCAGTGGTCAGGTTACTATTGATGGCGGGACGCTCAAGTACAGCCAGGGCTTTTCCAGTACCCGCGCCATTGCTCTCGGCGCAGGTAACGGTACGATCGAAACCGATGACACGGCCAATGACACGACTGTCAACAGTGCCGTTTCCGGTACTGGTGGTCTGACGAAGAGCGGGGCTGGAACACTGGTTCTGGCCAAGGACAACACTTATGCTGGCGGTACGACCATAGCCGGTGGTACGCTTCAGCTTGGCAATGGTGGGACAAGCGGCAAAATCCAGGGCAATGTCGATACCGGTGCGGATGCAAGCAACAAGGGCACGCTTGTCTTCAACATGTCGGATAATCCGATTTTTTCGGGAACGATTAGCGGTTTTGGTGATGTCGAACAGTCCGGCAGTGACACGCTGACATTGAAAGGCACCAACACCTATAGCGGTGGCACCACAATCAACAGCGGAACGCTGGCGGTTTCTGCTGACGCGAATATGGGTAATAAAAGCGGTTCTCTGACAATCAAGAATGGCACATTGCAGAATACCGCGCAGTTTACGATGAGCCGTGATGTGGTTCTGGATGACGCTGCAGCGACATTCCAGAATGATGCAGACCTGACATTGGCCGGTAAGATGACCGGAACTACGGATTGGACCAAGGACGGAAGCGGCAAGCTGATCATCAATGGTGACGCAAGTGCCGCTACCGGAATTGCGTCTGTCAACAACGGCTATCTGCAGGTCGACAGTGAACTGGGCGGCAATGTCAATCTCGTCAACAGCACAGCCGGAGTTGGCGGTGCTGGCAAGATCGATGGCAATGTCGATGTGGCAAGCGGAACGCTCTACGGTAAAGGCGGGCAGACACTGACTATCGGAGGTGACCTGACTCTCGCCGCCAATAGCACAACCAGCGTCCAGTGGGGCAGCGTGTCCCAGCAGGCTGCTTTCCATGTGGATGGCAATCTGACGATGGATGGCACCCTCGATGTGGTCAATACTGGTGGTTTCGGTCCAGGGACCTACAAACTGTTCACCTATGATGGCACCCTGACGGATGATGGCCTTTCGTTCGGTACCGTACCGGGTGGACAGGCGGCGAAGGACCGTATGTCGGTCGTGACCGCCTATACTGGCTCAGTCTATATCGTGAACACCTATGGCGCAAAGGTTCAGTACTGGAACGGGGAAGGGACTATCGCCGATATCGAAAGTGGTAACATTGTCGGAGGTGATGGTACCTGGAGCGCGACCAATAAAAACTGGTCCGACGATAAGGCCAGTGTGCTTGCGCCTTTCGATGATGGCTCATTCGCTTTCTTCGGTGGCAAAAAGGGTAATGTCACTGTCGATGACACTGCTGGACAGGTTAACACGGCCGGTATGCGCTTCGTTGTCGATGGTTATGTGATTAATGGCGGCTCTCTCAACCTGACGAGCACGACGGGAGCGCCGATCATTGCGGTTGGCGATGGAACCGTCGATGGTGTCGCGATGACTGCAACCATCGGCTCTGTGCTCACCGGCAACCAGGGTCTCGATAAAACCGAACTCGGCAAACTGATCCTTACCGGACAGAACACCTATACCGGCGGAACAACCGTCAGCAACGGTGTGCTCCAGCTTGGTGACGGAACCAATTCGGGTGACATAAAAGGTGACGTGACAGTTGCCAATGATGTTAACGGAGAGGGAACGTTGTCCTTCAAGCAGGGGAGTGACTACAATTTCGCCGGAAATATTGCCGGCGGCGGCAAGGTCACTCAGGACGGTGCGAATACAATTCTGACGTTGAGCGGAAACAACAGCTTCAGCGGCGGGCTGACGGTCAACAGCGGTACCGTAAAGGCGGGCAGTGACAATGCTTTCGGCACCGGGGTCCTGACTGTCGGGGATAATGGCAAAGTAGATCTCGGAAGTACCAGCAACACGGTTGGCGGTCTCAGTGGGGCCGGAGCGGTCAACATTGGCTCAGGAACCTTCACCGTCAATGAAGCTACGGACTCGACCTATAGCGGCGTATTGTCCGGCACTGGCAGCTTCACCAAATCCGGTGCGGCTGACCTGACGCTCACTGGTTCCAACCAGTATACCGGTGCAACGCTTGTCAAGCAGGGGACGCTGGCGCAGGGAAGCCAAGGTGCATTCAGTTCGGCATCGGCCTATACGACGACGCGCAACGGGACGCTGGATATTGGCGGGTACGATACGACTGTGGTCTCCCTCGACAATGGTGGCACTGTTACTCTGAGTGACATGACAGCCGGAACCACTTTGACGGTAGCTGGTAACTACACCGGCTCCAATGGCACCCTCGTCATCAACACGGTGCTTGGTGACGACAACTCCAAGACCGATAGATTGAAGGTTGCTGGTGACACCTCAGGCACTACCAATCTGCAAGTGGTCAATCGTGGTGGGCTTGGTGGCCAGACGGTTAACGGTATCGAAGTTGTCGATGTCGCCGGGCAGTCTAATGGTACCTTCTCGCTTGTCAGCGATTACACAACCAAGGATAACAAGAAGGCTATCTGGGCTGGCGCCTATGCCTATACGCTGCAGCAAGGATCGGGCAGCGGTAACAAGGATGGCAACTGGTATCTCGTGAGCCGTTATGGTGATACGGAACCAAACAACCCAGACAACAATGGTCCCCGTTATGGCGCTGGCGTGCCGGTCTATCAGGGGTACGGCCAGAACATGCAGGCCTTGAACAAGTTGCCGACCTTGCAGGAACGTGTGGGCAACCGGTACTGGACGGGCGAGAATGGCGACGGCCAGACGAACGGCGCCATGGTCGACGGAAATGGCATCTGGGCGCGTATCGAAGGAGCGCATAACCGGCTTGAACCGCAAAGCGTCACCGGCATGAAGCAGGACATCAATACCTTCATCATGCAGGCAGGCGTTGACGGTCAGTTCTACGAGGATGACAACGGAAAACTGGTTGCTGGCATCACCGGGCAGTACGGTACGGCCCATGGCAATACCAGCTCGTTCTTCGGTGACGGCTATACCGACACGCGGGCCTGGAGCCTTGGTGCAACAGCGACCTGGTATGGCAACAATGGCTTCTATGTAGACACGCAGGGCCAGCTTACCTGGTTCGATAATGACCTGTCTTCCGATGACATGAATTCGGCACTGGCTACCGGCGCGAAGGCTTTCGGTTATGCCATGAGTGTGGAAGCAGGCCAGCGTGTCGCCATTGATGATCATTGGTCGCTGACGCCGCAGGCGCAGCTGATGTGGTCGTCGCTGGATGCGGACGCTTTCCAGGACATTATGGGCAACCGGGTCGGCCTCGACAATTCAAACAGCCTGACGGCGCGTCTTGGCCTTGCTGCAAACTACCGCAACGACTGGACGGGTGAAGACGGCCTCATGGTCAACACCTCGGTCTATGGTGTCGCCAACCTTTACCAGTCCTTCCTTGGCGGAATGCGTATCAACGTGGCCGGTGTTGATATCGACACCGACAATGACAAGACCTGGGCAGGCATCGGCGCCGGTGGCACCTATGCATGGGCGGACCAGAAATACGCCGTCTATGGTGAGGGCTCGATCAACACCTCGCTCAATCACTTCGCTGACAGCTATGCTCTTAAGGCAACCGTCGGCTTCAAGTTGAAGTGGTAAGACCCAGGCTTGGGCTACGAGCTCTGCAATCTGAGGCTCCCGAAACTCCAATGGAGGACTGGGAGCCTCACTTTGAATGCCAGAAAGGAAAGACCGATGGCGACCTTTGTTGACGCGGGAGATGACCTTATCCGGTCCGAGCCGTTCGTCGATCTGAGGTGGCGGCCTGGCACGCGCCTGACCATATCCAAGATTTGTACTGCCGGCATTTGCCCCTCTGATCGAGGATATTTCTGGACAGTTGCCTACGCTGAAAGCTTTGCTGTAGTTCGCAGGCATCAGCACGGCCGGCATCGTTAGCATCGCGTAGTACGGGGTGCCCTGTATTGAGAGCGTGATCATCGCAACGGACAAGGTTGCGCGGGGCCGCGGATTGATTTCCATACTTGAATTCAACACCAGCCAGTCAGGATAAAACCATGACCGATATTGAACACCTTCATCAATTGATTCTGAACCTTGCAGCGCGTCTGCAAGCAACCGAGGCGATAGCCAATGCGGCGATCTCGATGGTTTGCGCCATAGATGAAAAGAAGGGTGGCGCCCGGGAAAAGTTCCTCAAGGAAACCTTTCCGCTTCTTCTGCTGAATGCCGCTAATGCGCCGTCTCAAGCGACCAAGCCGGAACTGGACCAATGGCTGCGCCAGCGTGAGCAGGACTTCCTCAACGAGGATTTGAGCAAGATCACAGCCCAGATTGAGCAACTGCGTGGGCAAACGAAAGCTACTGTCAATTAGAGCGTATCTCGAAAAGTGTGAAGCGGCTTTCGGACAAGATGCGCTTTAAAATAAACAAAGTGTCGATCTGAATCGATCAAATCGAAACGCGCCCTAACCCATTCGCCAGTCGCATGGAACTTCCACCATCGTCTGTATGCGATGAAAACAATCAAGTGTCCCTGGCATTCATTACAGGGGCGCATCAAAACAATATTTTCACAAAGGCATTTCTATGAACTATCGTTATTCGTTCTTCTCCGCCGCCGCATTCTTGGCTCTCACGGCAACAGCTTCCGCAGCGCCGTTACCCGGAGGCGCCAGCACCCTCACAGAAACCTATCAGGACTGGTCCATCTCCTGCCAGGCGCAGAAAGAGAGCACAAACTGCATCATGAACCAGATGCAGAACTCCTCCCAGACTGGCCAGCGTGTCCTGACGGTCGAACTGCGCAATGTCGCTGGCGGCAAGGTTGAAGGCGTGCTTTTGATGCCGTTTGGATTGAATCTGGCGAAGGGCGCCACATTGAAGATCGACGAGGGAGAAGCACCGGCGCTCACCTTCTCGACCTGCCTGCCGCAGGGTTGTCTGGCGCCACTTTCTTTCGATGCCAAGCAAGTCGGTAAGCTCAAGACGGCAGCTAATCTCAATATCACTGCCACCGCACTTGAACCCAGCCAGCCAGTCGCTTTCAAGGTCTCGCTCAAAGGTTTTGGAAGCGCTCTTGATCGCATTGCCGCTCTGACGAAATAAGCCGGGTTCAAAAATTCCTCTCTAGTTTCGCGCGTCGATCTGCTTCAAGCATATCGGCGTGCGAAGCAGAGCCGTTCCACATATTCTGAGTGTGACACCGGTAGAAACAGCAGCAAGGACGCGGGTTCAAAGATCAACCGAACGGGCATTTTGCCATATCTGTCGACCGTCAACGTTAGCCAGATCGCTTCAGAACCGAACTCATTTGAAAGTTCATACAATTCATTCTGCTCGGAAAGCGGTAGAAGAGCCAGTCCCAAAACGGCTTAGCGGTCATCTTGGGCTTGGAAGGCAATGATCAGTCTTTAAAAGCGTTATATTCGCTCAGTTCCATGAGGCGGTAGAAATCGCCCAGCGTTTTGCCGCGTTCGGCCCGGAAGAGGCGGCCTGCGTCGCTGGCCTCAACGATACGGTCGGTCCGGAATGTGCGGAAAGCATTGCGCAATTCGCACCAGCCGATAACCGTCCAGACCTTACCCCAGAACCACAGACCAAGCGGGCGAATATCACGCTCGCTTTCGCGCGATTCCAGATCTCGATAGCGGATATTGAGTACATTGCCCTGATCGACGGCGCGTTCCACCGCGTCGATGATGCGGCGTTCGTCCATGCTGATGCGGGCAGTTGGCGCATGTATCTGGGTGCTCGTGATGCGCGCGCGTTCTTCCTTGGGCAGAACAGCTTCGATCTTCACCAGAGCCTCTTCTGCACCACGCGCCATGGAAACGCCGCCCCAGGCGCGGATGAGGCGCGCCCCGGCAACCAGAGCGACGATTTCATCGCGCGTGAACATAAGCGGCGGGAGTTCGAAGCCCTGCCGCAGAATATAGCCGACACCGGCTTCGCCATCGATGGGGACGCCAGTCGACTGCAGATCGGAAATATCGCGATAGATGGTGCGTTCGGAGACTTCCAGCCGCTCGGCCAGCTGGCGCGCGGTGACGAGCCTGCCACCGCGCAGGTGCTGAACAATCTGGAAAAGGCGGTCTGCACGGCGCATTCCGTTCTATTCTCCGTTGCAGTATTTGGTGTTACGCTGTTCCAGATAGCGATCCGGCCAGCCCAGATCCTTGCGCAGGTCTTTCGGCAGTCCGTCGATCACACGCTCGGTGCGAATGAAACGACGGCGTTCATCATGCCTGCGCCTGTATTCCTTCAAAACTGCGATCAATGGTGCGATTGCGAGTGCCATGGTGAAATCTCCCTCATCCTTGGATACGCAGTATCGCACACCCCTCCTGACAGCTTTCTGTCAGGAGCAAATCCTTATTTCATTATCTTCCTAATATAGCGAAGCCGCAACATCATGCCTTATAGCGTGGTGCTGCTGTATAGCTGAGGGGCAGGCGTCCACCATCCGCATAGATGGTCTGGCCTGTTACATAGCTCGCATCCCGCGATGCCAGAAACGACGCTATCGAAGCAATTTCAGAGGCTTGGCCTATGCGACCGAGTGGTGTTCTTGATAAAATCCTGTTGCGGGCATCGGCGTCTGTGTTTACGGCGGAAAGCATGTCGGTCTCGATGGAGCCGGGGCCGATGGCATTGACGCGAATCCCCCAACGGGCGAGCGCTACTGCCATGGTACGTGTCAGCTGGTTCAATCCGCCCTTGGAAACGGAATAGGCAAGCTGTTCCGGTAGACCGAAGATTGCGTTGACAGATGACATGTTGATGATCGTGCCTGGATCACCGCCCGATTCGACTCGCTCCACCATGCGTTTTGCCACGGCCTGTCCGCACAGAAACGCGCCTTTGAGATTGACACGCATGACACGGTCAAAATCCTCTTCCTTGAGGTCAAGGAAATCCGCCTGATGCACGATACCCGCGTTGTTGACGAGAATATCAACCTCACCCAGATTGGTGATGGTGAAGGTCAGGAGATTGTGGACATCGAGCTTATCCCCCACATCCGCCGCCATATGGCGAACCGGGCCGAATTGCTCCAGATCCTTGGCTGCGCGCATGGCGGCGGCGTTGTCGATATCGGACAGGACTACGCTTGCGCCATCCATCAGGAAGCGCTTTGCTATGGCATAGCCAATACCGCGGGCAGCGCCGGTGACAATTGCCACCTTGCCTTCTAATTGCATGATCGATCTCCAATTTGCATGGAGAGTGGACCGGCGGAAACCGCCGGTCAATAGTCGGGACGGTTAAGATCAGGCGAAGGCGAGACCGGTGTGACGCTCGCGCAGAACGGTGCTGATTTCGTCCAGAATAGCCGGATCGTCAATTGTGGCCGGCATCTTCCATTCTTCGCCGTCGGCAATCTTCTGAATGGTTGACCGTAGAATCTTGCCGGACCGCGTCTTGGGCAGACGCTTTACGGTCAGCGCCAGCCGGAAGGCTGCAACGGGTCCGATGACGTCACGCACCATGCTGACGCATTCCTTCTCGACCTCTTGCGGATCGCGGTCGATGTTGGATTTCAGCACGAGGAAGCCGCAAGGCACCTGACCTTTAACCGGGTCGGAAATACCAAGCACCGCACATTCGGCAACATCGGGATGGCTGGAGAGTACCTCCTCCATCGCCCCGGTCGACAGGCGATGGCCAGCGACATTGATGATGTCGTCAGTGCGGCTCATGATGTAGAGATAGCCATCTACATCCATGTAGCCGGCATCGGCGGTTTTATAGTAGCCGGGGAACTCGTTCAGATAGGCTTTGCGGAAACGCTCATCGGCGTTCCAGAGTGTTGGCAGGCAACCGGGCGGCAGGGGCAGCTTGATGAGAACATTCCCGAGCTGGCCGCGCTCGACCTCGTGGCCTTCATCGTCCAGCACGCGGATATCGTAACCCGGAAGACAGACAGCGGGTGAGCCGTATTTGGTTTCGAGAAGACCGAGGCCGAGCGGATTGGCGACCATCGGCCAGCCGCTTTCCGTCTGCCACCAGTGATCGATCACCGGGCAGCCCAGCAGATTTTCTGCCCAGTGGATCGTGTCGGGATCGGCGCGTTCGCCAGCGAGATAAAGGGCGCGGAACTTTGAAAGGTCGTAGTGACGTACGAAATTGCCGTCCGCGTCGTCTTTCTTGATTGCACGCAGCGCCGTTGGTGCGGTGAACATCACTTCAACGCCATGTTCGGCGATGATGCGCCAGTAGGTGCCAGCATCGGGTGTGCCGATAGGCTTGCCTTCGAACAGGATGCTGGTCGCGCCATGGATCAACGGGGCATAAACGATGTAGGAATGGCCAACCACCCAACCCACATCGGATGCGGCCCACCATACTTGTCCCGGTTCCACGCCGAAGACATTCTTCATGGACCAGTCAAGCGCCACCATGTGTCCGCCATTGTCGCGCACGACGCCTTTCGGCTCGCCGGTCGTGCCGGATGTGTAGAGTACGTAAAGCGGGTCGGTAGCATCAACCGGCGTGCAGGGAACATGACGACCGCGCGCGGCATCAACGGCCTCGCGATAGTCGATGTCACGTCCTGCTACCGGTTCGTGCCGGTGCTGCTCGCGCTGCAATATGATGCAATGATCGACTTTGTGCTGCGCAAGTGAAATCGCCTTATCGAGCATGGCCTGATAGGGCACGATACGGGTAGGCTCGATACCGCAGGAACCGGCGATGATCATCACTGGCTTGGCGTCGTCAATACGGGTTGCGAGTTCAGTGGCGGCAAATCCGCCGAAGACGACGGAATGGACGGCACCGATACGGGCCGATGCCAGCATGGCGACAGCCGCTTCGGGAACCATCGGCATATAGATCAGAACGCGGTTGCCTTTCGATACACCATTGTCGAGCATGACGGCGGACAGCGCTTCCACTTCTTCCAGCAGTTCGCGATAAGTGAATTTGCGCACCTTGCCGGTGACAGGGCTTTCATAGATGAGCGCAACCTGTTCACCGCGCCCTTTGGCGACATGGCGGTCGAGCGCATTATAGCAGGTGTTGCACTGCGCACCCTTGAACCAACGTCCATAGACACCTTCGTCGCCCGCAAAAACCTGGTCCCATGGCTTGAACCAGTCGATTGCCTGCGCCGCTTCAGCCCAGAAGCGTTCAGGATCGGCCTGCCATGCGGCATAGGTTTCGGCATATTTTGAAGTCATGCTCTTCCTCCCAGAAGCACGCGCAACGCCACCCGTCGGGCGGTTGTCGCTTCCTGATTAGTCTGCTGATGAAAGCGCAAGATCGACCTGTTTTGGTCTATCTCCTCCATGCGCTTTTCATCACCTCCGCATGCAGTTTACGCCGCCCGGCGGCGGCTCGTCCATGAAACTTAAGATGAAGATGGAACCTTGTCGGTAAAAGGGTTGTGTCTGTTGCACGCATCTTGCAGCGACGGCCTGTCTGCGTCACAAGGAGGCAGAGAGGTGATTTGTGACCAAAATCCTACCTGTGCTGCTTGTTCTTCTGATGGGACTGCACATCATCAAACCGCTTGGCCTGCCGGGCCTGAAGCAGCGCGGCGATTTCTGGAAGATCGCAGCGTTCGCAATATTTGCCATGGCACTGGCAGTCGGATTCCATCTCCGTGATGTTTGATTAAATTTAATAGCTAATAATTTCGACCCGATTTTGGGGAATTGTTGCGCCCGCTTTTATTTGTCATAGCACCAGTTAGTGAGACTGCATTTAGAGCGGGGATTATGAAATGCGTTTTGTCGGCAACGTTATCTGGTTTGTATTCGGTGGCGCTATACTGGCGCTGGTCTGGCTTATGGGGGCGGTTGTTTTTGCAATCTCCATTGTCGGACTGCCACTTACACGTGCTGCGCTTGAGATGGCCAAGATGTCAGCTTTTCCATTTGGAAAGACCGTAGTTCATGTACGGGAGTTGGATGGTAAGGAACTTTCCGCCACGACTGCTGCAACAGGCACTATTGGCTTTATCTTTAATATTCTTTGGGCATTTACGTTCGGCATTACCCTTTTCTTTGGCTACATCATTGCGGGCATTTTCAATTGCCTGACGATCATTGGTATTCCATTCGGTCTTCAGGCATTTAAACTGGCTGCCATCTCTTTATGGCCAGTTGGTCGCCGCGTTGTCAGTCTCGAATTGGCGGATGCGGCGAGGAATCGTAATGCATTGAAACAGCTAGATGCAATTCGCGGAACTTGATTCCGACAACAAAGGCCCGGTTGTAAACCGGGCTCTTTGCTATTCAGTAGTAAATCAGGCTGCTTTCTCTAGATCTTTTTTCCAGCCGCCGGTGGCAGCCAGACCGTTCATCTTTGCTCGATGGGCAAAAGCCCGCTGACCGGCAGCGATGTTTTCATCCTTACCGCCCCAGGCGTCCAGCGCTGCCGCCTGCAGGGCACGGCCATAGGAGAAAGTCATTTTCCACGGCATGTCGAAGCTCGCATTCATCGCAGAAAGGTGGGCGGTCGCTTCCTCACCGGTCTGACCGCCGGAAAGGAAAGCAATACCGGGCACTGCTGCCGGAACCGTGTTGCGGAAACAGCGGACAGTTTTCTCCGCCACTTCCTCGACGGAAGCCTTGCGTGCCTTTTTGCCGTCGATGATCATATTCGGCTTCAGGATCATGCCTTCCAGCCGAACGCGAGCATCGTAAAGTTCCGTAAACACCGTCTTGAGAACCCATTCCGTCACGTCATAACAACGGTCGATGGTGTGATCGCCCGGCTGGCCGTCCATCAATACTTCCGGCTCAACGATAGGGACGATGTTTGCTTCCTGGCAAAGCGCTGCATAGCGGGCGAGCGCTCGTGCATTCTGTTTCACCGCCCCCCAGCTGGGCAGGCCATCGGAAATTGAGATCACTGCGCGCCATTTGGCGAAACGGGCGCCAAGTGCGTAATATTCATTGAGCCGTTCGCGCAGACCGTCCAGCCCCTCTGTGATCGTTTCACCTTCGAAGCCCGCTAGCGGCTTCGCACCCGCATCGACCTTGATGCCCGGAATCGACCCCGCCCTTCGGATGATTTCGACAAGCGGTGTACCGTCCTTGGCCTTCTGTCTTATGGTTTCGTCATAGAGAATGACGCCCGAAATATAGTTCTTCATCGCTTCGTCCGAGCGGAACAGCATCTCGCGATAGTCGCGGCGCGTGTCTTCCGTCGATGCGAGATGGATTGTGTCAAAGCGCTTCTTGATGGTGCCCGAACTTTCGTCGGCAGCGAGAATGCCTTTTCCTGCCGCCACCAGTGCAATCGCAATATCCTCAAGACGTTCAGTCATATGCAATGCTCCTTCTATCAAAGCGATGAGGGAGTGTTGGTTAAAACTATGAAGAGCGCAAGTCATTGAAACGTTTGAAAGATTTTTCAAACGGTTTAGATGAGACAAGTTATCTTACGAGCGGTCAGATTGGTTATCTCAGGTTTTTCCCGAAACTCGTTTTGATATCCGCCTCTCAACCCCCATGTAAGAAACCAGTGAGAAAAACCTCGCCTGTTTTCCATTGTCCAGATTTGAGGAGGAGATATGCGACGCGCCGTTTTGAGCCTGCCGTTTGTTCTGGCAGCATCAATGGTTGCCCTGCCGGTGCTGGATGTTTCGGCTGAGAGTATCAATGCCGGTGGCAGGAAGGCCGAAGCACGTGCTCCGTTTACTGCAACGTCGGTTGCCGAATTCGATACGCCCTGGGCTATCGCCTTTCTGCCCGATGGCAGACTTTTATTGACGGAGAAGGGCGGCAAGATTTTCATCGTCACGCAATCGGGTGACAAAACTGCTGTCGATGGTGTGCCGGAAGTGGCATTCAGTGGCCAGAACGGCCTGCTCGATATTGCGCCTGCCCCGGATTTCGAAAAGGGTAAGGCAGTCTACTTCTCCTATAACGAACCGGCGAAGAACGGCAGCAGTGTCGTTCTGGTGCGCGCTATGCTGGATGAAGGTGACGGCAAAGCAGCGCTACAGGACAAGACCACGATCTGGAAACAGGATGCGGCGGCTCGCGGCGGACAGCCGGGCGGCATTATTGCATTTGCGCCGGACGGCAAACATCTGTTCCTTTCCGTCGGCGACCGCATGTTGCCTGCAACCGCGCAGGACGATGAGGCTCCCATGGGGAAAATTCTCCGCATGAATCTCGATGGTTCCGTGCCGAAGGATAATCCGCACGCGGATGCGGGAGGTGTACGGGCATTGACCTGGTCAACCGGCCATCGCAACCCGTACGGACTGGCCTTCGGCCCCGATGGAAAGCTCTGGGAGCACGAGATGGGCCCGCGTGGCGGTGACGAGTTCAATCTCATCAAGCCCGGTCTTAATTATGGCTGGCCTGTTGTTTCCAATGGCGACAATTATAGCGGCAGACCGATCCCGCGCCATAGCACACGTCCGGAATTCGAGCCGCCATTGGTGTACTGGACGCCGGTTATCGCTCCGGCCGGGCTTGCCTTTTACGAGGGAGACATGTTCCCCGAATGGCGCGGTTCGGCTTTGATCGGAGGGCTTTCGGTCATGTCGCTGGTGCGTGTCGTGATCGACAAGGATGGCAAGGCGGACGAAGCCGAGCGCTTTGAAATGGAAAACCGTATCCGCGATGTGGCTGTCGGTCCCGACGGGGCCATCTGGCTGATCGAGGATGACAATCCGGGACGTCTCCTGAAGTTGACCCCCAAAGCATGAAGAAAAGCCCCGGATTTCCGGGGCTTTATTTGTTCTCATACATTCTTCCGTGCAAACCGCTTCACGCTTTTGCTGGAAATGCTCTACTTCTTCAGCACATCAACGCCGGGGAGGGGCTTGCCTTCCATCCATTCGAGGAAGGCGCCGCCTGCGGTCGAGATATAGGTGAAGTCGTCGGCCACGCCAGCATGATTGAGGGCTGCGACCGTATCGCCGCCGCCGCCGACCGAAACCAGCTTGCCAGCCTTGGTGCGGGCGGCGACGTGTTTTGCGGTCTTGACCGTCGCGGTGTCGAACGGACGCAGTTCGAACGCACCGAGCGGACCGTTCCAGACAAGCGTGGCCGCATCATCGATGGCCGAGGCGATCAGATCGGTCGAGAGTGCTCCGGCATCGAGAATCATGCCGTCGCTTGGAACTGCATCGACTCCATAGGTCTTGTTCGGCGTGTCGGCTGCAAAGTGCCAGCCCACGACAGCATCGACCGGAAGGATGATCGCGCATTTGGTGGTTTCGGCCTTGGCCATGATTTCGCGGGCGGTGTGGGCCAGCTCATGCTCGCAGAGCGATTTGCCGACATCGTGTCCCTGTGCTGCCAGGAAAGTATTGGCCATGCCGCCGCCGATAACGAGCGCATCAACCTTTTCGATCAGGTTGGACAAGAGGTCGAGCTTGGTCGAAACCTTTGCGCCACCGACGATGGCGACAACCGGACGAGCCGGATTGCCAAGGCCCTTTTCCAGCGCTTCAAGCTCGGCCTGCATGCCGCGACCCGCATAGGCGGGCAGGACGTGTGCGAGGCCTTCGGTCGAAGCATGGGCGCGGTGGGCAGCCGAAAACGCGTCGTTCACATAAAGATCGCCATTGGCTGCCAGAGCCGCGACGAATTCCGGATCGTTCTTTTCCTCGCCCTTGTGGAAACGGGTGTTTTCCAGAAGCAGGACATCGCCGTCCTTCAGTGCATCAACGGCGGCCTTGGCGTGCTCGCCGATGCAGTCTTCGGCAAAATGGACACCGTGTCCAAGCACCTTGGAGAGCGGCTTCACGACATGCTTCAGCGAATTTTCGTCCGAAGCAACGCCCTTGGGGCGACCGAAATGAGCGAGCAGAATTACCTTTGCGCCTTTCCTGGAAAGCTCGGCAATGGTTGGAACGATACGCTCGATACGGGTCAGGTCGGTGACTTCGCCATTTGCCATCGGCACGTTGAGGTCAACGCGGACCAGTACGCGCTTGGACTTGACGTCGGCATCGTCGAGAGTGCGGAAACTCATGATCTTTCTCCCAGAACTGTCTTTCGGGTGCCGGTGGAGCAGGAGAGCTCAAACAGGCAGGCGCCGGAAAAGGGTTGGATAATCGGTGACAAGCCCGTCCTCGTCGACGGGCAATTCGGCGGTGAAGGTGCGGTCGGCAGCCTCGTAGCGATAGCGCCGCCCTTCCTCAAGGCAGGTATAACGCTGCTGGTCGCGCAGCGGACGGAAACTGTCGAACGGCACGTAAAGCATGTCGAGCTGAACGGTGCCGCTTTCCGGTGTGAGGCCAAGGCGGCGGATGGGCAGCGTGTTGGTGAAGGGCGTTCCTGCCAGATCGATATCGATGCAGCCATCGAACTCGGGCAATGCATCGCCAGCCATCGTGCTCCAGCGACCGTCGCCGTCGGAAACAAGCTCCAGCCGGTGCCCGGCTGTAGTTTCGATCAGGAAATGGAGGACATGCCAGACGCTGTTGCAGTCGATGCTGTAGCGCACGCCGTAGGGATTGTCTCCGCGGTCGCCAATCACCACGCTTTCAGCACGGATCGTGCGGCCGGCGGGGCCGATATTGAGATGTTCGAGCCCTTCTCCTTCCAGCGGACGCCAGCGCGCAACGGTGGGGAGAAGGGCGCGAAACATGGTCGGAGGCTTAGATCAGCTTGCCAAAGGCGACAGCGGTATCGCCCATGCGGCTGGAGAAGCCCCACTCATTGTCGTACCACGACAGGATGCGCACCATGGTGCCTTCCATGACCTTGGTCTGGTCCGTGTGGAAGACCGAGGAATGGGAGTCGTGGTTGAAGTCGTGCGAGACGAGTGGCTCATCTGTGTAGCCGAGGATACCCTTGAGGCGGCCATTGGCGGCTTCACGGATCGCGTTGTTGACTTCATCGACGGTCGTTGCGCGCTTGGCGATGAAGGTCAGGTCGACGACCGAGACGTTCGGGGTCGGAACGCGGATGGCAACGCCGTCGAGCTTGCCCTTCAGTTCCGGCAGAACGAGGCCGACAGCCTTGGCTGCGCCCGTCGAGGTTGGGATCATCGAAAGAGCTGCTGCGCGCGCGCGGTAGAGATCCTTATGCATGGTGTCCAGCGTCGGCTGGTCGCCCGTGTAGGAGTGGATCGTGGTCATGAAGCCCTTTTCGATGCCGATAGCATCGTTGAGAACCTGAGCCACCGGTGCAAGGCAGTTGGTGGTGCACGAAGCGTTCGAAATGACCAGATGGTCCTTGGTCAGCTTGTCATGGTTGACGCCATAGACGACAGTCAGGTCCGCGCCGTCGGCAGGAGCCGAAACGATGACGCGCTTTGCACCAGCTTCAAGATGAAGTGCTGCCTTGTCGCGCGAGGTGAAGATGCCGGTGCATTCCAGAGCGATGTCGACGCCTTCTTCCTTCCACGGCAGTTCAGCCGGGTTGCGAACGGCATGAACCTTGATCGGGCCGTAGCCGACGTCGATGGTGTCGCCTGCAACCTTAACTTCCTTGGGGAAACGGCCATGAACGCTGTCATAACGCAGAAGATGTGCGTTGGTTTCGACCGGGCCGAGGTCGTTGATAGCCACGACCTGAATATCGGTGCGGCCCGACTCGACGATGGCGCGAAGGATGTTGCGGCCGATGCGGCCAAAACCGTTAATTGCGACGCGAACTGCCATTTTCTCTTAATCTCCCGATAGGGTACTGCACATGCAGTGCTTCAAAACTCCGTCGGAACGGACAAATCGAACAGGATTCGTCCGGCCGGACTGGAATGGAAACTCAAACGCCGGCGTTTTTACGACGCCGGCGTTCTTAAAATCATGCGGCGTTGAGCTTCTTCTCCGCAGCTTCGGCGGCATGTTCTGCCGTGATGCCGAAATGCTTGTAAAGATCGTTGATCTCGCCCGAAGCGCCGAAGCCCTTCATGCCGATGAATATGCCGTTCTCGCCGATGAAGCGTTCCCAGCCGAGTGAGATTGCCGCTTCGATCGCCACCTTGACCGGCGCATTGCCGATGGTCGCGGTCTTGTAGGCATCGCTCTGCTGTTCGAAAAGCTCGAAGCAAGGAACCGAAACGACACGGGTGGCAATGCCTTTGCTTTCCAGCAGGTCGCGGGCCTTGAGTGCGATTTCCACTTCCGAACCGGTCGCGAAGATCGTCACCTTGGCATCCTTGCTTGCCGCAGCAAGTTCATAGGCGCCGAAAGCCGAAAGGTTTTCGTCGCGATGCTCGGTACGAACCGTTGGCAGGTTCTGGCGAGTGAGAGCCATCGTCGATGGCGTCTTCTTCGATTGCAGGGCAATCTGCCAGCATTCAGCCGCTTCGACAGCGTCGGCAGGACGGAACACATTATGGTTCGGAATGGCGCGCAAGGCGGCAAGCTGTTCTACCGGCTGGTGGGTCGGGCCGTCTTCACCAAGACCGATGGAGTCATGCGTCATCACGTAAACGACGCGGATGCCCATCAGCGAGGAAAGGCGCATGGCCGGACGGCAATAATCCGAGAAGGTCAGGAAGGTGCCGCCGTAAGGGATCAGCCCGCCATGCAGCGTCATGCCGTTCATGGCTGCTGCCATGCCGTGCTCACGGATACCGTAATGGACGTAACGCTGGCCGTAGTCTTCCGGCGTTATGGCCTTGGTCTGGCTCGTCTTGGTGTTGTTCGAACCGGTGAGATCGGCGGAGCCGCCGATGGTTTCCGGCACGACACCATTGATGACTTCCAGTGCCATTTCCGAAGACTTGCGGGTTGCGACCTTCGGCTTGTCTGCGGACAGCTTCTTCTTGTATTCGATGATGGTTGCATCGAAGTTGGAAGGCAGGTCGCCACGCATCCGGCGCTCGAATTCAGCGCGGGTGTCCGCGTCGACGGCAGCAAAGCGCTTTTCCCATTCCTGACGCTTCCTGGCGGCATTCAGACCGGCAACGCGCCAGCCGTCCAGCACTTCTGCCGGAACGACGAAGGGTTCAGCACTCCAGCCGAGCGCCTTGCGGGTTGCAGCGATTTCTTCAGCACCGAGCGGCGAGCCATGCACCTTGTTGGTGCCAGCCTTGTTTGGTGCGCCGAAGCCGATGGTCGTCTTGCAGGCGATGAGCGTCGGCTTGTCGGAAACCTTGGCCAGTTCGATTGCCTTGGCAATCGCATCCTGATCGTGACCATCAACAGCCATGGTGTTCCAGCCGGAAGCGGCAAAACGGGCTGGCTGATTGGTATTGTCGGAAAGCGTGACCGGGCCGTCGATCGAGATGTTGTTGTCATCCCAGAACACGATCAGCTTGTTCAGCTTCAGATGACCGGCAAGCGCGATGGCTTCCTGGCTGATGCCTTCCATGAGGCAGCCGTCACCGGCAATCACATAGGTGTAATGGTTGACGAGGCTGTCGCCGAACTGTGCATTGAGGATACGTTCGGAAAGTGCCATGCCGACGGCATTGGCGATGCCCTGTCCGAGCGGGCCGGTCGTCGTCTCGATACCGGCGGCGTGACCATATTCCGGATGGCCTGCGGTGCGCGAACCGAGCTGACGGAAATTCTTGATCTCGTCGATGGTGATGTCTTCGTAGCCCGAAAGATAGAGCAGCGAATAGAGCAGCATCGAGCCGTGGCCTGCGGAGAGCACGAAACGGTCGCGATCCGGCCAGTGCGGGTTCTGCGGGTCGTGCGAGAGAAAACGGGTATAAAGCGTCGTCGCTATATCGGCTGCACCCATCGGCAGGCCGGGATGGCCCGAATTGGCTTTCTCTACCGCGTCCATAGAGAGGAAGCGGATCGCGTTGGCCATCTGGTTTTGTTTGTCGGAATTGGTCATGGTCTCAGCCGTCTTTCCTTGGGAGGGGTTAACGGGGTTGCGGCGATGCCTTTTGCCTGAGCACGATCCGTGTCCAAAACGGCTTCATGCGTTTCGGGATCACGCTCCAGAAGGCATCGGGACACATAGCACCTGCGTATAAGGAGTCAATAAACCGATGACTTTTGGGCAATAAACTGTCCGCGACTAATCGATTGAGTTGTGTGGAAAGCTGTAGAACAATCACCGAAAAGCCGTTTTTGCACCGATAACGGTGCATGAACGTTTAGATGTGCCCCTCATTTGTTGCTTATCGGGCGGGTGATTATTACAATCTTTTCAAAGATGCCCGTCCCGCAGGCGCGATTCGATCCCCATAAGTTGGCCCGCGAATTGGCATTGGAAAGGATATGGATGGCACCCGAAACGACCCTCAGGCAAGTCTTGGAACGGCTGGAAAAGGCACTCAATACGCTTGAACAAGCGGTCGATCTGCGGCTGGACAAAGAAGGCGACTTCGCCGAGGCCGAGGAGGAGGTGCAGCGTATGAATGCGGATCGCAGCCGTCTCGCCCAGGAACTCGATCAGTCGGAAGCGCGCGCCGAGCGGCTGGAAGCTGCTAATCGCGAGGTTTCACGCCGCCTTGTGACTGCGATGGAGACAATCCGCGCCGTTCTGGACCGATAGGAGGCTACCATAGCGACCGTAACCGTTACCATTGATGGCAAGGCCTACCGCATGGCCTGCGACGAAGGACAGGAAGAACATCTGTCCGGGCTTGCCGACCGTTTCGATCAATATGTCACGCATCTCAAAACGTCCTTCGGGGAGATAGGCGATCTGCGCCTGACCGTCATGGCCGGGATCATGGTGATGGACGAGATGGCCGAGATGCAGAAACGTATCAACGGTCTGGAAAGCGAAGTTGAAACGCTGCGCCGTGCACGTGATGAAGCGCTTGGTCGCGCTGATAGCAACGATGCTGCCTTGACAGGCATGCTGTCGGATGTGGCGTCGCGCATCGAGCAGGTGGCTTCGCGCATTGCGCCACGGAACAGCTGAACTTCGTCCAGATTTTTCTGAAAAGTTTTCCTGTTAAGCCGGTGTAAGCCACTGGCGTTCCCATCGGGCAGGTACTATATTGGGCCTTGGCGAACTGCGCTTCCCGACAGGTGTAACAGCATCCCCGGGGCCTTATTGATCTCTAAGGGAGCTGTCCCTGTGAAGGCTTGCGGGCTTTCGCATATGGCGCCCACCTACTTTGTAGGTTCCCGGGATCAATCACTACCATCGGTCGTCGTGGTCGCCGCTTTCTTTTCCTCTGGCTGTCGCAGGATAGCTATGAGCTTGATCTAACGGACAATTTGTTCGTAAACATGCGCAATGCTCCAACGATTTGCGCATCTTGATGAAATCTCCTGAAACAGCATCGCCCGATTCATCGGAAAGACTGGCCGTCGCGGTACCCATCGCATTCGTCTACGGCCTTCTGCTTTATGTCATGATCTGGTCGGGCCAATATGCGGATGCGATGCCCGTCATTGCGGGCCTGATGCTGTTACCGATGGCTGTTGCCAGCCTTGCTTCGAGCCTTTCCGACCCGCGTGCGCAAAAAAGCCTGTGGCGGCATGTCCGTATGGGATGGGCTATCATCGCCGGGCTTGTCGTTACCAGCATGGTCTTTTTCCATGAAGCAGGAATTTGCGTGGCCATGGCCGCTCCGTTTTTCATGGTGTTCTCGGCGCTCGGTTCGACGGTGACCTTGTGGATCATCCGGCAATTTCGTTCGCGTCGCACCACGACGCTGGTGATTGCGCTGCCGCTGCTCGTTCTGCCAGCCGAACTTCAGATGTCCTACACCCCGCATGATGGCGCTGTAACCACGGTGATCGAGATCGTAGCGCCTCCGGAAGTCGTCTGGCAGCAGACGGTTGAAATCCGCAATGTGCGCCCGGACGAACTGTCGTGGACATTCAGCCATGGCGTTCTTGGCGTGCCGCAGCCCGTGGGTGCAAGGCTGAACGGTACTGGTGTTGGAGCGGTACGCGACTTGCAGTGGACGCACGGCGTCAATTTTCAGGAAATCGTCACGCAATGGGAAGAAAATCGGCTTCTGGCGTGGGATTTCCGCTTCGGCCCTGGCTCCATACCGCCCGAGGTGGAAGCGCATATCAAGGTCGACAGCACCTATCTGAAGCTTGCGCAGGGTGATTATCGTCTTGAGCCTCTCACGAATGGTCACACACGTCTCACGCTGACGACCCATTATCAGATCGCCACGCCGATCGATTTTTACTGTGACCTGTGGGGCAAACTGTTCCTCAATGACTTCCACGGCGTTGTTTTGAAGGTCATTCGTGACCGCTCGGAGAAGATCGCGTATGGCGCGGGCGGGATCACTTGACGGATTGGCTCTTTGCGGTTCCACTGCATGGTGAAAGACGGCAGCAGGGAGTGGCTTGGAATGGCAGCAACGGAGCGCAGCCCCGGTCTGGAAAAGCAGGAGCTTAGACGCAAGGTTCTGGCGGTCCGTGATGCGCTTGATCCGCGTTTTCATTACGAGGCTTCGCTGGCGGCAGCCAAAAAAGGTGAAGCTGCAATTGACGTTCCCAAAGGCACCTTGATTGCTGGTTATTGGCCGATCCGTTCCGAAATCGACCCACGCCCATTATTATCGGCGCTTCGCGCCAAGGGTGCCCGGCTTTGCCTCCCCGTTGTTCTGGACAAGGAAACGATTGCCTTTCGTGAATATCTGCCTGATGCCAGATTGCGTCAGACTGGTTTCGGCACGATGGGGCCGGGAGCAGATGCGCCGATTGTCGATCCTGCGATCCTGTTGATGCCGCTTGCAGGCTTTGATCAACGTGGGCATCGACTTGGCTATGGTGCAGGACACTACGACCGCGCGCTGGCGCGGTTCACCGAACGCGGTCTGCAGCCGCTTTTGATCGGCATGGCTTTCGACTGCCAGGAAGTCGAGCATGTGCCAAATGAGCCGCATGATATCGCGCTCAACCAGATCCTGACCGAGAGCGGCTTGCGCCCGGTTGGAACCGAGCTGCCGCTCTAGATTTTGTTTTCATGTATGTCTCCCAAAACCGGTTCGCGCTTTTGGGAGACATACATTAGTTTTTTCTTCTGCATTTATGCGAGGTCAGGCAATTCCGCCTGACTGCAAAATGCCCTGATCTGCTTGCGTTCGCTTGGCGCAAGTTTATAAGGCATTCTCATGAGATTGCTTTTTCTTGGTGATATGGTGGGCCGGTCGGGCCGCACCGCAGTATATGAAAAACTGCCGGGGCTGATTTCCGATCTGAAGCTGGACTTCGTAATCGTCAACGGCGAGAACGCCGCAGGCGGTTTTGGCATTACGGAAGAGATTTTCCACGATACCATCCGTGCTGGCGCCGACGTTGTCACGACCGGCAACCACGTGTGGGATCAGCGCGAGGCGCTGGATTTTTCCAAGCGCGAAGACCGCTTTCTGCGCCCGGCAAACTTCCCGAAAGGCACAGCCGGAAAAGGTGAGGGGCTTTATATCGCCAAAAATGGCGCCCGCGTTCTCGTGTCAAACGTCATGGGCCGGGTGTTCATGCATCCCGATCTCGATGATCCGTTCATCGCCGCCGAGAAAATTCTGGAAGCCTGCCCGCTTGGCGAGCAGGCCGATGCCGTCTTCTTCGATTTCCATGCTGAAGCGACGAGCGAAAAGCAGTGTTTCGGTCATTTTGTCGATGGTCGCGCCAGCGCTGTTGTCGGGACTCACACGCATGTCCCGACCGCCGACTGCCAGATATTGCGCAATGGCACAGCCTATATGTCTGATGCAGGCATGTGCGGTGATTATGATTCCTCACTGGGCATGGATAAGGAGGAACCACTCAACCGCTTCCTGTCGAAAGTGCCCAAAGGACGGTTCGAAGCGGCGAATGGTCCGGCTACCGTCTGCGGTGTGGGCATAGAGATTTCGGATCGCACGGGGCTTGCAGAAAAGGCCGCTCCCTTGCGCATCGGTGCGCATCTGGAGGAAACCATTCCGGCATTCTGGCGATAACGTCTTATTTTAGCTTGAAGTATGATGTTATCTATAACTAGGCCGCTATTTTAATCTGGCAGCTTTCTGCCAGTTGAATGGATTTTCCAGACTACTATCTCCTTGCAACGAGTTTTTTTGCAAGGGGACGCAACTCAATGGATTTTTTTGCCGAGTATCTGGGATTTCTTTCGACCCCCGCCGGCTGGGCCGCGCTGGTTACGCTGGTGACGATGGAAGTCGTCCTCGGTATCGACAATCTGATCTTCATCTCGATCCTTACCAACAAGCTGCCCGCCTCGCAGCAGGCGCGCGCCCGCCGCATCGGCATTGGCGCGGCGCTCATCCTGCGCCTGGCGCTTCTTTTCACGATCTCGATCATCGTCCAGCTCAAGGATCCGATCTTCGAGGCGTTCGGCCATGGCTTCTCCTGGCGTGACATCATCCTGATTGCCGGTGGCCTGTTTCTTGTCTGGAAGGCGACCAAGGAAATTCACCACACGGTCGATCCCGATGATGGCAAGGAGAACATCGGCGGCAAGGTGGCCCAGCTCACCATGGGTGCCGCCATCGTGCAGATCCTGATCCTTGATCTGGTTTTCTCGGTCGATTCGATCATCACCGCCGTCGGCATGACCGACGAGATCGCCATTATGGTCATTGCCGTGGTCGCAGCCGTTACTGTCATGCTGCTTGCAGCCGATCCGCTTTCGCGGTTCATCGCGGCGAACCCAACCATCGTCATGCTGGCGCTGGGCTTCCTGCTGATGATCGGCATGACGCTGATTGCCGATGGTTTCGGCTTCCACGTGCCGAAGGGCTATATCTACGCTGCTATGGGCTTCTCAGCGCTGGTCGAAGCGCTCAACATGCTGGCGCGGCGAAAGCGCAAAAGCCAACAGTAAAAGCCAGATACAACAAGGCCACCCGTCTCATCCTGAGGCGGGTGGCCTTGTTATTTTAACGCCGTGAAACTGGTCTGTTGTGGCAATTCTCGTGCAGAGGTTCGACCATTCGCAACGCTCGCAGGCTTTGCGTAACGTGCCTTCTGCAAAAGCGCCGCGCATTACGGCAAGCCGCTCTGCGTCGAGCCCGAGACGGTTCTGCGTGGAAAGCGTCTGGCCGAGAAGTTCGCCTACGGCCTCCAATGCCAGCCGGTCGCGCTCGCGAACACTCGCTTCGTAACAATGGCAATCGCCCCCGCAGAGCAGGGGCGCACAAATGTCGTCAGGGCCATCGACCAGAAAAATCTCTTCACCTTTGCTGAGCCGCCCGGCAATCCTGTCGTAGTTTTCGACGAAAGCCGGGCTGTAGCCTTTGCCGACATAAGTCAGCATGCACAGGAGATGATGGCCGCGCAGGCGTACTGTCACCTGGCAGATCAGGCCTTGCCGTCGCGGGCGATGGCCTTGAGGATCGCAGCGCCGAGAGCCGACTTGATGAGGGCGCCGACGAGGAACGGCGTCACGCCGAAGGCAACGGCCTTTTCAACGCCAATGATGCTGGACAGCCAGGCTGCGCCAAGAGCAAGGCAGACCACATTGGCGGCAAGGAACGAAACGAAGGCGAGGCCGACGCGGTTACCGTTCCAGCCGCGTTCGGCCAGATAGCCGGTCAGCGCCGCGATGATCGGGAAGGAAACGAGATAGCCTGCGGTCGGGCCTGCGAAATGCGGAAGACCACCAGCGCCGCCTGCAAGGACCGGAAGTCCGAGCATGGCTTCGCCGAGCCAGGCCAGAACCGTGGCCATGCCAAGACGCCAGCCATAAAGCGCGCCGATCAGCGGAACGATCAGGGTCTGCAGTGTGATCGGGACCGGAATCATCGGAACTTCGATCTGCGACGAGACGGCGAGAACCAGCGTGCCAAGCGCAACGGCTGCAAGGCGCATTGCAGGGGAACGGGATTCCAGATTGAGCGGGCTGAAGGATGGGCGCGTCTGGGTGATGGTCGTCATGGCTTCCTCAAATTATAGATAAAATTGAGATTCGATCTATATCTTCTTAAAGCTCCTGACGATAAACGCAAGAGGCGGAACAGGCAGCATGGCGTGTTGCTGTGGGAGTCGCGCAGAGACCCGGTCGTGCAGATGAAAATCTGTGCGAATAATCCGTCACTACAGCCTGGAATGGGGACGCCGAAAATAAGATGCTTATCTGTGCAATCGCCTGATCAGCCGACAATCGCAAACGAATCGCGCGTCTTGCCCGATGCGGTCTTGACCGGACGGTGCCCGATCCATTGCACATGCCGGGCGAGGATAGTGACTGCGCTCTCGACATCGTTCTGGCGCAGCGCCCGCAATATGGCACGATGGTCGTGGTCGGTGCGGGTTTCCCACTCCGACCGCCAGGTGGCGAAGAGAAACCGGGCGCTGGCAGCGTGAAGATCATCGATAGCCGCAAGCAGGCGCGGCATCTTGCACGGTTCGAGGATGAGCCGGTGGAAACGGCGGTTGGCGTCTTCCCAGCTTCTGACATCGCGTGACTTGTCGCCTTCCAGCGTGGCCTGCTCTGCGGCATCGAGCGTTGCCTGCGTGATATGGGGCGCGGCATGGCGTAGCGCCAGGACTTCCAGAGCGGTCCGCATTTCCGCCACTTCCCTGATTTCGCCGATGTCGAACGATGCAACCCGAACGCCACGCCGAGGCTCGGAAACAGCAAGTCCCTGAGCCTCCAGTCGCCGGAATGCTTCGCGCACCGGCACATGGCTGGTTTCGAACTCTTCGGCAATGTGATCCTGTCGCAGTTTCGTGCCGGGCTCGATCTCACCGGCGATGATGCGGTCGGCGAGAATGCGGCTGATACGGGCTGCGATGGTTTCGCTGGGGGTGTTCTGGGCGGGCTGAATCATGAATTTATAGATAATCCGCTTTGCCTGACGGGTCGAGCAATATTGCTTTTGTTGACAGAGATTCGGGGGACAGCGGCGCTTTTGCTGGACGAATGGGCCTGAATTCCTTATAACGCCGCCATTCTGCACGGAAAGCACTGTGGCCCAACCTGCGGCCCTTCTCTGCTTGATCTCTGTTTCATGCGTGACGCTTTCTCCGTGCACAGCATTTTAAACAGAACAGGGGTGCCATGGCCGGCCATTCACAGTTTAAGAATATCATGCACCGCAAGGGTCGTCAGGATGCGGTGCGGTCGAAAATGTTTTCCAAGCTCGGACGCGAAATCACCGTCGCTGCCAAGCAGGGTCTGCCTGACCCGACGATGAACCCGCGCCTGCGTCTGGCGATCCAGAACGCCAAGGCGCAGTCCATGCCGAAGGACAATATCGAGCGCGCCATCAAGAAGGCTGCCGGTAATGACGGCGAGAATTATGATGAAGTGCGCTACGAGGGCCGTGGCCCCGGCGGCGTATCGGTTATCGTGGAAGCACTGACGGACAATCGTAACCGCACGGCATCGAATGTGCGTGCAGCCTTCACGAAGTCGGGCGGTGCGCTGGGCGAAACCGGTTCGGTGTCCTTCATGTTCGACCGTGTTGGCGAAATCGTCTACAAGTCCTCCGTCGGCGACGCCGACAAGGTTATGGAAGCGGCCATCGAAGCCGGTGCTGACGATGTGCAGTCCGGTGAAGAAGAACACGTCATCATCTGTGCGTTCGAAGATATCGGCGAAGTGTCGAAGGCTCTGGAAGCTGCTCTCGGTGAAGCCGAATCGATCAAGACGATCTGGAAGCCGCAGACCAATACCGAGCTGGACGAGGAAAAGGCGCGTTCGGTTCTCAAGCTTCTCAACGTGCTCGAAGACGATGACGACGTGCAGAACGTCTACACGAACTTCGAAGTCAGCGACGAAGTGATGGAAAAGCTGAGCGCCTGATTTCTCGTGCTCACAACAATGATGCAAAACTCCCGGTTATCCGGGAGTTTTTTTGTGCCCTGATGAATGAAATTCAGGCATAAAAAAACCCCGCCGAGGCGGGGCTTTTCAACCAGATGCAATATCGGATTAGATGCCGAGATTGCCGAAACGGTTCTTGAATTTCGTAACGCGACCACCGCGATCGAGCAGGGTCTGCGAACCGCCCGTCCAGGCTGGATGGGTGGTCGGGTCGATATCGAGGTTCATCGTATCGCCTTCTTTGCCCCAGGTCGAACGGGTCATGTATTCGGTGCCATCGGTCATCACGACCTTGATGGTGTGGTAGTCGGGATGGATATTGGCTTTCATCTTCTCAATCCTGAAAGTCTGGGGTGAAAAGCGCAGCCTTGACTATCGAAACTGCGGCACTTTCGCCCAATGGCAGATATGAAGACCCATTACCTACAGGCAACGGCTTCCAAAAGGGTTGGCGAGCCTATACATCAGGCGCACGGCAATAACAAGGGCGCAAACACAAGAATGGCCGACCGGGATACTGAAATTGATATGAATCACGAATTGACTGCAGAAGATGGCCGCAAACGCCGCACGCTGAAGCCGCTGAAGAGAGTTTTGCCGTTTCTGGCACCCTATAAGGTCCTGGTTGCAGGCGCGCTCTTTTCGCTGGTGCTGGCCGCTGTAACGACCCTTGCCGTGCCCGTCGCGCTGCGTCGTATGATCGACCATGGCTTTACGGGATCGAATGCGATCTTCGTTAATAATTACTTCGGCATGCTCGTGTTGCTGGCGCTCATTCTCGCGCTGGCATCGGGCCTGCGCTATTTCTTCGTGATCTCGCTCGGCGAGCGAGTGGTCGCGGATTTGCGCAATGCGGTCTTTTCGCATGTGACGGCGCTTTCGCCGGAATTCTTCGACCGGTCACAGTCGGGTGAAATCGTTTCGCGCCTGTCGTCCGACACGACGCAGATCAAGTCGGTGGTGGGCGCTACGGCCTCTGTCGCGCTGCGCAACATGATTCTGGGTGTCGGCGCGCTGGCGATGATGGTCGTGACCAGCCCGAAGCTTTCTGCGCTGGTCATTGCTGCCATCCCGATCATCGTTGTGCCCCTGATCGCCTTCGGACGCTCTGTGCGTCGCCGTTCCCGTATGACGCAGGACATGCTGGCGAAGGCCAATGCCTATGCCAGCGAACAGATCGGCGCGATGCGCACGCTGCAGGCCTTCACCAACGAGAATATGGTGGTCGGGCGTTTTGGCAGCGCGGTAGAAAAAGCCTTTCAGGCGGCGCGTTCCTCCATTCAGGCGCGTGCGATCCTGACGGCCTTTGCCATTTTCCTGATCTTCTCCAGCATTGTTGCGGTGCTCTGGTTCGGTTCGCGTGATGTGCTGGCCGGCACGATGTCTGCCGGTACGCTCGGTCAATTCGTGCTTTATGCCGTGTTCGCAGGCAGCTCCTTCGGGGCCTTGTCGGAAGTGGGTGGGGAACTGGCGCAGGCAGCAGGGGCTACGGAGCGGCTTGTCGAAATTCTGGACGAGCAGCCGGGTATTGCCGCGCCTTTGAAACCTGTTGCCATGCCGGTGCCGCCACGCGGTGAGGTCGTGTTCGATTCCGTGCATTTCTCCTATCCGACGCGTCCGGATGCACCGTCGCTCAATGGCGTCAGCTTCACCGTGAAGCCCGGCGAGACTGTTGCGTTTGTCGGTCCCTCGGGTGCAGGCAAGAGCACGATCTTCGCGCTCGTCATGCGCTATTACGATCCGCAGTCAGGCAAGATCCTGATCGACGGCGTGGCTTTGCCTGATGCTGACCCGCAGGCCGTTCGGGCGCGCATCTCAACCGTGCCGCAGGATGTGGCGATTTTCGCCACCAGCGTGCGCGAAAACATCGCCTTCGGTAGACCCGGAGCGAGCGACGAGGAGATTGTGGCAGCGGCAAAGGCAGCCCTTGCGCATGATTTCATCATGGCGCTCGACAAGGGCTATGACACGGAAGTCGGCGAACGCGGTGTGACGCTTTCAGGGGGCCAGCGCCAGCGCATCGCCATTGCGCGGGCAATCTTGCGTGCTGCGCCCATCCTTCTTCTTGATGAAGCGACATCGGCGCTTGATGCTGAAAGCGAGATGCTTGTGCAAAAGGCCCTGGACAGTCTGATGGCTGATCGCACGACGCTTGTCGTCGCGCACCGGCTTGCGACCGTGCTCAAGGCCGACCGCATTCTGGTGCTCGACCATGGCCATATTGTCGAAGAAGGCACACATCAAAGCCTTGTCGAGAAGGGCGGCATCTATGCCCGTCTCGCCAAGCTGCAATTCGAGGCAGGTGCTGGAGCCTTCGCTGCGAAGTGAAACGGGGGGCGTTGCCCCCGTTATTTCTTCTTATCGTTCGGTCAGCTTCAGCTCGATGCGCCGGTTCTTGGATCGGGCATCGGCTGTGTCGGAGGCGTCGAGCGGTTGATATTCCCCGAAACCTGCTGCAACGAGCCTATTGGCGGGGACGCCATTGGCGATCAGGAATTTGACCACTGCGGTTGCGCGGGCTGACGAAAGCTCCCAGTTGTCGCGGAAGCGTCCCGTGCCAGTCAGAGGCACATTATCCGTGTGACCGTCGACACGGAGTACCCAGTTGATGTCATCCGGGATTTCCTGATTGAGCTGGATCACCGCGTCGGCAAGTTTCTTCATCTCGTCCTGACCGGCAGGATTAATGTCCGCCGAGCCTGTCGGAAAAAGAACTTCCGACTGGAAGACGAAACGGTCACCGACGATACGGATATTCTCCTTGTCCGACAGGATTTCACGCAGGCGTCCGAAGAAGTCGGAACGATAGCGGTTCAGCTCCTGCACACGCTGCGCCAATGCGACATTCAGGCGGCGACCGAGATCGGCGATCTTGGCGTTCGATTCGCGATCGCGGCTTTCTGAAGCGTTGAGCGCATCTTCAAGTGCTGCGATCTGGCGGCGAAGGGCTGAAATCTGCTGGTTCAGCAGTTCCACCTGACTGAGTGCGCGGGCGCTGACCTGCTTTTCGGCATCAAGGCTTTCGGACAGTTCGCCAGCGCGCTTTTCAGCGGCAGCACCTGCGCCGCTGCCTTCGTTCAAAAGGCTTTGCAGACGTGAACGCTCGCTTTCCGTGCTGGACAGCGAAGCCTGCAGATTGGCGATGGTGTCCTGCATGTCCTGCGAATTGCTGCGCTCCAGCGACAGAAGCTGTGTCAGTTCCTGTATCTGGCTATTGAGTCGTGCGAGAACGCTATCCTTGTTGTTCACCTCGCGGCTGAGCAGGAATTGCGCCAGCACGAAGACGGTAAGCAGGAACATGATTGCGAGCAGTAGTGTCGTCAGGGCATCGACGAAGCCCGGCCAGTAATCGACATGCCTCTGGGAGCGGCGGTTGCGGGCGAGGGACATGGCTGCTTACTCCGCCTTGTCCGTGCGATCGGATTTGCGGTCGTGCGAGCGCTCGCCGATGGCCTTGGTGAGACGATCAAGCGTCTGGCGGATAGCCTTCTGCTCGTCCGCCTGTTTTTCCACCCAGTCGCGCATGATCTGCTGCTCGTTGCGCATGTTCTTGACGAGGCCCTGTATGCCTTCGGCAAGATTGGCCAGCGCTGCCGTGGTGCGCTGCGTGGATGCGTCGCCGCCATGCAGGTTCTGCAACCGGTCGGCCAGAACGCGGATTTCTTCCGTGCCTCCGTTCTGGTCGGCACCGATATCGGAACCGAGATCGGTGACTGAAGAAAGCCAGTTTTCCAGTTCCGTATAGAAGCGGTTTTGCGCGCGGCCCGCCTGAAGGTCGAGGAAGCCGAGAATCAGCGAGCCGGAAAGACCGAACAGCGAAGACGAGAAGGCTGTGCCCATGCCGGAAAGCGGAGCTTGCAAGCCTGCCTTCAACGCATCCAGCACATCGCCGGTGCTTCCTGAATTCGGGTCGAGGGTCTGAATAGTGCGCCCGATGGAGCCGACCGTTTCGAGAAGGCCCCAGAATGTTCCGAGCAGACCAAGAAAGACCAGAAGTCCGATCAGATAGCGCGATATATCCCGGCTTTCATCAAGACGTGTCGCGATGGAATCGAGGATCGAACGCATGGAGGCAGTGGAAAGCGCCATCGACTGGCGGCGGCCGATCAAAGCCCGCATCGGTGCAAGCAGGACGGGCGGTCGCGTGGTGCCGTCGCGGTCACCGTCGCGGAATGAGTTGACCCAGCGAATCTCTGGCAGAAGTCGCAACACCTGTCCGAAGGCCAGCAGAATACCGACCAGAAGAACGCCGAGAATGAGCCCGTTAAGGCCGGGATTGGTGACGAAGAACGTATGGATCTGCCGCATCAGGATCGCGGCCAGAAAAGCCACGATAATAAGGAAGATCGCCATGGAGAGAATGACAATGCGCGGGCTCGACAGGCGGTAGGGGTCGTAATCGCGTCCCTCGTCCAGACGGTCCCGGGAAACTCTCAAATCGCTCATGCGTTCCGCTCCATGGTCGCGTGTTTGAAAAGAAGCCTACTTCATTAATTCGTGAAGCGGAATCATTGGAACAAGAAAATTACGCGGATTTGTGGAGTGTGCTGTCAGGCTCGCGGGATGGTCTGAATATCGTAGAGCAAAAATTTTATAATATTAAATCCCGTGATCTTAATATAATTTATTTCTTATATATACCTATATAATTGATGGTAATAAATAAATTATAAGTTGCTATTTTTAAGTTTTCTAATTTTGATAATTATTGCTTCGTACACTCAACTTTGTGAGAGGGACTAAGCATGAATTGGTGGAATATTCTTGGGAATATACTTGAGGCTCTGGGAAAGTTTCTCGGCCAACTGTAGCATAATTTTCTATAGATACGCTCTAAATTAATAAAAAGGCCGAGCCATTTAAGCGCTCGGCCTTGTTTTTAGATTGCTGGAGATGACCCAGGTGAAACAAACCATTGGATCGACAAAGCAGCAGGTCTTTTTTAGATCGGTTTGTTGATCGTTTTCAGCAATGCCTTCTGAATGATTTCATTGCCTGCAACGATGGTCTTGGTGCCGAAAATGTCCTGACCGCCATTCTTGTCCGAGACGAAACCACCGGCTTCGCGGATCATAAGAATGCCTGCGCCGAGATCCCACGGATGCATGCCATCTTCCCAGAAACCATCCAGACGGCCGCCTGCAACATAGGCGAGGTCGAGTGCAACAGCGCCCATGCGGCGAATGCCTGCGGTTTCGGCCATGACATTGCGCAGTTCGACCAGATAATGCCCGTGATGGCCGCGACCCAGATGCGGGATACCCGTGCCGATAACGGAATCGACCAGCTTGTTGCGTGATGCGACGCGCAGGCGACGGTCATTGAGGAATGCGCCACCGCCGCGCTCTGCGGTGTAAAGCTCATCCATGGCCGGATTGTAGATGACGCCGGCGACAATCTGCCCCTGACGCTCGAGAGCGATGGAGACTGCGAAAACTGGAATGCCGTGCAGGAAATTTGTGGTGCCGTCGAGAGGATCGATCAGCCAGCGGTGCTGTCCGTCCTTGGATTCAACCTCGCCGGATTCTTCCATCAAGAAGCCATAATCCGGGCGGGCGCGGCTCAATTCCGTATAGATGATCTGTTCGGCGCGGCGGTCTGCCTGGCTGACATAGTCGCCGGGGCCCTTGAGAGAAACCTGAAGATTCTGGACTTCACCAAAATCGCGAGCGAGGCTGCGGCCGGCCTTCATAGCGGCCTGTACCATAACGTTGAGAAGGGCTGAGCGGGCCATTTCATTGTCCTTGTAAGCACGATCCCGAAGCGTGGATTTTGAAAGGGATCAAGCAGTTAATCATAAACAGAATGTCGAACATCCGAACCGAAACACATTCGGTGGAGGTCGAGGAATTGAGCGATCTGAGAAAGAACGGTCGCAATCTTTGCGACATGGATAAAGTGGTGCCTGATCCAGGCACCACAAATCTCGTTTTTCGTATTAAGCGCGGCTGACGTAGGTCAGTTCGTTGGTATCAACGATCACGCGTTCGCCGGATGCGATGAACGGCGGAACGAGGATGCGGATACCGTTTTCAAGCACAGCCGGCTTGTAGGACGAAGCAGCGGTCTGGCCCTTGACGACCGGATCGGCTTCGGTGATGGCAAGCGTGACCTGATCCGGAAGGCGGATACCGATCGGCTTTTCTTCATAGAGTTCGACAGTAACCATCATGCCGTCCTGCAGGAAAGCGGCACGGTCACCGACGAAATCCTTGGCCAGCTCAAGCTGTTCGTAGGATTCAGTGTCCATGAAGATCAGCGCTTCGCCCTGTTCGTAGAGGAACGAGAAATCCTTCTGTTCCAGACGAACGCGCTCGACGGTTTCTGCAGCGCGGAAACGTTCGTTGAGCTTGGTGCCGTTGATGAGGTTCTTCAGTTCGACCTGATTATAAGCGCCGCCCTTGCCAGGCTTGACGGCGTTGGTCTTGACCGCAACCCACAAGCCGCCAGCATGTTCGATGACATTGCCGGGGCGGATTTCGTTACCATTGATCTTCATGAGCTTGATCCGGAATGAAAATGTGAAACCATGTGCGGTTCGACGCATGACGACGAAAAGGCAACCGTCCGGCATTATTCCGGAGATTGCGCACCTGCCTTATACTCGAACCACGATAATCGGCGTCTCAAGACCATAAAAAGGCGCTTGGCGCAAGCCTGAGCGCGAAAAGAGAGCCAATCCAGCCTCAAAATTCGCCCAAAAATCAGCGGACGCGCAGATTGTTGGCGGTTTCTATGGCCTGTTTAATCTGGTCATCAGCCAGTCCGTCCATCATGTCGTTGAGGTCTGGTGAGCGAAAACCGGCGCGCTGGGCAACAATATACCAGGCCGCTGCTTTGACGAGATCGCCTTCTGTGCCAATGCCATCGCGATAGAGGCGGGCGAGCCAGGCCTGTGCCATCACCATGCCGCGCTGTGCGCCAAGACGCATCCAGCCAAACCCCTGTTCGTAGTCGCGGTCGCCACCGCGGCCCTCAATCAGCCAGCGGCCCAGATCGAACTGCGCCGTATCATAACCCTGTGCGGCAGCAAGCAGGAGATAGACGCGCGCTTTCTTGTCGTCGCGGGGGATGGTCGGGGTACCGTTGGCATAAATCTGGCTGAGTGCATATTGTGCATCGGCCAGCGTGGCCCCGGCCGCCTTCTCGAACCACGGGAAGGCGAGATCGATGCCCGGCTTGCCCGGCGTTTTTTCCATCAGCATCTGGCCGTAGTTGAACTGCGCCATGGCATTGCCACCCTCGGCAGCCTTCTTCATCAGTTCCTCTGCCTTGACGGGGTCTTTCCTGGCGTAGGTGCCCTGAAGCAGAAGTGCGGCATAGCGGAACTGCGCTTCTACAACACCGTTATTGGCTGCTTTCTCGTACCATTCCGCCGCCAGTTTCTGGTTGGCGGGGATGCCAAGGCCGCGCGCATAAATTTCTGCAATGAGTGTCTGCGATGCCGGATCGCCCTTTTCAGCCTGTGGCTTGGCCAGATTGAAAGCGGTCAGATAAAGGCCACGCTGAAATGCACCGAAAGCCTCGTCTGCCGGTTTGTCGCCGAAACGGCTTGGGTCGATGTGGGGCATCGGTTCGGTCGTTGCCGGTTGCGGCAGCATCACCGGCTTGGCAGGCTTGTCGGCTTTCTTATCCTGATGATCGCCCTGATGGCTGTTCTTTTGACCGCGCACCGGCTCGCCCGCTGCCAGAGCAGGCAGGACCGGCAGCGCGATTGTCAAAATGGCAGCGAGAAGAAGTTTGTTCTTCATGGGCATCGGCAAGACCTTGATGAAGGGATCAGTTTTCAAAGCGTGGCGCGTTCTCATCGAGAAGCCGGTTGGCTTCCGCGACAGCTTTTGCAGGGTCTTCGGCGTCGAAGACCGCCCGACCGAGCGCAACGAAATCCGCGCCGGTTTCGGCTGCGGGGATGATGCTTTCCAGCGTGCTTCCGGCTTGCGCGATGCTGGGAATTTCCACCATCTGCGACCACCATTCGGCCAGCGACAGGTTGCGCGGATGGGCATCCGGCTTGTTATCCGCACCGATCTTGCCGAAGAAAACATAATCGGGCTGCAACTCGCCGATTTCCATTGCGCCATGGCGGTCGCGCAGATTGCCGGTGCCGACGATCATCTTCGGCGTATGTTTTTCGATCGCATCTGCCAGATCGGCAGCCTTGCCTTCGATATGAACGCCATCTGCACCGACGCGACCCGCGATGCGCGTATCGTTCAGGATAAGCGCGGCGGCGCCTTTTTCCTGAATGACGGGGATGACCTTTTCAGCCGTGGCCTGAAAAGTGGCTTCGTCGAGATCGCCGGTGTCGAGAATGACGCTTGCAACGTCACCGCCCGAGAGCGCAGCCGTCAAAAGCTTTGCGAGGGCCGCGCCGTCGGCAAGTGGAGGCGCAACCAGCACGATGCGGCAGCGTTCGGTTTCAGTCTGGTGAGCGGGCGTGTTCATGAGCCAAGCCTAACGGGAAAAACGTGATGGAATTCGGGCAATAGAGGCGTTCTGTTTACCGGAAACGGAAGCGGGGCTCTATCTATTTGTTTTGTCGCATTTATGCGACGCAACCGGGCTTCGGCAAGTATTCATTGGCGAAACCTTCTCGGGCCCGCGCCTGTCCGGGCTGGCATAATGTTATCCACTGGAACGAAAGTTGATCGGAACCAACCCGGTTCTGCCGGGATTAACGCGTATATAAGCCACACCAAGACCGGGCGCTGAATGCTCCGGCAGAACGTGTGAAACTGTTCCGGCACCCATCCGGAATGACACGAAGAAAAGTGGAAAGGCTCGCAATCCCAAGTGCAGGCACTTTCCTTCAAAGATAGGCAGGCTGGTAAATGAATATTGCGACCGCTAGAGAAGCGATGCCCGCACAACCGACGAAAATGCGCGACACGCGCATCGACGTGTTTCGTGCGCTCGCGCTGCTAACGATCTTCATCAACCATGTGCCCGGCACGATCTACGAGCATTTCACGCACAAGAATCTGGGCTTCTCCGATTCGGCTGAAGCTTTCGTGCTGATTTCCGGCATGGCCGTGGCGCTTGCCTATGGATCTAAATTCGCTCCCGGCAATCGCCTGCTTCTGTCGCTGAAAATGTGGCGCCGCGCTGGTGTGCTCTATACGACGCACATCATGACGACCATGGCGACCATCGCCATTTTCGCCGCTGCCGCTATCTTCCTGAAGCGTTCGGAGTTGCTTACGCAGATCAACATCGCGCCGCTGGTCAAGCACCCGGTCGAAGCGCTGTTCGGCATCGTCACGATGGGTCACCAGCTCGGCTATAACAACATTTTGTCGATGTATGCCGTGATGCTGGTTTTGACTCCGATCCTGCTTCTGCTGGCGCGCATCAGCCTGCCGCTCATGCTCGGTGTTTCCGGCACGGTCTGGTTCCTGTCAGGCCTCTATCACGTTGCGCCGGTAAATTATCCGACCGAAGGCGTCTGGTTCCTCAATCCGCTGTCGTGGCAGTTCCTGTTTGCAATCGGTATTGCAGGCGTGATTCATGTACGTCGCGGTGGCGAACTGCCGAAGCATCCGCTGCTGATCGGCCTTGCCGTTGGCTATCTGGTGCTGGCGCTGGCATGGGTGCGTATTCCGCTTTGGGGCATCGACGCGTCGATGGGCCTGCCCATGGTTCTTACCGGCTTCGACAAGACTTTCCTGTCGGGGCCGCGTCTGCTGCACGTGCTGGCGATTGCCTATCTCATCGCCGTCGTTCCGACGCTGAACAATATTGCCCGGACGGCGCCGGATAATCCTCTCGCCGTTCTCGGCAAGCATTCGCTGCCGGTCTTCATTGCCGGTACGCTGCTGGCAATGGTTGCGCAGGTGATGAAGCTCGTGAACCCGGGCGGCCTGCCTTATGACACTTTGCTGATCGCAACCGGCATCGTGATGCAGTTCGCACTGGCCTATTATCTGGAATGGCTGCCAACCATCGGTTGGGGCAAGAAGGGGGCTCCCGTTTCGGCAAAGCCCGCTGTTCCTGCTGCCGAACCCGTCAAGATGCAGGTTGCGTCAAACTCCAAACCCGCGATGCAGCGCTATTAAGCACCACTGATCAGCCGCCCATTTCGGGCGGCTTTTCTTTGAGTGAAAAGTGCCGGATTGCGTGAGATTATCCACAGCGCTACGCAGAAATTAACCATTCATTAATCTTAAGAATGTTAAATGGTTTACATCCAGTTCGGCTGGATTCTTACCGAGTGGTTTAGCCACTCTGTTTGACGCCTCCCTGTTAAACTCCTGAGAGCCGCCATTGCGGCTCTTTTTTTGTGCGCTTTTTGCTGCATATCGGGGGAATATCGCTTTCCACATGCAGGCGCGCGGAACGGAACAACTGCCCAATCCGTTCTATTTACAAGCTTTCGTCAAAAGCCTCTGAAAATGTTAACCGAATGTTAAACATAAACTTGCGCGACGGTGTATGAAGGTGCAGTTTATCGTGGACTTGTTTAGCACAGCTGTTCCGTCTCAGCCTCCCCCATGGTCGAACAGCGGTTCAATGGTTTCATTCGTATCCGTCTGGCATATCCCACTGGACGAATACGGCAACGGAATGGGCCGCCGATACAGGCGGTCATGCAAGGTGGCAGAGCAGTGATTAGCGAACAGAGCCAGATGCCGAGCAATATGATCAGCCTCGCAGAGCGCATGGTTTTCTCGGATTCGTTCAAGCCGATCTATGCAGAAGGCATGGATATGGTCGAGGAAGCGGCAAGCTATCTCGACGGCGAAGGCCGTGAGGATGCGCGCAATCTTTCGCGTGTGGCTGCGACGCTCTATGCCGCCGAATCGATGCGTCTGACCACGCGCCTGATGCAGGTTGCTTCGTGGTTGCTGCTCCAGCGCGCGGCGCGGAACGGTGAAATGACCCGTCAGCAGGTTGCAGCCGAGAAAGCCAAGGTGCGTCTTGATACGCCATCGGCGGGTGAAATCGCACAAGGCTGGTCCGAACTGCCTGCAGCATTCATGGAGCTGGTCGAACGTTCCATGCGCCTTCAGGCGCGTGTGCGCCGTATGGACCGCGAAGTTTACGGTGAAGTGGTCTCGCTGCAGGGCGTCCCACGTGGCAATCCGGTTTCCGAACAGATCGTATTGCTCAAAACTGCTTTTGGCGCTTCATAACGATCGATCATGTGCGCCCTTCGTGGCGCATGTTTCTCTTTTGTTCACTTTTCTGCTGTCAAGTGAATCCGTCTGAGGATAGGGTTCGCTTATGAAAGAAACGATTCGCATCATTGGTATCGATCCGGGCCTGCGCCGTACCGGCTGGGGCATTGTCGAATCGTTGGGCAATTCACTGCATTTCATCGGTTCGGGGACTGTGACCTCGAATGCCGAGATGGATCTTGCATCGCGCCTCTGCCAGCTGCATGAAGGTCTTTCCAAAGTCCTGCATGAATATATGCCGCATGAGGCGGCGGTTGAACACACCTTCGTCAACAAGGATGCAACGGCGACGCTCAAGCTTGGTCAGGCGCGCGGCATTGCCTTGTTGGCTCCCGCGCAGGCTGGACTGCCCGTTGCCGAATATGCGCCGAATGCCGTGAAGAAGGCTGTAATCGGCGTTGGACACGGTGAAAAACAGCAAATCCATATGATGGTGAAAGTGCTGATGCCGCGCGCATCGTTCGATACGAGCGATGCCGCCGATGCTTTGGCCATTGCCATTTGTCATGCGCATCACCGGCAAAGCATCGCAAGTGCGCGCCGGTTGCAACAACTTATCGCGTAGGTGGCCATGATCGGTAAGCTCAAGGGTGTGATCGATGAAATTGCCGAGGATCATGCTGTCATCGACGTGCATGGTGTCGGCTATGTTGCGTTTTGTTCGGCGCGCACGCTCGGCAATCTGGGCGGTGCGGGCGAGGCGGCCATCCTGTTTATCGAAACCTATGTTCGCGAAGACATGATCCGCCTTTATGGCTTTGCCAATCAGCTTGAGCGCGAATGGTTCCGCCTGTTGCAGAATGTGCAGGGCGTTGGCGCCAAGGTGGCTCTCGCCGTGCTCGGCACGTTGTCGCCGTCGGAACTCGCCAATGCAATTGCACTGCGCGACATCGCCATGGTTTCGCGCGCGCCGGGTGTCGGCAAGAAGGTTGCTGAGCGCATCGTGACCGAACTCAAGAACAAGGCGCCTGCCTTCGCCGGTGATGCGAGCGGCACGATCGGGCTCAAACAGGAACTTGGCGCGGGCGCTGCCCCGGCGCCGGTTGCCGATGCGGTGTCGGCGCTTTCCAATCTCGGCTACTCGCGTGATCAGGCCGCTAATGCTGTCGCCGCGGCCTTGAAGGAAGCGGGGGAGAATGCCGATTCGGCCAAGCTCATCCGCCTGGGTCTGAAGGAATTGTCGCGGTGATTTACTTGCCTGAGCGATATGTTCATGCGAGGAGGATGGCATGAGCGACCGCAACCCTCTCATTGATGCTGACAGACGCGTAGACGAAGACAATACGCTGCGCCCGCAGACGCTTGACGATTTTGTCGGGCAGGCGGCAGCGCGCGCCAATCTGAAAGTCTTTATCGAGGCCGCCAAAGTGCGTGGCGAGGCGCTTGACCACGTCCTGTTCGTTGGCCCTCCGGGTCTAGGCAAGACGACGCTGGCGCAGATCATGGCCAAGGAACTGGGCGTCAATTTCCGTTCCACATCCGGCCCGGTTATTGCCAAGGCGGGTGATCTTGCGGCTCTGCTGACCAATCTGGAAGAGCGCGACGTTCTGTTCATCGATGAAATTCATCGCCTGAGCCCGGCAGTGGAAGAAATCCTCTATCCAGCCATGGAGGATTTCCAGCTCGACTTGATTATCGGCGAGGGGCCTGCCGCGCGTTCGGTGAAGATCGATCTTGCGAAATTTACGCTGGTTGCGGCAACGACCCGTCTCGGGCTTCTGACCACGCCGTTACGGGATCGCTTCGGCATTCCGACACGGCTCAATTTCTATACGGTCGAGGAACTGGAATATATCGTGCGGCGTGGTGCGCGCATCATGCAGATGGGTATTTCGCCGGATGGTGCGCTGGAAGTCGCCCGCCGTTCACGCGGCACACCACGTATTGCCGGACGGTTGTTGCGTCGCGTGCGCGATTTCGCGCTGGTCGCCGGCGCCGATGTCATCGATCGCAAGATCGCTGATGAGGCGCTGTCACGCCTTGAAGTGGACAACCGCGGGCTGGATCAGCTCGACCGGCGTTACCTCAATATTATCGCACGCAATTTCGGGGGCGGTCCGGTGGGGATCGAAACCATTGCCGCCGGCCTGTCTGAGCCGCGTGACGCAATTGAAGACATTATCGAACCCTATCTGATCCAGCAGGGTTTCCTGCAGCGCACGCCACGCGGCCGCGTTTTGACGGCCATCGCATGGCAGCATCTCGGATTGCCCGCGCCTGCCGAAATCATCCAGCAGTCGCAATACGGCCTCTTCATGGAAGACGAATGACGGAACGACAGGAACAATCGGCGCAGGCTGCTGTGTCTGGCGAACTGAAAGACGGCGTGCATCTGCTCTATGCGCGCATCTATTATGCCGATACGGATTTTTCCGGCTTCGTCTATCACGGTCGCTATCTGGAATTCTACGAACGCGGACGCACGGATTTCCTGCGTTTGCAGGACGTTCATCATATCGAATTGGCTGAGGGCGCGCTTGGTGAAGAAATGGTCTGGGTCGTTCGCCGCATGGAGATCGATTACAAATCGCCCGCGAAGATGGATGATCTTATTCTGATTGAAACCCGCGTCAGCGAAATTCGCGGCGCGCGGGTCATCATGGCGCAGAAAATTACCTGCCGGGAGCGTCTGCTTTCGGAGGCGAAGGTAGAGGCCGTGATGATAACCAAAGAAGGCCATCCGCGCCGCATTCCCGACGAATGGCGGGAAGCTTTCACCAACAACCGCAAGAACTGAGTCCCAGGACCGCTCCAATGACTGTCTTCACTGGCATGTTCGTGCGGAATTCGATGCGCTAGCGGCAAATATACCTATTTGGGCGAATGCTAACGCATCTTTAACCATAATATTCCATTAATCACCCTGACGGAATCGGTGGAGAGGCAGGCTTGAAGCGCAGCGCCTTCCTTTCACCAAAATTAACCGTAACAAGCGCGTGATGGATTTAAAGTTGAAATCCGGAATGGCGGTTGCGGTGCGAAGTGTCGGCCGCTCGTCGGGCAGGTACGGCTTCAAGTTGAAAAGCTGCGCAGGTTTGGAGCGTCTGTTTTCAGACGTTGAGTAACGGATTTGCGATACCGCCCGGTCATGTGGCCGGGCGTTTGGATTCGAGGACGGTAGATCGATGGAAAATGTTGCGTTAGCGGCCCCCGCCGCCGATGTTACCCTCTGGGGCCTGTTCATGCAGGCGAACTGGGTCGTCAAGCTGGTTATGCTTGGCCTGCTGTTCGCCTCGATCTGGACTTGGGCTATCATCGTGGACAAGACGATTGCTTACGGACGGGCACGGCGCGCGATTGATCGCTTCGAGCAGACGTTCTGGTCCGGCCAGTCGCTGGAGGAGCTCTATCGCAATCTCGGCGAACGCCGTACCACCGGCATGGCGTCCATCTTCATGGCCGCGATGCGTGAGTGGAAGAAATCATTCGAGAAGGGCGCTCGCTCGCCCATTGGCCTGCAGATGCGTATCGACAAGGCCATGGATGTCGCGCTGGCGCGCGAAAGTGAAAAGCTCGACTCGCGTCTGGGCTTTCTGGCGACCATCGGCTCTGCAGCCCCCTTCATCGGTCTGTTCGGTACGGTTGTCGGTATCATGACCTCGTTCCAGGCAATCGCCGCTTCCAAGAACACCAGTCTTGCCGTTGTGGCGCCGGGTATCGCCGAAGCACTTCTGGCAACGGCAATCGGTCTTCTCGCCGCTATTCCTGCCGTTATTGCCTACAACAAGCTGTCGGCGGATGCGGGCAAGATCGGCGGACGGCTGGAAGGATTTGCGGATGAGTTTTCCGCCATACTGTCGCGCCAAATTGATGAGAAGCTGACGCCGCGTAATTAAGCGGCTTCAAGCATCGAGTGTAGTTTCAGCCTTCGGGAATCTTGCAATGGGCATGTCGGTAGGAAATCAGGGAATGCAGTCGGGCGGGCGCCGCAGGCGCGGCCGCAAGAAGGCATTGATGAGCGAAATCAACGTGACGCCGTTCGTCGACGTGATGCTCGTTCTCCTCATCATCTTTATGGTCTCCGCGCCGCTGCTGACGGTTGGCGTGCCGATTGACCTGCCCGATACGCAGGCCAAGGCGATGAATGCCGATACGCAGCCGATCACTGTTTCGGTCAACAGCGAAGGCAAGATCTTCCTGCAGGAAACCGAAATTCCGATCGATGAAGTGGTGCCGAAACTCCAGGCTATCGCCAAGACAGGCTATGAAGAGCGCATTTTCGTGCGTGGTGACAAGGCTGCCGATTACGGCACCGTCATGAAAGTCATGGCCCGCATTTCCGCCGCCGGTTTCAAGAATATCGGCCTTGTGACCCTCCAGGAGCAGGATAGCTGACGCCATCATGAAGGCTGGCCTGACATCTTCTGTTGCCTTGCATGCCGTTGCGGTCGCGCTGGCAGTGGTTTCGTTTTCCTCGCCGAAGGCTTTCGACGTGCAGGATTCGGAATCGTTCCCGGTTGATATCGTACCGATCGAGTCGATGACGCAAATCCAGCAGGGCGAAAAGACTGCGCCCATGAAGGAAAAGTCGGCTCCTGTGCCGACAACCAAACCGCAGACTGTTCCAAACGCCGAGAATTTTGGCGATCAGGATATCGATACCCAGACACCGCCAAAGCCCGATGCAAAGGCGAAGCCAATTGAGGCGGCGGAAGAACCCAAGGCGCAACCGGAACCGGTAAAAAAGCCGGAACCGAAGCCTGATCCGAAACCGGAACAGAAGCCCGAGACCAAGCCAACGCCGGTTCCGGCGACGGAAGTTCAGGCCAAGCCGGAAGAAAAGCAGGAAGTGAAGCCTGATCCGGTGGCTGAAGCCATCGAAAAACAGGCGGAAACCCCTGACGCTGAAACGCCGAAGCTGCCGGACAAGGTGCCAGCGCCCGACGCCAAGCCGAAGCCGCCGCAGGCGCAGACAGCAAAGACGCCGGACCGCAAACCGACGGAAGACAAGAAGCCGACGCAGAACGCCGCTCAGACTTCGAAATCGAAGAATGATGCGATTGCCGATGAGGTTGCTGCCCTTCTGAACAAGCAGAAGGCGGCAGGCGGCGGAGCCAAGCGTTCCACCGATCAGGCATCGCTGGGCGGCAAGAAGAATACTGGCGGCTCCAAGCTCAGCCAGAGCGAAATGGATGCGTTGCGCGGTGCGATTTCCAAATGCTGGAACGTGCCTGCCGGTGTGGCCGACGCGCCGGGACTGGTCGTGACCGTCAAGATGAAGCTGAATCAGGATGGCTCCATTCAGGGCTCTCCGGAAGTGACATCGGGTGGTGGCGGCGATGGTGTTGGTCGTGCAGCAGCCGAGAGCGCCAAGCGCGCTGTCGCACGCTGCGCGCCGTACAATCTGCCAGTCGACAAATATGATTCATGGTCGGAAGTGATCGTCAACTTCGACCCAAGCGAAATGTTCTGACCGGGTTTCCGGTCGCCAACCAACTTACTGCAAGGACAAAGAGGTCCCAGAAGACATGAAAATCGGCATCATCAATACAAAGATCCGGACGGTCTTTTCGGCTTTCGCGTGTATGATTGCCGCAAGCCTTGTCTGCACCATGCCGGCGCGCGCCGTCGTGGAAATCAACATCAACAAGGGGGTGATCGAGCCGTTGCCGATCGCCATCACCGATTTCCTTTCGGCTGATCAGCTCGGACCGAATATCACGTCGGTCATCGCGGCCGATCTTGAGCGGTCTGGTCTTTTTGCACCGATCGACAAAGGCGCCTTCATCGAGAAGATCTCCAATCCGGATGCGGCTCCGCGTTTCGAGGACTGGAAGGTCATCAATGCGCAGGCGCTTGTCACGGGCCGCATCACCAAACAGCCGGATGGCCGTCTCAAGGCTGAGTTCCGCCTGTGGGATACGTTCGGTGGCCAGCAGATGATCGGCCAGCAGTTCTTCACCACGCCGGACAACTGGCGCCGCGTCGCCCATATCATCGCTGACGCCATCTATGAACGCCTGACCGGTGAAAAGGGCTACTTCGATACGCGTGTTGTTTTCGTCGATGAATCCGGCCCGGCACAGAAGCGTGTGAAGCGTCTTGCCATCATGGATCAGGACGGCGCCAATGTGCGTTACATTTCCGACGGTCGCGCCATTTCGCTGACGCCGCGTTTCTCGCCGAACCGTCAGGAAGTCACCTATATGTCTTTCGAAGGCGGTTCGCCGAAGGTGTATCTGCTGCAGCTCGAAACCGGCCAGCGTGAACTCGTCGGCAATTTCCCCGGCATGACCATTGCTCCGCGTTTCTCGCCCGATGGCCAGAAGGTTGTGATGAGCCTGCTTCAGGACGACGGCAGCGCCAATATCTATACGATGGACCTGCGCAATCGTTCGACCACACGCCTGACCAACAGCCAGGCGATCGATACGAGCGCGTCCTATTCACCGGACGGATCGCAGATTGTTTTCTCCTCCGACCGTGGTGGACGTCCGCAGCTCTATGTCATGGGTGCTGATGGCTCCAATCCGCGCCGTATCTCGGCCGGTGACGGCAGCTATTCCACGCCGGTTTGGTCTCCGCGCGGTGATCTCATCGCCTTCACCAAGCAGTCGCAGGGCCAGTTCTCCATTGGTGTGATGAAAACTGACGGTTCGGGCGAACGCCTGCTGACCTCGGGCTTCCACAATGAAGGCCCGACCTGGGCTCCGAACGGTCGCGTGCTGATGTTCTTCCGCAAGGCGGCGGGTGCAGGCGGTCCGAAGCTCTTCACCATCGACCTGACTGGTCGCAACGAGCGCCAGATCCAGACGCCGAACTTCGCATCCGATCCGGCCTGGTCGCCGCTGCTCGAATAGCGGATTCGCGGATAGTTATGGAAAGTGAAGGCGCGAAACTCCAGTTTCGCGCCTTTTTCATGGATAGAACGGTTCCGGTTCAAGCGGAAACGGGAAACCGTTCTATCTCCTTGTTTTATCGCATTATCCTCACGCAAAACCGCTTCGCACTTTTGCAGGAAATGCTCAAATTGCCACAATCATTGCCAGGAAGCCGTGTTTCTGCCGTATTTTGCCCCCAAGGGCTAACACCAGAACTGCTGCCGGAAATCGCCGGTTGCATCTGGCCGCAAGAAAATATTAACCATACTTCTTGAGCCTGTCTTAACCTCAATATGATTATTGGATGGTTACGCAGGAACATCAAATCTTAAGGAGCTCCGGCCCATGCGCCGTATCCAGTCGATTGCACGTAGCCCGATCGCTATTGCCCTTTTCATGTCGCTCGCCGTTGCCGGTTGTGCGTCCAAGAAGAACCTTCCGAACAATGCCGGTGATCTGGGTCTCGGTGCAGGCGCTGCAACGCCGGGTTCCTCGCAGGACTTCACGGTCAATGTTGGCGACCGCATCTTCTTCGATCTCGATTCTTCGCTGATCCGCGCCGATGCACAGCAGACGCTTTCCAAGCAGGCCCAGTGGCTGCAGCGTTATCCGCAGTACTCGATCACGGTCGAAGGCCATGCCGACGAGCGCGGTACGCGTGAATATAACCTTGCTCTCGGCCAGCGCCGTGCAGCTGCCACCCGCGATTTCCTCGCTTCGCGTGGCGTCCCGACCAACCGTATGCGCACCATCTCCTACGGTAACGAACGTCCGGTCGCAGTTTGCGATGCCGACTCGTGCTGGTCGCAGAACCGTCGTGCCGTCACCGTTCTCAACGGTGCAGGCAGCTAATCTGCGGGCACCTGACAGTGTTACGGAAAAGCGGCTTTCGAGCCGCTTTTTTCGTTTTTGACCGCCTGTTTGGTCGTTTCGACAAACTTTGGCCGAAGTCGCACTTGTCATAGTGAGCGTCAAAAGGCCTTCGCTTTTCGCATTATCCGACGCAAAACCGCTTCGCACTTTTGCGGGAAATGCTCTAAAAGCGGAGCTGATCGTGCGGCAATCATGTTCAGCGTCTGTTCAGGCGCGGCACTCGATCATCGTGTTCGCCCCGAATTGGATGGGTGAATCGGATGGATGAATTAGCAGGGGCAAAAGGGAATGAGGAAACCAATGAGGAAAGTGACGCTGGCAATTGCCATGCTGCCGCTTTTGGTGAGTGCTCCGGTTCTGGCGGCATCTGTTTCTTCGCAAGGGGGGATTCAGCTCGCGCAGGCAGGTGCTCCCGGCGGCGATCAGTTTTCGCAGCAGGTCTGCAATCTGGCACATCAAAACGCCCAGTCCTATGCGCGCATCTTGCAGCTTCGCGACAAGATGCTGAAAATCCAGCGCGACAACGAAGCGCGTTTTCAGGCCTTGGAGAAGGGGCGTGGCGGCGCCCAGAATCCTGTCAGCATCGGTTCGACGGCAATTCTCGATGATGCCATGCGTGATAATGGCAGCGGCGGCGGTCAGGGCGGCGGCTATCAAAGCCCCGGCCTGCAGCAGGAACTGGTGCGCAACCTGACCGGAAAGGTCGAGGACGTGGACGCCCAGATTTCGTTCACCGATAATCAGTTGCAAAAGACGCAGGAAGACAATGAATTCCGGTTTGAAGAACTGGAAAAGAAGAACGGCGTAACCTCGCCTGCTTCCAGTGGTGCAGCTCAAGCGGCTCCCGCGGCAGCATCGCCGGGCGCCGATCTCTGCGCGCAGGGCATGGGCAACCCCGCTGCGATAGCAGATGCGCTGGGTGCGCGTGCGGAAGCCATGAACTTCCAGATCCTCGAAATGCAGGATCAGATGCAGAAGATGCAGGAAGCAAACGAAGGCCGCTTCCAGTTTCTGGAAACCGGCAAACGCGCCGATGCGGAAGTGCAGCAGGCTGGCGGCGACACGTCGCTCGCCGATGCCGGTTCCAGCCAAGGGACTAGTCAGGGCAATAACGGAAACCTCGATGGCGGGGTTTCCGGAAGCGCCCCCAAGAACGGTGGATACAACGCTTCTTCGCAGACTGCGGCCAACCAGTCTTCTGGCGCCGATTCCATGGCTATTGGTTCGAACGCACCCGCACAGGGTGGACCGGAACGTGGAGAGCCGCCGCAGTCGCTGGGTTCCATCCGGTTCGACGCCAATGGCAATGTAATCGGCGAAACGCTTGATGTCACACCGCGCACGGCACAGTCGGGTACGGCACCCGGCGCCACCTCGGGAGGAAATGCTGCAGGCGATACGGTCGCATCCCTTCCGACGGACGATAATCCCAGTTCGCTCTATCAGGCTTCCTATCAGTATCTGATGTCGGGCGATTACAAGGCAGCCGAAACCGGCTTCCGCGAGCATGTGAAGCGTTATCCGGCTGACCCCAATACGGCGGAAGCACGCTTCTGGCTCGGAGAATCGCTTTACGGTCAGGGCCGTTATCCGGAAGCGGCGACGGTATTCATTGATACGCAGCGCGATTATCCCGATTCGAAACGCGCGCCGGAAAACATGTTCAAGCTCGGCATGACGCTTGAAAAGATGGACAATCGCGATGTCGCCTGCGCCACCTTCGCGCAGATTCCAGAACGTTACCCCAAGGCAGCGCCCGCGATATTGAAGCGCGTTGCCGATGAGCGCAGCCGCGCAAAGTGCTGATTGCGGAGTTATTTCGTGGGGCTTAGCCCAAGCAATATTTCCAAATTATTCGAGCCATTCGGATTTGAGCAGGCCAAGGCCGTCATAGCCGCCGTTTCGGGCGGCAGCGATTCTCTCGGCCTGCTTTTCCTCCTCCGGGATTATATGGCCATGCTCCAGAACCCACCCCGGCTGATTGCTGTGACGGTGGATCATCAACTGCGCGCCGAATCGAAGGCCGAAGCCGAAAATGTCGGGCTGCTTTGCCGGCAATACGGGATTGAACACCGCATTCTCGTCTGGGACGAGGCCAAGCCTACAAGCGGGCTTGCCGCTGCTGCGCGGACGGCGCGCTATCGGCTGCTGGTGCAGGCCGCGCGGGATGTTGGCGGAGCCTTCATTGTCACCGGCCATACGCAGGACGACCAGATCGAGACCTTTCTGATGCGCAAGGAGCGTAGCGCCCATGCTGAGGCTCGCGGGCTTGCGGCCATGTCGTCGCGCTCGTTGCTGGACGGTCTTGGGCTCGAAGGCTCGGTTGAACTTGATCGTCCTCTGCTTTCTGTTTCCCGGCAGACACTGCGCGATGAATTGCGGGGCAGGGGTATCAATTGGGTGGATGATCCCAGCAATGCGAACACTGAATATGAACGACCGAGAATTCGTCTGGGCATTGCCGCCGAGGCTGACAGACAGGTGGTTCTCGATCAGATTGCCGAGGCTGGAGCGGCGCGTGAGCGGGACAATGCTGCCTTGATTGCTGCGCTGGGCGACCCGGCGAGCTTGCGTGTAGATGCTACCGGGGCCTTGCTTATCGATCCGCAGCTCTACGCCGTGCTTCCTGACAATGTGAGACGTCTCTTCGCAGGATTGCTTGCGGCCATCGCTGGCGGACGCCGTTTCCTGCCGGGTGATAGCGAGCGGTCGCGCATTGAACGGGTTCTGTCCGGAGATGATGACACGCATCGCTTGACTGTATTTGGCGCCCTCATCGAGCGGGGCGACAGCGGCTCACCGCATCGGTTTCTTCGTGAAAAACGCAATCTGCCAAAGCTCCATCTGGAGCCGGACAAGCCAATTGTCTGGGACGGTCGATTCCGTTTCTTGAACGAAGGCATGATGGATTTTGAGCTCGCTGCACCGGGACGGCAGGAACTTGCCGACTTCCTGAAGTCGCAGAATATCGAAATCGAATCTCGAAAACGTGAGGCCTTGCTGGTTTCGCCGGCTCTTTACAGAGATGGCAGGCTTTTCGCTCTACCTTTCCTATCCGACGGAAACTTTCTGCAAGACATTCATATCGAACGGCATTTTGCGATCTTCGATCACGTGTTGCCGGGGCATGATTTCGACCTTGCAAGGGCCATGGAAGCCCGCATCGGACGTATCTGCGCGGAAATGTCCTAATTTTTGTAAACCAGAGTGAGAAGAATCGAGGATGTGGGGTCGAACGCGCCTTGGCAAGGCCATCCTTCGATCCTATGTTAGACCGAAACATCGTTCCGTGCCCGCGGAATGGCCGTGGTATCGATTGGACCCGATATGAATCCGAACTATCGCAACTTCGCCCTTTGGGCGATCATTGCTCTTCTTTTGATCGCGCTGTTCAACCTGTTCCAAAGCCCAGGTCAGCGCTCCAATTCCCGTGAAGTTTCCTATTCGCAGTTTATTGACGACGTTTCCAACGGTCGCGTGAAATCGGTCACGATTACCGGCCAGCGGATCAGCGGTACGTTTGCTGATAATGGCTCGACCTTCCAGACCTATTCGCCGGGCGATACGGGTCTTGTTTCGCGCCTTGAAAGCAAGGATGTCGCGATTACTGCGCGCCCTGAAACCGACGGTTCCAGCTCGCTGATCGGCATTCTCCTGTCGTGGCTTCCGATGATCCTGATCCTCGGCGTATGGATTTTCTTCATGCGCCAGATGCAGGGTGGCTCGCGCGGTGCGATGGGCTTCGGCAAGTCCAAGGCCAAGCTTCTGACGGAAGCACATGGCCGCGTGACTTTCCAGGACGTCGCCGGTGTTGACGAAGCCAAGCAGGATCTTGAGGAAATCGTCGAATTCCTGCGCGATCCGCAGAAGTTCCAGCGCCTGGGCGGCAAGATTCCGCGTGGCGTGCTGCTCGTGGGCCCTCCCGGCACCGGTAAGACGCTTCTGGCGCGCTCCGTAGCAGGCGAAGCCAATGTGCCATTCTTCACCATTTCCGGTTCGGACTTCGTTGAAATGTTCGTCGGTGTTGGTGCAAGCCGTGTCCGCGACATGTTCGAACAGGCCAAGAAGAATGCGCCTTGCATCATCTTCATCGACGAAATCGATGCCGTCGGTCGTCATCGCGGCGCTGGTCTCGGCGGCGGTAATGATGAACGCGAACAGACGCTCAATCAGCTTCTGGTCGAGATGGACGGCTTTGAAGCCAACGAATCGATCATCCTGATCGCGGCGACCAACCGCCCCGACGTTCTCGATCCCGCGCTCTTGCGTCCGGGCCGTTTCGACCGTCAGGTTGTGGTTCCGAATCCGGATATTGTCGGTCGCGAACAGATTCTCAAAGTGCATGTGCGCAATGTGCCGCTTGCACCCAATGTCGATCTCAGGGTTGTCGCACGTGGCACGCCGGGCTTCTCCGGTGCCGATCTCGCCAACCTCGTCAACGAAGCTGCCCTCATGGCCGCGCGCCGCAACAAGCGCCTTGTGACCATGCAGGAATTCGAAGACGCCAAGGACAAGATCATGATGGGTGCGGAACGCCGCTCCGCCATGACGCAGGAAGAAAAGGCCAATACGGCCTATCATGAAGCCGGTCATGCCATCGTTGCGATCAACGTGCCGAAGGCTGATCCGGTCCACAAGGCAACGATCATTCCGCGCGGTCGTGCGCTCGGCATGGTGATGCAGCTTCCGGAAGGCGACCGTTATTCGGCGACCTATACCTGGATGGTATCGCGTCTTGCCATCATGATGGGCGGTCGTGTGGCCGAAGAGCTGAAGTTCGGCAAGGAAAACATCACTTCCGGTGCTTCCTCCGATATTCAGCAGGCCACCAAGCTTGCCCGCTCGATGGTGACCCAGTGGGGCTATTCCGACAAGCTTGGCCGTGTGGCCTATGGCGACAATCAGGAAGAAGTCTTCCTTGGCCATTCGGTGTCCCGCACGCAGAATATTTCGGAAGAAACCGCGCAGATCATCGACGCCGAAGTGCGTCGCCTGATCGACGAGGCCTATGCCGAGGCGACCCGCATCCTGACCAAGAAGAAGAAGGACTGGATCGCGCTTGCCGAGGGTCTGCTCGAATATGAAACGCTCTCCGGCGACGAGATCAAGGAACTGATTGCGGGCAACAAGCCGTCGCGCGATCAGGGCAACGATACGCCGTCGCGTGGTTCGGGTGTGCCGAAGGCTGGAAGCCCGCGCAAGCGCAAGGGCAGCGAGCCTGGCAACGAACCGGGTATGGAGCCGCAGCCGCAATAAGCTGCCTGAAAGCGAAACCAAGAAAGCCGGGCTTGTCCCGGCTTTCTTGTTATCTGGCTTTGTTTGGGCTTACCGCAAAGGCTCATTAAGGATTTCGGCGCATCATATTGCGTCAGATTACGACTTAGGACGTGGGAACGTTAAACCTGCCGCAAAAGGCGAAATTGCATTTGTGGGTGTTTTCGCGTTAAGAACAGCGAAAATCTGCTGTCCGGCAACCGGCAGCCATTGCTCGCCGATCAATTCAGGCGGCATATATTTGAAGACATAGAGAGCGGTTCATGGCTCAGCGCAAGGCGAAACAGATGACACGGAAATATTTTGGAACCGATGGCATTCGCGGACAGGCAAACAGCTTCCCGATGACACCGGAAGTTGCCATGAAAGTCGGTATGGCTGTCGGTCACATCTTCCGCCGCAAGGGCCAGACTTCGCGCGTTGTGATCGGCAAGGATACGCGCCGTTCGGGCTATATGCTTGAAAACGCGCTGGTGGCCGGTTTTACCGCTGCCGGTATGGATGTTTTCCTGCTTGGCCCGATCCCGACGCCTGCCGTTGCAATGCTCTGCCGCTCGCTGCGTGCCGATATCGGCGTCATGATTTCCGCATCGCACAATCCATTCTATGACAATGGCATCAAGCTTTTTGGTCCGGATGGTTTCAAGCTTTCTGACGAGATCGAGCTGAAGATCGAGGCGATGATCGATGGTGATCTGACCCCTTATCTGGCCAGCCACGGTGATGTCGGCCGCGCCAAGCGCGTCGACGGCGATATCTATCGCTATATCGAATTCGCGAAGCGTACACTGCCGCGCAATATCGACCTGAACGGCCTGCGCATTGTTGTCGATTGTGCCAATGGTGCGGGTTACAAGGTTGCCCCTGCCGCCCTGTGGGAGCTGGGTGCGGAAGTCATCACCATCAACAACGAGCCAAACGGCATCAACATCAACGAGGATTGCGGTTCGACGCATCCGATCGGCCTGATGAAGAAGGTTCACGAAGTGCGCGCCGATGTCGGCATCGCGCTGGATGGCGATGCGGACCGTGTGCTGTTGGTCGATGAAAACGGTACCGTCATCGATGGCGACCAGCTGATGGCCGTGATCGCTGAAAGCTGGGCTGCAAGTGATCGTCTCGAAGGCGGCGGCATCGTGGCAACCGTCATGTCCAACCTTGGACTGGAGCGCTTCCTTGCCGACCGTCATCTGACGCTGGCCCGCACCAAGGTGGGCGACCGCTATGTGGTCGAACATATGCGCGAACATGGCTTCAATGTCGGTGGCGAGCAGTCCGGCCATATCGTTCTGTCCGATTATGCGACGACTGGCGATGGTCTCATTTCGGCATTGCAGATCCTTGCTGTCGCGCAGGAGCAGGGCAAGCCAATCAGCGAAATCTGCCGCAAGTTTGATCCGGTGCCGCAGCTTTTGAAGAACGTTCGTACCTCGGGCGGCAAGCCGCTGGAGAACAAGCGCGTGAAGAGCGCAATTGACGAAGCTACCGAGCGTCTTGGCGTTCAGGGCCGTCTGGTTATCCGCCCATCCGGCACGGAGCCACTTATCCGCGTCATGGCAGAAGGTGATGATCGTGGTCTGGTGGAAAAGGTCGTCAACGATATCATCGACGTGATCTCGTCCGAGGGCAGCGCTGCGGCCTGATGCCTTTAAAGATAATGCGAGCAAAGGCGCGGGTTTTGTCCCGCGCCTTTTGCGTTTGGAATGCATTTTGTACATTAGCGAGTGTTAATGAACTTGGTAAAAAAACAAGGTTAAGTTGTATTTAACTTTTGCCGAATAGTCTCCCCTCAAACATCCGTACCCGTCGCTTTCAGCGGCGCGATTCTCCGATGGGGCAGACATATGAAAAGTTTTACGAAAGCTCTTTTTGCCGGTGTGGCGGCATCGGTTGCCCTGATGGCTGCAGCGCCCGTCGCTTCTGCGGCCGACATACTGGAGCCAGTTCCAGAAGTTCCGGAAGTCGTTGTCGCTCCGCCCGCCGTTGGTGGCTGGTATTTGCGCGGCGATATCGGTTACTCCAAGGCCAAGTTCAAGGACGCTGATTACGCGACCATCGATAATTGCGCGACCTGCGGCGGCGGCTCGCCGACCTTCGGCAGCAACACGCTTTATGGCGATCTCAAGGGGTCGTTCCTCGTGGGCGGCGGTGTCGGTTATCAGGTGACGGATTATTTCCGTACCGATCTGACGGTAGACTACATGACCCGCGCCAAGTTTGATGGCCACACTTATGGTTCGGCCTGTAACGGTGACATCAACTGCGCTTCCGACGAGCGCGGTCGCTTCTCGGCTCTCTCCATTCTGGCCAATGCCTATGTTGATCTCGGCAATTTTGCCGGCTTCACGCCTTATGTCGGCGCTGGCATTGGTGGAACGCGGGTGAAGTGGGGCGATCTGGACGATGTTCGCTATGGTGGTACGCAGGAAGGCGCTGCCAACTGGCGCTTTACCTACGCGCTCATGGCCGGTGCGTCGGTCGATCTCACACAGAACCTCAAGCTCGATGCGGGCTATCGCTATCGCCATATCAATGGCGGCAAGATGTTTGAAGGCAATCAGTGGATCGGTGACGGATACGACAACGGCATGAACGTGCATGATGTGCGCGTCGGCCTGCGCTATATGTTCGGCGGTGCAGGCCCGGCCTATGCTCCGCAGCAGGTTTCGACCATCGTAGACGGTCCCGTTTACAAGTAATTGCAAATCGCGCGATGAAAATAAGGCCCGGTCATCCGGGCCTTATTTGTTTAGAAGTACAGTAAACATATCCCTATATTTATGCGATCTTAACCATGTTCATTCATACATGATGATACATTCATAAGCGGGGATATCATCATGTCTATGCAATGGCGTGCTTTCTGTTCGTCGGCTGCTTTGCTGGCCGGATTATGCGTCGCATCGCAGTCTTTTGCCGCCGATCTCGATATGATCAGCTACGAACCGGGCGCTCCGGTGCAGCAGCCGGTCGAGGTCGGGTCCGGTTGGTATCTGCGCGGCGATATCGGCTACAATCTCTCCTCCAAGGTCAAGGTTCAGACAGAGACATCTTTCTGGAGCGCATCGCAAAGCTATGATCTGGACAAGAATGTCGTGCCGTCCGTCGGTGTCGGTTATCAGTTCACGGATAATCTGCGCGGCGACGTGACGCTCGGCTATTCCAAGCAGAGCTTCGACGACTTGGACGTCGATGTTCGTAGCTGGGACATGATGGCCAACGCCTATGTCGATCTCGGCAATTATTACGGCTTCACACCTTATCTCGGTGCAGGCCTTGGCTTCGCCAATGTGCGCTATTCCATTGATACGGCCTATGGTAACTACAAGACCGACGATGAATATCGTCTCGCCTGGGCGCTGATGGCGGGTGTGGGCATCGACGTGGCATCCAACATCAAGCTTGATATCGGCTATCGTTATGGGGTCATCGAGGGTGCTGATATTGCAAGTGCTGCAGGCCTCACGCTCAGCGACAAGGATATTCAGTCCCATCAGCTGCGCGCCGGTGTGCGCTTCACGACATGGTAATACCAAGTCTCATTGAGTTTGACTCATCGAGACCTGGTTAAGCCCGTGCGGTAATTGAGCATTTTCAGGGTGTGATGCGTTAGCATCTTAGCGCCCTGCTATAATTGCAGCGGGTCTTTCGGCCCGCTTTGCAGTTTATTGTTTTAGTTGTGTCGAATTTTTCGTTTTCATATGCGACCCGAATCCTTACAGGTGAAAGAACGCGTCGAGCGCGTTTCCTGAAAAGGGGAGGGTTATGAAAGCAATTGCAGCATTTTCAGATTTCGTAGGCCGGACTTTTGCCATCTGGGTCATTGTCTTTGCCATTCTCGGCTTTGTTCTGCCGTCTACGTTCAGCGTATTTGCGCCATGGATCGTGGTTCTGCTCGGCATCATCATGTTCGGGATGGGCCTGACCATTTCCGGCAAGGATTTTGCGGAAGTCGCCAAACGACCTTTCGAGGTCGCCATCGGTGTGCTGGCCCAGTTCATCATCATGCCGCTTCTCGCCGTGTTGCTGACGCGTATCATCCCGATGTCACCGGAAGTGGCTGCGGGCGTTATTCTGGTCGGTTGCTGCCCCGGTGGAACGGCCAGCAACGTCATGACCTATCTGTCGAAGGGCGACGTGGCACTAAGCGTGGCCTGCACGAGCGTCACGACCTTGCTGGCGCCTCTCGTGACGCCTTTCCTGGTCTGGTTCTTCGCCAGCCAATATCTGCCGGTCGATGCGATGAGCATGTTCATCAGCATCGTGAAGGTGATTCTCCTGCCTCTGGCGCTGGGTTTCATCCTGCAAAAGCTGGTGCCGGGTTTGGTCAAGGCGGCTGTGCCCATGTTGCCGCTCGTGTCAGTCATCGGCATTGTGCTCATCGTTTCCGCCGTCGTGGCTGTCAACAAGGCCGCTATCGCCCAGTCTGGCCTGCTGATCTTCGCGGTTGTCGTTCTGCATAACAGCTTCGGTCTGGTTCTAGGCTACTTCGCAGCGCGCTTCGCGGGTCTGTCGCTTGCCAAGCGCAAGGCGATCAGCATCGAGGTCGGGATGCAGAACAGCGGCCTTGGCGCGGCGCTCGCCAATGCGCATTTCTCGCCGCTGGCGGCTGTGCCGAGCGCCGTTTTCAGTGTCTGGCACAATATCTCCGGTGCGCTGATTGCGAGCTATTATGCGCGCATGGAAGAAGAGCTGTCTGAAACGAAGACAGCGACCCGATAACGAAATTCTACCCGCCCGAAGCAATTCGGGCGGGTTGGGTAAAAATATTCCCAGAAAGGCGTATTGATGAAAAATGCGCTTTCAGCTATCCCAGTAAGTGGGCCACGTCTCCCCAACGAGACGCGTGCTATCTGAGAGGATAGAAACAACATGACGACGATTGCGAAGCCGGCAGTTCGCCCGGCTAATCCTAATTTTTCATCCGGTCCCTGTGCAAAACGTCCCGGCTGGTCGCTGAATGCGCTGGTCGATGCGGCGCTTGGCCGTTCGCACCGTGCGAAAATCGGCAAGACAAAGCTCAAAGAGGCCATTGATCTTACCCGCGAAGTGCTGCAGGTGCCTGCCGATTACCGTATCGGTATCGTGCCTGCTTCCGACACCGGCGCTGTCGAGATGGCGCTGTGGTCCATGCTCGGCGCACGCGGCGTCGATATGGTCGCGTGGGAAAGCTTCGGTTCGGGCTGGGTCACGGATGTGACCAAACAGCTCAAGCTCGAAGATGTTCGCACCTTCGACGCGCCTTATGGTGAGATTGTCGATTTTTCGCAGGTCGATTTCGACCGCGATGTGGTCTTCACCTGGAACGGCACCACGTCCGGTGCGCGCGTCCCGAATGGCGATTTCATTCCGGCAGACCGCAAGGGCCTGACCTTCTGCGATGCAACATCTGCCGCTTTCGCGCAACGCCTCGATTTTCCGAAACTCGACGTCGTAACCTTCTCCTGGCAGAAGGTTCTGGGCGGTGAGGGTGCACACGGCATCCTGATCCTCAGCCCGCGTGCTGTCGAACGTCTGGAAAGCTACAAGCCTGCTTGGCCGTTGCCGAAGATTTTCCGCATGACCAAGGGCGGCAAGCTGATCGAAGGCATCTTCGTCGGCGAAACCATCAACACGCCGTCCATGCTCTGTGTGGAAGACTATCTCGATGCGCTGAAATGGGCGAAATCGCTCGGCGGTCTCGATGCGCTGGTTGCGCGTGCCGATGCGAATTTTGCAGTTCTCGACGGCTTTGTCGCAAAGACGCCGTGGATTGCCAATCTGGCGGTGAAGCCGGAAACGCGCTCGAACACCTCCGTCTGCCTTACGATTGTCGATCCGGAAGTGACGGCCTTGTCTGCCGACGAGCAGGCCGCTTTCGCCAAGGGCATTGTCACTGCGCTCGACAAGGAGGGCGTTGCCTATGACATCGGCGCTTATCGCGATGCACCTTCGGGTCTGCGCATCTGGGCCGGTGCCACGGTGGAAACTTCCGATCTGGAAGCGCTGACGCATTGGCTGGATTGGGCTTTTGCAACGCAAAAGGCTGCGCTGAAAGCTGCTGCCTGAGCATTTCGTGCATGACGCCGTGGTCCGCGTTGGGGCGGCCACGGTCCGCATCCCCCATTATTCATAGCATTTCCTGAAGCAGATCGGTCTGTGTTTACGGGAAATGTTTGGTCTGAAAATGTTTGAAGGAGGCCTCCATGGCACCTCGCGTTCTCGTATCCGATAAGCTTTCGCCCACTGCCGTCCAGATTTTCAAGGATCGCGGCGTGGAAGTCGATTACCTGCCTGATCTCGGCAAGGACAAGGAAAAGCTTCTCGAAGTCATCGGCGATTATGATGGTCTGGCGATCCGTTCGGCCACCAAGGTCACGGAAAAGCTGATTGCAGCTGCCAAGAAGCTCAAGGTCGTTGGTCGCGCCGGTATCGGCGTGGACAATGTCGATATTCCGGCGGCTTCGCGCCGCGGTATCATTGTCATGAATACGCCGTTCGGCAACTCGATCACCACTGCCGAACATGCCATTGCGCTGATGTTCGCCGTGGCGCGGCAATTGCCGGAGGCAGACACCTCCACCCGCGCAGGCAAGTGGGAAAAGAACCGCTTCATGGGCGTGGAAATCACCGGCAAGACGCTGGGTGTCGTCGGTTGCGGCAATATCGGTTCGATTGTCGCGACCCGGGCCATCGGCCTGAAGATGCATGTGGTGGCTTTCGATCCGTTCCTGTCCGAATCTCGTGCGCAGGAACTGGGCGTTGAAAAGGTTGAGCTTGACGAACTGCTTGCCCGCGCCGATTTCATCACGCTGCACACGCCATTGACCGACAAGACCCGCAATATCATCAATGCGGAAAACCTTGCCAAGACAAAGCCGGGTGTGCGTATCGTCAATTGCGCCCGCGGTGGCCTGATCGTGGAAAAGGATCTGGTGGCAGCGCTGAAATCCGGCCATGTGGCCGGTGCCGGTATAGACGTTTACGAAACGGAACCGGCGACGGAAAACGAACTTTTTTCGCTGCCCAATGTCGTCTGCACGCCGCATCTCGGTGCATCGACCTCGGAAGCGCAGGAAAATGTTGCGCTTCAGGTGGCCGAACAGATGTCGGACTATCTCGTGAAGGGCGCCGTTTCCAACGCGATCAACATGCCGTCGATCACGGCGGAAGAAGCGCCGCGCCTCAAGCCGTTCGTAAAACTTGCCGATGTGCTTGGCGCTTTCGTCGGTCAGGTCACGGATGAGCCGATCCAGGAAGTGGAAGTGCTGTTCGACGGTTCCACCGCCACGATGAACACGCGCGCATTGTTGAGTGCGGCTCTGGCCGGTCTCATCCGTCCGCAGGTCGCCGACGTCAACATGGTTTCCGCACCGATCATGGTGAAGGAACGCGGCATCATCGTTTCGGAAGTCAAGCGCGACAAGTCCGGTATCTTCGACGGTTATATCAAGCTGACGGTGAAGACCACCTTGCGTGAACGCTCCATCGCCGGAACCTGCTTCTCGGACGGCAAGGCGCGTTTCATCCAGATCAAGGGAATCAATCTCGATGCCGAGGTCGGCCCGCACATGCTTTACGTCACCAACAAGGACGTTCCGGGCATGATCGGCCTGCTTGGCACGATCTGCGGCAAGCACAATATCAACATCGCAAACTTCTCGCTCGGACGTGACCATCCGGGTGGCGATGCGATCGCCATGCTCTATGTGGATGAACAGATTCCACAGGCAGCACTTGACGAACTGACGGCTCAAGAGGCAATCAAGGCGGCAACACCGCTTGAGTTCAACGTCGGAGAAGTTTGAGAAAATGGTTGAAGAGATGGTACAGCCGGAATGGCGGCGCATGCACGAGCAGGATATTGCGGGCGTGACTGCGGTTGCTAATGTTGTCCATCTCGACTTCTTTGAAGATGAGGCGGTCTTCCGGGACCGCTTCAAACTCTATCCGGCGGGCTGCTTCGTGCTCGCCCGTGATACTGAAATCCTTGGTTATGGCATCAGCCATCCGTGGAAGCTCGATACGGTTCCGGCTCTCAACGCCGTTCTGGGCGAACTGCCGGATGATACCAACACCTACTATATCCACGATATCGCGCTTCTGCCTGATGCCCGTTCCAGCGGTGCTGCCACACGTGTCGTGGAACTGATGGCCACGCAAGCCGAACGCGACGGCTTCGTTACCATGTCTCTCGTTGCAGTCAACGGCTCGCAAGGCTTCTGGGAAAAGAAGGGCTTTGTCGTCCGCGATCTTCCGGCGCTTGAGGAAAAGCTCAAGAGCTATTCGGATGATGCACTCTATATGGTCCGCGCCGGCTAGGTCGCGGATATTCCGTTTCTGACGGTCTGCAAATGGCGTGATTTTTCGCTTCCGGTGCTCATGTACATCTCCTGGACGCATAGTCTTGTCCGAAAAATCTGCAACTTTTCGGGACTATGCTTGAATGTACATTCCGCTCCGGGTCTCAAATCCCACCATTTTCGCCACGCAATAAACGGAATCTCAAGCGACCTAAGCGCCCTCCGTTTCCGACGGCTGTTCAAAAATAGCAAATTCTTGCACGAAAGAGTCGCGCAATCCCGTTTCAATCTGTATAGAGACGAGGGATCAGCACCCTGTAGCCTCAACTGGCGATGACCGGGCCGCTTCGATCCTTGGATTTTCAAATAGAAGCCAAGGAGTTTCTTCAATGGCAAATGTGGTTGTCGTCGGATCGCAATGGGGCGATGAGGGCAAGGGTAAGATCGTTGACTGGCTGTCCGAACGCGCCGATGTCATCGTGCGCTACCAGGGTGGTCATAACGCAGGTCATACGCTTGTTATCGACGGCGTCAGCTACAAGCTTTCGCTGCTGCCATCCGGCCTCGTGCGCGGCAAGCTGAGCGTCATTGGCAACGGTGTCGTTGTCGATCCGCATCATTTCGTTGCTGAAACCGAGAAGCTGCGCGCACAAGGTATCGACATCAACCCGGATGTGCTGCGTATTGCTGAAAACGCTCCGCTCATCCTTTCCATCCATCGCGATCTCGACGCCATGCGCGAAGGCTCCAATTCGGGTCTCAAGATCGGCACGACCAAGCGCGGCATTGGCCCAGCCTACGAAGACAAGGTCGGCCGTCGCGCCATCCGCGTGATCGATCTGGCCGAGCCGGAAACGCTGCAGCCAAAGGTCGAACGTCTGCTGGCGCACCACAATCTGCTGCGTCGCGGCATGGGGCTTGAGGAAATTGCGGTCGAAACCATTTTGACCGAACTGACCTCGGTTGCCGATCAGATTCTGCCCTATATCGATCAGGTCTGGCGCGTTCTCGACGAACGTCGCAAGGCGGGCGACCGTATCCTGTTCGAAGGCGCGCAGGGCGCACTGCTCGACAACGACCACGGCACGTATCCGTTCGTGACGTCCTCCAACACGGTTGCCGGTCAGGCTGCCGCCGGTTCGGGCCTCGGCCCGACGGCCATCGGTTATGTGCTTGGCATCACCAAGGCCTATACGACCCGCGTTGGCGAAGGTCCGTTCCCGACCGAGCTGAACGACGAGATCGGCGAATTCCTCGGCACCAAGGGCCATGAATTCGGCGTGGTAACGGGTCGCAAGCGCCGCTGCGGCTGGTTCGATGCCGTCATTGTGCGCCAGACGGTTCGTACTTCCGGTATCACCGGCATTGCGCTCACCAAGCTCGATGTTCTCGATGGTCTGGACGAAATCAAGATCTGCGTCGCCTATGAACTCGACGGCAAGCGCATCGACTATCTGCCGTCCTCCATGGGCGCGCAGGCACGCGTCAAGCCGATCTATGAAACGCTGCCGGGCTGGTCCGAAACGACCGCCGGTGCGCGTTCGTGGAATGATCTTCCGGCGCAGGCTGTCAAATACGTCCGTCACATCGAAGAACTGATCGGTGCGCCGGTGGCGATGCTCTCCACCAGCCCGGAACGCGAGGACACGATCCTCGTCACTGATCCGTTCCACGACTGATTGTTTGCAGTCAATGAGCGATATGTTCGGAGCAGCTTTTCCGGAAGCTGCTCCGATTTTGTTTCGACCGTTGTACAAAGAACGCAATGGGCCGTACAAAGCTTCGCATCAGGGTGAATTTTGCCACTATTTCACCGCATCATTTTGAAAGTCTTCGCTAAATCGTAGCCAGAGACTTTGCTTTCCCTTGATTATTGTGATTATTGGGACATTTATTGCATCCTGTGCTTATTGTTCATCTGGACGGGCGGAAACCGGGTAAGACGGAATGGCGGATTTTGTAGCGGTACTGAAAAAGACGATCGATGCGCAGGCGGACAAATCGCCCGAATTGCGCCAGCGCGTTTACGCGAAAGCGCGCGCAACGATCGAGCAAAAGCTTGTTACGGCAAATGCCTCGCAGGCTGTAGCTGTCCGCCAGCGCAATATTCTCGAAGATGCCATTGCCGAGGTTGAAGCCTTTTATGCGCCGCCAGCCGCCGTACCGGAAGAGCCGGTTGAGGATGCGCTGGAAGATTTCCTGCAGGAGGCGAATCAGGACGCAGCAGAGCGCGCGCAGGCGCATGAAGATGATGACGAACCCGCATTCTCCAGTGCACCGCGCGACGAGCGTCGCGACAATTTCTCCAGTGAAGATGATGACGCACCGGCCTTTGCAGCCGAGCGCAGCGACGACTGGAAACTGGACCGCGCCAAGGAAAAGGCGCAGGCCCGCCGCAGCGAATATATCGAACGCACCTCCAAGAAGGAGCAGCGTTCCTATAAGGGGCTGATTGCAGCTCTGGTCGCCGTTCTGGTTCTCGGCGGTGCTGGCTATGCGGTCTGGGCCAACAAGGACAAGATTCAGGAACTGGCGTCGAGCCTTGGACGCAGCGATGCGCCTGTGACCGGTTCCGATACCGGGACGCATCCCGAAGATTCGACGACTCCGCCAGCCGACACCAACACGGCGACAACGGGTGGCGAGCAGACACCGGAACAGCCGCAGCAGCCTGCAGGCGAACCGAAAATGACGCAGCGGCTGATGCCGGATGGCAGCGAAACCGATAGTGGATCTGCCGGTGCTGCAAACGGAATCGGCGAGGGTACGTCGACCGCTGCTTCCACGCCTGCGCCCGCTGAAACGAATACGCAGAACGGAGCGCAGCCCGGACAGAACCAGACCGTTGCCGTCGGCCAGCAGGCGCTTCTTTATGAAGAACGCGGTGGCGCCGGTTCGGATTCGGTCGAGCGTGGCAATGTGGTCTGGTCGACGATCGAGGAAAGCCCGGAAGACGGCAAGCCTGCTGAACCGGCAGTCCGCGCGACCGTTACAATGCCGACCAGCAAGGTCGAGCTGAAGATGACCATCCGCAAGAATACGGATCAGTCCATCCCGGCGAGCCATCTGATCGAGCTGGTCTTCACCGTGCCAGAAGGGTTTACCGGTGGCGTCGTGGACAATGTACAGCGCATTACCTTCAAGGACACGGAACAGGCGGCAGGCAATCCGCTGATCGCCGTGCCGTCGAAGATCGGCGACAACTTCTTTATCGTGTGGCTGAACGACGCCCGCACGGCGCAGGACACCAATCTTTCACTGATGCGCCGCCTGCAGTGGATCGATATTCCGATCTCCTACCGCAACGGTCGCCGCGCCCTTATCAGCCTTGAAAAGGGCGTGCCGGGCGAGAAGGCGTTCAACGACGTGCTCGGCACGAACTAGTCTTACATATCGAAACAGAAAAAGGCCGCTTTGAGCGGCCTTTTTTATTTTGACGCGAGCCGAGATAGTGCCGGTTACTTCTTTTCAGCGAAAGCCTTGATGGCCTTGGCGATTTCGTTTCGGGCTGCTTCGGCGCTGTCGAAACCGCCCAGTTCAACGACCTTACGGCCTTCCGGCAACTGCTTGTAGACGCGGAAGAAAGCTTCGAGACGCTGCTGTTCGATCTTCGGCAGATCGGTGATTTCCTTGATGTTGTCATAGGTCGGATCGATGTCCGTGGTCGGGACGGCGACGATCTTGTCGTCCTGGTCGCCACCATCGATCATCTTCAGGACGCCGATGGGACGAACCTTGATAATCGCACCCGGAACAATCGGCTCACGCGTATAGATGAGCGCGTCGAGCGGATCGCCGTCGCCAGCAAGCGTGCTGGTGATCGAGCCGTAATTGGCCGGATAGATCACAGGCATGGACTGGTAGCGATCGACGACGATGTGACCGGTCTTGTCATCGATTTCGTATTTGGTGAAGCTGCCTTGCGGGATTTCGATGGCTGTGAAGAACTCCGTCCCGTCCTGTTCCTTCTGCGGATAATCGAGGAAGGAGACATATTCGGAAGCAGATGCGGCGGTGGCAGCGGTAAGCGCAAGAGCTGCGGCGAGCAGGAGCTTTTTCATGGGATGACCTTCGGGCTGGAGCATGTCTCCCGAAAGTGGGAACCGGTTTCGGGACAAGACATGCGTAAAAACAAAAGGCTGGAGCGGTTCCGACGAATCCGTTTCAACTGGCCCGCTCCAGGGTGAAACACACCCTCGTCCCTAAAGCCAATCCATTACAGTTGTTTGACGGTTTTATATTGCTTGGATGACAGTTTCCGTGAGGAACCGCCTGCGATATTCCGCCGGACTGATCCCGATCTTCTGACGGAAATGATGGCGAAGCGTGTGCGCGCTTCCAAAGCCGACTGAAGCAGCAACATCGTCAATACTTGCCTGTCCCTGAGAGAGCAATTCCCTGGCAGCCGCGATACGCTCCATGGTGAGCCAGTCGCCGGGCGTGGCGCCGGTTGCCTCAGTAAAGCGCCGCAGGAATGTGCGTGGGCTCATCCGGCACGCAGCCGCCATGCGCTCGATTGTCCATTCCGCGGCAAGATCGGCACGCATCCTGTCCAGAACCGGGCTGATTGTGGTGCCTTCGCGCCTTGTGACCGGACGTTCGAGAAACTGTGCCTGTCCACCCGTGCGGTGAGCGGGCATGACCAGCCGCCGGGCAACGGAATTTGCGGCGGCGGCTCCGAAATCCTGTCGAACGATTTCGATGAGGAGGTCTATTCCGGCTGCGCTGCCGGCCGAAGTGAAGATGCGATCATGTTCGCGATAGAGCGACGCATCATCGACATCTATTGCGGGATGTTTGTTACGCAGCGCGTCGGCATAGCGCCAGTGCGTGGTGGCGGTGCCACCGTCGAGCAGTCCCGTCGCAGCCAGGACGAAAGCCCCTGAACAGATGGAGGCGAGGCGCGCTCCGCGCTGGTGCGCGTGTCGCAGCCTTTCGCTGATGGCTTCCGGCACCGGAACGTCTGCACCTTTCCAGCCCGGAATAATGATGATGTCGGCCTCGTCAATGAGATCGGGACCGCCATCGGGCGTGATGACGAACCCGCCATGTGCACGCAACGGGCCGTCTTCAATCGGGCAACTGGCGAAGCGATACCATCCCGGTCCCATTTCCGGGCGGGGCAGGCCAAAGATTTCGGCGACTATGCCGAATTCAAAGGTGCAAAGCCGGTCATAGAGAAGCGCTACGACGAGTGGGCCTTTAAGGTCTGGTATCTGGTTTGTCATTATCTTTACGTATATTGTCAATCACGCCAATTGCAAGTGAATTGGAAAATGGGCGACAATCTTTCCGAAGACAAAGGAGATCGCCCATGGATAGTGTGACAAAGACCGACAGGAAATCAGCCGTAACTGCCATCCCGCCAGCGCCTAGCGCATTGGCGTGGGATCATTTCGCAGCCGAATTCACATTCGAGACGGATTGCTGGGACGTGCACGATGCCTTGTCCAAAGGAGCCGATTTCGTGCTTCTCGACGTGCGTAGCCCTGTGCATTTTGCAGAGGCGCATATTCCGGGCGCAATCAATCTGCCGCACGGCAAGATTATCGCGTCCAAGATGGCGGAATGGTCGCAGGAAACGATTTTCGTCACTTATTGTGCAGGACCGCATTGCAATGGCGCGGCGCGTGGCGCCTTGCGGCTCGCCAATCTCGACCGGCCGGTCAAGATCATGGCGGGCGGGCTGACAGGCTGGATAGATGAAGGATTTGAACTCGCCAAAGGCGAGGGGGCTCAGTAACGCCCAAATAATTCTGCCGCAGAACGGTTGTCCGTCTGCGGCAGAAAGAACTTGTCAGCGTCGGTTTGGTGCCTTGTGACTTTAGGCGTGCGCTTCCTCGACATGGTTCAGCGCCTTCTGCTGCTTGTAGGCAGCGGCCTTCACCGCAGCCTGCACCTTTTCAAACGCACGCACTTCGATCTGGCGCACGCGTTCGCGGCTGATACCGAACTCGCTGGAAAGGTCTTCCAGCGTCATCGGGTCGTCCGAGAGGCGGCGCGCCTCGAAAATGCGGCGTTCACGGTCATTCAGCGTATCCATCGCCTGTTCGAGCATGGAGCGGCGGTTTTCCAGCTCGTCCTGCTCGATCAGAACCTGCTCCTGGCTGCTGCTGTCATCGACCAGCCAGTCCTGCCATTCGCCGGATTCGCCTTCCGAAGCGCGTAGGGGCGCATTCAGCGACGCGTCACCGGACAGACGGCGGTTCATGGAAACCACTTCGTCTTCGCTGACCTTGAGCTTGGTCGCGATCTGCTTGACCTGATCCGGGTTAAGATCGCCATCATCGAGCGCCTGAATCTTGCTCTTCATCTTGCGCAGATTGAAGAACAGGCGCTTCTGATTGGCGGTCGTGCCCATCTTCACAAGGCTCCACGAGCGCAGGATATATTCCTGGATCGAGGCCTTGATCCACCACATGGCATAGGTGGCAAGACGGAAACCGCGTTCAGGTTCGAAACGCTTCACGGCCTGCATGAGGCCGACATTGCCTTCGGAAATTACTTCACCAATCGGCAGGCCGTAGCCGCGATAGCCCATGGCGATCTTGGCCACGAGACGCAGGTGGCTTGTCACCAGCCTGTGGGCGGCCTTGGGATCGGTATGTTCGTGGTAGCGCTTGGCCAGCATGTATTCTTCCTGCGGCTCAAGCATGGGAAAGCGACGAATTTCTTCCAGATAACGGGTAAGGCCACCGTCACCGGACGTGATGCTTGGGAGATTCATCTGGGCCATAGAGCACCCTCCTTTATAATTTCAGGTTCCCGTTTGGCGAACCTGTCGCGGGGGCTGCCTCCTGCACTTCCCTCTCGCGAGCCCTCATATATAGGCATGATTTTGGCGAAAACACGATCCTTTAACTCATGAAACAATCTGTCACTACAATGTGAACGCTGCTCGGGGCCAAAGGTTGCGTGGCTGGAGTATCTTCTGCATTTCCCGAAACACAGAAAATACCCTGTCTTTTTATTTTGCGCGCATCTTGTCCCGAAAACCGGTTCCCACTTTTCGGGATGCGCTTTGGTCTGAAATGAATTGTTTTTTGCGGCAAGAGAGCGGCTTTCACTGCAGCCGCGCCCCCGATCTTGATGATGGAAACAGCCTGTTGTTTATCAGCTATCCATCCTTTCGGCCAACCACGATAGTTGCCAGTATTATATAGAATGCTTCCGGAAATTTTCCAGAAGGTGCTCCATATCTTCCGGTACCGGCGCTTCGAAACGCATCAGTTCCTCCGTGGCCGGATGGGTGAAGGCGAGCAGCCAGGCATGCAGTGCCTGCCGGTGGAAACCGCGCACGGCCTCTTTCAACGGTTCCGGCAGCTTGTTGGCCTTGGTCTTGTAGGCGCTGCCATAGTCCATGTCGCCGACAAGCGGATGGCCGATATGCGCCATGTGCACGCGGATCTGGTGGGTGCGACCGGTCTCAAGGCGGCATTCGACGAGCGAGGCCAGTGCGGTTGCATCTTCAAGGGGGGCGAATTTTTCGACCGTCACATAATGGGTGATGGCGTGTCGGGCATCCTCGCGCTCTTCATTGACCACGGCCTGCTTGGTGCGGTCGCGATGCGAGCGTCCAAGATGTGCATCGATGAAGCCCTGCGGGCGCTCTGTCATGCCCCAGACGAGTGCGAGATAGGCGCGTTCCAGATCGCCGGTGCGGCCATGGTCGGCAAATTGTTCGCTCAAATGCCGATGCGAACGGTCATTCTTGGCCACGACCATGACGCCGCTCGTATCCTTGTCGAGACGATGAACGATGCCGGGGCGGCGAATTCCACCGATGCCCGACAAGCTATCGCCACAATGATATATAAGGGCATTGACGAGTGTTCCCGTCCAGTTGCCGTTGCCTGGGTGAACGACAAGCCCGGCGGGTTTGTTGATCACGATGAGATCATCATCCTCGTAAAGAATATCGAGCGGTATGTTCTCGGCGATCGGTTCGGCTGGTTCCGGCTCAGGCAGTACGATGGCGATTGTCATGCCTTCGCGCAGCTTCTGCTTGGTTTCACGGGCGGGCGCGCCGTCGATGGTCACATGGCCATCGGCAATAAGGGATTGAACGCGGCTGCGCGAGAGTTCCGGCCCCAATGCTGCGGCCAGCCACTGGTCGAGACGCTTGCCTGTGGCGTCGGAGTCGGTCGTAAGCTCTTTCAATCGTGTCTTTCCTTTAAGAGAATGGGCCTCTATGAGAGCGAGCCTGTTTTAACGAAATCGTCAGAACTGCTCTATCTCTTGGTTTTACCGCATTATGCGACGTCAAATGTTTCCATTTGGCTGCAAAATGCTCTATCACGCGCCACACGCCATAACATGGCGAAGTTCGAACCGGAGTCGTTGAATGCAGGATCCACACTATCCGAGATACCAGAATCATCAGGATTCAGGCTATCAGGACTATCAGCAGGGCTATTACCCGGATGAACAGGCTGAGCCCGCGCTTGATCCAGCCATGGAACGTGTGCGCCGCAAAATGATCCGGCTTCTGGCCGTCTCCATCGGTGTCATGCTGATCGGTCTTATGGCCGTGCTTGTCGCCGTTGTCTACAAGATCAATCGCGCGCCGGAAACCCCGCCAGCGGAAGAAGCCCGTTCCGATATTCCCGGACAGGCCGCTTCCGCTCCGGTAAAGCCGGAACCGCCGAAGCTGATCGAATCGCAGATCAACCTGACGCCGGGCACCCGTCTTCTCTCGCAAAGCCTTTCCGGCAATGAACTTTCGCTGGAAACCCTGCTGCCGGATGGCGGTACGGAACTCATCATCTATGACTATCGCGAGTCGCGCATCATCGGGCGCATCAAGCTCGGCAATGTCGAATAATACCAAGTCGCGTTGAGTTTGACTCACCGAGACTTGGTTAAGCCCGTGCGGCGATTGAGCATTTTCAGGGCGTGGATAGCGTTAGCATCTTAGCGCCCTGCTATGAAGCGGATAGAGGCTGATCAGGGCGGCATGATTGCCGCCTTGTTTGTTTCTCCCTTCGAGGATTGCACTTTTTCTCTTTGGCGATTATATCAGCGACATGGCTTAAGCGCCCATCGTCTAGCGGTCAGGACGGCGCCCTCTCACGGCGCAAACAGGGGTTCGATTCCCCTTGGGCGTACCATCACTTCTTCCGGAGACAGTATTTTACACTTTCGCGGATGCGCGTTAGGGTCGATCCCGACAAGAGATCAATCAGGCGCGGAGGAACGATGAGCGTTTCAATCAAGACCGGATCGGCGAACCTCATCTGTGATGGTATCGATAAAGGTGCGGTGGAATATAGCGTCGCTATTCCCGATGACGGCGTGGACCTCACAAAGCGCGGCAAGTTCTGGGGCAGCAAGGATGCAATATCCGATGCGATGGGGGCATCGACGGTCGGCCTCCAATCACATGAAGGCGACATCTATCCGGTAGCAGTCGAAGAGCTGGATCGCGACGGAGCAGCGCTCTTTACCGTGCTTGCTCCAGCCGACTGACAATCACTGGCAATGGCTCTGAATAAAGCGGGTACGCACCGATTAGTGCGCAAGCGGGACTGGTGTTTTTCTGCTGTGGTGTCGCTGGCTTTTGGTGCTGCGACGGCACTCATATTCTTCTATATCGTGCTTTTCGGCGTCGGCGATGATGGATATCTTGTCATATTCAGCATCTATACTGCGCCTGTGGCGATAGTCTTCGGCCTTTGGGGTCTGTTTTATCGGCGCAGTTTTGTTGCGTTCATCGCCCTCTTCCTCTGTCTGTCCCCGCTCATCTATCTGAGCATTTTCTGATTTTTCCATGCCCTTCATTCGTGGATTTGGGAGAAGAGTTCCGCAATGGCGGAACTCTAAACAGGGGATCACTTCTTGCGGGGAGGCGGATCAAATTTAGTACATGCGTAATAGCCATTCTTGCATTTCACACACATGCCCATGTCACATTGCTTTGTGCAGTCAGAACCGCTGGTATAATAGCATTGGCCGGACTGCCCGGGTGCTATCAGCAGACTTGCGGTCTTGTATGGTGTCGGCAATTTCGTTTGGTTTTGAGTGATACTGTCGTTGGATTGGGCCATCGCACCGAAAGACGTGAGAGCTGCAATTGCCATTCCAAAGAATAAGATTTTTGCTTTCATGAATTTCTCCATAGTTACCGGATAAGCGTATTTCACAATCCGAAACAGCGCATTCGCAATAGAACGGGAGACAAAAAGTAGCGCTAGATCACAGATGATTACATGAGCGTTTTGGCGGCGAAGTCTGGACGTTACATTCGAAAAATCTGCAATTATCCCGTGTTCGCGGGATATGAATGTTGCGTGTGCTGGTGATAAAGTTAATGCATGTGGAAAAATGGATCGAATATTTATCCTCAAATCCATAATGCTGTCCGGGTGAAAGGTATTCTTTCCGAACCTTTCTCGCCTAGAGATGTGCGCCGGGTTGCTCCAGGCTGGCCTTATTCCAGATACTTCTCGTTCCTTGCCGAAAACTGCACAGACAACCAACCGGAAGGCAACGCGCTTTTCGTGCGGGTGGGCAGGGGACAATACCATCTGAACGACAAGGCTGTCGGGTTCGATTTCGAACGGTTAGTGGATCTTAGTCACTAAAGTACATTCACAGGAATGGGTTGGGGAGATCGCGGTCGGTCCAGTTGCAAAAATTTGCAACTGGCGGTGCGACGGTGCATAATCGGGGCATGAGTGAATCATACAAGAAACCCGATTATGAACAGGAACTGCGCCAGGCAGGTGTCCGCATCACGCGACCACGCCGGATCATCCTGAACATATTGACCGAGACGGAAGATCATCCCGACGCGCTGGAGATTTTTCGCCGCGCGGTCGAGATCGACAGCAGCATCTCGCTTTCGACTGTCTATCGCACGATGAAGCTTCTCGAAGAGCGCGGTGCCATCCACCGGCACGCCTTCGCCGGAGGGCCTTCGCGTTTCGAACAGGCGAGTGGCGCGCATCATGATCACATCATCGATATGGATTCCGGCGATGTGGTGGAATTCCGCTCCGACAAGATCGAAAAACTGCAGGAAGAGATCGCCCGATCGCTCGGTTACGAGATTGTGCATCACCGGCTGGAACTTTATTGCAAAAAAATACGAAACTGACGGAACCAAGTTTCTTCTGCGGCGTTAAGCGCGCATGAAGGTCGTGACCCCGCCCCCACAACGCGGCCTTCAGAGTTCGCCTCAACCTCCCCGCACGAGGCGAGCGGCGAGAATGCCGCGCTAACCGTCAAACGTTATGCAGCTGGCGTTCCGCAAATTCAGAGCAAGCCGCCGTGGTTCAGGCTCAGGTCTGACCATGGCGGCTTTTTTTGTGGCTGTTGAGGAGCTGCCGCCTGATCAGGCGTCGAACTGTTCGGTCGGGATGACGAGCGAATAAACGGCCCCGGTTCCGTCGATACGATAATCGGCGTGACCATTGACGGAGGCGGGGACGATGCGTTGCAGCACCGCGCTGCCGAAGCGCGGATCGTGCTCGAAAACCTCGGGCATCGCCGGATTGGTTTCTTCCCAGCGGAATTCCAGCCTGTCATCGCCGCTGGCGACATGGATGACCTTCGCCGAAATCTTTACCCGGCCATAAGGGATCGAAAGACCGCCGAAGGAGGTCGCATTGACCACCAGCTCATGCAGCGCAAGGCCGACATGCAGTGCGGCACCGGGGAAAAGATAGGGATTGTCGCCATCGATGCTCAGGCGTTCGTCGCTGACGTCGATATATTTTTCGACCTGTGAATGCACGAGATCGCGAAACAGTGCGCCGCGCCAGTTCGAATCGGTCACCAGATCCTGTGAATAGGATAGGGACTGGATGCGTCCGCGGAACTTCAACAGAAAGTCGTCGATGGAATCGGTGAAGCGTGCCGTCTGGCTGGCAATGCTTTGCACGATGGCCAGAAGGTTCTTGGAGCGATGACTGACTTCACGCAAGAGGGTTTTCAGCACCTGCTCGCGTCGCTTCAGTTCGCTGATTTCAATAGCCGTGGTGACAAGGCCCAGTATATTGCCGTTATCGTCACGATCGCAGTCGATGTGAAATTCGATCCAGCGCAGCTTGTCGCCATCATTGATGGCGATCTCCACATTCTGCGCTTCGCCGGTATCCAGCGCCGCGCGCTTCGCGCCGTCGAGTTTGTGCAAGGTGACGGAGAAAATGAAATCGCAGTCACTTCCACCGATTTTCCACTTTTCCTGCCAGTAGAGCGGAATGTTCTCCCCCCAGGAATAGATCAGATCGGGTGTCTGGTAGAGAACGCAGACATTGCTGTTGCGCACGGCCCTCAGCAAGGCTCGCAGCCGGGCTGCGTCAGGTTCCGTTTCTTGCAGGGTAACTTTTGCGCCAGCGGTCATGTCTGCCCCGATTATCCCGCAACCGAATTCAGAGCATTTCCAGCAAAAGTGCGAAGCGGTTTTGCGTAGGAGAATGCGACGAAACAAATATTTGGGTCGCGCATTGGCAAAGCGGCAAAAGCTCCGGAAAAGTTATGCGGAAATTTGCGTGCCATGGCATCCATTTCATCGACTGGTCGGCGGGTCTCGATCGAGTGATCGTCTTGTGATCCTTGAACTGGCCCGAATTCTGGAACCGATAAACCGCCGCATGACGTGATGCGGCGGCGAATTTCATTAAGAAGCAATATAGGCTGGTGAGTCAGAAGGTCAAAAACAGCCTTTGATTTTATATCTGTTACGCCTTGCGGATCGCCGAAGCGATGAGCGAAATAACGAGCAGAGCAAGGAACACGAAGAACAGAATCTGCGCTATACCGGCTGACGCACCAGCGATGCCGCCGAAACCGAGCGCACCTGCTACGAGTGCCACCACAAGAAATACGAGCGCATAATAAAGCATGTCCGGTCTCCTTTTTATTGTGTGAAGGAGAAACGACATCCAGGCCAGGTTGGTTCCGTGCTTCCGGGGAAATTAAGGCGCTCACAACTCTAAATACTCATGTCAGGACCTAAGGCGGTGTGATTTGGCGGTGTATTGAAGCGCCAACATTAAACTCCCGAAAGCTGTCGCTTTTCGGGAGTTTATGACCTTTGGATTTAAGCTGCGACCTGCGAGGCTTCTTCGAAGAAGAGTGCCTGGCTGATCAGCGCCTTCACCATATCCGGATTGAACGGCTTGGTGACGAGGAAGGTCGGTTCCGGGCGCTCGCCCGTCAGCAGACGTTCCGGGAAAGCGGTGATGAAAATGACCGGGATCGTGTCGTTCTGCAGGATTTCATTCACTGCATCGATGCCCGAGCTTCCATCGGCCAGCTGGATATCAGCCAGAACCATACGCGGCTTTTCCTGTTTGTAGAGCGCCAGGGCCTCATCCTTGGTGCGCGCAATGCCGACGACTTCATGGCCGAGACTTTCTACCATCTGCTCGATATCCATCGCGATCAGCGGTTCGTCCTCGATAATCATGATGCGCGTTGCCACCTGACGCGAAATCTCGGTCGATGCAGCCGAGAGAACACGGCTCAGTTCAACATCGTCCAGTTCGAGAATTTCGGCGGCTTCCTTGTCGGAAAAACCTTCCACCGCCACAAGCAGGAATGCCTGTCGCGGAAGGGGCGCGATATGCGAAAGATTTCTTGCAGCCTGCTGTTCCCATGCAAATTCCGATGCTGGTTCCGGTACGCGAACCGAGGCCGTCTTATAAAGATCGCAGAAAAGGCGATAGAGGCCGATCCGGTCGGACGAGGCGTCCGGAAAAATGCTCACATCGGCAATCAGGGCTTCAAGGGCAGCCGCAACATAAGCGTCGCCGGAAGCCTGGGAGCCGGTAAGAGCACGAGAAAAACGACGGAGATAGGGAAGATGCGGCGCGATACGCGTCGATAACGTCATGGTATTGGAACTCCTCAACTGCCGCTTTCGTTCATTGAATGCACATTGGCGGACACGGTTCTAGAACCCTCCCGCCCATGCTTTGAGCGCAGCATTATGGTACTCTAAACGGGGCGTTTTGAAAAAAGTTCCGAGATTGGGAGATATATTAGGGAACTTTTTGGTAAGCCGCGCATTTCCCGGACAAGCAGGGGCTTAGATTAATAGGGTAGGGCATTTAGCCCGGAACGATCAAGATATGGCAGAAAAAGAGAACCTTCACATGAACGGAGCCGGGGTCAGGTCGTCTCGTCGCGTTCAGAAGGATATACTAGGACCAAATTGTGAAGTCGGATTGAAACTAAAGGCACTGTACACCTCGATACAGGATGAGACGATCCCGGATCGCTTCCTCGATCTTCTCCAAAAACTCGATCAGGCTGAACAGGAGAGTATGCGTGAACACAGCACCCGGTCCGTCGGTTGAGAGTAATGCACAGTTCAAGCGAGAGCTTCTGTCATCGCTGCCGAGCCTGCGCGCCTTTGCGGTGTCGCTGATTGGACAGCACGACAAGGCGGATGATCTCGTACAAGATACGATCATGAAAGCATGGGCCAAGCAGGAGTCCTTTGAAATGGGGACCAATATGAAGGCTTGGCTTTTCACCATCCTGCGCAATGAATTCTACACGCAGATGCGCAAGCGTGGCCGCGAAGTGCAGGACACGGATGGCGTGTTCAGCGAACAGCTCGCCGTGCATCCTTCGCAATATGGCACGCTTGATCTGCAGGATTTCCGCGCAGCATTAGAGCAATTGCCCGACGATCAGCGCGAAGCGATCATTCTGATCGGCGCTTCGGGCTTTGCCTATGAGGAAGCTGCGGAAATCTGCGGCTGTGCTGTCGGCACGATCAAGAGCCGTGTCAGCCGTGCTCGCACGCGCTTGCAGGAAATCCTCAAGATCGAAGGCGAAGGCGACTACGGTCCGGATGCCGATTCATCGCGGGCGACCTTGAGAAGCTTTGCATAACACTTGATCAATTGCCCCTCTTTCCCATGAAAGGGGGGCTTATCACGCTAAAACCTCAAACCTTCGCCTGTTTTCGCCCACAACGATTGCTTTTTATCCTGCCACTTGTAGGTTAGCAGCTGCTGATATTTCCTGTCGGCAAAGTGATCGTTTGTTTGTGGGTTGCGTTCTTGCCATCAGCCTTGTTGCAAAAACTGCTTCAATCGTCATCGAAGCCGGTTGCGGTTATCGTTTCGCTCGGCCTTGTGCTGCTGTCGGCCATCATGACGTTGTTTCTGTCGTCCGGGGTCAATCATCAGGTCGTCGATATTTCCCGCAATTATGCCTTGCGCCAGCAGGTCGACAAGGTTGCGCGCCTTGCCAGCAATATCGAGATGAGCCGTCGCGGCTATCTTCTGACGCTGGATGAGACTTATCTTGATCTGTATCGCAACACGATTCTGAGCGTCGACAAGACGCTTGCCGACCTCGAAGCCCTGACAGACCAGAGCCCGCTGCAGGATGCGCGGGTTCAGCAGATCCGCGCGCTGGTCGAACGCGAACAGGAAGATGTGCGCGAGACGGTCAATCTTGCCCAGTCGGGTGATGTGGCGGCGGCGGTTGAAAAAGTGCGCGGCGATGAGGGCAAGGTGCTGATGGATCAGCTTGCCAATACAGTCACGCAATTCATCGATGCGGAAGAACAACAGCTTCTTGAACGCAACAAGCGGATCAACCGCATGCGCTACTGGATGACGGCGACGTCTATCGTGGCGCTGGCTTCCGCTGCCATGCTGGCGCTTCTGCTGTTCAGCCGGGTTCAGCGTTATGCGCGGTCGATGTTCGAGGGGCAAACGGCGCTGCGTTCGGAAAAGCAATTGCTGGAACAGCGTGTGCAGGAACGGACCGCCGAGCTTGAGCACGAGCGCCGCATCGCCGAGCGGGAGCGCCAGCGGGTCGAGCTTCTGCTGCAGGACACCAATCATCGCATCGGCAATTCATTGGCCACCGTTTCATCCCTGCTTGGCCTTCAGATGCGGCAGACGCGCAGCGAGGATGCTCGCGCGGCTCTCGCCGCCGCTCGCGATCGCGTCCAGACGGTATCGACAGCGCACCGGCGCTTGCGTCTCGGCGAGGATATGGAATCGGCCCGCGTCGACGATTTTCTCGGAACCGTCATCAACGATATCCGAACCGCTATCGGTCAGGATCGCAAGATCGAATTTTCGACCGATTTCGCGCCGCTTGATCTGAAGGCGCGCGATGTGACGACAATTGGCATCATTCTGGGCGAGCTTGTCACCAACGCGATCAAGCATGCTTTCAAGGGACGTCCGGAAGGGCATATCCGGATCAGCCTGAAGCCGGGTGAAGATGCTATCCCGGTGCTGGTCGTGGAAGATGACGGTGTGGGCTTCGACAAGGACCAGCAGAAATCCGGCGAGAAGAACGGTCTCGGTACGCTGGTGATCGAACAGCTTTGTATGCAGTTCGGCGAAAAGCCCGTCTACTGCAAGACCGATGATGGTGTCGGAACCAGAGTGATTGTCCGCTTGTCGTCGCTAGTGGATTGAATTTGACGTTTGATACCCGTCCGATACGAATCTCGTTTCAAACGTCAAATTCGAAAAATCCACCAGAATCATAAGATTACTAGTGGTCTTTTTGATTCCGACATTTGCTCAGCGCTCATATCCGAGGAATTCAAATGTCGGAATCAGACCACTAGCCGAAGAAGGCGAAATGCCGGTTGGCAAATAAAGCTGGCGGTGAAGGGGAAAACAAAACGCCGGCTTGAAAGCCGGCGTGTTTGCGTTTGCGTGAAGCTATCAGCTCTGCGGCGGGCGCTTTTTCTTGTCAGAAAGCAGCGAGACCAGAGCAATGCCTGCAAGCGGCAGGGCGGCGGCGAGTATGGGCCGTTTGAGGATGGCAGGCACGGTCGCGATTGCTGCCGCTGCTACCATCGCTGATTTGTCCGCCTCCATTTTCTGCTTGCGCTTTTTGGCCTCGGACGCAGCCTGAATTTTCAGGACTGCGAGAATGAGAAGCGCCGCGATCAGCGACAATGCAGCCAGAATGAGAGCCGCCAGCGGCCCGCCATAGTTCTGCGCCAGTGCCAGAAAGGCGGCGACGCAGAAAAAGGTGATCGCGATGATTGCGAAGACGGCGATGGCCGCACCGAAAATCGCTGCACGTTTCGTTTGACCCGCGACGAATTTCAGTTCTTCGCCTGCCATCGCAGACAATAGGGGCATGAGAGCTTTCAGCATGATCCGCCTCAGCGGCGCGAGAGCAGGGCCAGCAAATAGCCGACGCCGAGTGCAGTGGCGAGTGCGGCAATCGGGCGTTCGCGCACCGTTGCCGTCAGCTGGGCTTCAACATCCTGCGCCTTGTTGCGCAAATCGTCGATGGCGTCCTCGCCCTGAATATAAGCGCTCTTGTAGGTTTCCTTCGCGCTGCGTTTTGCGTCGCGGACGGTCTGCGAACCGAGATTGGCAAGTGTTGCCGCAATGGCAGCGATATCTTCCTTCAGCTGCTCGACCTGGGCCTGCAGGTCTTCCGTGCTGGCATCGGTCAGCGCTTCCTCGATCTTTTCTTCGATCTTGCTCGTTTTCGCAGATGCACGCGCCATATCAGCTCTCCTGTTCAGTCTCTGGTTATCGTTTGGATAACGTGCGGCTGGCTTAATGGTTGCATGCCAAGCCATCAGCGGCAACAAGACCGGCCGGTTGTTGCAAGTCATGGTAAATGGCGGGGTAAATGGCGGGAAAGTGCGGAAGCACTACAGATAATGCCTCCGCAAATATCGTGAAGCCTTACTCCGCTTCGCCATGAAGGATCGTGCCTTCCGGGTCCTTCTTGTAGGCTTCGTCCGAATAGGCGGACTGTGCCTGCAGCTGTTCCTTGGTGAACTGCGTGAAGACGTTCAGCTTGTCGTCCTTGCCGGTCGCAACGTCGAGATTGGCGATGGAAACGGCCACCGGCTTGGAATTGATGCCAAGGAAACCGCCCACGTCGACAACGAATGCCTCTGTCTGCCCGTCGGCGGTCATCAGGACATCGCCGACCGTTCCGATCTTCGTTTCATCCGCACCGAAAACCGTGGCTCCGATGAGCTTGTCCGCACTTAGTCCCTCGGAGGGAACCGGCTTCATGCCATCAGGCATGATCCTGTCCGCCTTCTGCGTGGTAATGGTCTTTTCGGCGGCTGGCGGTTCGGCGCGCGGTACGCCATCTGCTTCGAAAGCTGCGCTGCGGTCGAATGCCGGTGCCTTTTCGAGCTGCTCCTTGGTGGCATCCACGATCAGCCAGCGCTTGCCGTCTTCGCGAACCACCCATGACACGTGATCGAAGCCGATTGCGACGTTCTTCTCCCCGACACCGAGAAAGCCGCCGACCCCGATCACCACCGCTTGCGGACTGCCATCGGCACCGAGGATCATGTCATTGACCGTCCCGATATTCGCGGCATCGTTGGATGGGCCGTTATAAACCGCCTGTCCGATGAAGCCCGACACCAGAAGCTGGCCGGGGGATGCCACGAAATATCCGTTCTCGCTGGCAATCGGCTTTTCCTGTTTCTCGTCGGAGAAGATCGGTGAACCACCCTGCGCGAAGGCGGGCAAGGCAATCAGCGCGGCAAGAGCCGTCGAGGCGAGAAGTCTTTTCATGGAAACTCCTGTCGGTAATTAAGGCAAACCGAAGGCGAGAGGCAATCTCACCGTCTACAGGAGAAAAAACGAGGGGAAACGGTTTCCGTTCCGCTCAAAATCTGTGTTATTCAAACGTCAAAATTGTGAAACCCGCGTCTTTTCAGTGGCAAAAATGGGGCAAACAACGCTTTTGAGTTGAAAATTTCTGGCTCAAGCAAGCATCAGGCCAGCATCAGGTAAGCAGCACCGGCCAGCATGATAAAGGCCAGTCCCACATGTGATGGCTTCAGCGAACGCTGTTGTACCGGCAGCGGATCATCATTTCCTGCCATGGCAGTACGGGCCGCATGTTCAAGTGTCTGGATATCCTTGAGCATCATAGGCATGTCCTCCGGATTCCGGCTTGGCCGGAATTGCATTTCCTCCCGAGCACCGGGAATTTGTTCTTAAATCCAATCCTCAAGCGCTGCGGTTAACCATATCAGGTCTGATTTGGCACGAATGTGCAACTGGCAAAAAGCCGAGAGACGAAAAATGTTCGCTAATCCTTGGATTGCAAGACGAAAATGCCCTTAAATTGAAAACATGACTTGCGCCATCATGTTATTGGGAGTTAAGAAGAGGCCCAACAAGCGGCGCGACGGCCTGCATGAGGGTTTAGTCATGTGCTCGCGGATTTGAACAATCAAAAGGCGATCAAAATGACTGGTTTCTGGCGAAAAGGCTTCATGGCTGCGGCGATGGGCATCGGCTTGCTGGGTGCGGCTTCTGCATTGGCCCAGGACGTAACCCCATCGACGAATGCCCCGGCCGCCCCCGCCGCAGAGGCGCCTTCCAGTTCTGCACCAGCCAATACAGCGCCTGTCGCTGCTCCGGCGCCTGCGAACGAACCGGGAGCGTCTGCCCCGGCCGCAACCACACCGGCTACGGCACCTTCGCCTGAATTGATCCAGTCCCAGACAGCTGCGCCTGCTGCTGCACCTGTCGAAAGCGAGAACGGTTTGATCCTCCCGCACGATCTTTCGCCATGGGGCATGTTCATGGCTGCCGACTGGGTCGTGAAGGCCGTGATGATTGGTCTCGCGATCGCTTCGCTTGCCACATGGACGGTCTGGGTCGCCAAGACGCTTGAACTGGCCGGTGCGCGCCGCCGTGCTACCAAGGCATTGAAAGTTATCGGTCATTCGGCAACGCTTGCCGAAGCAGTCCATGCGTTGGACGGTGCAAAGGGACCGGGTGCAGTTTTGGTCCGTGCTGCAGAAGATGAGGTGCGCTTGTCGGGTCCTGCGCTGGCGCGCGCCGGTGGCGAAGGCCTCAAGGAGCGTGTTTCCTCGCGCCTGTCGCGTATCGAGGCCAAGGCCGGACGCCGTCTTTCCAAGGGTACTGGCATTCTTGCGACCATCGGTTCGGTTGCGCCGTTTGTCGGTCTGTTCGGCACGGTCTGGGGCATCATGAATTCGTTCATCAATATCAGCCAGGCGCAGACGACGAACCTCGCCGTCGTGGCGCCGGGTATTGCCGAAGCCTTGCTTGCAACCGCCATCGGTCTCGTCGCAGCTATCCCTGCTGTGGTTATCTACAATGTGTTCGCCCGTTCCATCACCGGCTACCGGTCGCTGCTGGCCGATGCTTCGGCAGGGGTCGAGCGCCTTGTCAGCCGCGATCTCGATTTCAGAACGGCCGGTGTGCGTGAAGGCACGCTGCACGCAGCGGAGTAGGCACCATGGCTGGTAAAGTTCGCGAAGGCGGCGGTGACGATCTCGAGCTGAACCACGAGATCAATGTGACGCCATTCATCGACGTCATGTTGGTTCTGCTCATCATTTTCATGGTGGCAGCGCCTCTGGCGACTGTGGATGTGAAGGTGGATCTGCCTGCCTCGACGGCAGCGCCTGCACCCCGTCCCGACAAGCCGCTTTATGTGACCCTGAAGGACGATCTCAGCATCAGTGTCGGCAATGACACCGTTGCCCGCGAGCGCCTTGGTGTGGCGCTGGACGGTCTGTCCGAAAAAAACAAGGAAGCGCGTATCTTCCTGCGCGCCGACAAGAATGTCGGCTATGGCGAATTGATGCGTGTGATGAATCTTCTGCGGGAAGCCGGTTATCTGAAGATTGCACTGGTCGGTCTTGAAACCGTCGGTGCGGATCAGAGCGGAGCCGCACCTGCCAGTGTGCCTGCGCAACCGGCCCCCACCTCGCAAACTCCCGCAGCGCAGGGAGCAGCGCAATGAACGCACTTCCGCCCGACCATCCTCCTGTAAAGGTGGCTTCGGCTGACACTCATCATCATTCCTTTTGGCATGATGCGGGGCGCTGGCTCGGTGCGGGTATTCTCGTTCTGACCGTTCATGCTGCCGGTGCCTATGCCATCCATATGGCGCAGGAGCAGGATCAGCCTGACGGTTCGCAGGTTGCCGCCATGGTGGTGGAACTTGCGCCGGAGCCGGAAGCGCCGATGGAAGAACAGGTTGCGGAAGAAGCCCAGCCGGAAACGGCTGAAGCACCGCAGGAACAGGCAGAGCCGGAACCGGCCCCGCAGCCAGAACCGGTGCAGGAAGAACCGACACCACCTGAACCGGAAGAGGTGAAACCGCCCGAGCCTGAGCCGGAACCACAGGCCGTTCAGGAACCGGAAGAAGTCATTCCGGATGTGGTCGAGGCAGAAAAGCCCGAAGTGGCTGTTCCGTTGCCGGTCGAAAAGCCGGAAGTGAAACCGGAACCCAAGCCGGAGCCGAAGCCAGAACCGAAAAAGGTTGAGAAGCCGAAACCGGAAAAGCCGAAGCAACCCAAGGTCGAGAAGCCCAAGCCCAAGAAGGCCGAGAAGGCGCCAGAAACCCGTCAGGCTGCTGCGCCGCGCATGGATGCAGATGCGGGCGAGAAGGCTGCTGCGAATCGTCGTGGCGAGAATTCTGCGTCGGCGGGCGTCGCCTCCAACAAATGGCAGGCAAAGATGAATGCGCATATGGCGCGTAACACGCGTTTCATGCAGCGCAAGGCACGCAACGCCAAAGGACGCGTGGTCATCAACTTTGTGATTGATCCGTCTGGCAACGTGCTTTCGGTCAAGCTGGCCGGTTCGTCCGGTAATTCGGAGGTTGATCAGCTTGCACTTGAAGCAGCGCGTCGAGCTTCGCCTGTGCCTGCCCCGCCGGCAGCCATTGCCAAGGCGCGTATGCCAATCACCTTGCCGCTGCTGTTCAAGTAAGCAATGCAGAATGTGTTATCTGAAAGGCCGGTCTGAAAATCAGATCGGCCTTTGTTTTGTCCATGGCAAACTATGGATCGCATTGCCTTTGCCGCCCCACGGTCCTATCGATGGGACATGATGCATCCAGACCAACTTCATATTGATGCCGACCTCGTGCGTGTGCTGATCGCCGACCAGTTCCCACAATATGGTCGCGAGAAGGTGGAGAAGCTGGAGACGACGGGTACGGTCAACGCAATTTTCCGCGTCGGATCGAATATCGCTGCAAGATTTCCCCTACAGGCAACGAACCCGGCTGAATATGCAAAGATATTGCGGAACGAAGCTGCTGCCATGGCGGAATTTGCACAACATTCGCCCGTACCGGCGCCTCAGCCAATGGGCATCGGCCACCCCGCTCGCAACTATCCCATGCCCTGGATGATGCAGAGCTGGATTGAAGGGGATGTTGCCACGCCTGATGGGCTTTCCACTTCCAACAATTTTGCGCTGGATACTGCAAATCTCATTGCTTCACTTCGTCTGACTGATACCAAAGGCCGTTCTTTTTCAGGAACTGGCAGAGGCGGCGATCTGACGGATCATGATGAGTGGATCGAGACCTGTTTCAGGAACAGCGAAGACCTGCTGGATGTAGCGCGCCTTCGCTGGAAATGGGAGCAACTGCGCGCATTGCCATCCAGTGGTGCTGACGTAATGAGCCATTGCGATCTCATTCCGGGAAACCTCCTTGCGCGCGACGGACATTTGGTCGGTGTGCTCGATAACGGTGGCTTCGGACCCGCCGATCCGGCGCTGGACCTTGTCGCAGCCTGGCATCTTTTCGATAGGGAGCGACGCAATATTCTGCGCAGGCATCTTCAATCTGGTGATTTCGAATGGAAACGCGGCGCGGCCTGGGCGTTTCAACAGGCGATGGGGCTGGTCTGGTATTATCGTGTCAGCAATCCGGCCATGAGCATGCTCGGACGAAGCACGCTCTCCCGCATTCTTGATGATTCGGAAATTTGACCGCCCTCATTGAATCAACCCGAAGATCGGGCCGTAACCGCCGTGCCACGAGACATCATTCCGTCCCAGCGCTGGAACGTAGATGCCTGCACCGCCGCCGCCATCCAGAAACAGGGCATTGGGGCATTGGAGATGGTCTCGAAACAATTTTGCGAAATCGTGGAAATTGACCGCGTCTTCGCTGACCGCGAATCGGATCGCGCCGCCACTGCAAATGCCGACACCGCTGCGCCGGGTCTTGTCGGTTGAGCCGACGATGAAAATCGGATTGATCCGGTTGCGGATAACCAGCATCGGCCCGGACTGGGTGGCCAGTTGCGGCTTGATCTTTTGTTTCAGAAAACGGCCTGTCGGCAGGATTTCGGCACCCTTGTCGCCGAGGTAGAAGATGCCGTTCGGCTTCTTGTAAAAGTTCGGTACGGGCCCGGACCCACGAACAGGTGTCGTCTTGCTTGCCGGGCGAAGCTCACGGCCATTTTCGACGTAGAGACCCATCGGCGAAAAATCAGGCTGATACATTCCGGCATTGAGCGCGAAAACCAGTGTCTCACCGCGGCTTGCGGCAGCGTCGGCTATTTTCGAAAAATTGCGATAGGGCTCATCGTCGGAATTTTTCCAGAACAGATGCAAGCCTGTGCCGTCCGCCTTTGCATCGCAGATGATGTAGTTTGTACTTTCAAAGGTTTGGCGGTTGCAGGTCTCCGTGCGGCTGGGCTGCGTCAGTGCAGCTATAGCAGCAAGCGCTATGGCTGCGACGGAGAGGCCTCGCTTCAGGAGAATCATCGCTGCACTGCCTCCCAATCAGTGTTTTTCTATTCAGAAGACAGTGCCACAGCCGGGAGCAGGCGGGAAGCCTTGCGCGCAGGCAGGAAACCGAAGATCAGGCCAGTGGCGAAAGCACAGGCGAAGGCCAGCAGGACGGGTCCCAAGCTGTAGCCGACTGAGAGCCCGGCCCAGCCTGCGACGGCAGCAGCGCCCAGTCCGATCACGACGCCAAATGCACCGCCAATTGCCGAGACGGTCAGCGCTTCGGTAATGAACTGCAGCAGAATATCGCGCCGTCTTGCGCCGGTCGCCATCCGCACGCCGATCTCGCGGGTGCGCTCCGTCACGCTTACCAGCATGATGTTCATGACGCCGATGCCGCCGACCAGAAGCGAGATTGCTGCGACCGATCCCAGAAACAGCGTCATCGTATTGCCCATCGCCGTCGCATCCTCGCGGATGGAGGACATGTTGGTTATCATCGTGTCCTGCTTCTTGTGGCGCTGGTCGAGCAGGTCCTGAATCTGTTCCTGCGTCGTGTTGATGAGGTCGGAATCCTTCACCTGCACTGTGATGGTGCGCACGTATTTCTGGCCGAACAGCCGCAGATTGCCGGTGGAAAGCGGCGCGATCACCACGTCGTCCTGATCCGAGCCGCCAAAGCCTGCACCCTTTGGCTCCAGGGTTCCGATCACCTGAAATGGAATTTTCTGGATCAGGATATACTGCCCGATGGGATTACTGCCGTCGGGGAACAGGGTGTTGACGACCGTTTTACCCAGCACTGCGACCGGCGCATAGTTGTCCAGATCGCTCTGGCTGATGAAGTCGCCGGTGGCAACCTTCCACGATTTGGCTTCGGAAAAGGCAGGGACAGTGCCGTTTGCCTGTGACTGATAGTCGACATTGCCACGCCGCAGCGTCACGGTGCCGGTGACTTCGGGGACCGCGGTTCTGATGTTCGGCAGTTCCAGAATGGCAGTGGCATCTTCGGGAACCAGTGTCGCTATCGAGCCTGTTCCCCGGAAGCCCGCCATGGACGGACGTACCAGAATGAGATCGGTGCCCATCGCATTGATGCGGTCGAGAATCGAGTTTTGCGCACCGGTGCCGATGGCGAGCATCGTCACCACGGAACTGACGCCGATGATAATGCCGAGGAGGGTAAGGATCGTCCGGAAGATGTTGGCCCGCAAGGCGCGCATCGCCATCTTCACCGCTTCCGAAATATCGGCGATGCGGGCGGAACTGCCTTCAAGGCTCTCCCGCAACCGGAACGGCGCCTGCGTATCGGGAATAGCTCGTTTTACCGTATCCGAAAGGATCTGGCCGTCGCGGATTTCGATCAGCCGGTCGGCGCGTTCGGCCACTTCGCGGGCATGTGTGATGACGATGACGGTATGACCCTGCGCGTGCATGGAGCGCAGCAGTTCCATCACATCTTCGCCGCTCTGGCTGTCGAGTGCGCCTGTCGGCTCGTCGGCAAGAATGATGCGCCCGCCATTCATGAGTGCACGGGCGATGGAAACGCGCTGCTGCTGGCCGCCGGAAAGCTGGTTCGGGCGATGATCGAGGCGGTCACCGAGTTTCAGCGAGTTGAGCAGTTCGGCGGCACGCGCATGGCGCTCCGATGCGGGCAGGCCTGCATAGATCGCGGGCACTTCGACGTTTTCCTGCGCGGTCGAGGTCGAGATGAGGTTGTAGCTCTGGAAGACGAAGCCAAAGGTTCGGCGACGCAATGCTGCCAGCGCATCGGCATCCAGTGTCGAGACGTCTTCGCCGTCGAGCAGATATTGTCCGCCGCTCGGGCTGTCGAGACAGCCCAGAATGTTCATCAGCGTCGATTTACCGGAGCCCGACGCGCCCATGATCGCGACGAACTCTCCAGCCTGAATATCGAGCGTGATGCCGTGCAACACCTCAACAGCAAGGTCGCCATTGTGATAGGTCTTGCGGATATCATCCAGTCTGATGAGGGGCGTGTCAGTTACGGGATTTTCGTTCATGAGACGGCTCATCAGAACAGGCGCATGCCGGGCCTGCGACCACGCTGTCCTGCGGCGGCTTCAGCTCCGCTGGACGCGCTGGTGACGACGACCTTGTCACCTTCCTCGAGGCCGCTCTTGATCTCGGTCTGCACGCGATTGCGTACGCCGATCTGAACCTGACGTTCGGTGATCGAGCCGTTGTCGCTCACGACCTTGACCGAAATCTGCGGCTTGCCTCTCTGGTTCTGGGGGCCTTCGCGCTTGTAGTTCAGCGCCGACGAGGGGACGATCAACACGTCCTTCGCCTCATCGAGAATGAAATAGACCTGTGTGCTCATGTTGATCATCAGCTCGCCGGTCGGGTTCGGAACGTCGAACAGTGCATAATAGAGCACGACATTGTTCTCGGTCGCAGGCGTCGGCTTGATCTGGCGCAGCGTGCCGGTAAAGCGCTTCTCCGGCTGGCCAAGCAGGGTGAAATAGACCGGCATTCCGGGTTTCAGCCTGCCGATATCGGCTTCCGAAACCTGCGCTTCCACCGTCATGACCTTGAGATCGGCCACGGTAACAATGGTCGGCGCGCTCTGCACGGCATTCAGCGTTTCGCCTTCCTTGGCGGCCTGATCGACGACCGTGCCTTCCATGGGGCTGTAAATCTTGGTGTAGCCGAGATCGACCTTGTCGCTGGCAAGTTGGGCTTCCTGCTGGCGGATTTGCGCGCCGAGCGCCTTCACATCCGCATCGGCCATGGCGAGGTCGGCATCAGCCTGATCGACGGTGGATTGCGATACGCCGCGTGTGGCCAGAAGCGAGCGCTGGCGTGCCGCATTGGCCTTTTTCAGGGTAAGCTGAGCTTGCTTGCTGAGAAGCTGTGCCTTGAGATTGTCGAGCTGGGCGCTTGATATCTCCACCTTCTTCTCAAAGGGCGATGGATCGATTTCGGCGATAAGCTCGCCCTGCTTGACCTGATCGCCGACTTCGACTTTCACGCTTTTGAGCTGGCCCGAAACCTGCGCACCGACATTGATGCTGCGCAGCGCGCTGAGTGTGCCGACAGCGGTAATCGCGTTTTCGATATCGCCGCGCGTGACCGTTTCGGCGAGATAGCTCGTTTTCTGGCCTCCAGCTTCACCAGAGCCGTAAAAATACCAGCCCGCGCCGGCCACGATTGCCGCGACGGGAAGCCAGAGCCACCAGCGGCGCGCCTTGCTGCGCGCGCGCTTCTGCGAAGGTGCTGTTCGCTGCCCGGTTTTGGAAGAATCGGAAGATGTAAGCACCGTCAAACCCTCTAACTTTCAGAACCTCCGATCTCCGGAGATTTATCAATATGTCCCGCCAATTCTCTGTCGCATACAACCAAAGCGAGACAATACTTGCCCACTATGGATTGCTAACGGGATATCTATGCTTCTCCGCTCAGGATTTCATCTTAATTATTTGTCATGCAATAATTGTTGGTGACACAAAGGGATGGATGCCTCTGGTTCCTTCCGGTCATGGTGCGAAAGCAAGCGATGAAGAGAACCAAGTTGGCACCAATATACAACTTGCAGTTATTCTTTTGGAAGTCGCAAAATAAAACAGGATTCTTAAAGTAATTAAGTGTTCTTAAATTATCTCCTGATTAAATAAGATCGGGAAATCACATCTGAAAGTAGATGGAAGAATTTAAAACGTGACCTGTCCGCAAAGGCGGATGGTCGGCGCATGCATGATGCATGTTGCTTCGAATTGACATGGGAATAAGGTTTCAATGCTCTTTGACGGGAGGGCAAATGGCTTACCTTATTATGGGGCGAAAAAGGTTTTTATTCATATCGGACAGGTTTTCAAACCTGCATCGAAGAATACCTTCATTGTTATTTTTCAAGCGAAATAAAAGCGGCACGGCAGCGGTCGAATTCGCAATATTGGCGCCGGTTTTTCTTCTGATCCTGATGGGTATGATCGCCTTCGGCCTTTATCTGGGCGTGGCGAATGCCGTCCAGCAGCTTGCGGCAGATGCCACGCGGACGGCGCTGGCGGGTATCGATCCCCCGGAGCGGTTGACGCTGGCGACAACCTACATCCAGAAAAACGCGGCAAAATATTCACTGATCGATCCAGCCAAGATGCAGGTGAGTGTCGACAATGCCCAGTCCGATCCGAACCAGTTCACGGTGACGATCCGCTACAATGCGCAAAACCTGCCGATCTGGAACCTGATGACGGGGCTGCCGCTTCCAGACACGACCATTACAAGGGCATCGACGATAAGGCTTGGCGGAATCTGACACAGGGTGGGGGTATTCGATATGCGGGGTCTGGTATCGCGTTTCCTGCGTGCGCGGGGCGGCAATCTGGCGACAATGGCGGCGCTGGTATCCCCCATATTTCTGGCGGTGGCGGCTTTCAGCGTGGACACAAGTTCGCTGTTTCTGGAGCGGCGCCAGCTGCAGAGCATGGCGGATTTTGCCGCCGTTGCCGGTGCGGCTTCCCTTTCGCAAGCTAATGATGCGGTACTGCGGCAATTACGGGCGAACGGTCTTGATCCGGTGCTGATGACCGGCGCTTACGATCCGTCCGTCGTCAACGGAAAGACCGACAACAAGACGCGTGTCTGGGTGGAGAAGGGCAATTATTTCCCCGATAAAAGTCGTGCGGTTGAGAAGCGTTTTGTCGCCGGCGGCACCAGTCCCGATGCGGTTCGCGTCCGGCTGGCGCGTCCGGGCAATCTCTATTTCGGACAGGCATTCATCAATCGGCCCGCACTTGGCGCGACCGGCATGGCGGCGACAAAGGCGGAGGCGGCATTTTCGATCGGTTCGCGACTGTTGAGCCTGAATACCGATCAGAGTGTGTTGAACGGACTTCTCGGTGGCTTGTTGGGGACCACCCTCAATCTGAAGCTTGTTGATTACAATGCACTCGCGGCAACCGATATCAATCTGCTCGGCTTTCTGGACAAGCTGGCTCCAAAGGTGGGATTGACGGCCGGGACCTATAACCAGCTGCTAAACACGGATGTTTCAGTCGGGATGCTGGCAAGCGTTATGGCGGAGGTCACAACGAGTAATCCAGCAGCAAAGGCTGCTCTGACCCTTCTCGGGAAGAACGCCGGTGCGCTTAACACGAAGCTACCGGTTGGAAAATTGCTAGGCCTTGGATCAATAGCCGACGCATCGCTCGGATCATCTAATAACTACAATATCACCGCTAACGTGCTGCAGATGATAACCGCAGCGGCAATGTTGGGGGGAAACAATCAAATCAAGCTTGGTCCTGGGCTAAGCTTGCCTGGTGTGCTTACGCTTAAACTGGACATTGCCGTTGGAGAGCCAGCACAAAAGACCCCGTTCTTCACTGTTGGAGGGGTAGGTGCTTTGGTCCGCACTGCACAGATACGCCTGCTTCTGGAACTTGAGGTCGGCAATAACGGTATTGTTTCCTATCTGGCCAATGTTCACGTGCCGATCTTTATTGACGTGGCGAGCGGTGAAGCCGAACTCAAAAGTATAAGCTGCCCGCAGGGACCCGGAAGTGCCACGGTAAAACTTGGTGTTAAACCGGGCGTGGCCGGTGTCTATCTTGGCGATACCGATATCGATTTGATGAAGAATTTCAGCAAAACGCCGACCGTCAAGAAGACGGCGATCGCCGTAGTGAAATTGGGACCTCTGGACATAGCCGAGCTTCGCGGACGTGTTGAATTGCCGCTTGGCAATCCTAAGCAGGAAATTGTGACCTTTACTCCTGCCGATATTGCCGCCAAACGGATCAAAACCGTGGGGACCAACCAGCTCGTGGGGTCGCTTTTTGTCGGGCTGGTAAAGGGGCTTGATCTCGAGGTCGTTTTGATAGGATTGCTGCCTTTGCCTCTGCCCTTGAGTGGGCTTACCCAGCTCCTAGGCACCTTGCTAACGCCTTTGGGCCCGGTGGTGGATGGCCTGCTTTTCGGGGTGCTGGATATGCTCGGGGTCAAGATTGGACAAGCCGACGTTCAGGTTACTGGCGTACTTTGCCAGCGCGCGGCTCTGACGCAATAAGAAATCGGCAATAAAAAAGCCCGGCTGAGCCGGGCTTTTTCGTGCGATTTGTCCGTTTATGCCGTGCCGGTCGAACCGAAGCCGCCAGCGCCGCGCGCCGTCTCGGTTACTTGGGCGCGCTCTTCAATCTTCGGCTGGACGACTGGTGCGAAAACAGCCTGTGCAATACGCATACCGCGTTCGATGCGGAAATCGTCATCGCCCAGATTGATGAGAAGAACCTTCACCTCGCCACGATAATCGGAATCGATGGTGCCGGGCGTATTGAGGCAGGTGATGCCGTTCTTGAAGGCAAGGCCCGAGCGCGGACGAATCTGCACTTCAAAACCTTCGGGAATTTCGAAGATCAGCCCTGTCGGCACCAGCGTGCGACGTCCCGGCAGGAGAACGATCTGGCGATCTTCGGCAACGGCTGCCCGCAGGTCCATGCCAGCCGAACCCGTTGTCTCATAGGCCGGGAGTTCGAGGCCTTTCGCATGTTCGAGGCGGATGATGCCGAGCGTTGGCGCTTGTGCGGATGCTACGGTCATGAGGGGGCCTTTCTTGCGGAACATTGTTTCATCGCGCATCTTGTCTGAAACCGTTTCACACTTTTCAGGATGCGCTCTAAATTGGCGACGCTCATACGTGAAAACCAATGAAAGGTGTACCGTCTATTTGCTGTTTTGCAATGATAGTGCGGCACAGGATCATGCTTTTACACGATGAGTTGCCCTCCGCGAGGGATTTAATCCCGCTCCAACGGCACGGCGGTCGTTTCCTTGATCTCTTCCATGACGAATGAAGCCGAAACATCTGACAGGGGAACGCTGGCAATCAGTCGCTGATAAAGCCGGTCATAGGCCTTGACGTCGGAAACACGCGCCTTCAGCACGTAGTCCAGATCGCCGGTCATGCGATAAACTCCGACGATCTCCGGAAAGCGCCCCATGGCACCGCGAAATTTCGTCAGCCAGTCGGGATCGTGGCTCGACGTGCGTACGAGAATGAAGACGGACAGGCCGCAACCGGCCATCTCGGCATCGACCAAAGCGACGCGCGCCTTGATGATCCCCTCATCCTCCATGCGCTTGACCCGGCGCCAGCAGGCATTGCGCGATAAGTGTACCCGCTCGGAGAGAGAATCAACGGACAGGGTGCCATCGATTTGCAGCTGATCCAGGATTCTTCGATCAATTTCGTCCAGTGATGGTTTCATGATGGGATGATTGTCCCAATAGATAGTAATTATCAAGGATATTTTGAGATTTCATCTCAGATGCATTTGCTAGAATGATTTTCCAGAAAGGCGCGATATGCGCCGTATAACGGGAACAACTTACTCATTGACGGGAGTATTTCCAATGACCACTCGCATCACGCGCCTCTTCACCGAACACCCTCAGTCGGTTGACGAGACCTATTTCGAACATATGGCCTTTGCCGGACGTTTTTCGTTCAAGCTTTTTTGTGCGGCCTTTGCGGCACTGATCCATGCAATTTTGCCATTTTTGTTCGAGAAGACGGCGAGCACAATCGTTCGCCAGCTTTATGAGCGGACGCATAACCGGGGCCGGTAAGTACCGGATCGCAAATGTGTCGTTGGGCCGCCTATCTCGGACCTGAAACCTATCTGGAAGACATCATATCGTCTCCCTGCCATTCGCTCGTGGCGCAAAGCCACGATGCGCATGAAGCCAAAACACGTACCAATGGCGACGGCTTCGGCGTTGCCTGGTATGGCAATCGCGATGAACCGGGCCTTTATCGGGATATTCTGCCCGCATGGTCCGACCAGAATCTTCGCAGCCTTGCGCGGCAAATTCAGTCGCGCCTTTTCCTTGCGCATGTGCGGGCCTCGACCGGCGGGCTGACCAGCCGTTCCAACTGCCATCCCTTCGTTTCCGGACGCTGGAGCTTCATGCATAACGGCCAGATCGGTCATTTCGACCGGCTGCGTCGCAGGCTGGAAAGCCATCTGAGCGACGACGTCTATGGCCAGAAGCATGGCGCAACCGATTCGGAACTGATCTTCCTGCTGATGCTGGAATTCGGCCTCGACACTGATCCAGTGCTGGCCATGAAGCGCATGGTGGCAACGGTTGTCGAGGAAGCAGTTCGCGGCGGTGTGCCGCCATTTCTGCGGCTGACTGCGGCGTTTTCCGACGGGAATCAGCTTTACGCGATCCGCTATGCCACCGATGCTTTCGCGCCGACGCTTTATACCGCGACACTTGGCGGATCGTCCGGCATATGCGTGGTGTCGGAGCCGCTGGACGGTGAAGCCGCCAACTGGATGGCGGTGCCGGCAAACAGTTTTGTCACCGTTTCCCGGCAAGGCCGCATTGCGATCGAGACTTTCGAAGAACCGATTTCCCGACCGCAGGATGCTGTGACGGTTTAGGCGTTCCCGATCAATATACCTGCCGCCAGCACGAGGCCACCGCCCAGAACCACTTGAAGCACAGAGCGGAGGAACGGTGTTTCCATATAGCGGTTCTGGATGAAGGCGATGGCCCAGAGTTCGAAGAAGACCAGAATCGCTGCGATGCTTGTGGCGGTCCAGAAATCCTTGATCAGATAGGGCAGGGTATGGCCAAGGCCGCCCAGCGTCGTCATGATGCCGCAGGACAGGCCGCGCTTGATCGGCGAGCCTCGGCCCGAGAGCTTGCCGTCATCGTGGATGGCTTCGGTGAAGCCCATCGAAATACCGGCACCGACCGAGGCGGACAGGCCGACCAGAAAGGTCTGCCAGGTATCCTGGGTCGCAAAGGCGGCGGCGAAGATCGGGGCAAGCGTTGAAACCGATCCGTCCATCAGGCCAGCAAGCCCGGGTTGGACATAGGTGAGGATGAACTGCTTGCGCTCGGCGGCGCGCTCCTCATCCTGCACATCGTCCGGCGTCAGTGTGTGTTCCAGTGACTCGGCCTTGGCTTCATGCTGCTTTTCCTGCTGGGCAAGGTCGCCCAGCAATTTGCGGGTGTCTGCATCGCTGACGCGCTTGGCCGCCTCGACATAGAATCGATAGGCCTGTTCCTCCATTTCCGATGCAGCTTCACGCACCTTGTCGATGCCAAGCGGACGCACCAGCCAGTCCGGCTTGCGATCGTAATAGCCGCTGACATGCTCGCGGCGGATCAGCGGAATCCGGTCGCCAAAGCGGGCTTTGTGGCGTTCGATCAGCGCATCGCGATGTCCGTGTTCTTCTGCCGCCATCTGTTCGAAGATTTTCGCCGATTGCGGAAACTCGTCACGCAAGCCGTCGGCATAGGCGAGATAGATGCGTGCATCGTCCTCTTCGGAAGATATGGCAAGCGCCAGAATTTCCTGTTCGGAAAGCGAATCGAAAGGGCGACGGTCGTTGCGGAAGAATCGGCTGAGCATTTCGGGAATCCAAAGTTTAGAATAGTTCTAAAATAGGCTTCGACATCTGGAAGTCAAGCCTTGCAGTGCATGCACAATTGGCGCATTAAAACCCACCCGAAAAGATCGGCCCCACTGCGTAAACCACCAGAAAAGAATCGAATCGATGGCATCGACGAATCTCCACGCAAGCAACAGTCCCCGTCCGCTTAACCGGCAGGATTTCCGCACGCTCGGCCTTTCGGCCCTTGGCGGTGCGCTGGAGTTTTATGATTTCATCATTTTCGTGTTCTTTGCGAGCGTCATCGGCCATCTGTTTTTTCCACCTGATATGCCCGACTGGCTGGTGCTGATCCAGACGTTCGGTATTTTCGCAGCCGGTTATCTGGTGCGGCCCATCGGTGGCATTGTACTGGCGCATTTCGGTGACAAGTTCGGCCGCAAGCGCGTCTTCGCCTTCTCGGTGTTTCTGATGTCGATCTCGACACTGGCCATGGCCTGCCTGCCGACCTATGCAACGCTGGGCGTTGGCGCGCCGATCCTGCTGATCGTCTTCCGCATGTTGCAGGGTGCCGCCATTGGCGGTGAAGTTCCGGGCGCATGGACCTTCGTGGCCGAGCATGTGCCTGCCAATCGTGTCGGCATGGCGTGCGGTTTCCTGTGCTCTGGCCTCACGCTTGGCATCATGATCGGCTCGCTTATTGCGACCGCCATCAACTGGATTTTCACGCCGGAAGAACTGGCGGCTTATGCATGGCGCATTCCGTTTTTCATTGGCGGTATCTTCGGCCTGTTTGCCGTTTATCTGCGCCGCTGGCTGGCTGAAACGCCGATCTTCACCGAGATGAAGAACAGCCATCTGCTCAAGGATAAGCTGCCGCTCGGCACTGTTCTGCGCAACCACATGCATGGCGTTATCATTTCGGTGCTGCTGACATGGATATTGTCGGCAGGCATCGTGGTCACCACGCTGATGACCGCAACTTTCCTGCAGAAACTTTATGGCTACACGCCTTTGCAGTCGCTTGCTGCCACAAGCTTCGGCACACTGTTCCTGATGTTTGGAACTGTGAGCGCAGGTGCGATTGTCGATCGCATTGGCAGCGGGCGCTTCTTTGCTGTTGCAGGCATTTTCTTCGGTGTTGCGACTTTCGTGTTCTACACCTATGCGGCGGTTTCCCTGCCGGTCCTGTTTGCACTTTACGCGGTGATGGGGCTTTCGGTCGGCATGGTTGGTGCAGTGCCTTATGTGATGGTACGCGCATTCCCGGCGCCGGTTCGCTTCTCGGGTCTGTCGTTTTCCTACAATGTTTCCTATGCGGTCTTTGGTGGTCTGACGCCGGTGATCGTGACGTCGCTTCTGGCGGTCAATCCGATGGCACACGCCTGGTATCTGGTGTTCATCGCTGCCCTGACCTGTGGCCTTGGTCTTTACCTGATGGCTCGCAGCGATCAGGTCGAAGGCGAAATCGGTCTGACGGAGCTGTCAGTCGGAAATGCCGTTCCACAGCCGAACTGATAAAAATGGCCGCGAAAGCGGCCCTTTTTCAATCAGAGTATCTTCTGCATGAAGGTAAGATCGAGCCAGCGTCCGAATTTCTGGCCGACCTGTTTCAGCGTGCCGCAATCCTCAAAGCCCTGCGATTTATGCAGCGCGATGGAAGCGGCATTGCCCGCTTCGATACCGGCAATCAGTACATGCACCTTTCGCTCGCGTGCTTCTTCCACAAGCTCGGTCAGGAGGGCGCGTCCGATGCCGCCGCCGCGTGCATCGCTTGCCACATAGATCGAAAGTTCGGAGGAATGGCGGAAACCCTCGAACGGGCGAAACGGGCCATAGCTCGCATAGCCGACGACCTGTCCCTCACGCTCGGCAACCAGCACCGGAAAGCCATCGCGATTACGGGCTTTGAGCCATTCACGACGGTTTTCCAGATCGACGAGCGTTTCATTCCAGATGGCGAGCGTGTTCTCTACCGCATCATTATAGATGGCGAGCAGGGCAGGGAGATCGGTTTCCGTCGCATGGCGGATGAGGAGGGTCATTTCAGAACCTTATTGAACAAGAAAACGGCGGGATTTCTCCCGCCGTCTTCGATCATTTGCAAGTGAAAAGAATCACCCTTGAGCTTTCAGTTCCAAACGGCGGCGATGCAGGACTGGTTCGGTGTAGCCGTTCGGCTGCTCGCGGCCCTTGAAGACCAGATCGCATGCGGCCTGGAAGGCAATCGACTTGTCGAAGTCAGCGGCCATCGGGCGATAGAGGGCATCGCCTTCGTTCTGCTTGTCGACGACGGCTGCCATGCGCTTCATGGTTTCCATCACTTGGGCTTCCGAAACGACGCCATGATAGAGCCAGTTGGCGATGTGCTGTGCGGAGATGCGCAGCGTTGCGCGGTCTTCCATCAGGCCGACATTGTTGATGTCCGGAACCTTCGAGCAGCCAACGCCCTGATCGACCCAGCGTACGACGTAACCCAGAATGCCCTGCGCGTTATTGTCGATTTCGTGCTGGATGTCTTCCGGCGTCCAGTTCGGGCGGGTTGCAACCGGCACCGACAGAATGTCGTCGAGCTTGGCGCGCGGACGGCTCTTCAGCTTTGCCTGAACGGCAGCAACATCCACCTGATGATAGTGGGTCGCGTGGAGGGTGGCAGCCGTCGGCGACGGCACCCATGCGGTATTCGCTCCGGCCTTCGGATGGGCGATTTTCTGTTCCAGCATGGCTGCCATCAGGTCCGGCATGGCCCACATGCCCTTGCCAATCTGCGCATGGCCGGAAAGGCCGCATTCGAGACCGATATCGACATTCCACTGTTCATAAGCGCCGATCCAGGCAGCCTGCTTCATATCGCCCTTGCGGATCATCGGGCCAGCTTCCATCGAGGTATGGATTTCGTCGCCGGTGCGATCAAGGAAGCCGGTATTGATGAAGACGACGCGTTCCTTGGCGGCGCGGATCGCTTCCTTGAGGTTAACCGTGGTGCGGCGTTCCTCATCCATGATGCCGATTTTGAGCGTGTTCGGCTTCATGCCAAGAAGCTCTTCGGTGCGGGTGAAGATTTCATTGGCGAATGCCACTTCTTCCGGCCCGTGCATCTTTGGCTTGACGATATAGACCGAACCTTCGCGCGAATTCATGTGGCGACCATTGGGGCCGATATCGTGCAGCGCGATCAGGCTGGTGAAGGCTGCATCCATGATACCTTCCGGCACTTCATGGCCGTCGGCATCAATGATCGCCGGGTTGGTCATGAGATGGCCGACATTGCGCACCAGCATCAGGGAGCGGCCCTTGAGCGACAGCGTGGAACCGTCCGCAGCCTTGTAGCTGCGGTCGCCATTGAGGCGGCGGGTCATCTGCTTGCCGTTCTTCTCGAACGTGTCTTCCAGCTTGCCGTTCATCAGGCCGAGCCAGTTGCGATAAACCGCAACCTTGTCTTCGGCATCGACGGCAGCAATCGAATCTTCGCAATCCTGAATCGTGCTGACGGCAGATTCCAGAACCACATCGGCAATATGGGCCGGATCGGTCTTGCCGATCGGATGGTCCGCATTGACGACGATGTCGACATGCATGTTGTTCTTGGCCAGCAGTACATTGGTCGGGGCGGCTGCGTCGCCATTATAACCCTTGAACTGGTTGGCATCCTTCAGCGCCGTTGCCGAACCGTCGGTCAGCTTGATTTCAAGTTTGCCGTCCTTGACGGCGAGACCGGCGACATTGGCCCAGTTGCCGGTGGCAAGCGGTGCGCTTTCATCGAGGAAGTTTTTCGCCCAGGCGATGACCTTTTCGCCACGCTTCGGATTGTAGCCCTTGCCCTTTTCCGCGCCGTCGGCATCGGAAATCGCGTCGGTGCCGTAGAGCGCATCATAGAGCGAACCCCAGCGCGCATTAGCGGCGTTGAGCGCGTAGCGGGCATTCATCACCGGAACGACAAGCTGCGGGCCAGCGATATGGGTGATTTCCGGATCGACATTGGTGGTCGAAACCGAGAACTCTCCGCCTTCCGGCAGGAGATAGTCAATATCCTTCAGGAACTGCTGGTAATCGGCCTGGCTGTAGCCCTTGTCGCGGTTCTGCTTGTACCAGGCATCGATCTTGGCCTGCAGGTCGTCACGCTTGGCAAGGAGGGCGCGGTTCTTCGGTGCGAGATCGCGGATGATGGCGGCAAAGCCCTTCCAGAACTTTTCCGGCTCCACACCGGTTCCGGGAGCAGCTTCCTTGGCCAGAAATTCCACCAGTTCAGGGGCAACGCGCAAGCCTTCTATCTCAACGTAATTACCGGCTTTCTGAGAAACCATGGCTATGCCTCCTTCAAAATAAACAAATCTACCGCCGGCACTCTTCAGTGCCAGCTATCATGTTGCCTTTGAACCGCTTTGGTGTGCTTTCGTCAATCGGTGCGTGGGCACATCATCTGTGACGCTGCGGCGAAAATAGCTTTTATAGGGACAACTTGGCGCGAATATCGTCGGGCGTAAAGCCTTGTTCGCGCAATGATGCGAGCGCTGTATCCTGGCGGCTTTTCGACAGTTTCATCCCGTCGTCGCCCAGCACCAGATCGTGATGGTGATAAAGAGGCTCGGGCAGGCCGAGCAGCTTCTGCAGCAGCCGGTGCACGGATGTCGCGTGAAACAGATCGTGCCCGCGCACAACGTGGGTGATGCCCTGCAAGGCATCGTCCACGACAACGGAGAGGTGATAGCTGGTTGGCGTGTCCTTGCGGGCAATCACCACGTCGCCCCATTGCGCTGGATCGGCGTTCACGCGTCCGGTCTCGCCATCCGGCCCCGCGCCGCTTTCGTTCCAGAACAATGATTCACCTGCGGCGACAAGCGCCCCAAGCGCTTTCTCCATATTGAGCCGCCAGGCATAGGACATGCCCGAGGCGATACGCTCCATTTGTTCCTTTTCGGTCAGATCGCGCTCGCTTTGCGGATAGAGCGGTGTTCCATCCGGGTCGGAAGGCCAGTCCTTGCCCTTGGCGAAAGCTTCGCCGATCCGCTCGCGAACTTCGCCCCGGCTGAGGAAGGCCGGATAGACAAGGCCCTTGTCGGCAAGTTTGGTCAGGGCGTTGCGATATTCGCCGAAATGTTCCGACTGGCGGCGCACAGGGGTTTCCCATGTCAGGCCAAGCCAGCGGAGATCGTCGTAAATGCCTTGTTCCAGCGCAGGCGTACAGCGTGCTGTGTCGATATCTTCCATGCGCAGCAGGAAGCGCCCGTTGCTCTTTTTGGCCATATCTGCGTTCAGAAGAGCGGAATAGGCATGGCCAAGGTGAAGCTGGCCATTGGGACTCGGAGCAAAGCGGAACACAGGTGCGGTCATGGTGTTTTCAATGTCAGTTGCCGGTGTCAGTTGAATGTCATCTGATTCCATTGGTACGTTGTGCGCCGAGAGAATGAAAGGCTGTGCGATGCGGCGGATCGATACATTGAGCGATATTGAGGCGGGGCTGGAGGCTCTGGTTCTCGCTGATATTCGGCTGGCCGATATTCGCAGCCGGTCCCATGCGGTGCCGCTGCGCCGGTCCGAACCCGGATTTGAAAGCCTGGCATCCATCATTGTCGCACAACAGGTTTCGACGGCCAGTGCCGCCGCGATCTGGGCCCGGCTGAAACAGGCCATCGATCCGCTGACGCCCGAAACCTACATTGCGGGCGGAGAGGAGGCTTGGCGTTTTGCTGGTCTCTCGCGTCCCAAGCAGAGAACGCTGTTTGCCTTGAGTGAAGCTTTGGCAGAAGGGGCAATCGACCTGCATGGGCTTTGCGATCTGCCTGCCGAAGAGGCGATCGCGGCACTGACGGCCATCAAGGGCATCGGCCCGTGGACGGCGGAGGTCTATCTTCTGTTTGCTGCCGGTCATCCAGACGTGTTTCCGGCGGGTGATGTGGCGTTGCAGACGGCTGTTGGCCACGCCTTTGCCCATGAGATCCGGCCCGATGCTGTTGCCCTTCGCAAGCTGGCGGAAGACTGGGCGCCATGGCGCGGCGTGGCAGCGCGATTGTTCTGGGCTTATTATGCGGCGATCAAGGGACGTGAAGCGGCGCCACTTTTATAGATGCTGCTGTAAAACTTGCGTGTTTCCCGAAGCATAAATGCGTTTCCGCTTCACAATCCTGTCACGTCGGGCTTACATTATCCGCATCGGCTGATGACGGAATTTCGATTCGCGGAAGCTTGATTTTCTGCTGATTGCAGTCCCGTCCTTAGAGCGCCGTGCGCCCTATGGGGCGCACAAAGGTGCTCTAATTATTTGAGAATACGCATCGGGCTTTTCAAAAATCGATTTCGATTTTTGGACCGATGCGTGGAAGGTTGGAGCGTCGTTGTTGCGCCCAAATGGACGCGCGGCGCTTCGATGAAAGCGCAATTCCGCATGGAGAGCCATTTCGCCCTTTTTCGGAGTTGCTCTGAAGGAGGTGCGCCCTTGACTGTTGCCGTCTCGCCCAGAACCGTCTCGACCAGTGGCTTGCCCGCGCTGGTTCTGAACGCTGATTACCGTCCGCTCAGCTATTATCCCCTGTCGCTCTGGTCTTGGCAGGATGCGATCAAGGCGGTGTTTCTCGAACGCGTGAACATTGTGGCGGAATACGATCACATCGTTTCCTCACCATCGTTCTCCATGCGCGTTCCGAGCGTGATTTGCCTGAAGGATTATGTGAAGCCGCCGCGCTATCCTGCGTTCACGCGCTTCAACGTCTTTTTGCGTGATCGTTTCGAGTGCCAGTATTGCGGCTCGCCGCATGACCTGACTTTCGATCACGTTACCCCGCGTTGCCATGGCGGCGAGACGACGTGGGAAAATGTGGTCGCCGCCTGTTCACCATGCAATCTGCGCAAGGGCGGCATGATGCCTGCCGTCGCGCATATGTGGCCGCGCCAGAAGCCAGCCATGCCGACTGTGCAGGACCTGCACAATAACGGCCGCCTTTTCCCACCCAACCATCTGCACGATAGCTGGCTCGATTTTCTGTACTGGGATGTCGAACTGGAGCCCTAATCCCTATAGTTTCCCGCTTTTACTTCCCACTTTTCGCAAAAGCGCCGTAGTAGCCGATAGCTGCAAAGAGCAGGCTTGCGACGACGTTCCATCCGGCAAAGGACAGGCCGAGGAAGTGGCCCGGCGCGCTGTCGCATGCGGGCGGACGCGTCGAATTGAGGTCGCTCAGGAGATTGCCTGCATCCAGCGTGACTTTCATTGTCGCGGCACTGCAATCAATCGGTCCCGGCCAGTATTTCAGTTCAACGCCGGTATGATAGATGGCAAGCGCCAGCCCGAAGGTCATCAAGAGTGCGCTGATCAGGATAAGACCGCGCGTCAGGATCGGGGGCCATTTCAGGCCGTAGGAGACCCAAGCTGCAGCCAGAACCGGAACGCCGATATAGTAAGGCGTGCGCTGTTCGAGACAGAGCTTGCAGGGCATGAAGCCAGCCAGATGCTCGAAGCCCAGTGCCGTGCCGACAGTAGCGGCAAGACCGATGGTCATGATGCCTGCGGTCCATGCCTGTGTTTTGCCGACCGGATTATTGAGTGCAAACGCCATATGGGATTCCCTGAAAAGGCTCTCTTATTCTTAAGGCAAACTGCTTGCTTGTCTCCAAGCAATTTATTTTGACCGAGTTTGGGCGAACCGCTCAGGCGTGAAGATATTTCACAGCAAAAAAGAGCGCGATCAGGACGACAGCCACGAGACTTGCGATCAGGCCAAGGCGCTTTTCGATGAAATCGCGGATTGGTTCGCCATAACGGCGCAGCAGCCAGGCGAGGAAATAGAAACGCGCACCGCGCGCAACGATGGCCGATGCGATGAAGAGCCAGATATTGATGCCAGCTGCACCGGACAGGATCGTCACCACCTTGATCGGCGGCAGATGTGCAAGGCCGGAGGTGATCAGCATCAATAGAATGGTGTCGGCGCTGGTTGTACCGCGCAATTGCTCGAATGTGTCGAGCTTGCCGTACATCTCGAGTACCGGTTTGGCGATCTGCTCATAGGCATGATAGCCGAGATACCAGCCCGCAATGCCGCCAAGGACGGAAGCCACTGTTGCGATGAAGGCATAACGCCAGGCGCGTTCGGGGCGGGCAAGCGCCATGGGCAGAAACAGGACGTCGGCGGGGACAAGAAAGACCGAGCTTTCTACAAAGGCGATGATGGCGAGCCACCATTCGGCGGATTTTCTTGCGGCAAGCGAAATCGTCCAGTCGTAAAGGCGGCGCAGCATATATTTTCCGGATTATCTTTGGCGGAAGCCATATTAGTAGTTGCACCGTCTATAAATAAAAAAGATGGCGCGAACAATGCGCGCCATCTTTTTTGACACTGCTTTCCAGGGAACGGTATGGAAAACAGCGGTTTTTAACGCTTGTAGGCGCTGCAGATATATTTGGTCTCGAGATATTCCTCGATGCCGTATTTGGAGCCTTCACGACCGAGGCCTGACTGCTTCACGCCGCCAAAGGGCGCGACTTCGTTGGAAATGAGCCCGGTATTGTGACCAACCATGCCGTATTCCAGTCCTTCGCTGACGCGGATCGCGCGGCTGAAATTCTCCGTATAGAAATAAGCCGCCAGACCGAAGATCGTATCATTGGCCATGGCGATGACTTCTTCTTCCGTGTCGAAGGCGAAGAGGGGGGCCAGCGGGCCGAAAGTTTCTTCCTTGGCTACGATCATGTCAGGCGTTACGCCCGTCAGCACGCCTGGTTCGAAGAACAGGCCGCCCAGTTCTTTACCGCCGGTGATGAGCTTCGCGCCCTTGGATACGGCATCGTCAATATGTGCCTTGACCTTGGTGATGGCCTTCGGTTCGATCATTGGGCCGATGACGACGCCTGGTTCTGTGCCATTGCCGACCTTGAGTTCCTTGACCTTGGCCGCGAGCTTCTCAGCGAACTTGTCGTAGATCCCGCGCTGCACATAGATGCGGTTGGCGCAGACACAGGTCTGGCCCGCATTGCGGTATTTGGAAATCATGGCACCGTCGACGGCGGCGTCCAGATCAGCATCGTCGAACACGATGAACGGCGCATTGCCGCCAAGTTCCAGCGAGATGCGCTTGATGGTCGGGGCGCATTGCGCCATCAGCAGGCGTCCGACTTCCGTCGAGCCGGTGAAGGAGAGCTTGCGCACAATATCATTGCTTGTCAGTTCGGCACCAATTTCACGCGCCTTGCCGGTAACGATCTGGAGAACGCCAGCCGGAATGCCTGCCTTTTCGGCAAGAACGCCAAGCGCCAGTGCCGTCAGCGGCGTGAGGTCGGCGGGGCGCACGATCATGGTGCAACCGGCCGCAAGGGCAGGGGCTGCCTTGCGGGTAATCATCGCTGCCGGGAAGTTCCATGGCGTGATTGCAGCGGTGACGCCGACCGGCTGGCGGATGACCGTCAGGCGCTGTCCCGCCTGCGGGGCAGGGATAGTGTCTCCATAGACGCGCTTTGCCTCTTCGGCGAACCATTCGATGAATGATGCCGCATAGAGAACTTCGCCGCGTGCCTCAGCAAGCGGCTTGCCCTGTTCCGACGTCATGATAAGAGCGATATCGTCGGCATTGGCAACGATGAGATCGAACCATTTACGCAGGATCGCTGTGCGCTCCTTGGCGGTCTTGGCGGCCCATGCCGGGAAAGCCTTTGCGGAAGCGTCGATAGCTTCCTTGATGGTCGCGACAGAAAGAGAGGGAACTGTGCCGATGACCGAACCGTCTGCCGGATTGGTCACGTCGATCTTGGTGCCGTCCGTGGCGTCTATCCAGCGCCCGTCAACAAGGCATTGCGATTTGAGCAGCGAGGGGTCTTTCAAAGCGAGCATATTGATGTTCCATCCCAGTCTTGCAGAGAAAGCTCGTTCAGTATATTGAACGGCTTACGATATTTTGAATTAAACAGCCCGTAATAACCAAAGTCAAACGGTTAATCAGGCGTCGATCAGGTGAACGCAAAGCTATGACGAAAACGGTGAGCGACGAAGAGAGTTCCCAGAAACTGGTGCCGGCAGTTATGCGTGCGGCACAAATTCTGGATCAGATCGCGAAATCCACGCAGGAAGGCGGCAAGGGGTCTGCGGACGGGCTCAAGCTTTCCGATCTGGCCCGTCGGACTGGCTTGCCGAAGAGCAGTGTGCACGGGCTTTGCCAGACACTGGTTCATCTCAAGCTGCTGAAGCTCAACAGTGACGGAAGCTTCACAATGGGATCGCAATCGGTACGCTGGGCCAATGTGTTCATGGCTGGCAGCGACATTGTCGATGCATTTCATGAGGCGGTTGCGGATGCCGATGGGCTTGGCGCGCATACATTGACGCTTTCGCATCTGGAAGGACCAGATGTCATTTATCTTTCGTGCCGCAACTCGACCGCGCCATTGGGAATCACATTCCGCATCGGTATGCGCGTTCCCGCTGTCTTTACCGCGACTGGCAAGGCCATGCTGGCAGCGATGTCGCCGCAGGAGTTGGTCCGTCACCTGCCGCCCGAATGGCCCGAGCTGATCACGCCGACCAGCGCGCCTTCGCTCAAGGCGTTGGAGGCCGAGATGGCAGAGGCGAAAGCAAGAGGCTATTCGCTGGATAACGGCCAGTTGCGCGAAGGCATGTTCTGCATCGGCGCTGCGATCTGTGACCGGCCTTTCCACCCAACGGCCGGTATCGCTCTGTCCATGATGGCGGCTGAGGCTCGTCCTGACATTATAGAAGATATGGGCAAGCGTGTGCGCGCCCTTGCGAATGATGTGGCGGATCGCATGGGATGGCTCTCTGCCTAGGGCGGAATAGTCCTTTATATAAAGGGCCGCTTTGAGCGGGCTTATTTTCAAGTTGGCCTGTGGAAAGAAAATTCCTTCTTTTTTACGAAACTGCGTTGACAGTTTGGAATGATGGGGTCTA
>NZ_VDGD01000012.1:0-195103 GCF_024701725.1 Ochrobactrum sp. XJ1
AGAGAAGCTCCGCTTCGCTATCCGTGAAGGCGGCCGCACCGTCGGTGCAGGCATCGTCTCCTCGATCATCGAGTAATGAAGGTTTGTGCAGGAACGCTCGCTTTGGAGCGAGCGTTCCCGCGTAACAAGGAACAGATGAAATGAACGGTCAAAACATCCGCATTCGCCTCAAGGCGTTTGATCATCGGATCCTTGACGCTTCGACGCGGGAAATCGTGTCGACTGCCAAGCGTACCGGTGCAAATGTGCGCGGACCGATCCCGCTTCCTACGCGGATCGAGAAGTTCACGGTTAACCGGTCGCCGCACATCGACAAGAAGAGCCGCGAGCAGTTCGAGATGCGCACGCACAAGCGTCTTCTCGATATCGTTGACCCGACCCCGCAGACGGTGGACGCGCTGATGAAGCTCGATCTGTCCGCCGGTGTCGATGTCGAGATCAAGCTTTAATCGGCTTGAGGACGGAAGGAACGAACCCGATGCGTTCAGGTGTTATTGCACAGAAGCTGGGCATGACCCGCGTCTATAACGACGCCGGCGAGCATGTGCCGGTGACGGTTCTCCGCATGGAGAATTGCCACGTGGTAGCTCAGCGTACAGTTGAAAAGAATGGTTACACGGCTGTTCAGCTTGGCGTTGGACTTGCCAAGGTAAAGAACACGTCCAAGGCTATGCGCGGTCATTTCGCGAAGGCCGAGGTCGAGCCAAAGGCGAAGGTCGCGGAATTCCGCGTTTCGCCGGACAACCTCCTCGAAGTCGGCGCTGAAATCACCGCCGAACACTTCGTCGCTGGCCAGAAGGTCGATGTGACGGGTACTTCGATTGGTAAGGGCTTTGCTGGTGTTATGAAGCGTCATAACTTCGCCGGTCATCGCGCTTCCCATGGTAACTCCATTACCCACCGCGCTCACGGCTCGACCGGTCAGCGTCAGGACCCGGGTAAGGTGTTCAAGGGCAAGAAGATGGCTGGTCACATGGGCCAGACCCGCGTAACCACGCAGAATATTGAAGTTGTCTCGACGGACAGCGATCGCGGCCTCATTCTGGTTCGCGGTGCGGTTCCTGGCTCCAAGGGCGCCTGGATCATCGTGCGCGATGCGGTAAAGGTCTCGCTGCCTGAGAACGCGCCGAAGCCGGCCGCTCTGCGTGCAGGTGCCGCGAAGGCTGAAGCTGTCGCGACTGAGGGAGCCGAATAATGGATCTCACGATTACCACTCTTGAAGGCAAGGATGCCGGCAAGGTCAAGCTGAACGAAGAAATCTTCGGCCTCGACCCGCGTGACGACATTCTTCAGCGCGTTGTGCGCTGGCAGCTGGCTCGCCGCCAGCAGGGCTCCCATAAGGCTCAGGGCCGTGGCGACGTAAGCCGCACCGGCGCAAAGATGTACAAGCAGAAGGGTACGGGTCGCGCTCGTCACCATTCGGCTCGCGCTCCGCAGTTCCGCGGTGGTGGTCAGGCTCACGGACCGGTTGTCCGTTCGCACGATCACGATCTGCCGAAGAAGGTTCGCGCTCTTGGCCTGCGTCATGCCCTGTCTGCAAAGGCAAAGGCATCTGACCTGATCATCATCGATGATCTGGCTGCAACGGAAGCCAAGACGAAGCAGCTTGTTTCGCAGTTCGCCAAGCTCGGTCTTGAAAATGCACTCGTCATCGGCGGTGCAGAGATCGACGTGAACTTCCAGCGCGCGGCTTCGAACATCCCGAACATCGACGTTCTGCCGGTGCAGGGCATCAATGTTTACGACATCCTTCGCCGCGGCAAGCTCGTTCTTTCCAAGGCGGCTGTCGAAGCCCTCGAGGAGCGTTTCAAATGACTGATCTTCGCCATTACGACGTGATCGTCAGCCCGGTTATCACCGAGAAGTCCACCATGGTTTCCGAACACAACCAGGTTGTCTTCAACGTAGCCCGCAAGGCAACGAAGCCGGAAATCAAGGCTGCAGTCGAAGCGCTGTTCGGCGTCAAGGTTACCGCAGTCAACACTGCAGTGCGCAAGGGTAAGGTTAAGCGGTTCCGCGGCCTTATCGGGCGCCAGAGCGACGTCAAGAAAGCGATCGTTACTTTGGCCGAAGGCCAGAGCATCGACGTTTCGACCGGTCTCTGAGAGGCCATGGAGTAAGAGACAATGGCACTCAAGCATTTTAATCCGATCACGCCAGGCCAGCGTCAGCTGGTCATCGTGGACCGTTCGGGACTCTACAAGGGCAAGCCGGTCAAGTCCCTGACCGAAGGTCTGTCCAAGAAGGGTGGCCGTAACAACACCGGTCGTATCACTGTTCGCTTTCAGGGCGGTGGTCACAAGCGTACGTACCGTTTCATCGATTTCAAGCGTCGCAAGCTTGACGTCGTCGGCACTGTCGAACGTCTGGAATACGATCCGAACCGCACCGCGTTCATCGCGCTGATCCGTTACGAAGACGGTGAACTGGCATACATCTTGGCTCCGCAGCGTCTGGCTGTTGGTGACAAGGTTGTTGCAGGCAACTCCGTTGACGTGAAGCCGGGCAACGCAATGCCGCTCGCTTCCATGCCGGTTGGTACGATCGTTCACAACGTCGAACTGAAGCCTGGCAAGGGCGGTCAGATCGCTCGTTCGGCTGGCACCTACGCTCAGCTGGTTGGTCGCGATCAGGGCATGGCCATTCTGCGCCTCAACTCCGGTGAACAGCGTCTGGTTCCAGGTGCCTGCTTCGCTTCGGTCGGTGCAGTGTCCAACCCGGACCACGGCAACATCAACGACGGTAAGGCCGGTCGTTCGGTGTGGCGTGGCAAGCGTCCGCACGTTCGCGGCGTTGCAATGAACCCGGTCGATCACCCGCATGGTGGTGGTGAAGGTCGTACCTCGGGTGGTCGTCACCCTGTCACTCCGTGGGGCAAGCCTACGAAGGGCAAGAAGACGCGCTCGAACAAGTCGACCGACAAGTTCATCATGCGTTCGCGCCATCAGCGCAAGAAGTAAGAGAGGTAGTCTGAAGTGGCTCGTTCAGTTTGGAAAGGTCCGTTCGTCGATGGCTATCTTCTCACGAAGGCTGAGAAGGTACGCGAAGGCGGTCGTAATGAAGTTATCAAGATGTGGAGCCGTCGCTCCACCATCCTGCCGCAGTTTGTCGGTCTGACTTTCGGCGTCTACAACGGCAACAAGCATGTGCCGGTGTCGATTTCGGAAGAAATGGTCGGACACAAGTTCGGTGAATTCGCGCCTACACGTACCTACTACGGTCACGGCGCGGACAAGAAGTCGAAGAGGAAGTAACGATGGGCAAGGCTAAAGCTCCCCGTCAGCTCAAGGACAACGAAGCGCAAGCTGTTGCCCGTACGCTGCGCGTCAGCCCGCAGAAGCTGAACCTTGTTGCGAGCATGATCCGCGGCAAGAAGGTGAATGCGGCTCTTGCCGATCTGACGTTCTCGCGCAAGCGGATCGCCGATACGGTTAAGAAGACGCTCCAGTCCGCAATTGCGAACGCAGAAAACAACCATGACCTCGACGTCGATTCTCTGATCGTCGCCGAAGCCTATGTAGGTAAGTCGATCGTCATGAAGCGCTTCCACGTCCGTGGCCGTGGCCGCGCGAGCCGTATCGAGAAGCCGTTTTCGCATCTCACCATTGTTGTCCGCGAAGTCGCGGAAAAAGGGGAGGCCGCATAATGGGTCAGAAGATTAATCCGATCGGTCTTCGTCTCGGCATCAACCGCACCTGGGATTCGCGTTGGTACGCGAATACCGGTGAGTACGGCAAGCTGCTGCATGAAGATGTCAAGATCCGCGAATTCCTCACCGAGGAACTGAAGCAGGCTGCGATCTCCAAGATCGTAATCGAGCGTCCGCACAAGAAGTGCCGCGTGACGATCCATTCGGCTCGTCCGGGCATCATCATCGGCAAGAAGGGTGCAGACATCGAAAAGCTCCGCAAGAAGCTTTCCGAGATGACCAATGCCGATACGTCGCTCAACATCGTTGAAGTTCGCAAGCCGGAAATCGACGCTACGCTGATCGCTCAATCGATCGCTCAGCAGCTCGAACGCCGTGTGGCATTCCGTCGCGCCATGAAGCGTGCCGTTCAGTCGGCAATGCGTCTTGGAGCCGAAGGTATCCGTATCAACTGCTCGGGTCGTCTGGGTGGCGCGGAAATCGCTCGCATGGAATGGTACCGTGAAGGTCGCGTTCCGCTTCATACGCTTCGCGCCGATATCGACTACGGCACGGCAGAAGCGAAGACCGCTTATGGTATCTGCGGCGTGAAGGTCTGGGTCTTCAAGGGCGAGATTCTTGAACACGATCCGATGGCTTCCGAGCGTCGTGCGGTCGAGGGTGACAATCAGGGTTCCTCGTCGAACCGCCGCCGCGAAAACGCTTAAAAAGCGGGCCGCGGGCGAGAAATTTGGAGTAGAGAACAATGATGCAGCCTAAGCGCACCAAGTTCCGCAAGCAGTTCAAGGGCCGTATTCACGGCAACTCGAAAGGCGGCACGGATCTGAATTTCGGTGCATTCGGTTTGAAGGCCGTTGAGCCGGAACGCGTCACTGCACGTCAGATCGAAGCGGCCCGCCGCGCGATCACCCGTCACATGAAGCGTGCCGGCCGCGTGTGGATCCGCATCTTCCCTGACCTGCCAGTTACGTCGAAGCCTACCGAAGTCCGTATGGGTAAAGGTAAGGGTTCGGTTGACTACTGGGCATGCCGTGTGGCACCAGGTCGCGTGATGTTTGAGCTTGACGGCGTACCCGAAGATGTGGCACGCGAAGCCCTCAGACTCGGCGCAGCAAAGTTGCCGATCAAGACGCGCTTTATCCAGCGCATTGCTGAATAAGAGAGAGGCAACTATGAAAGCCGCAGACGTTCGGGCGAAGAGCCTCGATCAACTGAATGACGAGCTGGGCACCCTGAAGAAAGAGCAGTTCAACCTGCGCTTTCAGAAGGCCACCGGCCAGCTCGAAAAAACCGCGCGCGTGAAGCAGGTTCGCCGCGACATCGCGCGTATTAAGACTATTGCCCGCCAGAAGGCGGCCGCAAGCAAGGCATAAGGAAAAATATAATGCCTAAACGCGTTCTGCAGGGCGTTGTCGTCAGCGACAAGAATGACAAGACTGTTGTGGTCAAGGTTGAGCGCCGCTATTCGCATCCGCTCCTCCAGAAGACCGTGCGTCAGTCTAAGAAGTACAAGGCGCATGACGAAAACAACCAGTTCAAGGTTGGCGATCTCGTTTCCATTCAGGAATCGGCTCCAATCTCGAAGGACAAACGCTGGGTCGTTCTCACGAACGAAGCAGCAGGCTAAATTATAAACACGCAGCTTAGGTAGGGCAGGAGCCCTTAACCAGCTGAGAGGAAAGAAGGCGGCCAGTCATGATTCAGATGCAAACAAACCTCGACGTGGCGGATAACTCCGGCGCACGTCGTGTCATGTGCATCAAGGTGCTGGGCGGCTCGAAGCGGCGTTACGCTTCCGTTGGCGACATCATTGTGGTGTCGATCAAGGAAGCTATTCCGCGCGGCCGCGTCAAAAAGGGTGATGTGATGAAGGCGGTTGTTGTACGCACCGCCAAGGACATCCGTCGTCCGGACGGCAGCGTTATTCGTTTCGATAACAATGCAGCCGTTCTCATCGATAACAAGAAAGAGCCGATCGGCACGCGTATCTTCGGACCGGTTCCGCGCGAACTTCGCGCAAAGAACCACATGAAGATCATCTCGCTGGCCCCGGAAGTTCTGTAAGGAAGCAAGACGATGCAGAAGATTCGCAAAGGCGACAGCGTTGTCGTGCTGTCCGGTAAGGACAAGGGCCGTAAAGGCGAAGTTCTCAAGGTTATGCCTAAGGACGAGCAGGCGCTCGTTCGCGGTATCAACGTTGTGAAGCGTCATCAGCGTCAGACCCAGACCCAGGAAGCCGGCATTATCTCCAAGGAAGCGCCGATCCACCTGTCCAACCTGGCAATTGCTGATCCCAAGGACGGTAAGCCGACCCGCGTCGGTTTCCGCGTCGAGGACGGCAAGAAGGTTCGTGTCGCAAAACGTTCTGGAGCGCTGATCGATGGCTGAAGCTAAGGCACTTCCCCGCTTCAAGAAGCTTTACAACGAAAACATTCGTAAGGCTCTGCTTGAAGAATTCAAATACGACAACGAGATGCAGATCCCACGCATCACCAAGGTTGTCCTCAACATGGGCGTTGGCGAAGCCACTGGCGACTCCAAGAAGCCGGCTGTAGCTGCTGAAGACCTTGGCTTGATTGCTGGTCAAAAGGCTGTTATCACCCGCGCCCGTAACTCGATCGCAACATTCAAGTTGCGTGAAGGCATGCCGATCGGCACGAAGGTCACCCTTCGCCAGGACCGCATGTACGAATTCCTTGATCGTTTCATCACGATCGCTCTTCCTCGCGTTCGCGACTTCCGCGGCCTGAACCCGAAGAGCTTTGACGGACGTGGCAACTATGCCATGGGTATCAAGGAGCACATCGTGTTTCCGGAAATCAACTACGATAAGGTTGATCAGATCTGGGGCATGGACATCATCGTTTGCACGACCGCCAAGACGGATGATGAAGCGCGCGCTCTTCTGCGTGCATTCAACTTCCCCTTCCGGCAGTAACGGCAAGCGTAGCGAGGTATAATAATATGGCCAAGACTAGCGCAGTCGAAAAAAACAAGCGCCGCGAAAAGTTGGTTAAGCGTCATGCTGACAAGCGTGCACGTCTGAAGGCGATCGTAATGGATCAGGGCCTTCCGCTGGAGGAGCGCTTCCGCGCCACTATCCGGCTTGCCGAACTGCCGCGCAATTCATCGAAGGTTCGTATTCGCAATCGTTGCGAAGTTTCGGGCCGTCCGCGTGGTTATTACCGTAAACTGAAGATGTCGCGTATTGCGCTCCGTCAGTTGGGTTCGCTCGGTCAGATCCCGGGCATCGTCAAGTCGAGCTGGTAAGGAGTAGCATATGTCTGTGTCAGATCCTATCGGCGACATGCTGACCCGTATTCGTAACGCAGTAGGCCGCAAGAAGACCAAGGTTTCGACCCCGGCTTCCAAGTTGCGCGCTCGCGTTCTTGATGTTCTTCAGTCTGAAGGTTACATCCGCGGATACACGCAGAGTGAATTCGTGAACGGCAAAGCCGAGATCGAAATCGAACTGAAGTACTATGAAGGCGTTCCAGTCATTCGTGAACTGACCCGCGTTTCGAAGCCTGGCCGCCGTGTATACGTGTCGGTCAAGTCGATCCCGCAGGTTGCGAATGGTCTTGGCATCTCGATCCTGTCCACCCCTAAGGGTGTGATGGCTGATCATGAAGCCCGTGAACAAAACGTTGGTGGTGAGCTGCTCTGCCGCATCTTCTGATGCGGTTGACAGCGAACAGATAAAAGACAGGTATTAAAATGTCTCGTATCGGTAAAAAACCCGTGCCGGTCCCGGCAGGCGTGACCGCCAGTGTTGATGGGCAGATCGTCAAGGCCAAGGGCGCGAAGGGTGAACTCTCCTTCGTCGTGCACGATGAAGTTCTGGTCAAGATGGAAGACGGCGCTGTCAGCGTCGATCCGCGCGACCAGTCGAAGGAAGCTCGTTCGAAGTGGGGCATGTCCCGCACGATGATCTCCAACATTTTTGTTGGCGTGAAGGACGGCTTCGAAAAGAAGCTCGAAATCAGCGGCGTCGGTTACCGTGCTGCCATGCAGGGTAAGAACCTGCAGCTTTCGCTCGGCTTCAGCCACGAAGTGGTCTACGACGTGCCTGCTGGCATCACTGTTGCCGTTCCGAAGCCGACGGAAATCGTCGTCACCGGTATCGACAAGCAGCAGGTCGGTCAGGTCGCGGCTGAGATCCGCGAATATCGCGGCCCCGAGCCTTACAAGGGCAAGGGCGTCAAGTATGCTGGCGAGAAGATCGTCCGCAAAGAAGGCAAGAAGAAGTAAGGGAAGCGCGTCATGGCATCGCCAAAAGAAACTTTGCAGCGTCGCGCTGCTCGTGTACGCCGTCAGGTCAAGGCTGTTGCAAACGGCCGTCCGCGTCTCAGCGTGCACCGCTCTTCCAAGAACATCTACGTTCAGGTTATCGACGACGTTCGCGGTGTTACCATCGCCGCTGCTTCGACCCTGGATGGCGACCTGAAGGGCAAGCTCAAGACTGGCGCCGACTCCGCAGCAGCAGCTGCAGTTGGCAAGCTGGTTGCCGAGCGTGCCGTTAAAGCAGGCGTCAGCGAAGTAGTGTTCGACCGTGGTGCATTCATTTACCACGGCCGTGTGAAGGCTCTCGCCGAAGCTGCCCGCGAAGGCGGACTGAGCTTCTAATAGCATTTTGTGCTTCCGGAAAAGAAAAAGGAAATCAGGATATGGCACAGAGAGAACGTAACCGCGAAGATCGCGGCCGTGAGGAGCGCGACAGCGAATTCGTCGATAAGCTCGTTCACATCAACCGCGTTGCCAAGGTCGTCAAGGGCGGCCGTCGCTTCGGTTTTGCTGCGCTCGTCGTTGTTGGCGACCAGAAGGGCCGCGTAGGCTTCGGTCATGGCAAGGCTCGTGAAGTGCCGGAAGCTATCCGTAAGGCTACGGAAGCTGCCAAGCGCGACATGATCTTCGTACCGCTGCGTTCGGGCCGTACGCTGCACCACGATGTTGAAGGCCGTCACGGCGCTGGCAAGGTTCTGCTCCGCGCAGCTCCTGCTGGTAAGGGTATCATCGCCGGTGGTCCGATGCGTGCAGTGTTCGAAACGCTCGGCGTTCAGGACGTTGTCGCCAAGTCGCTCGGTTCGTCGAACCCTTACAACATGGTTCGTGCGACGTTCGATGCTCTGAAGCATCAGATGCATCCGAAGGACATCGCTGCACAGCGCGGCATCAAGTACTCGACCCTTCAGGCTCGCCGCCATGATGTGGTCGGTTCGGAAGAGTAGCCGATAGTTTGTGTTCGTCCGGGGCCGCTCAGGCCACCGGATACGCCATAGACAAGGGATTTGAGTGATGGCTGAGAAGAAGGGCAAGACGGTTACGGTCGAGCAGATCGGAAGCCCAATCCGTCGTCCAGCCGAGCAGCGCGCAACGCTGATCGGTCTGGGTCTTAATAAAATGCACCGCCGCAGCACGCTGGAAGATACTCCGGCAGTTCGTGGCATGATCGCCAAGCTTCCACACCTCGTTCGAGTTGTGGACGAGGCGTGATAGCGCAGGAGATAGAGATATGAAACTCAACGATCTGCGTGACAAGCCAGGTTCGGTCAAAGCACGCAAGCGTGTTGGCCGCGGTATCGGTTCGGGCACCGGCAAGACCGGTGGTCGTGGTGTCAAGGGGCAGAAGTCCCGTTCGGGCGTCGCGATCAACGGCTTCGAAGGCGGCCAGATGCCAATCTACCGCCGTCTGCCGAAGCGCGGCTTCACCAACATCTTCGCAAAGAGCTTCAACGTTGTGTCGCTCGGCCGTGTTCAGGCCGCTATCGATGCAGGCAAGCTTGATGCCAAGGTAGTTGTGAACCTCGATTCGCTGAAGGCTGCTGGCGTGATTCGTCGCGCCAAGGACGGCGTTCGCATCCTTTCGGACGGCGAACTGAAGGCAAAGGTTGCTTTCGAGGTAGCCGGTGCTTCCAAGGCTGCGGTCGAAAAGATCGAAAAGGCTGGCGGTAGCATCAAGCTTCCTGAAGCCGCTGCCGAATAAGGCTTCGATACAAAAATAAAAAGCGGCGGCCTCAGTGCCGCCGCTTGCACATTTATGCCAATGCGCATATCTGGGTAGGGTCTTTTTAGTCTCGAGGCGCGACCGCAATAGATTGCGCTGACGGGGGCGGAGGACCGGAGACTTTTCACCGGAGAAATTTAATGGCATCGGCTGCTGAACAGCTAGTTTCCAATCTCAATTTTTCAGCTTTCTCGAAAGCAGAAGAACTCAAGAAGCGCATCTGGTTCACGCTAGGTGCTTTGCTCGTATACCGGTTCGGCACCTATATTCCGCTTCCCGGCATCAATCCTGACGCGCTTGCGCAGGCTTTCCAGCAGCATAGCCAGGGTGTGCTCGGGCTTTTCAACATGTTCGCCGGTGGCGCCGTCGGTCGTATGGCCATTTTCGCGCTCGGCATCATGCCTTATATCTCTGCCTCCATCATCGTGCAGCTCATGACGTCGGTTGTTCCGTCTCTTGAAGCGCTGAAGAAGGAAGGCGAGGCAGGTCGCAAGATCATCAATCAGTATACGCGTTACGGCACGGTGCTTCTGGCGCTTGTTCAGGCCTACGCGATTTCTGTCGGCTTGCAGTCGGGCAACGGTATTGTCACCAATCCGGGACCGTTCTTCGTCGTTTCGTCGGTGATCACCCTTGTTGGCGGCACGATGTTCCTGATGTGGCTCGGCGAGCAGATCACTGCACGCGGTATCGGCAACGGTATCTCGCTGATCATCTTCTCCGGTATCGTGGCCAACCTGCCGCACGCTATTTCCGGCACGCTGGAACTTGGCCGTACCGGCGCGCTGTCGACGGGACTCATTCTGGGCGTTATCATTCTTGCCATCGTGCTGATTGCGGTCATCGTATTCGTTGAACGTGCGCAGCGTCGCCTTCTGATCCAGTATCCGAAGCGTCAGGTCGGCAACCGCATGTTCCAGGGCGATACGTCGCATCTGCCGTTGAAGCTCAATACCGCAGGCGTCATTCCTCCGATTTTCGCCTCGTCGTTGTTGCTTCTGCCTGCGACGGTCGCCGGTTTCGCCAACACGACAGAAATGCCGGCCTGGGCTACTACCGTTCTCAATGCACTCGGTCATGGTCAGCCGCTTTACATGCTGTTCTATGCCGCATTGATGGCATTCTTCTGCTTCTTCTACACGGCCATTGTGTTCAATCCCAAGGACACTGCTGACCAGCTCAAGAAGCATTCCGGCTTTATTCCGGGCATTCGTCCGGGTGAGCGTACCGCCGAATACATAGACTATGTGCTGACACGCATCACTGTTGTCGGCGCCATCTATATCGTGCTTGTCTGTCTCCTGCCGGAATTCCTGATTTCCGCAACCGGTGTGCCGTTCTATCTTGGTGGCACCTCGCTGCTGATCGTTGTGAGCGTAACGCTTGACACGGTTGCGCAAATTCAGGGGCATCTGATCGCCCATCAGTATGAAGGGCTGATCAAGAAGTCCAAACTCAGAGGTGGGAAACGCAATAAATGAGACTGATACTTCTTGGGCCGCCCGGAGCAGGTAAGGGGACGCAGGCTGGACTTCTTACCAAGAAGCATGGAATTCCTCAGCTCTCGACCGGCGACATGCTGCGTGCAGCAGTCGCCCAGCAGAGCGAGATCGGGAAGCGCGCCAAGGCCGTGATGGACGCCGGGCAACTGGTTTCCGATGAGATCGTGAACCAGATCGTTTCGGAGCGCATCGATGCGCCTGACTGCGCGAACGGTTTCATCCTTGACGGTTATCCACGCACGGTTCCACAGGCTCAGGCTCTGGGAACGATGCTGGCGGGGAAGGGCCTAAAACTCGATGCAGTCATTGAGCTGAAGGTTGACGAGAATGCTCTGGTCAAGCGGATGGAGAGCCGCGTGGCTGAAACGATTGCCAAGGGTGGTCAGGTCCGTTCGGACGACAATCCTGAGGCGTTCCGTAAGCGTCTCGTGGAATACCGCGAAAAGACTTCGCCGCTTTCGAGCTATTATGCCGGAACTGGTGAACTGCGCGTCATCAATGGCATGGCGCCGGTTGAAGAAGTTACTGCCGAAATCGAGAGAATTCTGGTTCCGGCATGAAAATTGAAGAGGCTTGAAGAAGCCTCATTCCAATACGGGCAGGGAAAGCGTGAAGCGTTTTCTGCCCGTTTATTACTTCCAGAAGTTGCTTGAGTTGCCTGTCAGGCCGGTTTGATGGCTTTACGGACAGTTAAGAGTTGACTTTTTCGGGCGATTCCGTCAAAGACTGCGCCACTTCAACTGGTTTTGAATGGCGGGTATCGGCGGAAATCGAAAGAGGCCGGTACCGGTCGTTTAATGCTGTCTGGTTGATCGCATCTGCCAGATGGAAATTTTTATAACTCAAGGAGAACAGACGTGGCACGTATCGCTGGCGTCAACATCCCGACGAACAAGCGCGTTGTTATTGCGCTTCAGTACATTCACGGGATCGGACCGAAATTTGCTCGGGAAATCGTAACGAAGGTCGGCATTGCTGACGATCGTCGCGTTAACCAGCTGTCGGATGCTGAAGTCCTTCAGATCCGCGAAGCAATCGATGCTGACTACCAGGTCGAAGGTGACCTGCGTCGTGAAGTTTCGATGAACATCAAGCGCCTGATGGACCTGGGCTGCTACCGCGGTCTGCGTCATCGTCGTTCGCTGCCGGTTCGCGGCCAGCGCACGCACACCAACGCACGCACCCGCAAGGGTCCGGCGAAGGCAATCGCAGGCAAGAAGAAGTAATTTCGACGGGACATATGTTCCGTCGGGCCTTTCCGGTGCGCCGGTTGGGTTTGATGCTGGTCCTTTCTTGAGGACCGGTGTAGCCGCTGGAATTACGGCGGTGTAGAGATCGATTGAAAGGACTGTCATGGCCAAGGAAGCCACGCGCGTTCGCCGTCGCGAGCGTAAAAACATCTCGTCGGGCGTTGCCCACGTAAATTCGACGTTCAACAACACCATGATCACCATCACGGATGCTCAGGGCAATGCGATTGCCTGGTCGTCTGCCGGTGCTCAGGGGTTCAAGGGTTCGCGTAAGTCGACCCCGTTCGCCGCTCAGATCGCTGCCGAAGATTGCGCCAAGAAGGCTCAGGAACACGGTATGCGCTCCCTCGAAGTCGAGGTTTGCGGACCGGGCTCTGGCCGTGAATCCGCGCTGCGCGCCCTTCAGGCTGCCGGCTTTGTGATTACGTCGATCCGCGATGTTACGCCGATCCCGCACAACGGTTGCCGTCCGCGCAAGAAGCGCCGGGTCTAATCCTCGTTCACATGCCGTACGAGCCTCGGGCTTTTCAAGTTCGGGGTTCCTCTGCGGTTTCTACACTTGATCGCTACGATAGGATGGTAGCGACGATTGATAGAGGGATACTTACATGATCCAGAAGAACTGGCAGGAACTCATCAAGCCGAATAAGGTGGATTTCATCACCAACGGCTCCCGCACGCATGCAACCGTCGTTGCTGAGCCGCTGGAACGCGGTTTCGGTCTGACGCTCGGTAATGCTCTGCGTCGCGTGCTTCTGTCGTCGCTTCGCGGCGCTGCCGTGACCGCCATTCAGATCGATGGCGTTCTGCATGAATTCTCTTCGATTCCGGGCGTCCGCGAAGACGTTACGGATATCGTTCTGAACGTCAAGGAAATCGCCATCCGCATGGAAGGCGAGGGCCCGAAGCGCATGGTCGTCCGCAAGGAAGGCCCAGGCGTTGTTACGGCTGGCGACATTCAGACTGTCGGCGATGTCGAGATCCTTAACCCGGATCACGTCATCTGCACGCTGGACGAAGGCGCTGAAATCCGCATGGAATTCACCGTCAACACCGGCAAGGGCTATGTGCCTGCCGACCGCAACCGTGCGGAAGATGCTCCGATCGGGCTTATCCCGGTTGACAGCCTCTACTCTCCGGTTCGCAAGGTGTCGTACAAGATCGAGAACACCCGTGAAGGTCAGGTTCTCGATTATGACAAGCTGACGCTGAACATCGAGACAAACGGCTCGGTCAGCGGTGAAGACGCAGTGGCGTATGCTGCTCGTATTCTCCAGGACCAGCTGGCGATCTTCGTCAACTTCGAAGAGCCCCAGAAGGAAGCTCCGCAGGAACAGGTTGCGGAACTGGCTTTCAACCCGGCTCTGCTCAAGAAGGTCGACGAACTCGAACTGTCCGTCCGTTCGGCAAACTGCCTGAAGAACGACAACATCGTCTACATCGGCGATCTGATCCAGAAGACGGAAGCCGAGATGCTGCGGACTCCGAATTTCGGCCGCAAGTCGCTCAACGAGATCAAGGAAGTTCTGGCATCGATGGGTCTCCATCTCGGTATGGAAATCCCGTCCTGGCCGCCAGAAAACATCGAAGATCTCGCAAAGCGCTACGAAGACCAATATTAAGACCGGCAATCCGGCTAGAACTAATTAAGGAGAAGGCCATGCGCCACGGTAATGGACAGCGTAAGCTGAACCGCACTGCCTCGCATCGCAAGGCAATGTTCGCCAACATGGCGGCTTCGCTCATCGAGCATGAACAGATTGTGACCACGCTTCCTAAAGCTAAGGAAATCCGTCCGATCGTAGAAAAGCTTGTCACTCTCGGCAAGCGCGGCGATCTGCATGCACGCCGTCAGGCCATCTCGGCTATTCGCGACGTTAAGCTCGTTGCAAAGCTGTTCGATACGCTGGCTGCTCGCTATGCAACCCGCAACGGCGGCTACATCCGCATCATGAAGGCTGGCTTCCGCGCTGGCGACAACGCGCCTCTGGCTGTTGTTGAATTCGTGGAACGCGACGTCGATGCAAAGGGCAAGGCTGACCGCGCCCGCGTCGAAGCCGAACAGGCTGCTGAAGCAGACGCAGCATAATCTGCACTGTTTCTGATTATTGAAAAGGGCCGCCTTGAGCGGCCCTTTTTGTTTGTTCTTGCTGCTGTTCGGCTCTTTCGGATCGATATGTTTCACGAAAAATTGCCGTGCTGCACTTCAAGGTCACAATGTGGCCCTTTATCCTTGTCCTCAGTTGACTACATATGGACGACGAATCTCATATTTTTTCACGGAAGATATGAGTGCCCTCGGAAAGCGCGGAGTATGTGCATGAATTGGCGACGTTTAGGTGTATTGGGTCTTATGCTGACATCCGTCGGGCTGGTTATGCCGCAGGCAATGGCGCAGGATGCGCCTGCAACACCTCCCAAAGAAGTGCCGCTCAGCCGCGCTGATATGCAACTTTCCTTCGCTCCTCTTGTGAAAGAGACGACACCAGCTGTTGTGAATGTCTATGCGGCGCGACAGGTGCAGGCACGGGCACAATCGCCATTTGCAGGCGATCCGTTCTTCGAGCAGTTTTTCGGGCGGCAGTTCGGGGAAAGCAAGCCACGTATCCAGCAGTCGCTCGGGTCCGGCGTGATTGTCGATAGTTCAGGCATTGTCGTGACGAACAATCACGTCATCAAGGATGCCGACGAAATCAAAGTCGCCTTGTCGGACGGTCGCGAGTTCGAAAGCAAGCTGCTTCTGCGTGATGAAACCACCGACCTTGCCGTGTTGAAAATTGAAGCCAAGGACAAGTTTCCAGTGTTGGGCCTCGGCAATTCCGACGAAGTCGAAGTTGGCGATCTGGTGCTGGCCATCGGCAATCCGTTCGGCGTCGGACAGACTGTGACGAGCGGTATCGTGTCGGCGCAATCCCGAACACAGGTTGGCATTTCCGATTTTGATTTCTTTATCCAGACGGATGCGGCTATCAATCCCGGCAACTCCGGTGGCGCATTGATTGACATGCGCGGACGCCTGATAGGTATCAACACAGCGATCTATTCACGTTCTGGCGGTTCCGTGGGCATCGGCTTTGCTATTCCGTCCAATATGGTCCGCGCTGTCGTGGAAGCTGCGCAGAATGGCAGCAAAAGTTTCGAGCGCCCCTATATCGGCGCGACTTTCCAAGGGGTCACCTCCGATCTGGCCGAAGGGCTTGGAATGGAAAAGCCCTACGGTGCCCTGATCACGGCAGTTGCAAAAGGTGGTCCTGCAGAAGCCGCAGGGCTGAAGATCGGCGATGTGGTTCTGTCCGTTCAGGGCGTTCGTGTCGATAATCAGGATGTGCTTGGTTATCGTCTATCGACGGCTGGCATTGGTAACACCGTGTCGGTCGAAATCATGCGGGATGGAAAGAACCAGACCATCCCGGTGAAGCTTTCCAAAGCGCCTGAAGTCAAGGAAACTGCGCCGCAGGTGATCAAGGGCGATAATCCCTTCGCCGGTGCAGCTGTTCTTGTGCTGACGCCATCCACCGCTAAAAAGCTGCGTCTCAAGAGTGAAAGCCAGGGGGTGGTCGTTGTTGACGTCTATTCCGGCTCGCCGGCGGCACGGCTCGGATTGCGCCCGGGCGACATTGTTCGAAGCATCAACGGAAATCCTATCCGCTCCGTGGAGGATATGACCGCGATTCTGGATGGGGGACGTGGTCTTGCCTGGCGGCTTGAGGTGGAACGCAACGGAACGTTGTTGCGTCAGTTCGTGCGTTAAAACTGTCGGCCAGTATATCGCCAAAAGTTGCATGCCGCTTCGGGTAGGATTATGCCTGAAGCGGCATTTAATTTATCGATCGAGCGAATGAAATGAGCGACCTTTTCTCAGCAGCGGCAGACCCGAACGCGGACCGCAACCGGCCGCTTGCTGACCGTCTGCGCCCGAAGCATTTGTCGGAAGTAACCGGTCAGGAACATCTGACCGGACCAGAAGGTGTGCTGACGCGCATGATTGCATCCGGTTCGCTCGGTTCCATGATCTTCTGGGGACCTCCGGGAACCGGCAAGACGACCGTTGCCCGCCTGCTTGCCGGAGAAACTGATCTCGCGTTTGAGCAGATTTCGGCGATCTTCTCCGGCGTTGCCGATCTCAAGAAGGTTTTCGAGACTGCTCGTGCGCGGCGTATGTCGGGCCGGCAGACACTGCTTTTCGTAGACGAAATTCATCGCTTTAATCGCGCCCAGCAGGATTCGTTTTTGCCGGTCATGGAAGACGGCACTGTTATCCTGATCGGCGCCACGACGGAAAACCCGTCTTTCGAGCTCAATGCTGCTCTTTTGTCCCGGGCGAGGGTGCTTACTTTTCATCCCCATGATGGCGAGAGCATTGCAACACTTCTGACCCGTGCCGAAGAGCAAGAAGAACGTCCATTGCCGCTGGACGAGGAAGCACGGGTAAGCCTTGTTCGCATGGCTGACGGCGATGGACGTGCTGCGCTGACGCTTGCCGAGGAAGTCTGGCGTGCGGCCCGTCCCGATGAAGTGTTTACTGCCGAAAAGCTGCAGGATGTCGTGCAACGTCGCGCCCCGGTTTATGACAAGGGGCAGGACGGGCATTACAATCTGATTTCGGCGCTGCATAAATCCGTTCGGGGATCGGACCCTGACGCAGCGCTCTACTATCTTTCTCGTATGTTCGATGCGGGCGAAGATCCGTTATATCTTGGGCGGCGGCTGGTGCGCATGGCGGTGGAAGATATCGGCTTGGCCGACCCGCAGGCACTGGTCATCTGCAACGCCGCCAAGGATGCCTATGACTATCTTGGTTCGCCGGAAGGCGAACTGGCGCTCGCACAGGCCTGTGTTTATCTTGCAACGGCTCCGAAATCGAACGCCGTCTATGTGGCCTATAAAGCCTCAATGCGTGCGGCCAAGGAGAACGGTTCCCTGCTGCCGCCGAAGCATATTCTCAACGCGCCGACCAAGCTTATGAAGAATGAGGGCTACGGCGATGGCTATGCCTATGACCACGACCAGCCAGACGCGTTTTCAGGACAGGATTATTTCCCGGAAAGCATGGGCAGGCAAAAGTTCTATGATCCGCCGGAGCGAGGTTTTGAGCGAGATATCCGCAAGCGCCTCGAATACTGGGCGCGGTTGCGGCAGGAGCGCCGCTGAAGTTTGGAGCGGTTCTGTTCCAGCGGAATCGCTCTAACCATTGGTTTTCACGCAGTTTCGACCGCTGAAAATACGCTATCCCCATAGTTATCCACATTCATCCACAGTTCGGGCCGCTGTCATATTGGCAGCGGCTTTTACTTTGCTTCTTCACGCGAGTTTGAAGGCCCCGGAAAGGGGTGACCTGTCGTTAGAAAGGTCTTCTTAATTTTTACGCTTTATCAATCTTTGCAAAGAGACGAGGTTTTCCATGATGCGCGTTTTGTTTCTCGTCGCGCTCGTGATCCTAGGAGGCTGCGCGACTGCCCCACGGCAGGTCAACAATGTGTGTGCGGTCTTCGATCAACGCGACGGTTGGTTCAATAACTGGCAGACGGCTGCCACGCGGGTTTCGCGCGAATTCGGCGTGCCGGTTCCGGTTCTGATGGCCACAATCTATACCGAATCCGGCTTCCAGCCCTATGCCCGCCCGCCACGGACCAAGATTCTCTGGATCATACCGTGGAAGCGGGCTTCCAGCGCCTATGGCTATTCCCAGGCGCTGAACGGCACGTGGGATCGTTACAAGCGGGAAACCGGTCGCTGGACTGCATCGCGCACCAATTTCGCGGACGCTATCCATTTCATTGGCTGGTATCACTATCAAAGCTATCTGAAAAACGGCATCAATCGCGCCGATGCATATAGCCTTTATCTCGCTTACTATTCGGGTCACGGCGGTTACGCTCGTGGTGTCTGGCGCGGGAATGCTACAGCGCTCAATGGCGCAAAACGTGCCCAATCCATGGCCAATCGTTACGCCACGCAGTTGCGCAGTTGCGGAGGCTTCAGTTAAAAAGCGAAAGGCTGGATTCAAACTCGCATTTGAGACACCATCCGGCCTTAATCGCTATTATCATGCGACGGATTCGCTAATTGAGGATGACCATTTCATGCTGAAGAAGATCGGTATTGCCCTTTTCGCCGCCACATTTCTGGCAGGCTGCACCACCGACCCCTATACCGGGGAACAGAAGATGTCGAACACCGCAGGTGGTGCTGCAATTGGCGCGGCTGTGGGCGCTCTTGGTGGCCTGATGGTCGGCGGTTCCAGCCGTGCACAGCGCAATGCCGTTCTGATTGGTGCCGGTATCGGTGCACTTGGCGGCGGCGCAATCGGCAATTACATGGATCGTCAGGAAAACGAGCTCCGTGCACAGTTGCAGGGCACTGGCGTGTCTGTGACCCGTAACGGCGACCAGATCATCCTTAATATGCCGTCCAGCATCACTTTCGATACCGATCAGGATCAGGTGAAGAGCCAGTTCTACCCGACGCTTAATTCGGTCGCGATTGTACTGCGCAAATTCAACCAGACACTTGTGGACGTTTATGGCCACACCGATTCGACCGGTAGCGTCAGCCACAATCAGGCTCTTTCGCAGCGCCGCGCCGCGTCGGTCGCGAGCTATCTCGGTTCGCAGGGTATCGATCCGCGTCGCTTCGCCGTTATCGGCTATGGCGCGAGCCAGCCCGTTGCCACTAACGCAACACCGGAAGGCCGTGCGCAGAACCGTCGCGTGGAAATCCAGATTTCTCCGCTTCGCGCCGCCAGCTGATTCCCTTCCAAGGGTTAATAGGCTTCAAACAACGCAGTTCTTCGATAGAAGAGCTGCGTTTTTCTTTGCTTTTCCGAATCGGTGGATGGGCAGTTTGGTTTGAATTAAGTTAATTCGTGGATAGTTCGATTATTTTCGTAATTGCTGATGTTAGAGAACGATTATAGAACAAAATTTCGGAACTGTTTTTAATCAATGAGTTAGCCCTATTGTCAAATGAGAACAAAACGAATACAAATAGATCATAGCAACGAGCCTGCCGGGCTTCTAGCGAGACAAGAGGATGGTGTAAGATGTCTCAGAATTCATTGCGACTTGTTGAGGAAAATTCAGTGGACAAGACTAAGGCTCTCGATGCGGCATTGTCGCAAATCGAAAGGGCGTTCGGTAAGGGCTCGATCATGCGTCTGGGGAAAAATGCCCCGGTTATCGAGATCGAAACTGTTCCGACCGGCTCGCTTTCTCTGGACATCGCGCTGGGTGTCGGCGGCTTGCCCAAAGGACGTATTGTTGAGATTTACGGACCGGAAAGCTCCGGTAAGACGACACTCGCGCTGCACACGATTGCGGAAGCACAGAAGAAGGGCGGTATCTGTGCATTCGTCGATGCGGAACATGCGCTTGATCCTGTCTATGCACGCAAGCTGGGTGTCGATCTGGAAAACTTGCTGATTTCGCAGCCAGATACGGGTGAGCAGGCACTTGAAATTACCGACACGCTTGTGCGTTCGGGCGCCATCGACGTTCTCGTCGTCGACTCCGTCGCAGCCTTGACGCCACGTGCGGAAATCGAAGGCGAAATGGGTGACTCCTTGCCTGGTCTTCAGGCTCGTCTCATGAGCCAGGCGCTGCGCAAGCTTACTGCTTCGATCTCGCGGTCGAACTGTATGGTGATCTTCATCAACCAGATTCGTATGAAGATCGGTGTGATGTTCGGTTCGCCGGAAACGACGACTGGCGGTAACGCTCTCAAGTTCTATGCTTCGGTTCGTCTCGATATTCGCCGTATCGGTTCGATCAAGGAGCGCGACGAAGTTGTTGGTAACCAGACCCGCGTGAAGGTCGTCAAGAACAAGCTTGCGCCGCCCTTCAAGCAGGTCGAATTCGACATCATGTACGGTGCTGGCGTTTCCAAGACCGGCGAGCTGGTCGATCTTGGCGTAAAGGCCGGTGTCGTCGAGAAGTCCGGTGCGTGGTTCTCGTATAATTCCCAGCGACTGGGACAAGGCCGTGAAAACGCCAAGCAATATCTCAAGGACAACCCGGAAGTGGCCCGCGAGATCGAAACCACGCTTCGTCAGAATGCCGGTTTGATTGCCGAACAGTTCCTCGAAGATGGCGGACCAGAAGACGATGCGAGTGACGCTGCCGAAATGTAAGATCGCCAGCATTGAATGAATTATCGAAGCCCCGTGCAATTGCATGGGGCTTTTTGTTTAGCAGTGGGGGTTTTTGCGAAGTGAATGGTGCTGGTTTTATCGCTTTCCGGCAGAAATTGCTTTTATGGCGCAGCGTACTTATCTGGACAGAAAAGCAAGGCACCGCTAAAAGCGGTCAACCGAAAACTCCACTTCACCTCCTGGCAGTGCGGGAGAGCCTCGGGCCTTCAATAACGGTTGGCGGCTATGGGAGTTTGAACAGGATAATTGATACAGCTTTCTGCAGAGCTGTATCCGTGCAGGGCAAAAAAGCCCAAGGGTGACTTATGGCTGGCGTCAACGAGATTAGGTCCACATTCCTCGATTATTACCGTAAGAACGGGCATGAGGTCGTTCCATCGAGCCCACTTGTCCCACGCAACGATCCGACGCTGATGTTCACCAATGCGGGTATGGTTCAGTTCAAGAACGTTTTTACGGGTCTTGAACACCGTTCCTACAATCGCGCGACGACTTCCCAGAAGTGCGTGCGTGCCGGTGGCAAGCACAACGATCTGGACAATGTCGGCTATACCGCTCGTCACCATACATTCTTTGAAATGCTCGGCAATTTCTCGTTTGGCGACTATTTTAAGGAAGATGCCATCAGCTTCGCCTGGAACCTGATCACGAAGGAATTCGGCCTTCCGAAGGACAAATTGCTCGTCACCGTTTATCACACGGACGACGACGCTGCGAATTACTGGAAAAAGATTGCTGGTCTTTCCGATGACCGCATCATTCGCATTGCCACCAGCGATAATTTTTGGGCTATGGGCGATACCGGTCCATGCGGTCCGTGTTCAGAAATCTTCTTCGACCACGGCGACCATATCTGGGGCGGACCTCCCGGATCGGCTGACGAAGACGGTGACCGTTTCATCGAAATCTGGAACCTCGTTTTCATGCAGTTCGAGCAGATTACGCCCGAACAGCGCATCGACCTGCCGCGTCCGTCTATCGACACCGGAATGGGGTTGGAGCGCGTCGCTGCGGTTCTGCAGGGCGTGCACGACAATTACGATATCGATCTCTTCAAGGCATTGATCCGCGCTTCGGAAGAAGCAACCGGCGTCAAGGCTGAGGGCGAATTCCGCGCCAGCCACCGCGTGATTGCTGATCATCTGCGCGCTTCGAGCTTCCTGATCGCTGACGGTGTTCTGCCGTCCAACGAAGGCCGCGGCTATGTGTTGCGTCGCATCATGCGCCGTGCAATGCGTCATGCCCAGCTCTTGGGCGCCAAAGAGCCGTTGATGTGGCGCCTGCTGCCGGCCTTGATCCGCGAAATGGGACAGGCCTATCCGGAACTGATCCGCGCCGATGCCTTGATCTCCGAAACGCTCAAGCTTGAGGAAACCCGTTTCCGCAAGACGCTGGATCGCGGTCTTGGCCTCCTGTCGGATGCGACGGAAAGCCTTGTTGAAGGGGATCGCCTCGACGGCGAAACCGCTTTCAAGCTTTACGACACCTATGGCTTTCCGCTGGATCTGACGCAGGATGCACTTCGTCAGCGCGGTATTGCCGTCGATACGGATGGCTTCAGTGCCGCCATGCAGCGCCAGAAGGCCGAGGCCCGTGCGAACTGGGCTGGTTCTGGTGAAGCTGCAACCGAAACGATCTGGTTCGGTATCAAGGATAAGGTCGGTGCGACGGAATTTCTTGGATACGAGACCGAGGTTGCCGAAGGCGTTATCACTGCGCTTGTCCGCGATGGCGCGGAAGTACAGTCCGTTGCTGAAGGCGATGTTGTTTCGGTCGTAGTCAACCAGACCCCGTTCTATGGAGAATCCGGCGGCCAGCAGGGCGATACCGGCACGATCTCCGGAGAAGGTTTTGCTATCGCAATCAAGGATACGCAGAAGAAGGGCGAGGGCGTCTTCGTTCACATCGGCGAAGTCACCAAGGGGACGGCGAAGACCGGCGATGCGGTCGAGCTGAAAGTGGATTCGGTACGCCGCACGCGCATCCGCTCTAACCATTCGGCGACGCACCTTCTGCATGAGGCGCTGCGTGAAACGCTCGGCAGTCATGTTGCACAGAAGGGTTCGCTCGTTGCACCGGATCGTCTGCGTTTCGACTTTTCGCATCCGAAGCCGATTTCGGCTGAAGAGCTGACGCAGGTGGAAACTCTCGCCAACGAAATCATTCTGCAGAACGCTCCTGTCAGCACCCGCTTGATGGCCGTTGACGATGCCATTGCCGAGGGTGCTATGGCACTGTTCGGTGAAAAATATGGCGATGAAGTTCGTGTTGTTTCCATGGGCACCGCCAAGCACGGTTCGAAGGAGGGCAAGGCTTATTCGGTTGAGCTTTGCGGCGGTACGCATGTGCGCCAGACCGGCGATATAGGTCTCGTCCGCATTGTTTCGGAAGGCGCGGTTGCCGCTGGTGTTCGTCGTATGGAAGCGCTGACGGGTGAGGCAGCACGTCTTTACCTTGAAGAGCAGGACGAGCGCGTAAAGGCCATCGCCGGTGCATTGAAGACGACACCGTCTGAAGCGCTGGAACGTGTCAACGCATTGCTTGATGAACGCAAGAAGCTGGAACGCGAACTTGCTGATGCGCGCAAGAAGCTTGCGCTTGGCGGTGGTTCGGCAGATGGCGGCAGCGCCGTTGAAGCTGTGAATGGCGTCAACTTCCTCGGCAAGATCGTAACTGGCGTTTCCCCGCGTGATCTCAAGCCGCTTGCCGACGAAGGCAAGAAGCAGGTCGGCTCCGGTGTGGTGCTGTTCATTGGTATCGGCGAAGATAGCAAGGCCAGCGCGGTGGCTGCGGTGACGGAAGATCTGGTTGGTCGCTTTAGTGCGGTCGATCTGGTTCGCGCTGCTTCTGCGGCCCTTGGTGGCGCAGGTGGCGGCGGTCGCCCGGACATGGCGCAGGCCGGCGGGCCGGATGGCGATAAGGCCGACGCTGCGATTGCAGCAGTCAAGGCACTGATCATCTAATTCAAAAGGCCGGGTTAACCCGGCCTTTTTTTATCGGTGGAATTAAGCCGCATGAATTGTGCGGCTGTCGTCAGGCGCTTCGCTTCGTTCATCCAGACCATAGTCACGCATGACGCTGGCTACACGCAAACGGTAGTTTTCAAAAACACCATTGCGCCCTTGCCCCTGTGCTACCCTATGAGATGGCAGGTTGCGCCATTCACGCACCGCATCGTCGTCGCGCCAGAACGAGAGCGAAAGCAATTTGTCGGGATCGGCCAGGCTTTGAAAACGCTCGATCGACAGAAAACCGTCAATCCTGGAAAGATCTTCGCGCAGGCTTGCGGCAATATCCAGATACTGTTCACGCCTGTTGTCATCGGCTGGCCAGACTTCGAATATGACGGCAATCATGGCTTGATGAACTCCCCATGCGGTGCGGATTGGAGTTTAAGGAAGATGCGGTCTTCGGATCGGATGAATTGTTCTCTGCGCGCAAATTCGTAATTCTCGCGTCCCAGCGGATCGGCGGCAAGCCGTGCCCGATATGCTTCATACGCGGCAAGGTTTTCGACTGAATAGACGCCGTAGGCTGTGGTCGACGAACCTTCATGCGGCCCGAAATAGCCGATGAGATCAGCGCCGCAGCGCGGAATCGCCTGTCCCCAATTGCGCGCATATTCTGCAAAGGCATCCGCTTTGAACGGGTCGATCTGATAGCGGATGAAACAGGTAATCATGCGTGTCTCCTTCAAAAGCATGTCTTCGATGCTGACAATGTAGCAATTGAAAGTTCTCCATAGTTCGGTTAGCATCGAAGTATGAAAGATGGCCCGATCATAGCTTCTGTTGCCGCGCTCCTAGGTGATCCGGCGCGTGCAAACATGCTCACGGTGCTGATGGATGGTCGTGCGCTGACTGTCAGTGAACTCGCGTCAGCCGCAGGCGTGACGCTGCAAACCGCCAGCGGACATCTTGCAAAGCTCGATGCGGCCAATTTGCTGGTTGCGGAGAAGCAGGGGCGGCACCGCTATTTCCGGCTTTCTGGAACAGACGTGGCGCAGGTTCTGGAAGGTTTGATGGGGCTTGCGCAACGCACCGGCGCTGTGCGGGTGCGGACCGGCCCGAAAGATCAGGCACTACGCAAGGCGCGTATCTGCTATGATCATCTGGCCGGTGAGCGTGGGGTGGAAATGCTCGATGCCTCGCATCGGCTCGGGCTGATTGTTGATGACAATGAGCCGGTGCTGACAGAAAAGGGCAAGTCGTTTTTCAGTTGCCTTGGCGTTGATGTGACCACTCTGGAGCAGGGCAAGCGCCCGGTCTGTCGTCACTGCCTCGACTGGAGTGAACGTCGCAACCATCTGGGCGGAGCGCTCGGTGCAGCGCTGTTGAACCATTTCATTTCAAAGGGCTGGGTACGCCGCGAAGCGGGGCGTGTCATCGCGTTCTCGCCAAAAGGTGCACAGGCATTCTCACACACGTTTGAGCTGGCTGGCCAGATTACGTGACCTGAACAGCCAGCATTATGTTGTTAATGCTGTGTGGCTGCGGCTGCTGCCTCGTCCAGTTCCGTGGCGCGCTTCATGGCAGGACGATCTTTTAGTCGGTCCCAATAGGCGACGAACGCTCCTCTGGCCGGCAACGTGCCGAAGCGCAGGCCCCAGCCGATGTGCGAGCCGACATAAACGTCAGCCGCCGTGAAGCGGTCGCCGGTGATGTATGGATGGTGCGAAACCGCTTTCTCCAATGTGTTGACCACTGTATCGTAATTGCCGTAGCCGACCATTCCCTGCTTGTCTGCGGGGATTTCAAAGCCGAGCGCATGGTTGGATAAGGCGGCTTCCACAGGACCAGATGTAAAGAACAGCCAGCGGAAGAAATCCGCGCGCTCATTGGGGTGAGGCGCTAGACCAGCTTCGGGAAATGTTGTTGCCAGATAGGCGCAGATTGCAGCCACTTCCGTCACCACCGCATCGCCGTGGCGCAGGGCAGGAACTTTGCCCATCGGATTGATTGTGCAGTAGTCAGGCCCCTTCATCGGTGGCCCGAAATCCAGAATTTCCACATCATAGGGTTTGCCGATCTCCTCCAGCATCCAGCGCGCGATGCGTCCGCGCGACATCGGGTTGGTATAGAGCTTCAACTCAGCCATTTCATCCTCCCTGTAAGCGGTGGCAGGATGCGCTTTTTCCCTTGAAAAGGAAATGAAAAAACCCGGCAGCGAGGCTGCCGGGTTTTCCATATCGACGATAAGCGTCGAATATTTTATCAGGCGGCCATGGCCTTCTGAAGGTTCTCGTCGATCTTGTCGAGGAAACCGGTGGTCGAGAGCCAAGGCTGATCCGGACCGATGAGCAGGGCCAGATCCTTGGTCATGTAGCCGCTTTCAACGGTGTCGACGCAGACCTTTTCCAGCGTGTCGGCAAAACGCTTAAGCTCGGCATTGTCGTCGAGCTTGGCGCGGTGTGCGAGACCACGCGTCCATGCGAAGATCGAAGCGATCGAATTGGTCGAGGTTTCCTCACCCTTCTGATGCTGGCGGTAGTGACGGGTCACGGTGCCGTGTGCAGCTTCTGCTTCAACGGTCTTGCCATCCGGCGTCATCAGAACGGAGGTCATCAGGCCGAGCGAGCCAAAACCCTGAGCCACGATATCCGACTGCACGTCGCCGTCGTAGTTCTTACAAGCCCAAACATAGCCGCCGGACCACTTGAGCGCCGAAGCGACCATGTCGTCGATGAGACGATGTTCGTACCAGATCTTTGCAGCCTTGAACTTGTCAGCGAATTCGGTCTGGTAAACTTCTTCGAAGATGTCCTTGAAGCGACCGTCATAAGCCTTGAGGATAGTGTTCTTGGTCGAGAGATAGACCGGGTAGTTGCGCTGCAAGCCGTAGTTCAGCGAAGCACGGGCAAATTCGCGGATCGATTCGTCGAGGTTGTACATGGCCATTGCCACACCAGCCGCCGGAGCCTGATAGACTTCGTGTTCGATGGTCTCGCCATCTTCACCGACGAACTTGATCGACAGAGTGCCCTTGCCCGGGAATTTGAAATCGGTCGCGCGGTACTGATCGCCGAAAGCATGACGGCCAACGATGATCGGCTGGGTCCAGCCCGGCACGAGGCGCGGAACGTTCTTGCAGATGATCGGTTCGCGGAAGATCACGCCGCCGAGAATGTTGCGGATCGTGCCGTTTGGCGACTTCCACATTTTCTTGAGCTTGAATTCTTCAACGCGGGCTTCGTCCGGGGTGATGGTTGCGCATTTTACGCCAACGCCGTGTTCCTTGATGGCATTAGCCGCATCAATGGTAACCTGGTCATTGGTGGCATCGCGGTGCTCGACTGACAGATCGTAATATTTCAGATCAATGTCGAGGTAGGGATGGATCAATTTGTCCTTGATGAACTGCCAGATGATGCGGGTCATTTCATCGCCGTCGAGTTCAACGACCGGGTTCGCAACCTTGATTTTTGCCATGGATGAAGCCTCTTTTTCAATGCGTCGCGCCCGTATAGCACTCACGACGAATAAGGCAAAGCGTAAGAGGCTTATTCTTTGGCCTATAGAGCGTTTAGGCGGTCAAAATTTCGGGAGAGACTTGCGAAAAGCGTGAAATGGCTTTTGACGGCACCGATTATGCGGCGCGGTGTGCAGTGCGATTGTCATCACGAGATTTCTCCCAGGAAGATTGCCGCTGGCGATAGTTTTCCTGTTCCCTGACCAGAATGGTATCTGCATCCAGTGTAGAGATGGCGGTCGACTTGTCTGTGGGAACAAGGCCGTTCAGCTGCAACGAAAGATAGCGTCCACAGCAGACCCGCAGGAACGACGCGAAATTGTCGAGGTCGTGCCCCTCATTCCGGGATTCATCGTAAAGCTTGCCGATAAGGCGGCTGACCGTGAGATCATCGCGTGCTGCAATATCTTCGAGAGCCCACCAGAAGAAATTCTCAAGCCGGACGCTTGTCACGACGCCGTCGATGCGCAGCGAACGTGTTACGCTCAGCCAGAGCTCAGGATCGGCACCGATGAACAGCCTGCACATGATTTCCTCCGGATCATTCTCCCAAACTTACTGTCGCGCAGTTTCGCCCTGCCTGCAACCTTGTTGGGAAACAGGCAGGGCGTTGCGATCAGCTGTGGGTGATCCTGGTGCCGAGCACAGTAAGGAACTGTGACAGCCACGCCGGATGGGCGGGCCATGCGGGCGACGTGACGAGATTTCCATCCGTAACCGCCTGATCGACCGGAATATCGGCATATTTGCCACCGGCGAGTTCAACTTCCGGGCGACAGGCCGGGTAGGCAGAACAGGTGCGACCTTCCAGAACGCGCGCTGCGGCCAGCAATTGCGCGCCGTGGCAGACTGCAGCGACTGGCTTGTTCGCTTCAAAGAAATGCTTCACCACGGCGATAACCTTATCGTCGAGACGCAGATATTCCGGTGCCCGACCCCCGGGAATGACCAGAGCGTCATAGTTCTCAGGCTTAACATCGGCGAAGGTCGCGTTCAGCGTGAAGTTATGGCCGGGCTTTTCTGTATAGGTCTGGTGGCCTTCGAAGTCGTGAATGGCTGTCGCGATATGATCGCCAGCCTTCTTGCCGGGGCAGACCGCATGAACCGTATGACCAACAGTCAAAAGCGTCTGGAACGGGACCATGGTTTCATAGTCCTCACCAAAGTCGCCGCAAAGCATGAGTATCTTCTTACCGGACATGGTTTCCTCCCTTTGATCCTGTATCTGGTGGAACAGTCTGGCATGAATGGGCAGCAAATAGGTGTTATCGGGCTACTACACAGGCTTTTCCCTAAAACACGTAAGGGGAATCTTTGCGATTCTGCGTCAATTATGTAAGGGAAACGCCACGATACGATAGCTAATGCGGAAGAGATCATGGCAGGAACAGATAAACAGCGCCCCTTCATCGCGGAAGGACCGGCAATCGTGCTGGTGGAGCCGCAATTGCCGGAGAATATTGGCATGGTGGCGCGCGCCATGGCGAATTTTGGTCTGGCTGAATTGCGCCTCGTCAATCCGCGCGAAGAGTTTCCGAGTGAGAAGGCAAGGGCAGCAGCCAGCAAGGCCGATCATGTGATCGACAATGCGGTAGTCTATGACGACCTGCCGTCCGCTATCGCCGATCTCAATTTCGTCTATGCGACGACGGCACGTGAACGTGATGGCTTCAAGCAGGTTCGCAGCGCCGTGGAAGCGGGGGGCGAACTGCGCCGTCGTTTCCGGACTGGTGAGAAGACCGGCATCCTGTTTGGCCGTGAACGCTTCGGTCTCAGCAATGAAGAGGTCGGTCTTGCGGATGAACTGGTGACGTTTCCGGTCAATCCGGCTTTCGCATCGCTGAATATCGCTCAGGCCGTTTTGCTGATGTCCTATGAATGGATGAAGTCGGGCCTTGAGACGGAAACGGAGACCGTGTTCCGCGGGCCGGAGCTTGAGATGGCGCCAAAACAGGAGTTGCAGGGGCTCTTCAATCATCTCGAAGAAGCCCTTGATGTTCGGGGATATTTCCGTCCGGAAGCCCGCAAGGAAATCATGGTCAACAATCTGCGCGCCGTGTTGACGCGTGCTGGTTTCGCATCCGCAGAACTCAAGTTGCTGCGCGGTGTTGTCACGTCGCTTGACGTGTTTACGCCGAAGAAACCACGCGGTTCCGGTGCCCCGGAAGGACGTGCGCGTAAGCCTGCGAGTGAGGCTCCGGCAATGAAGGACGAGGACGAATGAAAAACGCACCCGCTGTGAGCTTTGCCGCCATGCCTTCTGCCGATGTCGAAAGACCTATTTTGGTTTTCGACAGCGGTATCGGAGGCCTGACGGTTTTGCGCGAAGCGCGGGTGCTTATGCCGGATCGCCGCTTTGTCTACGTTGCCGACGATGCCGGGTTTCCCTATGGCGGATGGGAAGAGGATGCGTTGAGGGAGAGGATTGTCGAGCTGTTCGGCAAGCTCATTGCCGCCTATGACCCCGAGATCGCGGTCATTGCCTGCAATACGGCCTCCACGCTGGTGCTGGATGATTTGCGGCAAGCCTATCCTTCGGTGCCGTTTGTCGGCACAGTGCCAGCAATCAAGCCCGCTGCCGAAAGAACATCGTCGGGGCTTGTTTCCGTGCTGGCGACCCCCGGTACCGTCAGGCGTGCTTATACGCGCGATCTCATTCAATCTTTCGCCACCCAGTGCCATGTTCGTCTCGTTGGTGCCGATCAGCTTGCGACAGTAGCGGAAGCCCATATTCGCGGCGAAAAGATCGACGAGGCGCTGGTCGTGGAACAGATCGCCCCCTGCTTCATTGAGCAGGATGGTAACCGGACCGACATTGTCGTGCTGGCCTGCACGCACTATCCGTTCCTTGCCAATGTGTTTCGCCGTCTTGCGCCATGGCCGGTTGACTGGCTCGATCCTGCGGAAGCGATCGCCCGGCGTACCGTCTCGCTGCTGAAACCACGCCGCGCCGATGAAGAGCTGCATCATCACAACGATCTGGCGGTCGTGACATCCCGCAATCCGGACTATGCCATCCGCAGGCTCATGCAGGGTTTCGGTCTGCATTTTGCTTGAGCCCTTGTTCTCAAGGTCTTGAATTTTCCGGCTATGTAGCGATCATGGCAATGATCGTTTCATAGGGGAAGATGCAATGACGGGAACCATATCACAGATCACCCTGCCTTCGGGCCAGACGGTTCCAGCGCTCGGGCAGGGCACTTGGTATATGGGTGAGGACAGCACGCAACGCCGCTATGAAATCGAAGCACTGAGAAGCGGCATCGATCTCGGGATGACGCTGATCGATACGGCGGAAATGTATGCTGATGGAGAGGCGGAAGACGTTGTTGGCGAAGCCATTACGGGCCGTCGCGATGATGTGTTTCTCGTCAGCAAGGTATTGCCGTTCAATGCGTCACGGAAGGGTACAATCGAGGCCTGCGAGAGGAGCCTGCAGCGCCTTCGCACGGATCACATTGATCTGTATCTGCTGCATTGGCGTGGGCGATATCCGCTTGAGGAGACTGTCGCTGCGTTCGATGAATTACAGCATGCTGGAAAGATAGTGAGCTGGGGCGTCAGCAATTTCGATACGGATGACATGAAAGAACTCGTCGGTATAGCTGGCGGCAAGGCCGTTGCAACGAACCAGATACTTTACAATCTGACGCGGCGCGGCCCAGAATTTGATCTGATGCCATGGTGTGCCGGGCGTAAGATTCCGCTGATGGCTTATTCGCCTATCGAGCAAGGTCGATTGCTGGGCAATTCCGTACTGGCGGAAATTGCAAGCGAGACGGGAGGAACGCCAGCCTCAGTTGCGCTTGCGTGGGCAATGCGCAGCGGCAATGTGATAGCAATTCCAAAGTCGTCCAATCTGCATCATGTGCGGGATAACAGAAAAGCCGCAGACTTGCGGCTTTCCGAAGATCAATTGAAACGTCTGGACCGGGCTTTCGCACCCCCATCCCGAAAGACGGCGTTGGAAATGCTCTAACCCGCGTCTTTCTGGCGAGTGTCCTTCTTCGCCTGAGCGACACTTGCGGCCTTACGGAGTCGTCCACGCTCTGCAGGGCGGACAAGGCTGTCATATTTCTCGTTCGGGATGTTGCGCATGCCGTTCAGCGCATGACGCGTGTTGAAATCCTTGCCTTTCTTTTCGTTTGCTTCCTTGGTCGCAAGCGCGTTTCGTGCATTGGCGATCAGTTCGGCGCTGGCTGACATGCGACGACGGCGTTCAACTTCGGTGTTGATGCGACGCACCGCCATAGCCAGAACGGAAACTTTCAGATGTGAACCTTCATCCGCCTTGGAGGGTGTCGCGCCACGAGCGGCTCCCTTTCCGCGCACTTCGCGCCTGCGCTGGTGGGCCTGATCTTTTGCCTTCTTGCGGCGTTCGCGGATCAGTTTCGCCAGATGAGAAAGTTCTTCGTCGGGGACGTTCTGCAAAAAAGGATGGTGCGACTTTTCCACCAGCTCTTTTTCGTCGGCATTGAGAGCACGAGCCTCCTGCTTCTTGGTGACGGCCATGGGACATCCTTTCTGCTAACGATAAGAATTCTCCGGAGAAGATATAGGCGTGAACATCCCACCGGAAAGATCGGGTTGCTTATTCTGGTTCTTCGGTCGAGTTTTTTTGCTTTGCTCTTCAAGGTGCTTCAAGATTGCCTTCAGCTTGTCGAGAGGAAGGTGTTCCGCACCTATGGTCTCACTCCTGGCTGTTGAGACGATGGTCAAAATTTCATCGAGTTTTGCCTGTGTCGCGCTTGCTTCGCGATCCTGTGCGTTCTGGATAAGGAACACCATCAGGAATGTGATGACTGTGGTCGATGTATTCACCACGAGTTGCCAAGTATCCGAGAAGTCAAAGAAAGGCCCGCTAATGCCCCATAACAGGATGAACAAGGTTGCCAGCCCGAATGCCAGATAATGGCCTGCAAGTTCGGCGGCTTTTTCGCTGAGCTTTGTGAAGAACTGTGACATCGCAACCTCCAGACGACAGGCGAGAAACGCTTGATGGAGGGACGCGGTTCCGTAATTGCATAGATATGCGGAACTTTCAGGCGCTGGTCGACGTTTGATCCTCATAGAAAACGCGGAGGTTAAGCGATGGAAATTGTCGAAACCCGCATCAGTTCGGTTGGGGGCTTCAAGCTCTATATGGTGGAGTTCGTCACCGAGGGCGAAGAGAAGATCACTGTCAAAGTTGAGAACGAGACGGAAGCGGAACTGGCGCGCGATGAAGTGATACGTCGTGCCGCGATCAAGCTCGGCGAAGCGCTGGGCGTTGCATGTATGGAATGCGGCATTCAGCCTGAAAACCTGTTGACACGCCCCAGCGCGCGCCGCGCGGGTGACCGGGCAGAGCTGGAGCGCCAGCTTGAAGAGGGCTTGGAAGATACGTTCCCGGCCAGCGATCCAGTATCCGTTACGGGCTCGACGATTGCCGGCTTCGCCGGGCCGAAAAACTGAATGATGGTTCTAGAGCGGTTTCGGTTGAAACGGAGTCGCTGGAATCGCTTTGAGTATTTTTTCGTCGCATTATCTGACGCATCGAAGCGGGATCAGAAATCAGTCCAGTGAACTGATTTCCCCGCGTAGACGCTTTGCACTTTTGCTGGAAATGCTCCAAGCAAGAAGCCGGGCTATTCACCCGGCTTCTGAAGTTGTTCAGAAAATGAGTCCTGTAAAGGGCATATCCATCTGAGAATACTACAGATTACGACGTTTGCCTTCCATCAGGTCGAGCACGGCGCGGGCACAATCAAGCACATTCGAGCCGGGGCCGAAAACCGCCGCCACACCGTGGTCGAACAGATACTGATAATCCTGACGGGGAACGACGCCACCACAGACGACAATGATATTTTCCGCGCCCTTCCTGCGGAGCGTATCCACAAGCTGAGGCAGAAGTGTCTTGTGACCGGCTGCTAGCGACGAAACTCCAAGAACATGCACCTTGGACTTGATCGCCATATCGGCAGCTTCATCCGGCGTCTGGAACAGTGGCCCGGCCAGTATCTCGAAGCCGATATCGCCGAAGGCTGACGCAATGATTTTGGCACCGCGATCATGCCCGTCCTGGCCGAGCTTTGCCACCATCACTTTCGGCGTTTCGCCGATCTGCTTTGAAAAATCGCCAAGCCGCTCAACCAGCGTCTGATATTCGGGCTCGTCCTTATAGGCCGCGCCGTAAACCTTCTTGACGACCTTCGGAACTGCAGCATGATCGCCGAATGCGCGGCGCATGGCGTCGGAAATTTCTCCGACGCTGGCGCGAGCACGGGAGGCTTCAACAGCGGCGGCGAGAAGATTGCCTTCGCCGGTCTTTGCAACTTTTTCCAGTTCTGCCAGAGCTGCTTCGACTTTTGCCTTGTTGCGCGTTTCCTTGATGCGATTGAGACGTGCAATTTGCGACTGGCGAACAGCCGAATTGTCGATTTCCAGAATGTCGATTTCGTCTTCCTGTTCCAGCCGGAACTTGTTGACCCCGACAATGATCTCTTCGCCCTTATCGACCGCCGCCTGCCGTTTGGTCGCTGCTTCTTCGATGAGGCGCTTCGGAAGGCCGCTTTCGACCGCCTTGGTCATGCCGCCCAGACCTTCGACTTCCTCGATCAGCGCCCAGGCCTTTTCGGCCAGCTCGTTGGTGAGGTTTTCGATGTAATAAGAACCTGCCAGCGGATCGACCACTTTGGTTACGCCGGTTTCGTTCTGGAGGATGAGCTGCGTATTGCGAGCGATACGAGCCGAAAATTCGGTTGGCAAAGCAATGGCTTCATCGAAGGAATTGGTGTGCAGCGATTGCGTACCGCCAAGAGCAGCTGACATGGCCTCGAATGCGGTGCGGACGATATTGTTGTAGGGATCCTGTTCCTGAAGCGATACGCCCGAAGTCTGGCAATGCGTGCGTAGCATCAGCGAGCCGGGCTTCTTCGGATCGAATTCCTTCATGATGCGCGACCAGAGCAGGCGCGCGGCGCGCAGCTTGGCGATTTCCATGAAGAAATTCATGCCGATGGCGAAGAAGAATGACAGTCGTCCCGCAAATTCATCGACATTCAGGCCCTTGTTCAGGGCGGCACGCACATATTCACGCCCATCGGCAAGCGTGAAGGCGAGTTCCTGAACCAGTGTCGCGCCCGCTTCCTGCATATGGTAGCCGGAAATGGAAATCGAGTTGAACTTCGGCATTTCGGCTGCCGTATAGGCGATGATATCCGCAATGATCCGCATGGAGGGTTCCGGCGGATAGATATAAGTGTTGCGGACCATGAACTCCTTGAGGATGTCGTTCTGGATCGTGCCGGAAAGCTGGGCGCGGGGCACGCCCTGTTCCTCGCCCGCCACGATGAAATTGGCGAGGATCGGGATCACCGCGCCGTTCATGGTCATGGAAACGGAAATTTGTTCCAGCGGAATGCCGTCGAAAAGGATCTTCATATCCTCGACGGAATCGATGGCAACGCCAGCCTTGCCCACATCGCCTTCAACACGCGGATGGTCGCTATCATAGCCGCGATGCGTGGCAAGATCGAAGGCAACCGAAACGCCCTGCTGACCGGCAGCGAGAGCCTTGCGATAGAAGGCGTTGGATTCTTCGGCCGTCGAAAATCCCGCATATTGCCGGATCGTCCATGGACGACCCGCATACATGGTCGCACGAGGACCGCGCAAGAAAGGCTCGAAGCCGGGCAGGGTGCCCAGATGGTCGATGCCTTGAAGGTCATCTTCCGTATAGAGCGGCTTGACGTCAATGCCTTCTGGCGTTTGCCAAATGAGGCTGTCAGCTGGCCGCTTCAGTTCCTTCTCGGCCAATGCTTCCCAGTCTGCTCGGGTTGTGGGGCGCTCGCTCATATCGACCTCACTCAAATTCCATAATCAGTTCGTCTACGGCAAGGCTGGAGCCAGCCTCCGCTGTGATGCGCTTTACGGTAGCACGGCGTTCCGCACGCAGCACGTTTTCCATCTTCATGGCTTCTACGGTGGCCAGTGGCTGACCGGCTTCGACAGTTTCACCATCCTTGACGAGGATCGATGTGATGACGCCCGGCATCGGGCAGAGCAGCATTTTCGACGTATCTGGTGGCAGCTTTACCGGCATGAGTTTTGCGAGTTCTGCGACACGTGGCTTGCGGACGTGAGCGACCATATCCATGCCGCGCCAGCGCAGGCGCCAGCCAGTGCCCACGCGCGAAACCTTGATGGCAATGGGCTTGCCGCCAACGGTAAATGAGCCCAGATGGCTACCGGGATGCCAGTCGCTGGCAACTGGCAGGCTACCGCCATCCACGAAATTGATCGTCGTTCCGCCTTCGCCTTCCACAATGCGAACCGGCAGGGTGAACCCGCCAAGTGTCGCCACCCAATCAGTCGCGACCGATTGCTTTTCGCTGGAAATCCGTCCGGTAATCTGCATGTTGCGCTGTTCGATCGCCAGATTGATCTGGGCAGCAACCGCAGCAAGCACCCGCGCATCATCTTCCGAAACCGGGACGCCGACAAAGCCGTCCGGATATTCCTCGGCAATGAATGCGGTTGTGAGTGCACCTTCGCGGAAACGCGGATGATCCATTACTGCCGACAGGAAGGGCAGGTTGTGACCGATGCCTTCAACCTCGAATGCGTCCAGAGCATCTCCCATCGCATCGATGGCGCTGGTGCGATCCGGCCCCCAGGTGCAGAGCTTTGCGATCATCGGATCATAATACATCGAAATTTCGCCGCCTTCGAACACGCCAGTGTCATTGCGCACGATCGTACCATCCGAATTGCGGCCTTCGGCTGGTGGGCGATAGCGGGTCAACCTGCCGATAGAGGGCAGGAAGTTGCGATATGGGTCTTCCGCATAGAGGCGGCTTTCCATAGCCCAACCGTTGAGCTTCACGTCGCTCTGGTCGAAACGGAGCTTTTCACCCGATGCAACGCGGATCATTTCTTCCACGAGGTCGATGCCGGTAATGAGCTCCGTCACCGGATGCTCAACCTGCAAACGCGTATTCATTTCAAGGAAGTAGAAGTTGCGGCTGCCATCAACGATGAATTCCACCGTGCCTGCAGAGTAATAACCAACGGCCTTTGCGAGAGCCACTGCCTGCTCGCCCATGGCTTTGCGGGTGGCTTCATCAAGGAATGGCGAAGGTGCTTCTTCAATGACCTTCTGATTACGGCGCTGGATGGAACATTCGCGTTCGCCGAGATAGACAACATTGCCGTGCTGGTCACCCAGAACCTGAATTTCAATATGGCGCGGCTGGGTAACGAATTTTTCGATGAAGATGCGGTCGTCGCCGAAAGAAGACTTGGCCTCATTGCGCGAAAGCTGGAAACCTTCGCGGGCTTCGTCGTCGTTCCACGCGATACGCATGCCCTTACCGCCGCCGCCGGCTGAAGCCTTGATCATGACCGGGTAGCCGATGGATGTGGAAATGCGAACCGCCTCGTCGGCGTCTTCGATCAAACCCATATGACCAGGTACGGTGGAAACTCCGGCTTCGGAGGCAAGCTTCTTCGAGGTGATCTTGTCGCCCATGGCCTCAATTGCGTTCACCGGTGGGCCGATGAAGGTGACGTTGGCGGCTTTCAGTGCTTCAGCGAAACGCGGATTTTCCGACAGAAAGCCATAGCCGGGATGCACGGCATCTGCGCCGGTTTCCTTGATCGCAGCCAGAATCTTGTCGATGACGATATAGGACTGATTGGACGGCGCTGGTCCGATGTGGACCGCTTCGTCGGCCATTTTCACATGCAGCGCATTGCGGTCGGCATCGGAATAAACCGCGACCGTCGCAATGCCCATCTTCTTTGCGGTCTTGATCACACGGCATGCGATTTCGCCGCGATTGGCAATGAGAGTTTTCTTGATCATTTTATCTACTCAACTGAACCGGATCACAGCGGAATGGTGTCGTGCTTTTTCCAAGGCGTGCTCTGCTGCTTGTTGCGCAGGCTGGCAAAAGCGCGTGCAATGCGGCGGCGCGAGGAATGCGGCATGATCACCTCGTCGATGAAGCCGCGCTCCGCAGCCACGAACGGATTGGCAAAACGCGCTTCATATTCCTTCGTGCGCGCGGCGATCTTTTCAGGGTCGCCCAGCTCCGAACGGTAGAGAATTTCCGTTGCGCCCTTGGCGCCCATCACGGCGATTTCCGCCGTCGGCCAGGCGTAGTTGATATCTGCGCCGATATGTTTTGAGGCCATCACATCATATGCGCCACCATAGGCCTTGCGGGTGATGAGCGTGACCATGGGAACAGTTGCCTGGCTATAAGCGAAGAGCAGTTTTGCGCCGTGCTTGATGACGCCGCCATATTCTTGCGCCGTGCCGGGCAGGAAGCCCGGAACATCCACAAGGGTAAGGATCGGGATATTGAAGGCGTCGCAAAAGCGAACGAACCGGGCAGCCTTGCGCGATGAATCGATATCGAGGCAACCGGCAAGCACCATGGGCTGGTTTGCAACGACACCGATAGTCTGACCATCCATACGGATGAAGCCGGTAATGATGTTCTTCGCAAAAGATTCCTGAATTTCGAAGAAATCGCTTTCGTCGGCCAGTGCGTGGATAAGCTCCTTCATATCGTAGGGCTTGGTGGCGCTATCTGGAATCAGTGTGTCGAGCCGCATTTCGAGCCGGGCCGGATCATCGAATACCGGGCGCACTGGCGGCTTCTCGCGATTGTTGAGCGGCAGGAAGTCGAACAGAATGCGGACCTGTTCCAGCGCTTCAATATCGTTCTCATAAGCGCCATCGGCGACCGATGACTTTCTGGTGTGGGTCGAGGCACCGCCCAGTTCCTCCGCGGTGACAATTTCGTTGGTGACGGTTTTCACCACGTCGGGACCCGTCACGAACATATATGAGCTGTCACGCACCATGAAGATGAAGTCGGTCATGGCTGGCGAATAGACTGCACCGCCTGCGCAAGGGCCCATAATGACTGAGATTTGCGGTACCACACCAGACGCATCGACATTGCGCTTGAACACGTCGGCATAGCCCGCGAGTGACGCGACGCCTTCCTGAATGCGCGCACCACCGGAATCGTTGAGGCCGATTACCGGCGCGCCGTTCTTCATGGCCATATCCATGATCTTGCAGATTTTCTGCGCATGGGTTTCGGACAATGAGCCGCCCAGAACGGTAAAATCCTGGCTGAACACGTAGACCTGCCGGCCGTTGATCGTGCCCCAGCCCGTCACGACGCCGTCGCCAGCGACCTTCTGCTTTTCCATGCCGAAGTCGGTGCAGCGATGCGTGACATACATATCGAACTCCTCAAACGATCCTTCGTCGAGAAGCACTTCGATCCTTTCGCGGGCAGTAAGCTTGCCTTTGCCATGCTGGGCATCGATACGGCGCTGACCACCGCCAAGGCGGGCTTCCGTACGGCGGGCTTCGAGTTGCTCAAGAAGTTCCTGCATAAAGTCCCCACTTTTGGGTGGCCTTTGGAAGGCGAGTTATGAAACTGAAAACATAGTCTTTTTCTCCTTCCTGCTTAAAATCCGAAGGCGTTCTGGAAAAGCTTGAAAAGGTGCGATTGTGTAAGATATAAATTTGCAAATAGCGAAATGCGAATTTGCGAAAATGGCACCGAGAAAACTTTATATCGGCAGAAAGATACGCGAAATACGCGAGCAACATAAGGCAACCCAGTCGGGCTTTGCTGAACGCCTCGGTATTTCAACGAGTTATCTCAATCAGATCGAGAATAATCAGCGGCCTGTTTCCGCAGCCGTTTTGCTCGCGCTGGCTGAAAACTACCAGATCGATATAGGCGCCATTTCACTGGGTGATGATGATCGATTGCTTTCAGCTGTTTCCGAGGCACTGGCTGACCCCGTTTTCGACAATTACAAGCCGAACCTGCAGGAACTGAAGCTCATTACGCAAAATGCGCCGGGGCTGGCTCATGCGCTGATTGCCTGCCATCAGGCCTATCGCCGCAACAGCGAACAGCTCGCAAGTCTGGATAATCAGCTGGGTCGCGCTCCGTCTACTGCGGAGCCTGCGCCTTATGAAGAAGTTCGCGACTTTTTCCATTTTATCGACAATTATGTACATGAGATTGATATTGCCGCAGAAAAGCTGGCAGCGGAGCTAAATATTCCGGGTCGGGACATCGGTGTAGCCTTGCCGCAATATATGGCGGAGCACCACCGTGTGCACATTGCGCGGGCCGGGCCGGAGGAGGCAGTCCTGCGTCGGTTCGATCCTGCAGCACGGGTGCTTTATCTCAATCCTTATTCACCCGCTTCGACCCGCAATTTTCAGATTGCGTTCCAGATCGCCGAACTGGAAATGGAAGAACTGGTGAGCACGATTGCTGGACGAGCGGATTTTCGCTCTGCCGAGGCTGTTGAAATTTGTAAGATCGGCTTGCGCAATTATTTCGCCGGGGCGCTGATGCTGCCCTATCAGACATTCCTTTCAGCAGCCAAGGAGCTGCGCCATGATCTGGAGCTGTTGGCATCGCGTTTCGGGGCAAGTCTGGAACAGGTTGCGCATCGGCTTAGCACCTTGCAGCGTTCCGGCCATCGGGGCGTACCGGTGTTTTTTGCTCGCATAGACAGGGCCGGAAACATTACGAAGCGACACAGCGCTGCCAAGCTGCAATTTGCGCGCTATGGTGCTGCGTGTCCGCTATGGAATGTGCATCAGGCATTCGAGACGCCGGGACGGATCATTCGGCAGCTTGCCGAAACGCCGGATGGTGCGCGCTATCTTTGCATTGCGACAGAACTGACCAAGAGCGAGGGGGGATTCAATGCACCTCAGCGGCGCTACGCTATCGCCCTTGGCTGTGAGGTGGCCTACGCGCAGGATTTTGTCTATGCGGATGGGCTCGACATCGCAGTGCGCTCTGCCTTCGATCCGATTGGCGTTTCCTGCCGTATCTGTGAACGCGCTGAATGTGTGCAGCGCGCCGTTCCGCCGCTTAAAAGCAGATTGGCGGTCGATCACGACCGCCGCGGAATATTGCCTTATCGGCTGCTCTAGATATTTGTTTAACGCGCATCCCGAAAACCGTTTCACACTTTTCGGGATGCGCTCTGAATTTCAGAAGCCTGTATGTTCCTTGAGGAACTCGGTTTCCTCGTGGGTGGTATCGCGACCAAGCACCTTATTGCGATGGGGAAAGCGTCCAAAGCGTTCGATGATATCGTGATGCTGGCGGGCGAAACCGAGCGAGAACTCGTCGCCGAGCCTTTCATAAAGATCGACGCAGCGCTTCTGGTCGCTCAGATGCTCACTATGCATGAATGGCAGATAGAAGAACTGGCGTTGTTCGGGCGATAGTTTGCGGTCGAAATCGTGATCGAGCGCCTGCGCCGCCACATCTCGGGCCAGCCCGTCACTTTCAAAAGAACGCGGTGAACCACGGAACATATTGCGCGGAAACTGGTCGAACAGAATGGTGAGCGCAAGCGCACTTTCGGGCTGTTGTTTCCAGTGTTCCAGCTTGTCGGCGCGAGCATCTTCGTAAGCCGTCAGAAATTTCTCACGAATTTCCGCGTCGATCTCATCACTTTTGCTGAACCAGTTCTCTCGCATCTTCGGCGAGAACCAGAAATCGAGAACGTCCTTGGGTTCGATAGCCATGACAGGCCTCCTTTCTGGTTTTACTGTGCCTTCTGGTTTGTAGCTTCCGGCTGCGGGCAGGGCGGTTCGCCCTTGAAATTGCGCGACATGCAGGCGAATCGATCAAAACTCTTGCCTGTATCCATGGCCGCCTTACCAGCTCCCCCGCATCCGGCAAGAACGGCCAGAGAAATCAGAATAGCGAAGTTTTTCATGGGGGTCCTTTCAGGGGCCATGTGGTCTGCTTCTATAATAGGGATCGTGATCTTCAGTCGCAACAGCGACTCCGATTAACTGGAGCGGTTCCAGTTAAAACGGGTTCACTGGAACCGCTCGATCTCTTTGTTTTCGCATTATCCTACGCAAAACTGCTTCGCACTTTTGCTGGAGATGCTCTAGCCTCTACCACGATAGTTGGGCACGCCTTGTTCCGGTATCCAGACGTTCTGCGGCGCCGCTCCGGTCTGAAAGAAAACGTCGATGGGTATACCGCCACGTGGATACCAGTAGCCGCCGATCCTGAGCCATTCCGGCTCCAGCAGCTCGACGAGGCGCTTGCCGATGGTTACCGTGCAATCTTCGTGAAATGCACCGTGATTGCGGAAGGAAAACAGGAACAGTTTCAGAGATTTGCTTTCCACCAGCCACTGGCCGGGAACATAGTCGATGACCAGATGCGCAAAGTCTGGCTGTCCCGTCATTGGGCATAGCGAGGTGAATTCAGGTGCGGTGAAGCGCACACAGTAAGGCGTTCCCGCTTGCGGATTTGCGACCCTTTCAAGGATGGCATCTTCCGGATTTTGTGGGATCGAAGCGTTGGATCCGAGCTGCTTGAGATCGGAATATATCGTCTTTTCAGACATTTGCGTGCCTTTGTTTCAAGCCACGTCGCAGTCTTGCAGCGCTTGATTGCGCTCATCCTTGTTTTGACCGGGTAGGCTGCGACCGGTGGCAAACTGCCAATGACCGGGAGCTAGCAGACCACAACCGTCTCGTAAAGAGTGCAAACAAAAGCCCGCGCATTGAGCGCGGGCATAAGTATCAGGCTGTTCTTGCTGTTCAGCGGCGATCAGAAATGGCGCACCCGATGGCAACACCGATGAGAATACCGATAATTCCGGCAGTTCCGAAAAGGGTCGTGGCTGTGCCTGGGTTTTCGCGAACCGTTTCGGCAACGACCTGACCGCGTTCACGCACGGCCTGCGCGGCATGACGGAAACGACCGGACGCATCATCCATGACTTCCTCCGCGCGTTCTCTCAGCTCGCCAGAATGTGACGCCAGCGACTTTGAAAGGCGCTTCAGTTCAGTGCGCATATCGGCAATCTGCTTTTCGAGAGCCTGCTGGATGTCGTTCGTGATCTTTTCGTCGGCCATTTGAAGTCTCCGTTGAATTGATGACGATAAAACGAGTGAAAACGCGTTCGGTTCCATGCTGCGACAATGCGGTTAACAAACATGGTAAACCGCTCGTAAACCATTTTAATTTATCATTTTCGAATACAAGAACGATCTGGAGCGGGGCCAGAATGTATATCGAAAAAGATACGTTTGTCGGTGGCTGCGAGCCGGTAGCTGCGCGCGTTGTCCGCACTGCTCAGTTGGCCCGGCAATGTATTGACCAGCTTCAGTCTGATCATGTTCGTGCACATGCAGAAGCCGCATTGACGCTTTTGCTTGATGATCCTTCCCCGAAAGTTCGCATGGCTATTGCAGATGTGCTTTCGACCAGCGTGCATTCGCCTTTGCATATCGTAACGGCGCTTGCAGCCGATCAACCTGAGGTGGCGGGATATATCCTTGCACGCTCAAAGCTTCTTAGCGACGCTGATCTGATTGATCGTGTGGCCTATAGCGCTCCATCGATGCAGGTTTTGATTGCCGCGCGCCCGCATGTTTCATTCGCAGTCGCGGCGGCAATCGCCGAAGTCGGGAATAATGAAGCTGTTGCTGAAATGCTCTTCAACAGCTGCGCCCGTATCGCCCCCGTTTCGTTTCGGCGCATCAGCGAGCGCTGCGGACATGATGCTGTCGTACGGGAAGCCTTGCTGGCCCATCCGCATCTTCCGGCTGAATGCCGTCATCTACTCGCAGTGAAAGTCGGAGAGGTTCTCCAATCTCTTCCACTGGTGAAATTGCTTCTGGGTCAACGCCGCGCCGATAAGGTTGTAGGCGATGCGACCGCTCGTGCCTCAATGCAACTGGCGGAAAACTGTTCACAAGAAGAACTCCCGGCGCTGGTCGAACATCTGCGTCTGCGCGGTGAAATCACGACCAGTTTTGTTATCCGTGCCGTTGCCGGAGGCCGTATAGATTTCTTCGCCAGCTTGCTGGGCGCACTTTCCGATCTCGATGATAGGCGGATTTGTGCGATTATTTCGGGCGGACGTCCTGCTGCCCTTGCTGCGCTTCTTCGCTCTTCCGGATTGAGCGATGCCACGCATGCGCCCTTGATTGTTGCCATCGAGGCCTGGCGGGCGGTTGCTGCCGGGCGAAAGCGTATGGGCGCTGCGGAAATATCAGCACTCATGTGTGAGGCTGTCGGGGGCGGCCGATTTGCTGCTGCCAATGACGATCTGGCCGCATTGCTACGTTCGATCCATCTGGAATTCATGCGTGAAACGGCAGGCGACAGACTGAAGGCTATTCCCGCTGCCTGATCAGCCTTCTTGCCGGAAAGGGCGCATAAGGCTGAGGCCATAGCCAACAGCAATGCCAAATATGGCTCCGGCCGCCTTGAAAACAAAGTCTATGAACTCGCCGTGACGCCCAGGTGCCAAACGTTGCATCAGTTCGAAAAGTGCGGCGCAGCCGACTGTCAGCAGAAGAACACCCATCCAGTGGCGAGGATAGGCGAGGGCGAACAAGGCTCCGACCAGAAAGAAAGCCGCAAACCGCTCTAGATCGACGGGCTCACCTGTCACGGGGCGGAATTTAATCGGGCTGATCGTAACTGCAAGGATGGCCAGAAGTATCATCCAGGCGCCAATGCGCAAAAATCGCTTCATGAAGAGCGCCTTTATTCATCCGTATGATCGCCGGGTGGTTCATCTTGCTTCGGATCGCCACAACGTTGGTACATTCGGTCGGTTATTGACTTTTTCAATGCGTTACCGAATGGCAACTCATAATGGGAAATGACATCGACGCCCATACACCATTTAACGTCGTGAGGCGACAGGGCATAATTGGTTTCGAGAAAGCCAAGCGCGTAATTCATGCCTTCGTCGCATTGCTCTGTCTGACAGAAATTACCGTCTCTGGCGAGCTGACGAATCGAACCTTCTCCGATCTTCACGACAATTGGTTCGACGGCAAATGGGGCCGCGCCTATCACAGCGATGACGACAAGTCCGATCAAGGTAAATTTTATAGAGCGCCGCATGAATCGCCATTTGTAACTGGTTTCCGCAAGTTCATAACGCATGAGCGGCAATATGATGGCAAGTCGCAATCCATGGGAAATCAGCGGAAATTAAGGGGTTTCAGCTCAATACCCTTTGGAAAAGCCTTCACCGTTTGTGGCGGTAAGTGAAATTGATTATTCCGGTTTTCGGCCAAATTGTAGCTAGATGTATTTTAGTTCGCATCGGTTTAATGTTGACTTTTACGTAAATGGGGGAGCACAACTTAGCCTCTGAACTCAATTCGGTTTAGAGGCTGGTCCGCTTGATATAAGGCAGGAATGTTGTGGTGCGCGAATATTATACGATCACAGAGTTGACGCGCGAGTTCGGTATTTCAACCCGTACTTTGCGCTTCTACGAAGATGAAGGCCTGATCGCTCCTGTGAGACGTGGCCGCACACGACTGTTCCGTCCCGCCGACCGTCATCTTCTGAAGCAGATTCTGCGTGGCAAGCGGCTTGGTTTTTCGATCGCCGAAATCCACGAAATCATCCAGATGTATCGTGAGCCGCCCGGCGAGACGGGGCAGCTGAAGCTGCTCATGAAGCGCGTTGAGGAAAAACGCGCCGATCTTCGCCAGAAGCGACGCGACATTGAGGAGACACTCGGCGAACTCGACCAGATCGAGGAATCCTGCATCGAGCGTCTTGCCGAACTGGGCGTCAATACCTGATCTGTTTTACCGGGTATCGGGCACCGGTGAGCACATTTGTGCAATATCCTGGACCGTGCTGTTGTTCTCCTGATCGATCTTGCCGCTGAAGACATCATCGAACAGTTTCGCTTTATCCAGTTCCGTCACGACGCAGCCGCAGAACTGCTGGCATAGCTGTTCGCTTCCGTTTTGCAGGCATGCAGCAACACAGGATTGCGTGAAAGCTTCTCGCGGTGTTGGCTGTGCCGGAGGCATCAGTTGCGAGAAAACATAAACTAGCGCGATCAGAACTGGCTGATGAATGAGATAAAAAGCCAGACTATGCCTGCCGATAAATGTCAGCGGCTTTTCAAGCAACTGGGGTTTGATCCCGCCAGCCAAGAGCTGAAGCCATCCAAAACGCTGAAACATGCGCGCCGCCGCCATGCCGATAAGGACAGCTCCGAACCAAGGAAACAGCGGCACATAATCGTTCGAACGCGGCGCCACGGTCGAAAGGCCGACCCAGCTGAGCGCGGGATTGTTGAAAATATCGGCGCTTGCGTAAAGCGGGGCGCTGATGACCAACGCTGCAATGATCAATATTGCAAAGGCGGGCAGGCGCAGGAAAAGAAGACCGAGCACACTTGCCAGAGCGATCTGGTGAAGGATGCCGAAGAAGATGAAACTGTCCGGCGACATATACCATGTGACTGCTGAAATCGCGGCCGCAGCGATAACGATCTGTGCCAGACGTTTCGCCATTGATTTCCAGCGAATCCCGTTGCCATGCGCCAGAACGAGGCTGAAGCCGACCAGAAACAGGAAGCTTGAGGCAATACAGCGGGCGAAAAGCTTCCAGCCCCCATGGGCAGTTGTGGCAGGCGCCATATAGCCGAAAAACTCAAGATCCCAGCCAAAGTGGTAGATCGCCATGGCGATCAGCGCGATCCCACGCGCAATATCGATGCGCCCGAGACGAATACGGGACGAAGGTGCAATATCCTGAGGCGTGATGTTAGACATGGTTCCTTCCGGCTGGATAGCGCTATCCGGCGTTTTTCGATTCCCGGCAAATCTCTAACACAGGCTTTTGCAACACTATAGTATGCGGTCGCACACGGATTCGTGCTGGCATGGGCACGGAACGAGGGCTGGATATTGGAGAGCTTGATTGTTTTTTAGTCTGTCGAAGATTTTCTGGCTGTTTTTCCAACCTGTTATGATAATTCTCGTTCTTGTCCTGATTGCTTTTCTGGCCATGTGGCGAGGTTCTCGACGGCTCAGTATGAGTGTGCTGGGGTTGTCTATCGCCATTCTGTTTTTTGCGGCTTTCACCACACTGGGTTCTGTTCTGCTTGCCCCGCTGGAAGATCGTTTCCCGAAACCGGATGCAATGCCACAACATGTGGATGGGATTGTTGTTCTTGGCGGCTATATGAATGGCGACATCAATGCCGGGCGCAAAGGTTTCGAGTTGAATAGCGCGGCCGACCGCATTTTCGAAGCGATGCGGCTGGCGAGATTATATCCAGACGCCAGGGTTATTGTTTCCGGAGGTGATGGAGCCTTTTTCGAAGAATCCGTCAAAGAGGCAGATAGCACGCGGCAGATGCTGGTAGATCTCGGCTTTTCCGGCGAACGTTACATCTATGAAAACAAGTCTCGGAACACGGTTGAGAATGCAATTTTCTCGAAAGAACTGGCCCAGCCCAAGCCCGGCGAAACGTGGCTTCTGGTGACTTCCGCATATCATATGCCGCGATCCGTTGGCTGCTTTCGCAAGGCGGATTTCGATATTGTCGCCTGGCCGGTAGACTACAAGACGCGCGCCAGCGAGCGTTTTGCCCTTTATCTCGAATCCCCGAATGAAGCGCTTTCGCGGTTCAGCGTGGCCATGCGTGAGTGGGTAGGACTTGCCGCTTACTGGTTGGCGGGCAAGACAGATATGCTTCTACCTCAACCCTGATGCCGCATTTCTGCCGTCACTTTAAAGCTTTTGTTAAGGTTATCTATTGGTAACTGATTGATAAAGAAAGCTTTCATGAAGCGTATGTTCAATCCTGAAAATTCATCGCCACAATTCAGTCGCTTTTCGCCGTTGCGTTCCGTTGTTCACGAAGCTATATGATTGGTAACAGCGTTGTGAAGGACGCTGTGTAAAAGAGTTGCACAACAAGGTTGCCAAAATCTCCATGGACGAAACCGTTCAAAAATCCTGCTGGGGCGTTACGCTCTGGGCAGTCGTTGGTCTCGCTGCTGTCATCCTCATGGCCTATTTGTTCTCCGTCTAGAGCATGTCTCCCGAAAGTGGGAACCGGTTTCGGGATAAAGACATGCGTGAAAACAAACGGATAGAGCATTTCCAATGAATCAAACAAAACAGGAAATGCTCTAGAAGTCAGGCGGCGTTACGTATTCCGGAAATTTGATGCCGCATTTCGGCATTCCGTTTGCGTTGATCCTTTCCTACACTATCTGATAGAGATACGCGGTTTCTGCGTTAGCGACTTTTTGCCGATTTTTGTCTAGAATGGACGATCAGGCAAATCGCGGGCGACGCTGCGATCAGGAATCAATCAGCCTTTATGACGGCTGCAGAAGGTGTGGAATGTTTCTGTCGGTTTTCGATCTTTACAAGATTGGCATTGGGCCTTCCAGTTCGCATACGATGGGCCCGATGACGGCTGCGCGCATGTTTCTCAATGAAATTATAGGCGGAAACTGGCCACGACCTGCGCATTCGAAAATCCACCGGTTGAAAGCGAGCCTGCACGGCTCTCTTGCATATACCGGCGTCGGGCATGCGACGGATCGAGCCGTCATTCTGGGGCTCTGCGGTCATCTGCCGGATACGATTGATCCCGACATTATGGACGTTGAAGTTGAGAAGGTGTTCGCCGAGAAGAAGGTGAAACCCGATGGGCATCCGGCCTATCATTTTGATCCGAAGGTCGATCTCGTACTGGATCGGAAGACTCCTTTGCCGGGGCACGCCAACGGCATGGCTTTCTCTGCATTCGATGCCGATGACAATCTTCTCTTGCGTCGGGCATACTTTTCCATCGGTGGCGGCTTTGTGGTGACGGAAGAAGAGCTGAGCCGCGTTCAGCGTAGCGGTGCAAAGCAGGACGATAAGGCTGATGTGCCGTTTCCGTTCCGTAGTGCCGCTGAGATGCTTGAGATGGCCCATGACAGCGGGCTGTCGATCGCCGAAATGAAGCGGGCCAATGAAGAAAAGCATATGGCACGCAGTGATCTGGATAATGGTCTCGATCGTATTTGGGGGGCCATGCGTGGCTGTATCGAGCGTGGACTGAGCCGAGACGGTGTCATGCCGGGCGGCCTGAATGTCCGTCGTCGTGCGCGACAGCTTCATGATAAGCTTCAGGATGACTGGCGCAATAATCGCAGTAACCCGCTTCTGGCAAATGACTGGCTTTCGGTTTACGCGATGGCGGTCAATGAAGAAAACGCGTCCGGCGGCCGGGTAGTCACCGCACCGACAAATGGTGCTGCAGGCGTTGTACCGGCGGTTCTGCGCTATTATCTGCATTTTCATGATGATGCCGATGAGAAAGGCATTCGCGATTTTCTCCTGACGTCTGCCGCAATTGGTGGTGTCATCAAGCACAACGCATCGATTTCTGGCGCGGAAGTTGGTTGTCAGGGCGAAGTAGGATCAGCATCGGCAATGGCAGCAGCGGGTCTTGCCGCTGTGCTTGGCGGATCGCCTGAGCAAATTGAAAATGCTGCTGAAATTGCGCTCGAACACCATCTTGGCATGACCTGCGACCCGGTTGCCGGACTTGTGCAGGTGCCGTGCATTGAACGTAACGCGCTTGGTGCGGTGAAGGCGGTGACCGCAGCGTCACTTGCTGTCAAGGGCGACGGCAAGCATTTTGTACCTCTCGACGCTTGTATCGAGACAATGCGCCAGACCGGTCACGATATGAGCGAGCGTTACAAGGAAACCAGTCAGGGTGGTCTCGCCGTCAACGTGGTCGCCTGTTGATTCGCAATTCTGGGCGGAATGCGATGCTTCAGGCTTGAAGCGCGCATTCGTCTTGGCTAAATCACCCCTATGGCTCTCAATCTCGTCAAACTTTGTGTCGGCTGCGACAGTATCGAAGATCTCGCGGCTTGGATCGATTTCCGTCTCGCTGAACAGCGTGCGGCCGGTTTGGTGCCGGAACAGTTTCACACAACGAGAATGGTTCCGAAACGGATCGATGAGCTGCTGGAAGGTGGCTCGCTCTACTGGGTTATCAAGGGCAACGTCCAATGCCGTCAGCGCCTGCTGGATGTTCGTCCATTTACGGATGAGCAGGGTATCAATCGCTGTCACCTTGTTCTCGAACCCAAGGTCATTCCGACCGAGTGGCAGCCACGCCGCGCTTTTCAGGGTTGGCGCTATCTGGCTGAAAATGAAGTCCCGCGTGATGAAGCCGCGGGTAAAGCGGGCAGGGCTGCCTTGCCTGCAGAATTGCGCCAGGAGCTGGCGGCTCTGGGATTGCTTTGAAGATTGATACACTCATGTAAAAGGGCCTGCCGGTTAACCGGCAGGCCCTTTTACATTTCATCTGGTGTTCATTCAGTTTTCTATCGTCAGGCGCACAGAAACTCGGTCGAAATTCACCGGCAGGGTCATCCGCATGGAAGCCCGTGGTTGAACCAACCGCTTGTTACGTGCTGCATGAGAGACGAGCAGCCCGACCAGATCTTTAGTCTGAAAGCCGGTGCCTCGCCTTACATCGGCAATTCGCAGGGCAGCCTGCTTGAGGCCTTGCACCGAGAACAATGCACCGAAGGCTGAAGTCTTGCCTTCATCCTGTGTCCAGTCGGCTGTTTTGAACGGCGGCTGGCCGAAAGTTTCTCTCATATTTGACATCTCGAAACCCTCTACGCACTACAAATTCGGGTTTGAAGCTGGCAACGAGGGGGCAGAACCCCTCGCAATCGATTAGTTCGCGACTGCATAGCAGCCGAAGTTTTTCTTCTTCAGCGAGGCGCAGGCATCCCAAGCAGCCTGCTTGGAGGAGAAGCCAACAAAGCGGGCGCGGTAGAAAGTTGCGCTACCCTTGTTGAAGGTCTCGGTATAGGGCGACGCCGCACGCAGCGTGCCACCTGCCGTGGCAGAAGCCTTGGCAAGCATGTCCCGTGCCTGACCTTCGCTCGGGAGGGAGCCGATCTGGATAGCCCAGCCACCGGCAGCAGGGGCGGATGCCGTGGTGACCGGATCGACTTCCTGAGCCTGTGCAGACGGGACGGCGGCCTTCGGTGTGGGGCGGATCGCAGCCTGTGCGGCCAGCGCAGCAGGACGCGCGGTCGGTGCTGCAAGTGCCAGAACCTGAGGCTGGTCGCTATCGCCTTCACCACTTTCGTTGTTGATGATGTCGTCCACGGCTGCAACCTGACGGGTTACAGGAACAGGGGCATTCTTGGCCTTGGGAAGATCGATCGAAGCAACGACCTGCGGTGCATCGTTGCGCATGGCGACGAGCGGTGCAGCGTTACGGCTACGCGTTGCCATAGGAAGATATTTGCGGATGAGCTGAGTCATATGGGCGTCGCGGCTTGCACCGGTATTGCCGCCCATGACCACCGCTACGAGCCTGCGGCCATCCAGACTGACTGAAGAGGCCAGATTGTAACCGGATGCATTGGTGTAGCCGGTCTTGATGCCGTCCACGCCTTCAACGCGACCGAGTAAACGGTTGTGACCGTTGATGGTCTGTCCGCGGAAAACGAAGCTGCGGCGGGAGAAATAGGAGAATTCGTTCGGGAAATGCTGGCGAAGTGCGATGCTGAGAATCGCCATGTCGCGTGCAGTCGTATGCTGCGCCATGTTCGGCAGACCCGATGCGTTACGGAACGTCGTGTTACGCATGCCAAGACGACGAGCCTTTGCTGTCATCATCTGCGCAAAGCGCTCTTCGGAGCCGCCGATATATTCGCCGACGGCAGTTGCCACGTCATTGGCCGACTTTGTGATCATGGCCAGCGCTGCATCTTCAGCACGAATGCTTTGCCCCGAACGGAAGCCGATTTTCGTGGGCGGACGTGCGGCGGCATAGGCGGACACCGGGATACGCGTGTCCTTGTTCATGCGTCCTGCCTGCATTGCCTCGAAAAGCATATACAGAGTCATCATTTTGGTGAGGGAAGCTGGATAGCGCTGTGCATCCGCATTCGAGGCAAACAGCGTTTTGCCGGTGTTCGCATCGATCACGATCGCTGCATATCTATCGCTAGCCGCTATCGCCGGTATCGTTGTCGAAGCTGTCGAACACCCCGTTACAACTGCAAGAAGAAGGGTGGCTTGCGCCGCTCTTTTCAAGGCATATGCGACTTTACTAAATGCGGTACGCACGATGATGACCTACCTGTATCCCGGATTTTTTGAACTGCGACACAAAAGGCACACAGCGTCTAATTCGGTGATCCTACTGCCATCAGCGTTACCAATCCGTTTATGGTAACCGTGTTGTTCATAAATTTCGGAAAAATTTTGAGGAAGCCGTAACGCTGACAGTCCGTTCAGGCCCGGTGCGTTGCGAACGTTCACGCAGATGTGTCAATGAAATGCGGTGTTCGTATCAGGGGAAGGCAGTGGTGTCACAACACAAAAAAAACCCGCTTGCGCGAGTTTAGTTTTGCTGCTGCCTTGTTTGGGTGGAAGGGGAGAGGCAGCCTCTAGAAATGAGCGGGTTTTAAAAAGTATGTTCTGTTAGTAGCCCTAATGCATTTATTAATGTTTTGATTATGTGAGAAAATTAGTACTTTTTTCGTATTCGTGAAACCGCAATTTGTGTTCCGCTTTTTATAGGGTCGAGTTTATTAGGTCCAATTATTAGTACCTATATTATTTGGCAGCGAAGTGCTCCGGCTATTTTACATAGAGCTGTTTTGTCATGACCTATCGTTCGGACGACATCATATAACTGTGTCAAGCCTCGTTATTGCAATAAGTCCCGGTTGCAAGTGCCAATGAAGGGCTTAAAATCACCACATGACGACCTACATAATAGGGCAAGTTGGGTCAGGCAGATGGGCATCCGGGTAATAGGTTTCATGAGGCATCTCGATATAGTCATGCAAAGCAAGACTGACGGCGGAAATGGTCCGGAAAACGGCACCGTTGTAGTTACGCGTACACAGCCGAAAACCAAGAAGCCCAGCCTCTATCGTGTCCTGCTCCTCAATGACGACTACACACCCATGGAGTTCGTCGTTCATGTCCTGCAGCGGTTTTTCCAGAAGAACCAGGATGATGCCACGCGCATCATGCTGCATGTTCACAATCACGGGGTCGGCGAGTGCGGCGTATTTACATACGAAGTCGCCGAAACCAAAGTTAGCCAGGTCATGGATTTCGCCCGCCAAAACCAGCATCCGCTGCAATGCGTGATGGAGAAAAAGTGAGGTCATATGCCATCGTTCTCCCCAAGCCTTGAAAGGGCCCTGCATCAAGCCCTCACAATTGCAAACGAGCGGCATCACGAATATGCGACGCTCGAACATCTTTTGCTTGCCTTGATCGACGATCAGGATGCGGGCGCAGTGATGCGTGCCTGCAGCGTCGACCTTGAGCATCTCAAACGTATCGTTACCGACTATATTGATCGCGAACTTGATAATCTCGTCACGGGTTATGACGAAGATTCCAAGCCAACTGCCGCTTTCCAGCGCGTCATTCAGCGCGCGGTCATTCATGTGCAATCCTCGAACCGTGAGGAAGTAACCGGTGCCAACGTGCTGGTTGCCATTTTTGCGGAACGGGAAAGTCATGCTGCCTATTTCCTCCAGGAGCAGCAGATGACACGTTATGATGCCGTGAACTATATTTCGCATGGCATCTCCAAGCGCCCGCAGAACAGCGAAACTCGCCCGCCGCGCGGCGCAGAGAGCGCAAGTGAAGAACGCACCAGCACAGAACAGGAAGAAAGCGCCAAGAAGAAGCAGGACGCCCTGTCTGCCTATTGCGTCAATCTGAATGAGAAAGCCAAGGCCGGGCGTATCGATCCGCTGATCGGTCGTGACAGCGAAATCAGCCGCACCATTCAGGTACTCTGCCGTCGTTCGAAGAACAACCCGCTTTATGTGGGTGATCCCGGCGTCGGCAAGACTGCGATTGCCGAAGGTCTTGCCAAGCGGATCGTTGAAGGACAGGTGCCTGAAGCGCTTGCCGATGCGACGATATTCTCGCTCGACATGGGCACACTTCTGGCTGGCACCCGCTATCGCGGTGACTTCGAAGAGCGTCTGAAGCAGGTCGTCAAGGAGCTCGAAGAGTATCCGGGTGCGGTTCTGTTCATCGACGAGATTCATACAGTCATCGGGGCTGGCGCCACTTCGGGCGGCGCGATGGATGCATCGAACCTGTTGAAGCCGGCGCTTTCATCGGGTGCTATCCGCTGCATCGGATCGACGACCTATAAGGAATATCGTCAGTTCTTCGAGAAAGACCGTGCCTTGGTGCGTCGCTTCCAGAAGATCGATGTCAATGAGCCTTCGATCCCGGATGCGATTGAAATCATGAAGGGGCTGAAGCCCTATTTCGAGGATTTCCATAAGGTCAAGTACACGGTCGATGCCATCAAGACGGCAGTGGAACTTTCTGCGCGTTATATTTCGGATCGCAAATTGCCAGACAAGGCAATTGATGTGATTGACGAAACAGGTGCCAGCCAGATGCTGCTGCCTGAGAACAAGCGCAAGAAGACCATCGGTGTGAAGGAAATCGAAGCGACAATCGCAACGATGGCCCGTATTCCGCCGAAGTCGGTATCGAAGGATGATGAGCAGGTTCTCTCGCATCTGGATGCTGAACTGAAGCGTGTCGTTTACGGTCAGGATCTGGCCATCGAAGCGCTGTCAGCGTCGATCAAGCTCGCCCGTGCGGGATTGCGCGAACCGGACAAGCCAATCGGCTCTTACCTGTTCTCCGGCCCGACCGGCGTCGGCAAGACGGAAGTCGCCAAACAGCTGGCAAGTTCGTTGGGCGTGGAACTCCTGCGTTTCGATATGTCGGAATATATGGAACGTCACACCGTATCGCGGCTCATCGGTGCGCCTCCCGGCTATGTTGGCTTCGATCAGGGCGGACTCCTGACCGATGGCGTCGATCAGCATCCGCATTGCGTGCTGCTGCTTGATGAGATCGAGAAGGCACACCCCGATCTGTTCAACATCTTGTTGCAGGTAATGGATCATGGCTCGCTGACCGATCACAACGGCAAGAAGATCGACTTCCGCAATGTGATCCTGATCATGACCACCAATGCCGGTGCATCGGATATGGCGAAGGCAGCAATCGGCTTCGGTTCCACGCGTCGCGAAGGCGATGACATGGAAGCGATCAACCGCTTGTTCACGCCTGAGTTCCGTAACCGACTGGATGCGATCATTCCGTTCGGTCCGTTGCCGGTTCCGGTCATTCATCAGGTTGTGCAGAAGTTTGTGCTTCAGCTTGAAGCACAGCTTGCTGAGCGCGGCGTGACCTTTGAACTGACCGAAGGCGCAATCGCCTGGCTTGCTGACAAGGGTTACGACGAGCGCATGGGCGCACGTCCGCTTGCCCGGGTTATCCAGGAACACATCAAGAAGCCATTGGCTGATGAGGTGCTCTTCGGAAAACTCAAGCATGGTGGCACAGTCCGTGTGGACGTCGTGACGAAACCGGACGGCAAGACCGATCTTTCGCTGGAAAGCGTGGCTGATAAGCCGGTAAGTCCGAAGAAGGATATTCCGGCTGAGAAGAAGCAGCTGCAACGCAAGAAGGCTGCGCCGAAGAAGGCAGAGAAGGAGAAGGTGCTGGCGGGCAAGGCCGAACCGGCGCCGAAATCTTCCCCGAAGTCCTCGGCGGCCAAATCTTCGGTGCCGAAAGTGCCACGTAAGAAGTAACAAGCAAGCGAAACGGCCCTCTCTGAGGGCCGTTTTGTTGTGAGCATGAGGCTGGTGTGAAGGAAAACTGAGGTTTTCCGATCTGAGTGGTAAAAACCGGGTGCAACTTGCTCGGACCTTGCTCTAACGTGACTCCATGCCACCGATTCATTCCGATTATCCTGAGCAAAATTCAGAAGACCATCGTCACCTGCGATGGTTCTTGCGCGGCTGCACACGCATTGGCAGTATTCCAGCTCTATTGTTGATGAGTTCGTTTATCGGTTTTGCGGGACTGGCAATTGAAAGCGGCATCACCGTTGTTCAAGCCGTCTTTATGACTCTGACCATCTGGGCGCTTCCGGCAAAGGTCGTTCTGATCGGAGCGATCAGTGCAGGTGTGGCTTTGCCTGCCGCGGCTCTCGCAGTGGGACTTTCGTCCGTGCGTTTGATGCCAATGGTGGTCGCGCTGCTTCCCGAGTTGCAGGGACCGAAAACGCGAAAACTGACGCTCGCTGCTCTGTGTCATTTCGTTGCCGTCACCGCCTGGGTCATGGCCATGGAGGAGCTGCGCAAGATCCCGCGTGATATGCGGACGAGCTATTTTGCGGGGATCGGTATGGTTCTGGTGGGAACCAATGCAATTGTCGTTGCTATCGTCTATTCGTTATCGACGTCTTTTCCGCCAATTGTTTTCGCGGCACTTTTCATGCTGACGCCGATGTATTTTCTGACGTCGCTCTGGCGTTCAGCCAGAGAAAGGGCAGGGCAGGTCGCAATGATTTCCGGGATCGTTCTGTTCCCCATATTTCATCATCTGGCTCCTGGATATGACCTGCTGATCACGGGGGTTCTCGGTGGGCTGATAGCATTTGGTTTTCACCGGATGCGCCGCGTATCGGTGGGGGCAACTGAATGAACTGGGACAGCTTTTCGACCTGGTGGTGGCCGTTTCTATTTATCCTCCTGGCTGGAGCGCTTCCAACCTATCTGTTTCGGCTGATGGGGGTGCTGGTTGGTGGGCGCGTGCGGGAGGATTCAGAAGTTCTCGTTTTCGTGCGCTGCGTCGCAACTGCGCTGGTTGCAGGCGTTATCGCGCAGCTTATTCTCTATCCTAATGGAGAACTGGCCAATTCGCCGCTCTGGCTCCGCGCTGGTTCCGCTGCGGCAGGATTTGCCGCCTTTCTCACTACCGGTAAGCGATTGCTCGTCGGCGTGCTCGTTGCGGAAATCCTGCTGGTAATCGGCCTGCTTACACTTTGAAAGTGTGAGTCTTATCAGAGCGCTGCACGAATCTTTTCAGCGTTTGCGGAAAGAACCGCTGCGTCTTCCATCTGTCCGGTATGGGGCTTGAGCGCCACGCCTTCAAAGCGCGGGATCACATGAAAGTGCAGATGATAGACGGTCTGGCCGGATGCCGGTTCGTTGAACTGCATGACGGTTACGCCATCGGCATTGAATGCCTTCTTCACTGCCTGCGCGATTTTCTGCACCACTTGAACAACATTCGCGAGGGTTTCCGGCTTGGCATCGAGCAGATTGCGGGAAGCAGTCTTTGGCACAACCAGCGTGTGGCCCGTGCCTTGCGGCATCACATCCATGAAAGCAACGACGTCATCGGTTTCGTAAACACGGGTGGACGGGATTTCGCCGCGCAGAATTTTGGCGAAGATATTGTTGTCGTCATAGGTGGCGGACATGCGATTCTCTCCAATGCGAAAATGTTTGACAGGATCAGACCGTATCAAGTCGCGTTAGGCAAGGTGGATAGAGCGAGCGCATCCCGAAAGGTGTGAAGCGGCTTTCGGATGAGATGCGCGTCAAAACAAACAATCAGGACGCATCCCTGAATGGCGAGTGTTCTTCCAGGGCGTCCTGAATTTGTTCGACTTCGCGACGTTCATGATCGAGATAGTCGCGTACGGCATTCCGAAAGCCTTCATGGACAATATAATGCGCTGAATGGGTTGTTACCGGCACATAACCGCGGGCGATTTTGTGCTCGCCCTGTGCTCCGGCTTCCACGACGCTGAGCTTTCGATCAATCGCAAAATCGATCGCCTGATGATAGCAAACCTCGAAATGCAGGTATGGGTGATCTTCGATGCAGCCCCAATGACGGCCGAAAAGTGTATCACCACCGATGAAGTTGATCGCGCCGGCAATGTAATGTCCGTTGCGTTTGGCCATGACGAGCAGAATGTCTTCCGCCATGGTTTCGCCGATCCGCGAAAAGAACTGCCTGTTCAGATAGGGCCGTCCCCATTTGCGGCTACCGGTATCCGTATAAAACGCGAAGAAGTCGTCCCAGACGGATTCCGTGAGGTCGCTGCCGGTCAACCAGTCGATTTCGATACCATCCGACAAGGCTTCACGTCGTTCTTTCTTTAACGCCTTGCGTTTCCGAGATACCAGCTCATTCAGAAAATCATCGTAGCTTTTAAAGCCATTGTTTTTAAAGTGAAACTGCTGATCCTTGCGATGAAGAAACCCTGCGCGCTCAAGCGCGATGATCTCACCTGGTAGTGCAAATGTGACATGCGCTGATGAGACGCCGGATTGATCAGCCAGTTCCCGCAGTCCGCCAGCCAGCGCCAGTCGAACGGTTTCGCTTTCATAGGCGATGTGATTGAGGAGGCGCGGACCGGTAGCCGGTGTAAACGGCACTGCGGCCTGAAATTTTGGATAGTATCGACCACCGGCGCGCTCGAAAGCATCAGCCCATCCATGGTCGAAGACATATTCTCCCTGACTATGCCCCTTGAGATAGTTCGGCACGGCTCCGATGAGGTGGCCCTGATCATCTTCAAGGCGCAAATGGCGCGGAAGCCAGCCCGCTTTTCGTGAAACCGAGCCTGATTCTTCCAGAGCCAGCAGGAAGTTGCGAGTAATGAAGGGATTGTAATGCGCGTCCTGCCGGGAAGCCCCGACAAGACTGTTCCATTCGCCTGCCGTGAATTCGCTGATATTCTCAACGACACGGAGAACAAAGCTTTGCTCATTCTGCGGATCTTCGTCGTTCACCGCTATTCCTTTGCCGTTATCGCACATATTTTGCGGCGTTCGGCGTGTTGTCGTCAAGCCACGAGGGCGCGTGGATCAAAGCCCTCGAACGTGATCTGGTCGACATTGAGATCGCTATGTTTCTGCATTTCCCGATCCCTCACTGTCCAGCTGATCACAGGCATTTGCAATTTCTCCCGAACGAAGGTGACGAACGGGTTGGGCAGGTGATGCACATTATAGGAGACGAAGGAGATGCCATGCGCCAGCATGGAGAAATGTCTTTCATAGTCTTCCCTGCGTGTACCTTCGGCTGTTAGACCGCCAGGAATTCCCGGTGCATCTGCCGCAAAACGGCGGATCAGGTGGTGATCGAAAGACATGATCGCGGCTTCGCCCTTATAGGACGCCAGTTCTTTGGCAACGGCGGCAACCAGACCGTCATCTTTACCTTCGATACCCTTCAGCTCGATAACGAGGGGAACGCGACCATCGACCAGATCAAGCATTTGACGAAGCGTCGGCACATGATCGGCGGTGCCGCCAATCTTCAGTGCGGTGGCTTCCTTCAGTGTCAGATCGCTGATGTAGCCTTCGCGACCAGCAAGGCGCTTCAGTTCATCGTCGTGAAAGACGACTACGCCGCCGTCACTTGTGAGATGCACATCGCATTCGATAGCGAAACCCGCTTTTGCTGCTGCCTCGAACGCTGAAAGAGTGTTTTCCCAGCGCTCTTTATTGAGATCGTGCAATCCGCGATGAGCAACAGGACGCTTCTTGATCCAGTCGATGGAAGTCATGTCAGGCAACCTCGATGATCGCTTCTATTTCAACAGGTGCATTGAGGGGTAGGCTCGCAACACCAACAGCCGAGCGGGCATGTTTGCCAGCGTCGCCGAGAACCGCCACGAGGAGATCGGAGGCGCCATTGGCCACAAGGTGCTGTTCCACGAAATCAGGTGTGGAAGCCACGAAGGCGGTAATCTTCACAATCCGCTTGATGCGGCCAAGGTCACCAAGAGCAGCCTTTGCCTGGGCAAGGATGTTGACAGCACAGGCGCGTGCAGCCGCTTGTCCGTGCGCAACCGTCAGCTCATCACCAATCTGCCCCGTGTGCACAAGCTTGCCGCCTTCCAGCGGAAGCTGGCCAGATGTGAGAAGCAGAGAACCGCTTTGCGCAAAAGGAACGTAGTTTGCGGCGGGTGCTGCGGCCTCCGGGATAGATATACCCAGATTTTTGAGGCGGCTGTCGATCGTGTCGGTCATTGTATTAATCCTTGCTTGCAAAGGTACTTCGCGATCTACCTATAGGCAGAATCGGTGAAGCTTTTGGGAAGGGTGCTTTTTTTGCCTCGCTTCCGCCACGAGTTTTTTTATCATGCTCGTCAACTCATCGGGAGATTCATGTATGCGTTTTTTCAAGAGTGCGGTTGCGGCGAGTGGAACGGCTGCTTGTGTATGGGCCGGATTCGCTGGCGTCGCTCATGCGGCCTCGACAGTAACGTTGGTTCCACATCGCGCAGTCTATGATCTGACCCTGGATCGTTCCGATGAAAAATCGGGGATCAGTGGTTTGACCGGTCGTATGGTCTACGAGTTCAACGGATCTGCGTGTGAAGGCTACACCACCAATTTCCGTTTCGTGACGCGGATCGATATGGAAGAACAGCCGCAGCGTGTGACCGACCAGCAGACGACGACTTTCGAAGGCGCAGACGGAAAGAACTTCCGTTTCGTCAACAAGACCTTCGTGGACAAGGAACTGGTCAAAGAAGTGCGTGGTGACGCGAAACTCGAGGGCGGCAAGACAGTCGTTGAACTGAACAAGCCGAAGGAAAACAAGCTTGACCTCAAGGGAACGCAATTTCCGACCGGACATATGGAAGAGCTGATCGGCAAGGCGGAAGCCGGGCAGAAATTTTACCAGACGTCGCTTTTCGACGCGTCCGAAGATGCCGACCGGGTGGTTGCTACCACCGTTGTCGTCGGCAAGGAGCAGTCTCTGCCGGATGACGAGACCAAGGTCATGGGTAAATTTTCCAAGGATCAGGTCTGGCCGGTGACGATTGCCTATTTCGATGACAAGGAAAAGCAGGACGGCCTGCCGATCTACCGCATTAATTTCAAGCTCTATCGCAATGGCATCACCCGTGACCTCACTATGGACTATGGAGATTTCTCCATGCGCGGGAAGCTTGTGAAGCTTGATGTCTATGACGCGGCAAAACAGACCGCAACCTGCAAATAAGCACGCCGATTGGCGTGTTTGTTCGCCTGTTCAATGCTATATTGTGTAGACGACTTGCAATTTACGGCGTGATCAGTTAACAGCGCGCCTATTCCACACACGGGATTGGGCTTTTGTCGGGAGAAATCCGGCAAAAACCTCCGGTGGCGAGAAATCGCCTCAGCCCGTGGAGGTTAAACCGGAAAAGGAAAATAAAGATGGCATTGCCTGATTTCAGCATGCGCCAGCTTCTGGAAGCTGGTGTTCACTTCGGCCACCAGACCCATCGCTGGAACCCGAAAATGGCACCATACATCTATGGTGACCGTAACAACATCCACATTCTCGATCTGTCCCAGACCGTTCCTCTGCTGCACAATGCGCTGAAGATCGTTTCGGACACGGTTGCTCGTGGCGGTCGCGTTCTGTTCGTCGGCACGAAGCGTCAGGCTTCGGACATCATTGCCGATGCTGCCAACCGTTCGGCACAGTATTATGTCAATGCACGCTGGCTCGGCGGCATGATGACCAACTGGAAGACGATCTCCAACTCGATCCAGCGTCTGCGCAAGCTCGACGAACTTCTGGCTGGCGAAGCTCAGGGCTTCACCAAGAAGGAACGCCTGAACCTTGAGCGTGAGCGTGAAAAGCTTGACCGCGCCCTCGGTGGCATCAAGGACATGGGTTCGGTTCCGGACCTGATGTTCATCATCGACACCAACAAGGAAGCGATTGCTATTCAGGAAGCCAAGCGTCTTGGTATCCCGGTTGTCGCAGTGATCGACTCGAACTGCGATCCAGACCAGATCGACTACCCGATTCCGGGTAACGACGACGCTGCACGCGCTATCGCTCTCTATTGCGATCTGATTGCTCGCGCTGCTCTCGACGGCATTGCTCGTCAGCAGGGCGCAATGGGCATCGACGTCGGCGCGCAGGCTGAAGCTCCGGTTGAGCCAGCCCTCGAAGCTCCGGCTGAAGGCGCTTAATCAGCGTATGATTTCATCCATCCGTCATATCTGCGATAGGGCGGGTGGATAATCTCGTTTCATCCCGGTGCGGGATTGTGATTCCTGAAGTGCAATGCTCAGGGTGATCGCGATCCAGAAACCAAGCGCCGGTTAAAAGTTGGCACACCCATCCGGTGTGCCTTCGCTTTCATGAAAGGCGATATCATGAGCATTTCCGCATCTCTCGTCAAAGAACTCCGCGACCTCACCGGCGCCGGCATGATGGACTGCAAGACAGCACTTGCTGAAACCAATGGCGATATCGAAGCTGCCGTTGACTGGCTGCGTGCCAAGGGCATTGCAAAGGCTGACAAGAAGGCTGGCCGTACGGCTGCCGAAGGTCTGGTTGGCGTTGCAGCTTCCGGCAACAAGGCTGTTGTCGTTGAAGTCAATTCCGAGACCGACTTCGTTGCCCGCAACGATGCTTTCCAGGATCTGGTCCGCAAGATCGCCCAGGCTGCTCTGTCGACCGACGGTTCGACCGAAGCTGTGGCCAACGCCAACGTTGACGGCAAGACCGTTACCGAAACGGCAAAGGACGCTGTTGCCACCATCGGTGAAAACATTGGCTTCCGCCGTTCGGCTGCGCTGACCGTCCCGCAGGGCGTTGTCGCGACCTACATTCACAACGGCGTTGCTGATGGCCTCGGCAAGCTCGGCGTTCTCGTAGCAATCGAAACCGCTGGCGATGCAGAAGCTGCAAATGCATTTGGTCGTCAGGTTGCCATGCACGTTGCTGCAATCAACCCGCTGGCTCTCACCGCCGAGGACGTTGACCCGGCTGCTGCCGAGCGCGAAAAGGCGATTTTCATCGAGCAGGCCCGTGAATCCGGCAAGCCGGACAACATCATCGAAAAGATGATCGAAGGCCGTATGCGCAAGTTCTACGAAGAAGTTGTTCTTCTTTCGCAGGCTTTCGTCATCAATCCTGACCTGACGGTTGCAACTGCCCTCAAGGAAGCTGAAAAGACCATCGGTGCACCGGCCAAGATCACCGGCTTTGTCCGTGTTGCTCTCGGCGAAGGCATCGAGAAGGAAGAAACCGACTTTGCTGCTGAAGTAGCTGCTGCTGCCAAGGGCTAAGTGGCTCCGTTTTTTCAGCGCATTTTGTTCCGAAAACCGGTTTCCACTTTTCGGAATGCGCTGATTGCCTGAAAAGGCTTTTGATTATGAAGGGCATCGCGTGACAACGCGGTGCCCTTCGTGTATCGGAACCCAAACACAACCACTTGATCACAATCTGCGGAGAGCATCCAATGTCCGGTAAGCCCGCCTACAAACGCGTCCTTTTGAAAGCCTCGGGCGAGGCATTGATGGGCAGTCAGGGCTTTGGCATTGATGTTTCCGTTGCAGACCGTATTGCAAGCGATATCAAGCAGGCACGGTCGCTTGGTGTTGAAGTTGGCGTCGTGATCGGCGGCGGTAATATTTTCCGTGGGGTTGCTGTGGCCTCCAAGGGCGGAGACCGCGTCACAGGCGATCACATGGGTATGTTGGCCACGGTCATCAATTCGCTGGCGCTGCGTACTTCCCTGCACAAGATCGGCGTCGATTCTGTCGTGCTCTCGGCCATAGCCATGCCTGAAATCTGTGAGAGCTTCTCGCAGAGACAGGCTACGGCTTACATGGATGAGGGCAAGGTCGTGATCTTTGCTGGTGGCACCGGAAATCCTTTCTTCACGACGGATTCGGCAGCAGCTCTTCGTGCTGCGGAAATTGAAGCGGATGCGCTTTTGAAGGGCACGCAGGTTGACGGAATCTATTCTGCCGACCCGAAGAAGGATCCGAACGCGACGCGTTTTGACAGTTTGACCCACAAAGAAGTTCTCGATCGCGGGCTTGCAGTCATGGATACAGCCGCTGTTGCCCTTGCGCGTGAGAACAACATTCCGATAATAGTCTATTCCATCCATGAAAACGGCGGCTTGGCCGAAATTCTGCAAGGCAAGGGACGCTGCACGATCGTTTCCGATAATTGATCGACCTTTGCTGCGTATCGAAGGAGAAAATGCATGAGTGATGCTTTCGACATCAACGACCTGAAACGCCGCATGGAAGGCGCTATCAACTCTTTGAAGCACGACCTTAACGGTCTACGCACGGGCCGCGCTTCAGCAAGCTTGCTGGAGCCGATCGTGATCGAGGCCTATGGCTCGACCATGCCGATCAATCAGGTTGCCAATATCACTGTTCCCGAATCGCGTATGCTTTCGGTTTCCGTCTGGGACAAGAGCATGGTGGGCGCTGTGGAGCGCGCAATTCGCGATTCCGGCCTCGGTCTCAATCCTATCACCGATGGCACGACGCTGCGCATTCCGCTGCCGGAATTGAACGAACAGCGCCGCAAGGAACTGGTCAAGATCGCGCACCAGTATGCTGAGCAGGGTCGTATCGCTGCCCGTCATGTTCGTCGTGACGGTATGGACACGCTGAAAAAGCTGGAGAAGGACAGCCTCATCAGTCAGGATGATGGCCGCGTTCTGTCTGAAAAAGTGCAGAAGCTGACGGACGAAACCATCGCGGAGATGGATAAGGTCGTTGCAGTGAAAGAAGGGGAGATCATGCAGGTCTAGTACTTGCATGGTTTTCATTGAGGGAGAGCTTCGCCATGTCCGATCCGCGCCACATCGCCATTATCATGGATGGCAATGGCCGTTGGGCGAAGGCGCGCAATTTGCCGCGCAGCGCCGGGCACCGGGCAGGCGTGGAAGCTCTTCGTGAGATTGTACGGGCGGCCGGGGATCGTGGCCTCGGCTACCTTACATTGTTTGCGTTCTCTTCAGAGAACTGGACCCGCCCCAGCGGCGAGGTGAACGATCTTCTGGGGTTGCTGAAGATTTTCATCCGACGCGATCTTGCTGAGCTGCACCGCAATAATGTGCGTGTCAGTATTATCGGCGAGCGCGAGGAACTTGCCGCCGATATACGTGCGCTATTAGTCGAAGCGGAAACGCTTACGCGTCGCAATACAGGCCTCAACCTGATCATAGCTTTCAATTACGGTTCCCGCGACGAGATCGTCCGTGCCGTTCGAAGTCTGGCGCGTGATGTCGCTGCCGGACTGCTTGATCCTGCTTCCATTTCCAGTGAACTGGTTTCCGCAAATCTCGATACAGCCGGGATACCCGATCCCGATCTTATCATCCGTACGAGCGGGGAAATGCGCCTGTCGAATTTCCTGCTCTGGCAAGCGGCGTATTCCGAGTTTCTATTCCTGCCCATTCATTGGCCTGATTTCCGCGCGTCTGATCTTGATGCAGCCTATGAGGCTTTTCGCCAGCGCGAGCGTCGGTTTGGCGGCGTTGAAGTGCGCGCCGGACTGGAAGACCGTGAAGAAGAAATCGCATGCCCTTCGACCAAGGGGGCGGCAGTCTAAGGTGGTTCCCGAGAGTTGGGACGACTGAAAATGCTCTAATATGGCGTAAGCCAGTCCCTCGAAAGGTCTCAATGTCCAATCTGCAAACCCGCATCATTACTGCCATTGTCCTCGGTGCAGCCGCCTTGTGGCTGACGTGGGTCGGCGGTTTGGGTTTCACACTGTTTTCGATTGCAATCGGATTGGCCATGTTCCACGAGTGGACGAGCCTGACCGCACCGAAGCAGACAGTGTTCTCGCGTGTGTTCGGCTGGGCATGGCTGGTGCTCACAAGCGTTCTGCTTGTTATGGACCGGAGCGCTTTGCTGACGATTGGCGTTCTGTTGGTGGGCACCCTCATTCTTCTGGCCACGCAATGGCGGACAGGGCGCGGCTGGCCAGCGGCGGGGCTTTTCTATGCAGGTTTCTCCGCCGTTTCGCTTTCACTCCTGCGCGGCGATGAGCCCTTTGGCTTTACTGCGATTGTTTTCCTTTTCGCAGTTGTCTGGTCCACGGATATCGCGGCCTACTTCAATGGCCGGGCACTGGGCGGGCCGAAATTGGCACCGCGCTTTTCACCGAACAAGACGTGGTCAGGCGCCATCGGTGGCGCCGCGGCTGCGGTAGCCGGTGGCATTCTGGTTGCCTCACTGGTGGCTGCTCCCGGCAGTTGGCTGGTACCGCTACTCGCATTGCTGCTGTCTGTCGTTTCGCAGATTGGCGACCTTGCAGAATCATGGGTGAAGCGCCAGTTCGGCGCAAAGGACTCTGGCCGTCTTTTGCCGGGGCATGGCGGTGTTCTGGATCGCGTGGACGGGCTTGTCGCTGCTGCCGCACTTTTGTACCTGTTTGGTGCAATTTTTGCAGAGCCAGACGTGCCGTCCGCTATATTCTTCAGTTTCTAAGGGTGCGACGGATGAGTTTGTGGGATTGCTCAAAACGCATTCGGTTCTTCGGAAGCCCACTAGCGTTGTGTAAGGAGTAGTGATTTGCAGGAGGCGTTGGCCTTTTTTCTGGGTGGCGAAAGTCTGCTTGTCGGGACCATCATTCCATTCCTCTTTGTTTTGACCGTTGTGGTCTTTGTTCATGAAATGGGCCACTATCTGGTTGCGCGCTGGTGCGGCATTGGCTCACAGGCATTTTCTATCGGCTTCGGACCTGAGCTGATCGGTTTCACGGACAAGCACGGCACGCGGTGGAAGATTTCTGCCATTCCGCTTGGTGGCTATGTCAAATTCATCGGTGACGAGAGCGCCACGAGCTCTCCAGTTGACGTCGATAATGCAAGCCTGAGCGCAGATGAGCAGCGAAGGGCATTCCATACCCAGCCTGTGTGGAAGCGTGCGGCGACCGTCTTTGCCGGTCCTGCTTTCAATATCATTCTGACGATCGTTATCTTCAGTGTCTTCTTCGCGCTCTATGGGCGTCAGATTTCCGATCCGCTCATAGCTGGCGTTCAGCCTGGCAGTCCTGCTGCTGAAGCAGGGTTTGAAGCCGGGGATCGCTTTATCAGCGTTGAGGGCGAAAAGATCACAACTTTTTCCGACGTGCAGCGCATCGTATCCGGACGGGCCGGGGACAAGCTGAACTTCACTGTCGAGCGTGATGGCAAGATGGTGGATTTGCAGGCCGTTCCGGCAATCGTCGAGCGTACGGATCCGCTTGGAAACAAGATCAAGCTTGGCGCCATCGGCGTGGAAACCACTGAAGCTGTCGGTAATTTTCGCCGGATTGAATATGGTCCCCTCGAATCAGTGGGACAGGCTGTCATGGAAACGGGCTACATTATCAGCCGGACAGGAGAGTTCTTTCAGCGTTTTGCGGTCGGGCGTGAGGATAAATGTCAGCTCGGTGGTCCGGTGAAAATTGCCAATATGGCTGGTAAGGCTGCAAGTCAGGGTTTTGACTGGCTTATCCAGCTAATGGCAATGTTGTCGGTTGGTATCGGGCTTTTGAACCTGTTTCCATTGCCTCCGCTGGATGGCGGTCACCTGGTTTTCTATGCGGTGGAGGCCATAAAGGGTAGCCCGGTATCTGTTGCGGCGCAGGAAATTTTCTATCGTGTTGGGTTCCTACTTGTTATGGGATTCATGGGGTTCGTACTTTTCAACGACCTGTTTGCCTGCTAGATGACTCTCCGGCTGGCTCAGGTGGTGATCTTGGGGATCGGTGCAGGCTGGAGGGTTCCAGTCAGCTAACCGCTATGATGCGCATCTTCTCTGGCGAGGATCGGGGAAGGTGTTAAACAGAAGTGAAAATTGGGAGTGACTGCTCGAAAAGCTAAGCGATTTGTTTACCATAACGCTCAAATCGCGTGGCGCGGATGCCACGCTGGTTGCTTAAGTAAACAGAATTTAACCGTGACGCTTGCTTGTATGGAAAAACCGGGTATGACGGTTGTATCTGTACGTGCTTTTCTGGGTTAATCGCCCCGGGGACAGAAAGAAACGAAGGTTCGGAAAGCCTATGACGGCAAGTTCTAAATTCTTTGGCGCCGCTTCTGCGCTCGCCATGTCAGTGGCTCTTGTGGCTTCGGGTACTGCTGCACTCTCGCTGGCTTCGGTCAATGTTGCCGAGGCTGCTGTCGTTAGCCGTATCGAGGTACGCGGTAATACACGCGTCGACGCACAGTCCATCCGTGACAATATCGACATTCGTCCGGGCAAGGCCTTCACCAGCGCTGATATTGATGCTGCGGTGAAGCGTCTGTTTGCGATGGGTCTGTTCTCGGATGTTCGCATCAATCAGTCCGGCAGCACGCTCGTCGTGAATGTTTCTGAGCGTTCCGTCGTCAACAACGTCCTTTTCCAGGGCAACAAGAAGATCAAGGATCCTGATCTTACTCGTGCTGTTCAGCTCAAGCCGCGTTCGCCTTATGACGCTGCGACGATGGAAGCTGACGTTGAAGCGATCAAGGGAGCCTATGCGCATATCGGGCGCAGCGATGCGACCGTGAATGCACGTACTGTTGATCTTGGTCAGGGGCGTGTGAACGTCGTTTATGAAATCAACGAAGGTTCGCGCACGAAAATCGCAAATGTCGATTTCGTTGGCAATCAGGCATTCGGCTCTCGTCGTTTGCGCGACGTGATTTCGACCAAACGTTCGAATCCGCTTTCGTGGCTGACGCGTAATGACGTATATGACGAAGGGCGTCTTCAGGCTGACGAGGAAACGCTCCGTCGTTTCTATTACAATCGCGGCTATGCGGATTTCCGCGTTATTTCATCGAATGCAGTTCTCGATCCGTCGACAAACGAATACACGATCACCATCACGGTTGATGAAGGTCAGCGCTATACATTCGGCAATGTAAGCGTCGAGAGCAACGTTGATGGCGTTGACGGGCAGGCCTTGGATCATCTGGTCAAGACTCGTTCGGGTAAGCCTTACAGCGCCAAGGAAATCGAAGATTCGGTTCTCGCAGTTACCGAAAATGTTGCCGGTAGTGGTTATGCTTTCGCCAAGGTTGAACCGCGTGGCGATCGTGATTTCGAGAACCATACGATTTCGGTCGTCTATAGCGTTGACGAAGGTCCGCGCGCTTATATTCAGCGCATTGAAATTCGCGGTAACGACAAGACGCGTGACTTCGTGATTCGTCGCGAATTCGACATGAACGAAGGTGATGCCTTCAATCAGGTCATGGTACAGCGCGCGAAGCGTCGTCTCGAAGCGCTTGACTTCTTCCAGACGGTCAATATCTCGACGGCGCCTGGCTCTGAGCCGGATCAGGTTATTCTTGTCGTTGATGTCGTTGAAAAGTCGACCGGCGAATTCTCGATCGGTGGCGGTTACACGACAGGCGGCGAATCGCCGGGTGCGCAGGTCGAAGCTGCTATTACCGAGCGTAACTTCCTCGGACGCGGCCAGTACATCCGTATCAGCGCCGGTGCCGGTCAGGATGATATGCGCAATTATGGCCTGTCGTTTACGGAGCCATATTTCCTCGGATATCGTCTCTCGGCTGGTTTCGATGTATTCCGTCGTACGTATCGCGTAAACGATGATTACGACGTCGAGCAGACCGGTGGTACGATCCGCTTCGGTCTTCCGATCACGGACAATTTCTCGGCAGGTATCGCGTATAACCTCGTTCAGGAAAAGTATGACCTGTTCCGTGCGGACGCTGACAACTACTATGCGCCTGCCTTGCTAGAGGCTGCTGAGCATAGTCCGTGGTTGCGTTCGTCGATCAGCTACTCGCTGACCTACAACTCCATCGACGACATGAAGAATCCGCATGACGGTCTTTATGGCAAGTTCACGCAGGAGTTCGCAGGTCTTGGCGGCGATGCCAAGTACATCAAGACCACGTTCAAGGGTAACTACTACAAGACGCTTTCTCAGGAAGCCGATATCGTCGGTATGCTGGGCATTGGCGGTGGTTATATCCATGAATTCGGTGATGATGGCGTCCGCATCTTTGATCTGTTCAAGAACAATTCGGACATCATCCGCGGCTTCAAGTTCAATGGTATCGGTCCATATCAGGATGCCGCGAACGGCAAACGCTACTGGATGGGCGGAACGACCTATATCAACGGTACGGCTGAAGTTCAGTTCCCGATGCCACTCGTTCCTGAAAGCTTGGGTATCCGTGGCGCCTTGTTTGCTGATGCCGCAACGCTTTATGGTAATGACTCCTCGCAGGGCGGTTCGCCAATCTATGGCGACGACAAGAAGCTTCGCGCTTCGGCAGGTATAAGCCTGATGTGGGCTTCGCCGTTCGGTCCTCTGCGTTTTGACTATGCGTTCCCGATCGCGAAGGCTGATACCGACAAGGTTCAGAACTTCAACTTCGGTGTTTCGACCAAGTTCTAATAGATTTGCCTTTTCCCGGGGTATAACAACCCCGGGGAAGAAAGTGTTTTGATGGCAGATCCTGTTTTTTTCGCGCCTTCGCGTGAACTCACGATTGGCGATATCGCAGATTTTACCGGTGCAAGACTTCGTGACCCGAAGCTTGCACCGCGTTCTGTTGCGCGTCTTTCTTCGCTTAAAGATGCTGTTGAGGGTTCTCTTGTTTTCGTCGAAGGCAAGAAGAATGCCGACGGTCTCTCATCGATCAATGCCGCGGGCGTTCTATGTAGTGAGGCTGTGGTGGATAGCGTGCCGTCGCACATAGCTGCACTGGTTACCCGCAATCCGCAACGGGACTTTGCATCCGTTGGTCGAATGCTGTTTCCAGCGTCCGTCAAACCGGTCAGCTGGTTCGGAGAAACTGGTGTTTCTTCAGCGGCGATTATTCATCCGACAGCACATATCGAGGATGGTGCGACCATCGAGGCCGGCGCAGTTATCGGCAGGGGCGTAAGTGTCGGCAGCGGTACGCTGATCGCGTCAACAGCGGTTATCGGTGAAGGCAGCCAGATAGGTCGCAACAGCTATATTGCCCCCGGTGTAACCGTTCAGTGTGCTTTCATCGGCAATCAAGTGTCTCTTCATCCTGGTGTGCGGATTGGGCAGGACGGTTTCGGCTACGTCCCAGGTCCCGCCGGCTTGGAGAAGGTTCCCCAGCTCGGCAGAGTCATCATTCAGGACAATGTCGAGATTGGCGCCAATACGACGATCGACCGTGGTTCGTTGAACGACACCGTCATTGGCGAAGGTACAAAGATCGATAACCTCGTACAGATCGCCCACAACGTGCGAATCGGCCGTTTTTGTATTGTTGCGGCTCATTGCGGCATTTCCGGCAGCTGTGTCATCGGTGACCAGACGATGCTGGGTGGTCGTGTGGGACTTGCCGACCATTTGATTATCGGTTCGCGCGTGCAGATTGCTGCAGCGAGCGGCGTTATGAATGACATACCCGATGGCGAGCGCTGGGGCGGTATTCCAGCTCGGCCTATCAAACAGTGGTTCCGAGATATCGCGAACATACGTAGCATCGGGCAATCGAGAAAGGAGCAATCCTCTGATGAGTGATGCAAATCAGACCAAGCTGGAAGCAGCAGATATCCAGGATCTTCTGGCAGTGCTGCCGCATCGCTATCCATTTTTGCTGATCGACCGGATTGTTGACATTGACGGCGACGTCTCCGCAACCGGCATCAAGAATGTGACGATCAACGAGCCGCATTTCACCGGACATTTCCCTGAAAAGCCGATTATGCCGGGCGTATTGATTGTCGAAGCCATGGCACAGACGGCGGGCGCTATTTCTCTGCTTCAGCGCAAAACCGGACGCCCTGGCGTGGTCTATTTCATGACTATAGATAATGCCAAATTCCGTCGCCCGGTCATACCGGGAGATCGACTTTTGCTTCACGTAAAGAAGATCAAGCAACGCGCAAATATCTCGAAATACGAATGCATTGCCGAAGTCGATGGTGTAAAGGTTGCGGAAGCTGAAGTCGCTGCCATGATCAGTACAGCTGAAGAAAGCCAGTGAGCATATCAATGAAAGAAACATTTATTCACCCCACCGCTCTTGTTGAGCAGGGTGTGGAACTGGGGCAGGGTGTGTCTGTCGGCCCCTTCTGTCACATTCAGTCTGGCGCCGTCATAGGCGACAATTCGGAATTGATGAGTCATGTAGTGGTGACTGGTGCAACGACGCTTGGCGCAGGTGGAAAGGTTTATCCGCATGCCGTTCTGGGTTGCGATCCGCAGAACAACAAGCATAAGGGCGGTCCAACGAAGCTGAACATTGGCACAAATTGCCTGATCCGCGAAGGCGTGACCATGCACAAGGGGTCAGACAGCGCACGTGGTTACACTTCGGTTGGCGACAACTGTTCGTTCCTGGCTTACGCGCATGTGGCACATGATTGTGACATTGGCGACTACGTCACCTTCTCCAACAATGTGATGATTGGTGGCCACACGACAATCGGGCATCACGCTATTCTGGGTGGTGGTGCCGCTATTCATCAGTTTGTGCGCGTTGGACATCACGCTTTCGTTGGCGGCATGGCTGCGGTTGTAAGCGATCTTATCCCGTACGGCATGGCGATTGGCGTGCACGCTCATCTCGGTGGATTGAACATCGTCGGCATGAAGCGTTCCGGTATGGAACGCAAAGAGATTCATAATCTCCGTCATGCAGTTCGGATGCTGTTCGATCGCACAAAGCCCATTCGGGACCGTGCAAAGGACGTCCTGACTGCGATACCGGATTCTCCGGCTGTCATCGATATGATCGACTTCATCAATGTCGATACCAAACGTGCCTACTGTACACCTCCGCTTGATGCGGTCCATGGTGGGGCCGGGCATGACAGCGGCGAAGATTGAGCAAATACCGCGTCTTGCAGATGATGCGGGACGCGTTGCAATTATCGCTGGTAATGGCCTGCTGCCGATCAGTGTGGCGGAGGCCCTTGAGGCTGCGGAGAAGAAGCCATTCCTCGTACCGTTGCGAGGGGAGGCTGATCCGGTACTCTACAAGTACGAGCATCAGGAAATTTCCATCGTAGAGTTTGCAAAGCTCGTGCGGTCGATGAAGGCTGCCGGTGTGGATCGCGTTGTCCTCGCTGGTGGCGTGACAAGCAGGCCCCATGTCAGTGATCTGAAGTTTGACTGGCCTACTCTGCGCGCAGTGCCTTACGTTTTACGTGCGTTGGGACAAGGCGATGATGCTCTTTTACGTGCATTTATCGGTCTGCTGGAGTCCTTCGGTTTCAAAGTTGTCGGGGCTCACGATGTTGTTCCGAATTTACTTTCTCCATCGCCAGCTCAAATTTTGACGCGAAATGCACCGGACGCGAGAGAACGTCATAATCTTGAACTTGCAATGGAATCTGCGCTTCGTCTGGGTGATCTGGATGTCGGGCAGGGTGCTGTTGCGGTTGGCGGACGTGTCGTTGCGCTCGAAGGGGCGGAAGGCACAGATCAAATGATAGAGCGTGTGCGCGAGTTACGTGCAGCTGGCCGCATACCTCGTCGTGGCGGTGTTCTCGTCAAGATGGCGAAGCCGCGACAGGACGAAAGAGCAGACCTTCCGACCATCGGAATTTCTACGATTGATAATGCCGTAAAAGCGGGATTATCAGGAATAGCTGTTGAGGCAGGCAGGACATTCATTCTAGGCTTCGGTGAAACCATCGCGGCGGCCAATGCAAGAGGCCTTTTCGTAGAGACGGTCAGTCGCGAGAAAAAGGATATCAAGAAGTGAACACCACCAGCCGGCCGTTGAAAATAGCAATAGTGGCCGGTGAAGAATCCGGTGATCTTCTAGGTGCCGACCTTATCGATGCGTTGCGGAGCCAGACAGACCGCTTGGTTGATATCATTGGTGTCGGTGGTGATCACCTTGCGGCCCGGGGAATGAAGTCCTTTTTTGATCCGCACGAGATTGCGCTTATGGGGCTGGGCGCAATTCTGAAGAACTTACCGGGTCTAATGCGGCGTATTGGCCAGACCGCTAGAAGCATCATCGCTGAGAAACCGGATTGCGTACTTCTGATTGACAGTCCGGAGTTTACACATCGCGTCGCCAAGAAGATCAGGGCTGCAAATCCATCGATTCCCATCGTGAAATATATAGCACCAAGCGTGTGGGCTTGGCGGCCGCAACGCGCGCGGGCGATGAAAGCCTATTTCGACCATGTGTTGACTATTCTTCCATTTGAGGTGGAGGTCATGCAGCGGTTAAGCGGGCCGAGTGCCACTTATGTCGGGCATCGCCTTTCCAGCTATGAACCGATACTGCGGGCACGGGATGAGCAAAAAAACCTGGAAGCGCGACGGACTGTTGAGTCCCGGAAAACATTGCTCGTTCTGCCGGGGTCTCGTCGTACTGAAATCCAGATGCTCATGGAACCGTTCGGGCAGGCTGTTGGTGAATTAGCTGCCCGGGTCGACAAGCTTGACGTCGTTCTGCCGACACTGCCACGCATTGAGGAAATGGTTCGCGATCTTTCAAAGGACTGGGCTGTCAAACCGCTTATTGTGTTGGGTGATGAGGAAAAGTGGAAAGCTTTTTCTAAAGCCGATGCAGCGCTTGCCGCTTCAGGGACGGTTTCGCTGGAACTGGCTCTATCGCGCATTCCAAGCGTGCTTTCCTATAAGGCGGACTGGTTCGCAAGCAAGTTTCTGATGCCCAAGATCACGATCTGGAGCGCTGCCTTGCCAAATATCATCGCCGACGAACCGGTCGTTCCTGAGTATTTCAATGAGTTTGTCCGTCCGGGAATGCTTGCACGCAACCTTGAACGGTTGATGCGGCCTGGATCGGCACGTCAGGCGCAGCTGGACGGATTTGATAAAGTTGCGTCGATCATGGCGACGGAGCAACCCTCTGGCGAGATCGGGGCGCGCGTCATTCTGGAATTGGCAGGCAATTCCAAGAGCTGATTTTGACTGTAGATAGAATACGAAAAACCCCGGTTGTTTTGGCAACCGGGGTTTTTATTATAGTCTGATACTTACTTACGCTTTGCGAGCGGCACGTAATCCCGCTCGGGAGCGCCGGTATAGAGCTGGCGTGGACGGCCGATCTTCTGCTGCGGATCTTCGATCATTTCCTTCCACTGTGCGACCCAGCCGACGGTGCGGGCGAGAGCAAAGAGAACCGTGAACATTTCGGTCGGGAAACCGAGGGCCTTCAGCGTGATGCCGGAGTAGAAGTCGATGTTTGGATAAAGCTTCTTCTCAATGAAGTATTCGTCCGTCAGGGCGATCTTTTCCAGTTCCATTGCAACGTCGAGCAACGGGTCGTCCTTGATGCCCAGTTCGCCCAGAACTTCATGGCAGGTCTTCTGCATGATCTTGGCGCGTGGATCGTAGTTCTTGTAGACGCGGTGACCGAAGCCCATCAGACGGAACGGATCGTTTTTGTCCTTTGCACGGGCGATGAATTCTGGAATGCGGTCCACAGAACCGATTTCAGCCAGCATGTTGAGCGCAGCTTCATTTGCGCCGCCGTGGGCAGGGCCCCAGAGGCAGGCAACGCCGGCAGCGATACATGCAAACGGATTGGCCCCAGAAGAACCGGCAAGGCGCACGGTCGAGGTCGAGGCGTTCTGCTCATGATCTGCGTGGAGAATGAAGATGCGGTCCATTGCACGAGCCAGAACCGGATTGACCTTGTAATCCTCGCATGGAACGCCAAAGCACATATGCAGGAAGTTCGACGCAAAATCGAGATCGTTCTTCGGGTACATAAACGGCTGGCCGATATGGTACTTGTAGGCCATGGCGGCAAGCGTTGGAACCTTGGCGATCAGACGGATCGACGCGACCATACGCTGATGCGGGTCGGTGATGTCGGTCGAGTCATGATAGAAAGCCGACATTGCACCAACGCAGCCAACCATGACTGCCATGGGATGAGCGTCACGACGGAAGCCCGTAAAGAACTTCGTCATCTGTTCGTGAATCATCGTGTGGCGTGTCACACGGTAGTCGAAGTCAGACTTCTGCGTCGCGGTAGGCAATTCGCCGTAGAGAAGCAGATAGCAGGTTTCCAGAAAATCACCGTGTTCGGCAAGCTGATCGATCGGGTAACCGCGATAGAGCAGGGTGCCTTCATCGCCATCGATGTAAGTGATCTTGGATTCGCACGATGCCGTGGACGTGAAGCCGGGATCGTACGTGAACATCTGCGAGTTTTTGTAAAGTGGACCGATATCGACGACGTCTGGTCCGACAGTGCCTTGTCGTACAGGCAGGTCGAATGTTTTGCCTTCTAGTGTAAAGCTGGCTGTCCTATCTGACATCGTGTTTCCTTTCATGTCCACTTTGCCGCCCGCACGACGGCAGAATTGTAATCGTCGTTATAATTTGTCTTTTATCTCTTGGCATGGTCCCCGCCCCTATGGGGACCATCAGCGTTTAGCGCATTATCCTAACGATTTTGCCCGTCAAACTATCCCAAACGGTTCGCGATGCAATGCGTAATTTGAACTATTTACGCCGGTTTTGTCACGTCAGCGTGAATGTTCCCACCTTAACCGATTTGATCGCGAATACGTCCGAGGGACTCTTCGCGTCCAAGGACGAAAAGCACGTCGAACACGCCCGGAGAGGTGGCGCGACCGGTCAGAGCTGCACGTAAAGGCTGTGCAATCTTGCCCAGTTTCAGGCCGGTTTTTTCTGCGTGAGTCCTTACGACAGCGTCTAGAGATTCAACGGTCCATTCGCCAGATGCTTCCAGATCCGGGAGTACGGATTTGAGCACGGCCCGGCCTTCGTCGTTCAGGAGAGAAGCTGCCTTTTCGTCAAGATCAAGCGGACGGGCAGCAAAGATGAATTTCGAACCATCAGCCAGTTCCACCAAAGTTTTGGCGCGGTCCTTCAGGCCCGGCATAGCGGCAAGCAATTGTGCGCTTCGCTTGTCGTCGAGAGCGTCGGCAATTTCCTTGCCACCCTCGATCTCCGGCAGAACAGCGATAAGCGCATCATAAAGCGCCTTGTCGTCACTGGCGCGCATATAGACGCCATTGATTGCCTCAAGCTTCTGAAAATCGAAGCGAGCTGCCCCCTTGTTGATATCCTTCACATCGAACCATTCGATCATCTGTTCGGTCGACATGATTTCGTCGTCGCCATGGCTCCAGCCGAGGCGTACAAGATAGTTGCGCAGAGCAGCAGGCAGATAACCCATCGCACGGTAGGCATCCACACCCAAAGCGCCATGACGCTTGGAGAGTTTTGCACCGTCCGCACCATGAATGAGCGGGATATGCGACATTTGCGGCACGTCCCAACCCATTGCATCATAGATGACTGTCTGCCGCGCAGCATTGGTCAGATGATCGTCGCCGCGTATGATATGGGTCACGCCCATATCGTGATCATCGACAACGACTGCATGCATGTAAGTCGGCGTACCATCGGAACGCAGAATGATGAAATCGTCCAGGTCTTTGTTGGGGAAGCGCACATCGCCCTGCACAGCGTCCTGCACGAGGGTTTCGCCTTCCTGCGGTGCCTTGATCCGGATGACCGGCTTTACGCCTGCAGGCGCTTCTGACGGATCGCGATCACGCCAGCGACCGTCATAGCGCGGCGGACGGCCTTCTTCGCGTGCTTTCTCGCGCATTTCGGCCAGTTCTTCTGGTGTTGCATAGCAATAATATGCCTTGCCGAGAGTGACGAGCTCTTCCGCGACTTCGCGATGGCGAGGCGCGCGCTCGAACTGAGAGATGGCATCGCCGTCCCAGTCCAGACCAAGCCAGGTCAGGCCATCAAGAATGGCAGCCGTCGCGGCGTCGGTGGAACGTTCCCGGTCGGTGTCTTCAATGCGCAGCAGCATCTTGCCGCCGCTGTGCTTGGCATAAAGCCAGTTGAACAAGGCAGTGCGCGCACCACCAATGTGCAGGTACCCCGTGGGCGAGGGGGCAAAACGGGTAACGACCGGTTTCGGCATGATAGCTCCACTATGTCGTGCGCCTTTTTAGAGCAGCGGCAAATGCCGGAGACACAGGCGCGAACTTGAATTCCTATGCCTGCGCGAGACTGCCCGGCAGGTAATCGGGGTTCGTTATGCGAACCCACTCGATTTCGGCTGCGGTTCATGTAGCATAGGCAGCAATGTGCGCAAGGGCCTCGCATCCCTTTCGCACGAATGTGCCGTCGTTCTTTCGGGGTATTCCGGCGGTTGGGCCAACTTTTGCGGTCAGGCGGGGGCATGACAGGCATCAGGGAAGCGAGCGATGCAAACGAACGGGCGCTTGTGAAAAGCTTGCCCGACGGTTTGGTGCGCGCTTTGTTGCCAGAGGTCTGGCCTCCAAATGATGTCGAGATTCCGGTAAATCCACCGCCGGTCAAGCCTCGTGCGCCAAGCTTGCGTGAACGACTTTTGTCTATACCGTCGGTCACAGGTCGACAGTTCAAGGCTGCGGCTGAAACTGAAGCGGGACGCGGTGTATTTTTTCTTCTGCTGCCGGTTTTTGCCGGTGTTGGCGCAATCATCTATTTCACGCTCTCATTCGAACCGGCATGGATACCGCTTTTGTCCATGCTCGGTATGGCCACTATCTTGCGAATTGCGACGCGCAAACAATTCGCCGCTGCCCAAGGCGTGACATTGGCAATCGCTCTGCTGGCGGGGTTTGTGGTCGGCAAATGGGAAACGGAACGTCGTGCCACGCCGATGCTGGGCTCTGACGTGGCAACACGTGTAACGGGTCGGGTTGTCGCTCTTGAATATCAGGACAATGGCAGCTGGCGGATAACACTTGATGTGCTCCAGACAGAGCGTCCAAAACTCCGTTTTCCACCGAAACGCATTCGTGTCAATGCGCGGGACATACCGGCGTCAACGGCCATTGGCAGCGGACTGGCAGGTTTCGTGCGATTGCGTATTCCGTCGGGTCCGGTTCGCCCGGGTAACTACGATTTCTCGTTTCATGCCTATTTCAATGGTATTGGTGCCAATGGTTTCTTTCTCGGAACACCCAAAGTGGCGACGGTTTCTCAGCCAGACGAACTGACTGCGGAAATTTCCCAATGGATCGCCATGTTGCGCGTGCGGGTGTCTGAGCGAATCGAGGAAGTGATCGGTGGCGAGGACGGCAGTGTTGCTTCGGCGCTTGTGGCAGGCACGCGTGCGGGGATCAGCGAGCGGACAAATGAAGACCTGCGCAAGGCGGGGCTCGCACATATTCTGTCGATCTCGGGCTTGCATATGGCGCTTGCCGCTGGCGTTGTCATGCTGACGTTGCGATCCGTCTTCGCGCTATTTCCGGCTTTCAGTGTGCGGCATCCGGTGAAGAAATATGCGGCCTTTCTCTCCCTGTTGAGCTGTACCTTCTATCTTGCCATGTCAGGTGCGGATGTCGCTGCACAACGAAGCTATGAGATGATTGCAGTCATGCTCGGAGCTTTGCTGGTAGACCGAGCGGCCATCAGTATGCGCAATCTGGCGATTGCGGCCATCGCTATGATTGCAATTTCGCCGCATGAGATACTGGGACCGAGTTTTCAAATGTCTTTTTCGGCTACGGCTGCGTTGATTGCCGGTTATGCCTGGTGGAGCGAGCGCTACGCGATCAGGCAGGTTGGCACGGAAAAACGTGGGAAGACCGCTTATAGCTTCGCTGGAAAAATCCTGAAGCCGATCACAGCGGCGGCGGCTACTTCGCTCATCGCCGGATTGGCGAGCGGGATTTTTGCAGCTTATCACTTCAACAATACAGCGCCGTTCGGTCTTGTAGGAAATGTCCTCGCTGAGCCTGTAATAGCTCTTCTCGTGATGCCGTTTGCCGTCTTTGGTCTTGTGCTGATGCCATTGCAACTGGACTGGGTGCCTTTGCAGATAATGGGCTGGGGCATTTTCGCAGTCAGGCACATTGCTGCCTTTGTTGCAAAGTGGTCACCAGACGGTAATCCTGGGGCCATGCCCGCACTCACTATCGTTCTCTGGACCATTGCGCTCGTTCTGGTTGTTGTTCTGTCGACCAGATTGAAGGTGTTGGCGCTGCCGTTCATCGTTCTAGGGTTTGCTGCTTTCGTCAGGGAGCCCTTTCCTGACATCGTGATCTCGGAAGATGCCAAACTGGTGGGGGTTCGGCTCGCGGACGGGAAGTTCGCAGTCAATCGAAGCCGACCGTCACAGTTCACAATCGACAATTGGAAAACCGCTTATCTGGTGGAAGAGTTCATTGCGCCGCCATCCGGCAAAAACAAAAAGCGAACTGATGGGGACGGGTTCGAATGCGAAGATGGACTTTGCACGATCAGTCTGCGTGATGGTCGTACACTAGCCTACACCGCAGATGTCGCGATGCTGGAAATAGCCTGCAATATCGGCGATGTGGTTATTCTCGCCGTTTCCGGCAAAGATCTGGCGTGCGAACGTTCCACTATCCTGAGTATCAGCAAGCAGGAACTGGCACTAAAGGGAGCCGTCGAGATCAGGCTCGGAGAAAGGCCAGATCAAAATCGATCTTTCAGAGCTGTACCGGGCGACACCTACGACGTCGCAAAGCCCGGGATGAGCCAGCAAACATCTGAATTGCAGCCGGAGGACCGAATTACCTATGCAATTGATGCGCCAAGTCGTCCCTGGCATCTGCACCGCATCCATTCACGTCCAGCACGTGGCTTGTCCGAGCGCGAGTACAAACCAAAATCCCACTCCGCTCAAAATGCCGGAGTTTGTTCATCAGGTGTTAGCGATGAACCAACGCGCTGCAACTAAATAAAGAGCGGTTCCACGTTTCTGTTCTTAACTGGAACCGCTCCATTGTTTGAACTCGGAGCTTATCTCCAAAACCGGCTTCACTACGATCTAGTAGCGGCGGATCAGGCCCACAAGCTTGCCCTGCACACGAACCCGATCCGGGCCAAATATTCTAGTTTCGTATGCCGGGTTTGCGGCTTCCAAAGCGATGGATGCACCCTTGCGGCGAAAGCGCTTCAAAGTCGCTTCCTCGTCATCGACAAGTGCCACCACGATTTCGCCGGGGTTTGCTGAATCACCGCGTTTAATGATGACGGTATCACCGTCGAAAATGCCGGCGTCGATCATTGAATCACCTCTGACCTCAAGCGCGTAGTGCTCGCCCGCACCGATCATTTCGGGCGGAAGGCTGAGGGAGTGTGTCTGATTCTGGATTGCTGAAATCGGTACACCCGCAGCAATTCGCCCCATGACCGGTACGGACACAGTTCCAGACGTGTCGTCATTGGTAGCCACGGGGGCGGGGCGTGCCGGTGGCGGAGGCGTTTTGCCCAGGCTGCCTTCGATAACGCTGGGAGCGAACTTCTTTTGTGCATTGAGGCCCGGAGCGATGGAATCCGGCAGACGTAACACCTCAAGCGCACGCGCCCTGTTCGGCAGACGGCGAATAAATCCACGCTCCTCAAGGGCGGTGATCAGACGATGGATACCCGATTTTGAAGCCAGATCGAGCGCTTCCTTCATTTCATCGAAAGACGGGGGAATGCCCGTTTCTTTTAGACGTTCATGAATGAACAGCAGAAGCTCGTGCTGTTTACGGGTTAACATGCGCGACACCCTCCCGGCCAAGAATCGAGAAAAACAAAACCAGAACGAACACTATATGTTCCAGTCTTGTTCTGCAATGGTTTTAAAACCATTAACGCTCAGGGTGAGATTGAACGGAATACTTCAGGGCAAGACCATCACGGGCACGGCATGTCAGATGCTGCTTCGAATAACATATATTTTATGATGACTTAGGTCTGTTTTCTCAAGCTTTAGTGAGGCCGAGAATTGCGCTCGATCTACAGCATGAGAACGCGACAATCATCGCCAACAGTGGCAGCAGGAGCGTTTTCATCCCTGATGAGAAGCGCTTTTGAACCGACGAGAGCTGAAAGCATGGACGAATCTTGGACCGGAAACGGCTTTGCGGTCAGCGTTCCATCAGGGTTTGATTCGATTGTGGCCCGGATATAATCGCGGCGGTGGTCATTCGCAGGCAGGTCAGTGCCCAGCTTTGCAGGTCGGATATCGGCATCGAGGTTCGTTCCGGCAAGCTTGGCGACGAGCGGACGGAGAAAAACGAGGCTGCATACCAAGCTCGAAACGGGATTGCCCGGTAGTCCGATGACATGCACGATCTTGCCGTTCACTTCGATGCGCCCATACATCAGGGGCTTGCCGGGCCGCATGGCGATCTTCCAGAAGTCGAGATTGACGCCCTGTTTCTGCAGTGCTCCATGCACAAAATCCCGGTCACCGACGGAAGCGCCGCCGATCGTCACCAGAATGTCGATGCCGCTTTGCAGGCTGTCTGCTATTGCCCGTTCGATTTTGGCAGGATCATCCGGAATGATCCCTTTATCATGTGGCGCTCCGCCGGCTCGCCTTACTATCTCGGCGATTCCAACGCTGTTCGATGCAACAATCTGGTCTTTTCCGGGTGCTTCCCCCGGCGGAACCAGTTCATCGCCGGTCGCAATGATTGCTATTTTGGGCTTTTGAAACACGTCGATTTTCGCATTGCCACTGGCCGCTGCCAGCGACAGGGCTGCAGCATCCAGCGCCCGCCCGCTCGGAATGACGATGTTATCGGGTGAAAAATCGAGGCCTGCGCGGCGTATATGTCGTCCCGGTTCTATGCCTTCGTGAACGGTTAGCCGGTTATCCGAGCGCTCAGTGTGTTCCTGAATAACGATCGTGTCCGAGCCTTTGGGCAGTGGCGCGCCGGTGAAAATCCTGACTGCCTGACCAGTTCCCGTTTCACCTTCGAAACGATTTCCCGCTGCCGATTCGCCGATGATGTCGAACTCGACGGGATAAGAGATGTTGTCTGGCGCGATCAGGGCGTAACCGTCCATGGCCGATCCGTCGAACGGCGGCTGCAGAAAATGTGCCAAAACAGGTGTTGCAACCACGCGCCCACCTGCATCTGACAATGCGACCTGCTCTTTACCGTGCGGTTCTGCGGATTTCAGGATGCGGGCCAGTGCTTCATCGACCGGGAGAAGGGACATGGCGTTTCCTCTCGAACTGAATTGTTGACCCGTCTAGACCACAGAATCTGTCCAGATGAGTTGATCCAGAGCAAAGTCTAGCGGTTTATGCTTTCCAGTCACCTGATTTGCCGCCGCTCTTTTCGGTAACGCGGATACCGCCGATCTCCATATGTTTGTCGACGGCTTTGGCCATGTCATAGATCGTAAGACATGTGACAGAAACGGCGGTGAGGGCTTCCATTTCCACGCCGGTGCGCCCCTTGAGCTTGGCCAGCGCACGAACGCGCAAACCGGGCAATGTCTGATCCGGCTCGATTTCGACGGCTACTTTGGTCAGCATCAGCGGATGGCATAGGGGAATCAGATCGGCGGTCTTTTTGGCCGCCATGATGCCAGCCAGACGCGCAGCACCAATGACATCACCTTTCGCGGCGTTGCCTTCCAGAATGAGCGCCAGCGTTTCGGGCTTCATTCTGACCGATCCTTCGGCCACAGCCTGTCGTTCAGTCTCGTCCTTGGCACCAACATCCACCATATTGGCAGCGCCGGTCTGGTCGATATGGGTGAGTTTGGATGGCATCGATCAAGCCTTGCCAGTCAGCAGTTCACGGGTAGCCGCTGCAACATCGGCCTGCCGCATCAGGCTCTCTCCGATGAGGAATGTCCCGATTCCAGACTTTTTCAGACGCAGGCAGTCTTCGTGTGTGAATATGCCGCTTTCACCGACCAGAACGCGATCGGCTGGCGCCATTTTCGACAGCCGTTCCGAAACGGCCAGATCGACCTCAAATGTACGCAAATTGCGATTGTTGACGCCGAGCAGACGCGATGAAAGCTTTAGTGCGCGTTCCATCTCGGCTTCGTCATGCACTTCGATGAGTGCATCCATGCCAAGCTCGAACGCGGTTTCTTCCAACGCCTTTGCAAGATCATCGTCGACGCTTGCAAGAATGATCAGAATGCAATCTGCACCCCAACTACGGGCTTCGTGTACCTGATAGGTATCGAACAGAAAATCCTTGCGCAGAGCCGGGAGACTGCAAGCGTTGCGAGCTGCCGTCAGAAATTCCGGCGCTCCCTGAAAGGAAGGCGTGTCAGTCAGCACTGAAAGACATGCAGCGCCACCAGCTTCATAGGCTTTTGCAAGTGCAGGCGGATCGAAATCAGGACGGATCAAGCCCTTCGATGGGCTTGCCTTCTTGATTTCAGCAATCAGCGCGAATTCACCGGCGGCGCGTTTTGCCTCCAGCGCTTTGAGAAAACCACGCGGCGCTTCCTGATCCTGTGCGTGTGCCTTCAAATCAGCGACGGTGCGCTCGGCTTTTGCAGCAGCGATTTCTTCGCGCTTGTAAGCCTCGATCTTGCGCAGAATGTCGGTGGACATGAATTGATCCTTTCCGTCAGGCGGCTTTGTCGTTGGAAACGGCAATCACCTTCTGCAAAACATCAAGTGCTGCGCCGCTGTCGATGGATTGTGCCGCGAGTGCGATGCCTTCTTTCAGGTCCTTCGCGTTGCCAGCAATCACAAGCGCCGCGCCTGAATTGAGCAGGACGATGTCTCGATAGGCGTTTTTCTCGCCTTCAAGTACGCCCAGCAGAGCCTTGGCGTTTACCGAAGCCTCGCCACCTTTCAGTTCGGCCGGGTCGCAACGACGCAATCCAACTTCTTCCGGCGTAATTTCAAAGGTACGAATCTGACCGTTTTCGAGGGCGGCAACTTGTGTCGTTCCTGCGGTAGTCATCTCGTCGAGGCCGTCGCCGTAGACAACCCAAGCCGCTTCGGAACCCAGTTCCTTGAGCACTTCAGCCAGCGGCACAAGCCATTGTGGTGCGAATACCCCCACAAGCTGACGCTTGACGCTGGCCGGATTGGAGAGGGGGCCAAGCAGATTGAAGATGGTGCGGGTGCCGAGTTCTACGCGGGAGGGGCCGACATGGCGCATGGCGGAATGGTGCATCGGTGCAAACATGAAGCCGAGGCCAGCTTCTGTGATGCTGCGACCGATGATGCTCGCGTCGGCCTCGATATTGATGCCGAGCGCGGCGAGTGCATCGGCTGCACCAGAGCGGGAGGAGAGGGCGCGGTTGCCATGTTTTGCTACAGGAACGCCAGCTCCAGCAACAACAAATGCCGAGCAGCTGGAGACATTGTATGAACCCGACTGATCGCCACCAGTGCCAACAATATCGATGGCATTGTCGGGAGCAGAAACTCCCAGCATACGCGAGCGCATGGAGGCAACGGCACCGGCGATTTCCGGTACTGTTTCACCGCGTACGCGCAACGCCATCAACAGTCCGCCGATCTGCGACGGCGTTGCCTGTCCTGACATCATGATATCGAAGGCGGCTCTGGAATCCTCAAGCGAAAGCGGCTCGCCTGATGCAGCTTTCGCGATATAGGGTTTTAGATCAGCCATTTTGGATGCCCACCGTCCTTAAAACGCCAGAGCGTTGTTGATGACGGTCTGGTTTATCTTAACAGGATATTGCTTCTGCAATTCGCCGACGAGCTGTTCGAGAACATCATCCGAGAGCGATGTCGCCAGATATTTCTGCTGCTGTTCCGGAATAGCTTCCGGGCCAGCTCCGGCAGGTTCGGTCACTTCAACAACCTTGAACAGAATCTGGGCATCGTCCGAAGGTGCAGCAGCGCTACCAGTGAAACCATTCGCTCCCCGGAAAATCTGCGCCGCCGCCGCTGTTCCGATATCGGCATCGTTGGTCGTGCGGACAATACCACGCTTGGTCTGCTTTTCGACGCCCAGCTCTGTAGCGATCGCGTCGAGTGTCGCGCCGCCATCGAGGCGTTTCTTCAACTCGTCTACGCGCTGGTTGAGACGCTTGACTGCTTCTTCGCCCTTCCACGCCGCTGCAACCTTGTCCTTGACTTCGTCGAGCGTACGGTCGCGTGCCGGAGTTACACTGTCAACCTGATACCAGAGATAGCCAATATTGCCCATGGTCAGGGCGTCGTTGTCAAAACCCTGGTCGGCCTGGAAGGCAGCAGAAAGCAGCGCTTCGGAGTTTGGCAGCTGCACTGGATTACCAGAAGGATCGTTACCTTCGGCGTCGACGGATTCCACGATGACGGACTTGAGGCTTAGCTTCTTTGCCACATCAGCCATTGATGCGCCGTCGGAACGGTCCTGCTCATAAGAGTCATGAATGCCGCTGATGCTGCTTGCTGCGATATTGTTGGCAAGCGTGATGCGAATTTCGCCTTCAACTTCGGCTTGTGGCTTCACATGAGCCGGTTCGATCTGCGTCACGCGCAGGATAACAGGACCAAAGCCACCCTTCACCACCGGGCTCACGCCATTCTCTGCCAGTGCAAAAGCTGCATCGGCAACTGCCTGATCAGGAATAGCGGATTTCTCAAACGTGCCAAGCTTCAGGTCGTCTTCTGTTTTACCCTGTTCCTTGCCAATATCGATGAAGCTTGTTCCAGCGGCAATTTTCTGCTGGGCAGCTTCAGCTGCGGCGTCATCGGCAAAGCTCAACTGCTCAATAGTACGCTTTTCGATCGTGCTGAAGCGGTCCTTGTTCTTTTCGTAATATTCGTTGATTTCGTCCTGCGTGACGGCGGACGGATCAGCAATATCAGCCGGCTCCAGCTTCACATAGGTTATTTTCCGGTACTCCGGTGCCTTATACTCGTCCTTGTGTGCGTCAAAATAGGTCTTGAGCGCATCTTCGGACGGGGCAGGGACAGCATCGGCCTTTTCAGCCTGAATGGTCACATAGTCAACGCTGCGGGTTTCACCTTGATATAGAGCCAGCGCCTTCAACGCTGTATTCGGAAGCTTGATGCCGTCCGTTGCAGCTTCCACGATCTGCTGGCGGCGAGCCACTTTCGCGCGGTTGTCGAGATAATCCTGAGCACGAATGCCAGATTGACGAAGCACTGCATCGAACTGTGCACGATTGAAGTTGCCGCTTGCGTCATGGAAAGCCGGATCTTCACCGGTCAGTCGAGCAATTCCGTCCTTGGAAAGGCCGAGCTGCATGTTGCGCGCACCTTCATCCAGAACCACACCGGCTGCGAGCTGGGCGAGTACCTGATTTTCGACACCGAGCGTTTTTGCCTGTTCGCGCGTCAGACGCTGGCGAAACTGTTGAGACAAACGCATCATCTGCTGTTCATAGGCGAAACGATAATCAGTGGCGCTCACTTCGGAACCGCCAGCCGTCAAAGCGGCATTGCCTGACAGGCCGCCGCGAAAGACATCGGAGATGCCCCAGATCGCAAAGCTCAGTACAAGCAGGCCAAGCAGAAGTTTGGCGACCCAGGATTGAGCGGCAGAACGCAGGCTGTCGAGCATTGGAAACCCTTCAAGTATAAATCTAAGCTCGGCTTTCATAGATAGAGCCAGTCAGGGGATAACCTCAAGCCAGCCCTATATGCAAGGTCTCATTGCATGTAGGCACTCAAGAACATTTGCATTGCGGCACGAATACGCTTAGTCAGTGGCAAATTTTGGCGCTGGTCCGCTTTCAAGAGGTGACCGCGTCTACTGTTTTGAACAGGCGAGGAGAATGAAATGACTCCGGGAATCCGTCCGCTGGTTGCTGGCAACTGGAAGATGAATGGCACGGGAGAGTCCCTGACCGAATTGCGTGCGATTGCTGCCGGCCTGAGCTCCGATCTCGGCCGCAAGCTTGACGCCGTCATTTGTGTACCTGCGACGCTTCTTTCCCGCGCGGCGGAAACGCTCGAAGGCGAGACTGTTGGTCTCGGCGGTCAGGATGCTCACCATAAAGTGTCTGGCGCGCATACAGGCGATGTCTCTGCAGAAATGCTTAAGGAAGCGGGCGCTACGCATGTCATAATCGGTCATTCCGAACGCCGGACCGACCATCATGAAAGCAATGACACTGTTCGCGCCAAGACCGAGGCCGCATGGGCTGCCGGATTGGTTGCAATCGTTTGCGTCGGCGAAACTGCCGATGAGCGCAAGGCGGAGCGTACTCTGGATGTAATCGGCAAGCAGCTTGCTGGCTCTTTGCCGGATGGCGTCAATGCCGAGAATACGATCATTGCTTACGAACCGGTTTGGGCAATCGGTACAGGGTTGACGCCAACAGTGCAGGACGTGCGTGCCGCTCATGCTTTCATGCGTGAGCAGCTAATTGAACGTTTCGGCACGAAAGGCGCACATCTTCGGCTGCTCTATGGCGGTTCGGTCAAGCCTTCAAACGCATTGGAATTGCTCGGCGTCGCGGATGTTGATGGTGCGCTTGTTGGTGGTGCGAGCTTGAAGGCGAACGATTTTCTCGCCATATGCGAAACCTATCGTAATTTGTAACCGGCACATCACGTCTGTCTATCTTGGTCTCGGGGCTTGGATTATCGGACAATAGCGTGTAAAGAGCCGCTCTAGTTTTAGGGATATAAAGACCGTAACCCATGCAGACCGTAATCATTGTCATTCATTTGTTGATCGTGCTGGCGCTTGTCGGCGTTGTGCTTATCCAGCGTTCGGAAGGCGGTGGCCTTGGCATTGGCGGTGGTTCGGGGTTCATGACGGCTCGCGGCGCAGCCAACGCGCTGACCCGCACGACAGCCATTCTCGCGATCGGTTTCTTCGCGACCTCGCTTATTCTCGGCATCATGGCACGCTACGGCGAAAAGCCGACCGACATTCTCAATCGTATCCCGGCGGCAACCGGCAGTCAGTCAGCTCCGGCAGGCGGCAATGGCGGCGGTATCCTCAATCAGCTGGGTGGCGAGTCTTCGCGTCCTGACGCCAATCAGACTGCACCTGCAGTTCCAGGTGCTGCGGCACCGGCAACACAGCCCGACGCTACCCAGCCGCAGGCTCCGGTTGTTCCGGAAACCCCGGCCAACCCGGTTCCTAGCTCGCAGTAAAAGGTCGAGCAAAGTGAACAGAATGCGAAACCGGCCCTTGTGGCCGGTTTTCTTTTTGTTAATCATGAGACTGCAAAGTGTTGCAGCTAGGCAATACGCTGCCGCGAATCGCATTGCAGAACGATGGCAGCGAATTGAGAACCGGATCGCTTTGCAGTAAGGAAAGCGAAAGTCTGGTCGCAATTAATGCGGCAGACATTTTTCCCTTGTGCTTGAATTTTCGGGAACCGAACATGTTTTCACGCCGTATTTTGATGGCAGGTATTGCAACTCTCTGCATCGGAGCGACCGCTCCTGCATTTGCAACTTCGCCGGTAAGCGCTGAAGCGCAGCTCAATGAAGCTGCTGCGTCTGTTCAGCAAGTTGCTCTCTCAAGCGATGCCAAGGCCAATCCTGAAAAGCCGAAGAAGAAAAAGGCTTCCAAGAGCGGCAATGCAGTTAAGGCCAACAAGTACAACATCGATCCGAAGTTCCGGGCGCAGGAAGTGGCTTTTACCGGCTATAAGCCTGGTACCATCGTGATCGACCCGAAGCAGCGTTTCCTTTACCTTGTTGAAACGTCGACGACTGCTCGCCGCTATGGCATCGCTGTCGGCAAGCAGGGATTGGAATTCAAGGGCACTGGAACAATCAACGCGAAGCGGGAGTGGCCGCGCTGGATTCCGACCAAGGAAATGATCGAGCGTGATCCGGCTCACTATGGTCGTTTCAAGAACGGTATGGATGGTGGTCCAGGCAATCCACTTGGTTCGCGCGCTCTGTACTTGTTTCAGGGCAACAAGGACACCTACATCCGCATTCATGGCACGGTACAGCCATGGACTATCGGTAGCTCGGCTTCCAACGGCTGCTTCCGCATGATCAATGAGGATGTGATGGATCTTTATGAGCGCGTCGGTCTGGGTACCGAAGTGGTTGTTCTCTGATCTGTAAATGACTATGTGAATGTGGCCGGGCTTATGGGCTCGGCCTTTTCTTTTGTGCCAATGGCTATTCTGGCAGGTGGAAGCTGTGGATTTCGAGCTTCGACATGGCTTTATGTGAATAGGGGCGCTAGAGAGTACAGACGTATTCGCTCCGGGGTTTCTGGCTCCGGTTTTTCTTTGTGCAACGACGATTACCGCTTGGCTTCGGTGAAAAAACACTGCCGGGGTGCATTTTTTTGTGGCGGAATCAATCAAGAAAGTCTAACGAGATAAGCCCATGGCGCGATATGTATTCATCACTGGCGGCGTGGTTTCTTCCCTTGGAAAAGGCATAGCTGCCGCAGCACTGGCTGCACTCCTTCAGGCACGTGGTTACCGCGTGCGTATCCGTAAACTCGACCCTTATCTGAATGTCGATCCCGGCACGATGTCGCCTTACCAGCATGGTGAGGTGTTCGTCACTGACGATGGTGCCGAAACCGACCTTGATCTGGGCCATTACGAGCGGTTCACCGGTCGTCCTGCCAACCAGCAGGACAACATCACCACCGGCCGCATCTATCGGAACATCATCGAAAAGGAACGCCGCGGCGATTATCTCGGTGCGACGGTTCAGGTCATTCCGCATGTGACCGACGAGATCAAGAACTTCGTCCTTGAAGGCAACGAAGACTATGATTTCGTTCTTTGCGAAATCGGCGGCACGGTTGGCGACATCGAAGCCATGCCGTTCCTCGAAGCGATCCGTCAGCTTGGCAATGAACTGCCGCGCGGAACGGCAGTTTATATCCATCTGACCTTGATGCCGTATATTCCGGCAGCTGGTGAACTGAAGACCAAGCCGACCCAGCATTCGGTCAAGGAGCTGCGCTCTATCGGTATTGCTCCAGATATCCTTCTGGTCCGCGCCGATCGCGAGATTCCGGAATCAGAACGTCGCAAGCTGTCGTTGTTCTGTAATGTCCGCGAAAGCGCGGTCATTCAGGCGCTCGACGTAGCAACGATCTACGATGTGCCGATTGCCTACCATAAGGAAGGCCTTGATTCGGAAGTTCTGTCGGCATTCGGTATCGATCCGGCTCCGAAGCCCCGTATGGACCGCTGGGAAGAGGTCTCCAACCGCCTCCACAATCCGGAAGGCGAAGTGACCATCGCCATCGTCGGCAAATATACCGGCCTTAAAGATGCCTATAAGTCGCTGATCGAAGCGCTCTATCATGGTGGTCTTGCCAACAAGGTAAAAGTCAATCTCGACTGGATCGAGGCTGAAGTCTTCGAAAGCGAAGATCCGGCCCCATATCTGGAAAAGGTTCATGGCATTCTGGTGCCGGGCGGTTTCGGCGAACGTGGCGCGGAAGGCAAGATTCTTGCAGCGAAGTTCGCTCGTGAACGCAAGGTTCCTTACTTCGGTATCTGCTTTGGCATGCAAATGGCTTGCATTGAAGCAGCACGTAATCTCGTTGGTATCGAAAACGCATCTTCGACCGAGTTCGGTCCGACCAAGGAGCCGGTTGTCGGTCTCATGACCGAGTGGCTGAAGGGCAATATGCTCGAGAAGCGCGCTTCGGCTGGTGATCTTGGCGGTACAATGCGCCTTGGTGCATATGAAGCGGCGTTGAAGTCGGGCTCGAAGATTGCGGAAATCTACGGATCGACCGATATTTCCGAGCGCCATCGTCATCGCTATGAAGTCAATATCGACTACAAGGAACGTCTGGAATCTGCCGGACTGAACTTCGCAGGCATGTCACCGGATGGTGTTCTGCCGGAAACAGTCGAATATCCTGACCACCCTTGGTTCATCGGCGTTCAGTACCACCCTGAACTGAAGTCTCGACCGTTCGAACCGCATCCGCTGTTTGCTTCCTTCATCGAAGCGGCAATCGAGCAGAGCCGTCTGGTCTGAAAATCTAACGCGCCTTTCGGGGCGCGTTTTCATTTCCGCTTTCAGGCCGTGGTCTTGTTTTCGACTCACCTTTACGCCAGATAAGGTGCCTGCAAGGCATTCAATATCGAGGTTCACGTCATGGCGACTGCCAATTCATCCGTAAAAATCGGAAACGTTACTTTTTCAAACAGTGCGCCGTTTGCCCTGATAGCGGGCCCGTGCCAGATGGAAACGCGTGAACACGCTTTCGATATGGCAGGCCGTCTCAAGGAGATGACCGATAAGCTCGGCATCGGTCTTGTCTACAAGTCCAGCTTCGACAAGGCCAATCGCACATCCTTGAAGGCTGAGCGTGGAATCGGCCTCGAAAAGGCAATGGAAGTTTTTGCGGATCTCAAGAAGGAGTTCGGCTTTCCGGTGCTGACGGATATCCACACTGAAGAGCAGTGCGCCGCAGTTGCTCCTGTGGTCGATGTCCTGCAGATCCCGGCATTTCTCTGCCGCCAGACCGATCTGCTGATTGCTGCCGCCAAGACGGGACGTGTCGTGAATGTCAAGAAGGGCCAGTTTCTGGCGCCGTGGGACATGAAAAATGTTCTTTCCAAGATTACGGAAAGTGGCAATCCGAATGTGCTGGCGACCGAACGCGGTGTTTCGTTTGGCTATAATACGCTCGTTTCCGATATGCGTTCCTTGCCGATCATGGCAGGCCTCGGTTCGCCAGTAGTCTTCGATGCGACTCATTCCGTACAGCAGCCGGGCGGGCAAGGTGGTTCGTCGGGTGGTCAGCGCGAATTCGTTGAGACGCTGGCACGCGCAGCTGTAGCCGTTGGCGTTGCCGGGCTCTTCATCGAAACGCATCAGGATCCGGACAATGCTCCTTCCGATGGCCCGAACATGGTGCCGGTGGATAAAATGCCCGCGCTCCTCGAAAAGCTGATGGCTTTCGATCGTATCGCGAAAGGGCTTTAAACAGTTCTCGGAGAATTTAAAAAGGCGGGGGATTTTCCTCCGCCTTTTGTTTCGCTAAGCCATTCTCGCCGCTTTTTTTGCGGTTAGGGCTTAAAAATTGGCCTGGTGCATAATCTTTTCTGAAATGTCTGCAAAGTTTCAGGATTATGCGCTAAGAAATGGCCGCATCGGATTTGTTAAGCGCCTCGCACATCTGGCGGGGCAATCTATAGGGAAGGACTGGTTCCTATGACTGCAATCATCGACATCGTCGGCCGCGAAATCCTCGACAGCCGCGGCAACCCGACCGTCGAAGTGGACGTTGTGCTTGAAGACGGCTCTTTCGGACGTGCTGCGGTTCCGTCTGGCGCATCGACTGGCGCGCATGAAGCTGTAGAATTGCGTGATGGTGGCAGCCGCTATCTCGGCAAGGGTGTGGAAAAGGCCGTCGAAGCTGTCAATGGCAAGATTTTTGACGCTATTGCGGGCATGGATGCGGAAAGCCAGCTGCTCATCGACCAGACGATGATCGAGCTTGACGGCTCGGCCAACAAGGGCAACATCGGCGCCAACGCTATTCTGGGCGTTTCGCTTGCCGTTGCCAAGGCTGCGGCCCAGGCAACCGGTCTCCCACTTTACCGCTACGTTGGTGGGGCAAATGCCCATGTTCTGCCGGTCCCCATGATGAATATCATTAATGGCGGTGCACATGCTGACAATCCGATTGATTTCCAGGAGTTCATGATTCTGCCAGTGGGGGCTTCGTCCGTTCGTGAAGCTGTTCGTTATGGCTCGGAAGTTTTCCATACCCTCAAGAAGCGTCTGAAGGATGCCGGTCACAACACCAATGTTGGCGATGAAGGCGGCTTTGCTCCTAATCTGAAGAATGCCCAGGCTGCGCTCGATTTCATCATGGAATCGATCGAAAAGGCCGGTTTCAAGCCGGGTGAAGATATTGCTCTTGGCCTCGACTGCGCTGCGACCGAATTTTTCAAGGACGGTAATTACGTCTATGAAGGCGAACGCAAGACGCGCGATCCAAAGGCTCAGGCCAAGTATCTCGCCAAGCTCGCCAGCGACTATCCTATCGTCACTATCGAAGATGGTATGGCTGAAGACGACTGGGAAGGTTGGAAGTACCTGACCGATCTTATTGGCGACAAGTGCCAACTCGTTGGTGACGACCTGTTCGTCACCAATTCCGCTCGTCTCCGTGACGGTATTCGTATGGGCGTTGCCAACTCGATTCTCGTCAAGGTCAACCAGATCGGATCGCTGTCTGAAACGCTCGACGCGGTCGAAACGGCTCATAAGGCTGGCTATACTGCCGTCATGTCGCATCGTTCGGGTGAAACCGAGGATTCGACGATTGCCGATCTCGCGGTTGCTACCAACTGTGGTCAGATCAAGACTGGCTCGCTGGCCCGTTCGGACCGTACGGCCAAGTACAACCAGCTGATCCGTATCGAGGAGGAACTTGGCAAGCAGGCCCGCTATGCAGGTCGCAGCGCACTGAAGTTCCTCTGATTTTTCTCTGAGACTGATAAAGGCGGGCTTCGGTCCGCCTTTTTTCGTTTTCGCCCTATATGACTTCCAATGCTTGGCATTTGACCGGATGCAATTATATTGATATCAATGTTATTGCATTGGTGTTTGAGCTGATGAGGCAGCGGCTTGGAATTCAGATGATGAAGCCGTGGGGGAGTTAACAACGGGAGAGAGAAAATGGCTTATATCGAAGGATTTGTTGTCGCCGTCCCCAAGGCGAACAAGGAACTTTATCGCAAGCATGCCGCCGAAGCTGCTGTATTATTCAAGGAGTTTGGCGTGACGCGTATGGTCGAAGCATGGGGGGATGATGTGCCGGATGGCAAGGTCACCGATTTTCGACGTGCGGTTAAGGCCGAGGCCGACGAGGAGGTTGTTTTCTCCTGGTTCGAATATCCCGACAAGGCAACGCGCGACGCTGCAAATAGCAAAATGATGAGTGATCCGCGTATGAAGGCGATGGGTGACCAGATGCCATTCGACGGCAAGCGCATGATCATGGGCGGGTTTTCCACAATTGTAGATGTTTGATCCTGTCAAACATTTTATCAATCTGAATGAGCGGCTCGTCTTTATGATGAGCCGTTCTCGATTCCTGACGGGTTTGAATGGTTTGCGCGAGGTTCACTTCTTCCAGCTGTTACGAAAACTAGTCCCGACTGCTCCTGACATCGGTTCTTGGTAAATCTCTGTTAAGCAAAATAATGCTTGATGGTGGAATTCGGATTGATGCCCTTCGCAGGATTCGTAGTGGCACCGAATATCCGGGAAGGAAGCCGAAATGTGGACCAAGCAGAAGCGTAAATCGATCCGTGGGCGTTTTGTGTTGCCCATTCTGACGGCTGCATTTCTGAGTTACTTCGGCTTTCACGCCTATCACGGCGAATATGGTCTCTACTCCCGTATCCAGCTGGAAGAGCAGAAAAGCCTTCTGGCCAAGCAGCTCGAACAAGTGACGGCAGATCGCAACGCGCTCGAAAAACGAGTCACGCTTTTGCGCGATGGTTCCATCGAGAAGGATATGCTTGACGAGCAGGCACGCAGAGCGCTTAATCTCTCCCATCCCGATGAAGTGACAATTATCACCTCCAGGGAAGACCGTTCAAATTAACTGAAATCCGGTTAATTGTCTTTTTGTGATATGTTTTTAAGGGCTTGGCGACATAGCAGCTATGCTCTGGGCGCATATTGTATCTTGTGATATGCCCGTATAACGTCACAATAGAACGACAATTTAGGGAGCGAGATATGGCACCGAGGGCTAAAAAGTCGCCTGCTAGCAAAACGCAGGCGACTTCTGTGACTGCACCCAAGGCACCTGCACCTGTGAACTTCGACAAGAAGCAGGAGCTGGATGCTTATCGCGAAATGCTGTTGATCCGGCGTTTCGAAGAAAAAGCCGGCCAGCTTTATGGCATGGGCTTCATTGGTGGTTTCTGCCACCTTTATATCGGCCAGGAGGCCGTGGTGGTCGGCATGCAGATGGCGCTGAAGGAAGGTGATCAGGTTATCACTGCCTATCGCGATCATGGTCATATGCTTGCAGCGGGCATGAGCGCGCGCGGCGTGATGGCTGAACTGACCGGACGTCGCAGCGGCCTTTCCAAGGGCAAGGGCGGCTCCATGCACATGTTCTCCAAAGAGAAGAACTTCTACGGCGGTCATGGTATCGTCGGTGCGCAGGTTTCGCTCGGCACAGGCCTCGCATTCGCGAATCGCTATCGCGACAACGACAATGTAACGCTGACCTATTTCGGCGATGGCGCTTCCAATCAGGGTCAGGTCTACGAAAGCTTCAACATGGCATCGCTATGGAAGCTGCCGGTAGTCTACATAATCGAGAACAACCGCTACGCCATGGGCACTTCGGTTTCGCGCTCGTCCGCAGAAACGGACTTCTCGAAGCGCGGTCTCTCTTTCAATATTCCGGGTATCCAGGTGGATGGCATGGACGTTCGTGCGGTCAAGGCTGCTGCCGATCTGGCCGTGGAATGGACGCGTTCCGGCAAGGGGCCGATCATTCTCGACATGCAGACCTACCGTTACCGCGGTCACTCCATGTCGGACCCGGCAAAGTATCGCTCGAAAGAAGAAGTGCAGAAGATGCGCTCCGAGCATGATCCGATCGAGCAGGTCAAGCAGCGTCTGATCGACAAGGGTTGGGCAACCGAGGAAGAGCTGAAGGAAATCGACAAGGATGTCCGCGACATTGTCGCTGATTCTGCTGATTTCGCTCAAAACGATCCGGAGCCGGATGCATCCGAGCTCTACACGGATATTCTGCTCTAATTCCAGGAAGGTGTTGTCATGCCCGTAGAAATTCTCATGCCCGCACTTTCCCCAACCATGGAAGAGGGCAAGCTCTCCAAATGGCTGAAGAAAGAAGGCGACAAGGTTACGTCCGGCGATGTGATCGCCGAAATTGAAACCGACAAGGCGACGATGGAAGTCGAAGCTGTCGATGAAGGCACGATTGGCAAAATTCTTGTCGATGAAGGCACCGAAGGCGTGAAGGTCAATACGCCGATTGCCGTGCTTCTCAGTGACGGTGAAAGCGCTTCCGATATCGGTTCTGCTCCCGCCGCCAAAGCCGAGGCACCATCGAGCGAAGCCAAGGAAGAGCCAAAAGCCGAAGAAAAGAAGACTGATTCTGTTCCGGCTGCTCCAAAGGCTCCAGCACTCGAAGTCGCGTCCGACCCGGACATTCCGGCTGGCACCGAAATGGTTTCTACGACCGTTCGTGAAGCGCTTCGTGATGCGATGGCCGAAGAAATGCGCCGCGACCCGAGCGTTTTCGTTATGGGTGAAGAAGTTGCCGAATATCAAGGCGCTTACAAGGTAACTCAGGGACTTCTCGATGAATTCGGTTCCAAGCGCGTTGTAGATACCCCGATCACCGAACATGGTTTCGCCGGTGTAGGTGTAGGGGCTGCTTTTGCAGGTCTGCGTCCGATCGTTGAGTTCATGACCTTCAACTTTGCCATGCAGGCAATCGACCAGATCGTGAACTCTGCTGCCAAGACGCTTTATATGTCCGGCGGACAGATGGGCGCTCCGATGGTCTTCCGTGGTCCGTCCGGTGCGGCTGCGCGTGTTGCTGCCCAGCACTCGCAATGCTATGCGGCCTGGTACAGCCACATTCCGGGTCTCAAGGTCGTCATGCCGTACACGGCAGCCGACGCCAAGGGCTTGCTGAAGGCTGCCATTCGCGATCCGAATCCAGTGATCTTCCTCGAAAACGAAATCCTGTACGGTCATCATTTCGATGTACCAAAGCTTGACGATTTCGTGCTGCCGATTGGCAAGGCCCGCATTCACAAGCAGGGCAAGGACGCCACCATTGTTTCGTTCGGTATCGGCATGACCTACGCCGTCAAGGCGGCTGAAGAGCTGGCCCAGCAGGGTATCGATGTTGAAATCATTGATCTGCGCACGATCCGCCCGATGGATATTCCAACTGTAGTCGAATCGGTCAAGAAGACTGGCCGACTTGTGACTGTGGAAGAAGGTTTCCCGCAGTCGTCCGTTGGTACGGAAATCGCCACCCGCGTCATGCAGCAGGCTTTCGATTATCTCGATGCGCCGATCCTGACCATTGCTGGTAAGGATGTTCCGATGCCTTATGCGGCAAATCTGGAAAAGCTGGCGCTGCCGACTGTCGCCGAAGTGGTCGAAGCGGTGAAAGCCGTTACCTATACCGCGTAACGAAAGGGTCTGGACATGCCGATCAATATCACCATGCCAGCGCTTTCTCCGACGATGGAAGAAGGCAACCTGTCGAAATGGCTGGTCAAGGAAGGCGACAAGATCGCTCCTGGCGATGTTATTGCTGAAATCGAGACCGACAAGGCCACGATGGAAGTGGAAGCTGTGGACGAGGGCACGATTGCCAAGCTCGTGGTTCCCGCTGGCTCCGAAGGCGTCAAGGTCAATGCGCTGATCGCTATCCTCGCCGAAGAAGGCGAGGACGTGGCGGCTGCAGCAAAGGGCGCGGCTTCTGCTCCGAAGACAGAAGCTAAGGTCGAGGCTCCCAAGGAAGAGCCGAAGCCAGCCGCAGCTCCTGCAGCGGTGCCTGCACCAGCCAAGGCAGAGCAGCCCGCTGCTACGAATAAGGGTGACCGTGTGTTTGCGTCGCCGCTTGCACGCCGTATCGCCAAGGAATCCGGTGTCGATATCGCCGCTGTGAAGGGTACCGGTCCGCACGGCCGTGTCGTTCAGCGCGATGTGGAAGCTGCTCTGGCTTCCGGTGGTGCCAAGGCTGCTGCGCCGAAGGCGGAAGCTGCCGCACCGAAGCCGATGTCGGATGAAACCGTTCTCAAGCTCTTTGAGGAAGGCACCTACGAGATCGTTCCTCACGATGGTATGCGCAAAACCATTGCCCGCCGTCTGGTGGAATCGAAGCAGACTGTTCCGCATTTCTATCTGACGATTGATTGCGAACTGGATGCACTTCTGGCTCTGCGTTCGCAGATCAATGCAGCTGCGCCGATGATCAAGACTGAAAAGGGTGAGGTTCCGGCCTACAAGCTTTCTGTCAACGATCTGGTGATCAAGGCTGTTGCTCTTGCACTGCGTGACATTCCTGAAGCCAATGTCTCCTGGACTGAAGGCGGTATGGTCAAGCACAAGCGTGCTGATGTCGGCGTTGCAGTCTCCATTCCGGGCGGTCTGATTACACCAATCGTGCGTCAGTCGGACTCGAAGACGCTGTCCGCTATCTCCAATGAGATGAAGGACCTTGCCAAGCGTGCGCGTGATCGCAAGCTGAAGCCTGAAGAATATCAGGGCGGTTCGACCTCCGTGTCCAACCTTGGCATGTTTGGCGTGAAGGACTTTGCCGCGATCATCAATCCGCCGCATGCGACCATTTTCGCAATCGGCGCAGGTGAACAGCGTGCAGTGGTCAAGAACGGTGAAATCAAGGTTGCGACCGTTATGTCTGTAACCCTTTCAACCGATCATCGTGCCGTCGACGGCGCGTTGGCTGCTGAACTTGCACAGGCCTTCAAGCGTCACATCGAAAACCCGATGGGTATGCTGGTCTGATTGATCAACTTCAAGGGCGTCGCGTTCTGCTGAACTCGACGCCTGAGGTTTTTGAATGGCTGGACAACCGAACCTACGCCCGGCTGAACGCCGTGAAGCCGCAGAGATCGCCATTCTTGTCGATATCTCTTCGCACGGTTTTGCGTCATGGCTCTGGTACGGGGCCGTTCTTGACGGGCGAACCGAAACGGCCATGGAACGCGGTCGGCAATATATGCGCGCTGACGGGAGCGAAGGCTGGCAGAGCGCGACCATAGCCGAATGGGCCGACTATATTGCTGGGCTTTCCATCGGCTTCACTGTGGACGAAAGTATCAACGATCTGCCCGAAAAACATCCGGTTACGGATCAGCTGATCGCGATGCAGCGCAAGGTCATTGGCAACCGTTTTATAGATAGTGTTGGCGTTTATCGGGAGTTTCGCGGCAAAGGTATTGGCCGTGCACTCGTCGCCAACGAGATCGACCTGGCGTACCGGAACGGTAATCCGGCAATCAGCCTGATAACCGAAAGCCACAACGATGTGGCGCTTTCCCTTTACGGCGCCCATGGTTTCAAGGAAATTGAGCGGCTCGAAGCGATAGAACGCATTGGGCAGGACAAAAGACACGACTGGGTGCTGCTCACCCGAGAAGTGAACTGAGCAAAGGCAGGACAATATGGCCGACATTTACGACGTTATTGTTATCGGCTCGGGCCCGGGTGGTTATGTTACCGCAATCCGCGCTGCGCAGCTTGGCCTGAAGACGGCTATCGTTGAGCGTGAACATCTGGGTGGCATTTGCCTCAACTGGGGCTGTATTCCGACCAAGGCGCTTTTGCGCTCGGCTGAAATCCTGCATTTTGGCGAACACGCCAAGGATTACGGCCTGAAGCTGGAAGGAACGATCACACCTGATGTGACGGCTGTGGTACAGCGGTCGCGCGGTGTGTCCGCACGTCTTAACGGCGGCGTCGGCTTCCTGATGAAGAAGAACAAGATCGACGTGATCTGGGGCGAGGCAAAGCTTGTAAAGGCTGCTTCGGGCAACAATCCGGTTGAGATTTCGGTCGGCAAGTCGTCAAAGCAGCCGATGCAACCGCAGAACCCTGTTCCGAAGGGCGTTCTGGGGGAGGGCACCTACAAGGCGAAGCACGTTATCGTCGCCACTGGCGCACGTCCGCGTTCTTTGCCGGGCATTGAGCCGGATGGCAAGCTGATCTGGACCTATTTCGAAGCAATGGTTCCGCAGGAACTGCCGAAGTCCATGCTGGTTATGGGGTCGGGTGCGATTGGTATCGAGTTTGCCTCTTTCTACAATGACATGGGCGTTGACGTGACGGTCGTGGAATTGATGCCGCAGATCATGCCGGTTGAAGATGCGGAGATTTCCGCACTCGCGCGCAAACAGCTTGAAAAGCGTGGCCTGAAGATCATTACCGATGCCAAGGTTACCAAGGTCGAGAAGGGTGCAAATAATGTGACCGCCCATATCGAGACCAAGGACGGCAAGACGCAGTCGTTGACCGTGGACCGTATGATCTCGGCAGTTGGCGTTCAGGGTAATATCGAAAATCTTGGCCTTGAAGCACTCGGTGTGAAAACAGACCGTGGATGCGTCGTCATTGATGGATATGGCAAGACCAACGTTGCTGGCATCTATGCTATCGGCGACGTTGCCGGTCCGCCAATGCTAGCACACAAGGCCGAGCATGAAGGCGTTATCTGCATCGAGAAGATTGCAGGCCTTCCGAATGTTCATCCGCTCGAAAAGAACATGATTCCAGGCTGCACCTATTGTAATCCGCAGGTCGCTTCCGTTGGTCTGACCGAAGCAAAGGCCAAGGAAAAGGGCTACGATATCCGCGTTGGTCGCTATTCGTTTGCTGCAAATGGCAAGGCGATTGCGCTCGGTGAAGATCAGGGACTGGTTAAGACCATCTTCGACAAGAAGACGGGACAGCTGCTTGGTGCTCATATGGTCGGTGCGGAAGTGACTGAACTTATCCAGGGTTTCGTGATCGCCATGAACCTTGAAACGACTGAGGAAGAGCTGATGCATTCGGTCTTCCCGCACCCGACCCTTTCCGAGATGATGAAGGAAAGCGTTCTGGATGCGTATGGTCGTGTGCTGAACGCATAATACGGAGGGACGCTCATTCCGCTGATCGAGAACGGAGGGCCATGGCGGCGTGCCGCCTGGCCGATCATTAAGTGGTGTACTGTTGGAGGACTGGTGCTGGGCTTTGCAGCCGGCACCTTGAGTGTTCTTGGCGGCAACACCATATCGGTCAACGGAGTGGCCATAACCGGTTGGTATGGTGTCTGGGTGCTCACATTGGCGCTCGGCACTGCAGGCTTGGTATTTGGCCTGATATGGGCATTAGTTTTCCGGGCTCTTGGACTGGCGGCGCGGCGATGAGTAGCAAATCGCTCAAGTTGACAGGGTTGAGGGCAGGGATTAGGACCGAACCGAATTTGGGAGCATTTCAGGTCCATTCATGAAAATGCTTCGGATAGGCAGGAAAAAGCATGGTTACAGTTCTCGATCTGGTGAACCAAGGCAAGCGTGAGCGGCATCCAGAGAAGGCGCATCGTCCGGACAATGTTGTCCTGAAGAAGCCCGATTGGATTCGTGTCAAGGCTCCTGTCTCACGCGGCTACAGCGAAACGCGCGATATCGTTCGCTCAAACAAGCTGGTCACGGTTTGCGAAGAGGCAGGTTGCCCGAACATCGGCGAGTGCTGGGAAAAGAAGCACGCGACCTTCATGATCATGGGCGAGATCTGCACGCGTGCCTGTGCTTTCTGTAACGTCTCGACCGGTATCCCGACTGCGCTCGATCCGAACGAACCCGAGAATGTTGCCAAGGCCGTCAAGCAGATGGGCTTGACGCATGTGGTTATTACATCGGTGGATCGCGACGATCTTGCCGATGGTGGTGCGCAGCATTTTGCTGAGGTCATTCAGGCCATCCGCGAAGCTACTCCTGCTACCACGATTGAAATCCTGACACCGGATTTCCTGCGCAAGGAAGGCGCTCTCGAAGTCGTGGTGAAAGCCCGTCCCGACGTGTTCAACCACAATCTGGAAACTGTGCCGTCGCGTTATCTGAAGGTTCGTCCTGGCGCTCGTTATTTCCATTCGATCCGTCTGCTGCAGCGCGTCAAGGAACTGGACCCAACCATTTTCACCAAGTCCGGTATCATGGTCGGTCTTGGCGAAGAGCGGAACGAAATCCTTCAGTTGATGGACGATCTGCGTTCGGCTGATGTGGATTTTATGACCATCGGCCAATATCTTCAGCCGACCCGCAAGCATCATCCTGTCATTCGCTTCGTGACACCCGACGAATTCAAGTCGTTCGAGACGATTGGTCGGACGAAGGGCTTCCTGCTGGTTGCATCCAGTCCGCTGACGCGTTCATCGCATCACGCTGGCGATGATTTCGCGAAGCTGAGAGCCGCGCGTGAGGCGCAGATCGCTGCACGGGCCTAAGACAGGAAATGCCGCAGTTTACGACCGTCAGGCGGGTACATCACCGGGCAGAGCAAATGTTCGGTCTCGTTGCGGATGTCGAGAAATATCCGCAGTTTCTGCCAATGTGCGAGGCCTTGTCTGTTCGCTCCCGCAAGGAGCGTGACGGAAAGTCTCTTCTCATTGCCGACATGACCGTTGGTTACAAGCTTATCCGTGAGACATTCACCAGTCAGGTGCTGCTGAAGCCCGAGGAAAACGTCATTGATGTAAAATATCTCGACGGGCCGTTTCGCTATCTCGACAACCGCTGGACCTTCAAGCCGGTGGGAGACGGAAGTGAGTGCGATGTCGAATTTTTCATCGATTATGAGTTCAAGAGCCGTACCCTCGGTCTTCTCATGGGAACGATGTTCGATCTCGCTTTCAAAAAATTTTCCGAAGCGTTTGAGAAGCGGGCCGATCAGATATACGGACTAACCTGAGAAAAGCCCTGGTTTTCCGGGGCTCTCATTTTTTCTTTTCACGCACATCTTATCTGAAAACCGTTTCACACTTTTCAGGATGTGCTTTTACTGCGCCGTATAGCCGCCATCGACCAGTATGGATGCTCCCGTGACGAAGGAAGATTCGTCGCTTGCCAGAAAAAGCACGACGCTGGCTACTTCTTCGGCGCGACCGAGACGACCTATAGGATGCAGGGCTACTAGAGCCTGTTTCTTGTCGTCGGGTATATCCTTGAGAAGCGGCGTATCGATATAGCCGGGACAAACCGCATTCACCCGGATGTTTTGCGCACCGTAATCAATGGCAAGTGTCTGCGTCAGAAGTTTTACGCCGCCCTTTGCAGCCGCATAGGCGGTGACGCCTGATTTCCCGACATGACTGTGAATGGAGCCGCAATTCACGATCACTCCGCCGCCCTGTGAGCGCATCTGGTCAATCGCGTATTTATCGCAAAGATAGACACCGGTAAGGTTGATATCGATGGTTTTCTGCCAGGCAGTTTCATCCAGCTCGTCTATCGGGCCATCTGCGGCGATGCCTGCATTGGCGAACATGATGTCGAGGCGACCATAAGTTTCGACGGTTTTTGCAATCAACGCCTGCACGGCTTTCGTATCGGTTACATCGGTTTTGACGAATATTGCCCGTTCGGTGCCGCTTGCAAGCTCGCTGGCCAGTTGCTGGCCATGCTCCGAATAATCCGCGATAACGACATTCGCTCCCTCGCGAACAAAAGCCCGAACAGTCGCTTCACCGATACCGCTCGCCCCACCTGTAACGATTGCCACCTTACCATCGAAACGCATCGCCATGTTCTCCTTGTCTGATCAAAGACAAGGATAGGGCGCGACAGATAAAAGTATATGCTTCAGACTATCGAAGGTTTTCCAGAACGAGGTCCAGTGCGGCGAGAACCGTTGTGTGGCGAATTTCGGCTCTGGTTTTTGGACCGAAATGGTATTCGCGATGAAGGGGCGGGTGGCCTTTTCGCGCCGATGCGATGTGCACGAGACCGACAGGTTTTTCATCGGAACCGCCGCCTGGCCCCGCAACGCCCGTAACCGCCACCGTTACACCGGCGCGGGAGCGAGAAAGTGCCCCTTCAGCCATGGAAAGCGCCACTTCTTTCGAGACAGCGCCAACGCGATTGATCAATTCCATCGGAACACCGATCATTTCGGCTTTCGCTTCGTTGGAATAAGTAACGAAGCCGCGATCCACGACATCGGACGAACCGGCGATGTCGGTCAGAGATCCAGCTATAAGCCCGCCTGTGCAAGACTCGGCCATCGCGATCATTACACTGGCCTTGCGGCAGGCTTCCAGCACGGCAATAGCTTTGTCTTCTGCGATGAGCGCGCTCATTCGGGAACCTCGCCGGGATAGATGACGGTTGCCGTTGCAATGGCAGCGATACCTTCACGGCGTCCGACGAAGCCAAGTTTTTCGTTGGTTGTGGCTTTAATGGAAACGCGATCGGCGGCAATTCCCAGCATGTCGCAAAGAGCTTCCGTCATTGCTGCACGATGTGGGCCGATCTTCGGTGCTTCGCTGATAAAGGTCACGTCGACATTGGCGATACGACCGCCAGCTTCACGCACGATACTGGCAGCATGTTCGATAAAGATGCGGGAAGCAGCGCCTTTCCATTGTGGGTCGGAAGGCGGGAAATGCGTGCCGATATCACCCGCTCCTCGCGTCGCAAGCAGGGCGTCGGTCAGCGCATGAAGTCCAACATCGGCGTCTGAATGGCCATTGAGTTTCGCTTCGTGGGGAATTTTCACACCGCACAGCGTCACATGATCGCCGGGTTCAAAGGAATGGACGTCATAACCATTGCCAGTACGAATGTCGGGAAACGAGACGTGGTCTTGCCGCAGGCGTTTGTCAGCCATTTCGATATCCTTTGCCCAGGTAAGCTTGATATTGTCCGCCGATCCTTCGATGATGCGGACAGCGATACTTTGCCATTCGGCAATGGCAGCATCATCCGTGAAATCAGAGCGACTGATCGCGAAGGCCTTTTCATGTGCATCAAGGATTGGCGTATAGGGAAATGCTTGGGGGGTCTGTGCAGCAAAAAGACCAACGCGAGGCACCGTCGTTTTTACTGTTCCGTCTGTGGCTGACTGTTTGAGAGTGTCCGAAACTGCCAGAGCCGGTAGAACGCCTTCATCAGGCGCGAGATTTTCGACGATACGCTTCAGTAAATCCTGACTGACAAACGGTCTCACACCATCATGGATCATGACATATTGCGGTGCATAATCTCGCAATGCGAGGAGACCAAGGCGCGTTGATTCCTGCCGGGTAGCGCCGCCATTCACGACGAGAATGGTGCCGCAGTTTTCCGGGAGGGCGCGTTCGTAAAGCACATGGTCGTCTGGATGAATGACGACAACGATGCTATCAACCAGCGGGCAGTCGATAAAAGCGCGCAAAGTGCGGGCAAGTACGGCTTCGCCACCGATGCGCCGGTATTGTTTCGGCCCTTCGATGCTCTGCCCGGCTCGCTCTCCGCGGCCAGCTGCCACAATGACTGCTGCTATCTTTGAAATGGTTGTCGCCTCTGCCAAAGGTTGCATCTGTTCAAATTTGCCTTTTCAAGCCGAATAATGCCTTGTGCAGATAAATGCCAGACGGCAATTGATTTATCGTGATTTTGCGCGCGCTTTTCCTTGCGTTGAAAATTGAGACTGATTAATGTATGTGCTAATTGCACTATGCACATCAAATAGGCATTTATTGGTGAGTTTTCTCGAACAACCTTTGACCATTGGCGATGTGGCCCTTGCCAATCGCGTTTTCCTCGCGCCGATGTCTGGCGTTTCGGACCTTCCGTTCCGCAGGCGTGCCGCAGAGGCTGGCGCTGGCATGGTCGTGTCTGAAATGGTCGCCAGCGCCGAACTCTGTAACCGTCACAAGGAAAGCCTTCTGCGTCTTTCGGGTGAAGGGCTTGGAACGCATGTCGTGCAGCTCGCGGGACGAGAAGCACACTGGATGGGCGAGGCGGCCAGGATCGCCGAAGGTGAAGGCGCTGATATCATCGATATCAATATGGGGTGTCCGGCCAAGAAAGTGACGGGCGGTTATTCGGGATCTGCGCTGATGCGCGATCTCGATCACGCAATGACCCTCGTCGAGGCCACGGTTAATGCGGTCCGCGTTCCGGTCACACTCAAGATGCGGCTGGGATGGGACGAGAAAAGCGTCAACGCGCCTGAACTTGCAAGGCGCGCTGAAGGAGCCGGTATTGCCATGGTGACTGTCCATGGGCGCACGCGTTGTCAGTTCTATGAAGGTAAAGCGGACTGGAATGCAATTCACGCCGTCCGGGATGCAGTCGGGATTCCTCTGATTGCCAACGGAGACGTGGCGTGTCGACCTGATGCGGAGGAAATTTTACGCCGTTCCGGAGCGGATGCCGTGATGGTTGGGCGTGCCTCTTATGGACAACCATGGCTGGCCGGTGCAATTGCTGGAAGCGATCTTGCCCCACAGTCACGAAGTGAAATTCTTGATTATATTATAAAGCACTACGAAGATATGCTCGAGCATTATGGAAGTACGACGGGCATCCGTCATTCGCGCAAACATCTCGGCTGGTATCTTGATCGTCATGCTGGCGCTGCATGTACGCCAATCGAGAAAGCAGAAGTCATGACCCTGACTGACCGGAAAGCCGTCATCGATGCCTTGCGTCGTATATTCATGCGCGAAGTTCCTGAAACCGCGCTCAAAGAGGTTGCCTGATGCGCGAGAGAACCGAAACGAACGGTATTCCGTCTGTTGTACTCGATGCGATCAGCCAACCGGTTATTATGGTTAGCGCCGAGAATTATATCGCCTATGCCAATCTGGACGCGGAACAGTTCTTTCGTTCCGGCTCGTCCATTCTGGCGCGCAACCGGCTGGAATCCTTTCTGCCCTTCGGCAGCCCGCTTCTGGCACTCGTCGATCAGGTTCGCACCAGTCAGATGCCGGTGAACGAATATCGCGTCGATGTCTCGTCGCCGCGTCTTGGGGCAGAGCGCATCGTTGATGTTTACGTAGCGCCTGTAGCGGAGCTGCCGGGAGCTGTGGTCATCCTCTTCAAGGAAAAGACGATGGCTGAAAAGATAGACCGCCAGATGACGCATCGAGGTGCTGCGCGGTCCGTGACCGGGCTTGCCTCAATGCTGGCCCATGAAATCAAAAACCCTTTATCCGGTATCCGCGGTGCGGCACAATTGCTGGAGCAGGTTGTCAGCGATGAAGATCGAGCGCTTGCGCGCCTCATTACCGACGAAACGGATCGGATTGTTTCACTGGTTGACCGCATGGAAGTTTTCTCGGACGAGCGCCCCATCGAGCGCTCTGCGGTCAACATTCACGCGGTTCTGGATCATGTGAAGGCGATTGCGAAGAACGGGTTCGCACGGAAGATCCGCTTTGTGGAAGATTATGATCCTTCTCTCCCGCCGGTTTTCGCCAATCGTGACCAGCTCGTGCAGATCTTTCTCAATCTCCTGAAGAATGCCTCGGAAGCCATAGGCGATCGTGAGGGCGGCGAGATTGTCCTGTCCACGGCTTATCGTCCAGGCATTCGTCTACAGGTGCCGGGCGCACGGGACAGGGTGGCGCTGCCTCTCGAATTCTGTGTGCATGATAATGGTCCAGGTGTGCCGCAGGATATGCTGCCGCATTTGTTCGATCCGTTCGTGACCACGAAGACCAATGGCTCGGGGCTGGGATTGGCACTCGTTGCGAAGATCATTGGCGATCATGGTGGCATTATCGAATGTGACAGCCATCCTTCGCGAACGACTTTCCGCGTTCTGATGCCCGCATGGAAAAATACTGAACTGGCAGCTGGAAATACTGGAGATAACGCATGATCGCAGGACGTCCGACGGGAACCATATTGGTGGCGGATGACGATGCAGCCATTCGGACCGTGCTGAACCAGGCATTGTCGCGAGCAGGCTACGATGTGCGCGTAACTTCCAATGCTGCCTCGCTCTGGCGATGGGTGGCTGCAGGTGATGGTGATCTGGTCATTACAGACGTCAATATGCCGGACGAGAATGCCTTTGATCTTCTGCCGCGCATCAAGAAGATGCGTCCCGACCTGCCGGTTCTGGTGATGAGCGCGCAGAACACATTCATGACGGCAATTAGGGCATCCGAGGCGGGAGCCTACGAATATCTGCCGAAGCCATTCGATTTGACGGAACTCATTAATATCGTCGGTCGTGCGCTGTCTGAACCAAAACACAAGCCCATTGCCGCTCTATCGGATGAGCAAGCAGATAACATGCCGCTGGTGGGCCGTTCGCCTGCGATGCAGGAAATATACCGGGTGCTGGCGCGCATGATGCAGACGGACTTGACCGTGATGGTTACGGGTGAATCCGGTACGGGCAAGGAACTGGTTGCGAGCGCCCTGCACGAATATGGACGCCGTCGAAAAGGACCGTTTGTTGCGATCAATATGGCGGCAATCCCACGCGACCTGATTGAGTCTGAGTTGTTCGGGCACGAGAAGGGCGCTTTTACCGGCGCACAAAACCGCTCGAGCGGTCGCTTCGAGCAGGCGAATGGTGGAACACTGTTTCTCGACGAAATCGGTGATATGCCGATGGAAGCACAAACCCGACTTTTGCGTGTGCTGCAACAGGGCGAATATATGACAGTCGGCGGACGCACGCCGATCAAGACCGATGTGCGCATCGTTGCAGCAACCAACAAGGATTTGCGGCAGTTGATTGCACAAGGACTTTTCCGCGAAGACCTTTATTATCGGCTGAATGTCGTGCCTCTGCGCTTGCCGCCGCTTCGCGAGCGCAGCGAGGATGTGGCGGATCTCGTGCGCCATTTTTTCAAGCGGGCTGCCGAAGAAGGTCTGCCCGAAAAACGTATCAGCACTGCTGGCCTGGAAATGATGCGCCGGTACCCATGGCCTGGAAATGTGCGTGAGCTGGAAAATCTCGTGCGAAGACTGGCGGCGCTTTATCCGCAAGAGGAAATATCGCCGGAGATCATCGAAACCGAATTGAAGTCTGAGTTGGCCAAGCCGGATATCGTTCCCGCCGGTGGTGGCGATATGGAGAACATTTCCATATCGCAGGCTGTCGAGCAGAATATGCAGCGTTACTTCGCGTCATTCGGTGCCGACCTGCCGCCTCCAGGTCTCTATCATCGGGTTCTGGCGGAACTGGAATATCCCTTGATCCTTGCCTGTCTTACGGCAACACGTGGAAATCAAATCAAGGCGGCAGATCTTCTGGGATTAAATCGGAACACGCTGCGCAAGAAAATTCGTGAGCTAGGGGTCAATATATATCGCGGCAACAAGGGAAACTAAGCGGTAGTTGGGCGCTAATAACGCATTAACTACATTATTTAATAGGCGATTAAGTCTGCTCGACTACTGTTAGTTGCATGAGAGATCAGCAATCCACGCGAAGCAAGAAAACCCGGCGCATTCTCGAACCGGCTGTAAGGAGCGGCATTCTTGCTGCGCCTTTGATATTGATGCTAGCGATCGTCGTCATCTTGTCTGGAGCAGAGCCTAAACTCTCTGCGATGATAGATCAAACCTTCACCGGTTCGATAAGCCCCATCATAAAGTAATGCTCATTAGCCTTGAAGAAGACGCCTGAAGTCCTACTCTTTTAGGATAGCTAAAGGAGATAACCATGCGTCTTGCTGTTACGACTTTGTTTCTCGGTCTGTCTGTTGCTGCGGCCTATGCCGCTCCGCCACCGGAAGGCACCAAACTTTCGGAAATAATCGCGAAAATCGAACAGAATGCGGATACTGCTTTCATTGATGAAGTCGACTGGAATGATCGTGGTTATTACGAGATCGAATATGTCACCAAGGCTGGCGCCAAGGTGGAGGTGAAGGTCGATCCAAAAACCGGAGAAAATGTTCGCTAGTCTCTGACACTTGTGCGAGCGATTATGTTGGAGCGGGTAGCGGGAATCGAACCCGCGCGTTCAGCTTGGGAAGCTGACAGGCTACCATTACATCATACCCGCAAACTGTAATGTATTTCAGTCGATTAGCGACAAATTCGACGAGGCCGCTTTAGAAAGTTTTACAGTTGGTTTTGCCAAACTATGTTCTCTTTCTGGTCTCGTCAAACTGTTTTGTCGACAGGTCGGCCTTGTCACTACATGCGGTCTCATGACCTCACGAAACACTACAGTACCGTGACAAATTTTTCATGAACCATTCCATTGATATCCAAGATTGAGAGGCCATCTGCAGGTAACGCTCCCAACCATGCAGCCAGATTTGCAGGCTGTTGCAGATGACAGGAAGTCCATGGGTAAGACCACAAAGCGCCGAGCACTACTTATCGTAAACCCACATGCCCGAAATGGCAGGGGATACGGCGCGGATATTCGTGCAGCATTGGAACGCGGTGGCCTCCAGCTCATAGAACGAAATCCGCAGGACGATGAAACAATTTCAGATGTGATCCTTCGTGAAAGAGATTGCGATCTGGTTATTGTCGGTGGTGGCGATGGTTCGCTGAACGCTGCGGCCAAAGGATTGATGGAAACCGGATTGCCGCTTGCAATCCTTCCGCTGGGAACCGCAAACGATTTTGCCCGAACCATTGGCATTCCTGCCGATCCAGTTGAGGCAGCGCGTCGCCTTGTATCCTACGAGGTGCAGCCCATCGATCTGGGTGAGGTGAACGGTCACCTTTATTTCAATGTCGCAAGTATCGGTTTCAGTGCTGAATTGGCGCAGCAACTGAGTTCCGCGGCGAAGAAGAAATGGGGGAAGCTCGGTTATGCGATTGTCGCAGCGCGCATCCTCATGCGCTCCGAGCTTTTCACAGTCTATCTGGAACATGACGGCATGACAGAGAAAATCCGTACGTTGCAAGTCTCTGTCGGGAATGGAAAATTCTACGGCGGCGGTATGGCTGTCGAAAAGGATGCGACAGTGGATGACGGTAAGCTGGATTTCTATAGTCTGGAAGTCGATCACTGGTGGAAGCTTTTGCGCCTGCTTCCAAGCTTGCGTCGCGGTACCCATTCCAAATGGGATGATGTACGGGCTTTCCCGACGACCGAAGTTATTGTGCGCACCAAGAAGCCGCGTGCCGTAAACACAGATGGTGAACTGTCAACCTGGACACCTGCCCATTTTCGTCTGCTGCGCAAAGCAATCAATGTTTACATGCCAGATTCAAAATTGAGGCGGTGATGTTGATCACGCAAAAAAAGACCCGCCTTGTTGGAGCGGGCCTAATCCATGACGTTAGGTGACTGGCTCGGAGGTCATAAGAGCCGTATGAATAACGATTGAAGGGTCTGAACGTTCCACATTTAAAAGAAAAAATACCAGATAAGCAGCACGACAACGAGTGGAACCCCCATCAGCCAAAGGATCATTGCTCTCAACATTTTTGTTCTCCTTCCTGTTGAAAATTCAACGTTTCGAATGAGCGATTGTTCCACAAGTCAGGACATTCATGGCGCGTCCGCGTTGAGCCCGTGCCGTTCAATGCGACTCAAAATACGCGGAATTTCAAAAGCTTTAATGATCCGTCAATGAATCGGTGACATCACTAAATTCTAAAAGGCGTGACCAGCGTTTCCGGTTGCGTTGTTGAGTAACGGGCGTGTGGCGTATGGATTCGAAACGAGGGCTGAAACATTCGGTCAACGGCAAGGCAGTGAAGCTGCGCGATAAGCGCGGTTCTGTCGTTCTGTTGTCGTTTATGGCCATTGCTGTTGCCTTGGCGGGTTGTGCATCGGCACCGCAGCCGAAATCGAAGACAAAGCGCTCGAAGGAATATTTCGCCGAATCCAAATATGGCGTGAAAGCCAGCCCACGCGTAGCCTTTTCGAAAGGAAAGCCTCTACCACGTGGTGGCGGGCGCGATCAGACCGGTCAGCCATACAAAGTTAAGGGGCGCTGGTATTATCCCAAAGAAGACAAGAAATACGTCAAGGTCGGCCATGCCTCCTGGTATGGCGAAGCTTTCCATGGTCGTCTGACTGCCAATGGTGAAGTCTATGACATGACGCATCTGACCGCAGCGCATCCAACGATGCCGTTGCCGAGCTATGCCCGCGTGACCAATCTTGCCAATGGCAGTTCGGTGATCGTGCGTGTGAACGACCGTGGTCCATACGAATATGATCGCGTGATCGATCTTTCCCAGAAAGCTGCCGAAATGCTTGATTATCAGCATCACGGTACAGCGAATGTGAAGGTCGAATATGTCGGAAGAGCTCCGTTGAACGGCAATGATGATGCATTTCTGATGGCGTCGTACCGTCCGGCAGGTGGCGATGCGATCGGCCAGCCCGCAACTGGCGTCATGATGGCAATGAACGGGCCGACGCCGACCTCACCGAAGTCACGCGTTCCGATGCCTGTAATGGACGCGGTTCCGGTGTCCACGCCTATACCTGAAAACTCACCGTTTGCAGTCGATCCTGCTTATAGCGATCCGTCGGGTGGAGCAGCTCCAATGTTACCGGCAAATGTACCGGTACCGTCGCAGCGCCCCGGCTCAAGCTTCGGAGTGGCTAATGCTGCCGGTGTCAGCGGTCTCGCGGGCTATGCGTCTGACCGGCTTGCAGCAACGGCCTATGCCAAAGAGCGCGCCTATGGCAGCATCCTGACCAAGGATGCGATCTCAAGCGCCTGGAAGCGTCGTGAAGCCGAGGAACACGGCGAATATGTTGAGATTGGCACATTCAAGACGCTTGAAGAGGCCAAGCAGGTTCAGGCTTCATTGCCAGGCTCAATCAGATTTACGCTCACGAAGATTCCGACCGAAATCAGTGAGTTGTACGAGTTGACAGCCGTGGCCGAGAAGGGTGGAAATGATGCTCTGCTGCGTGCTGCCTGGAAGGCAGGCGCAGAAAATGCGTTTGTGGTGCGTCTCGATTGATCGCTCACGATACGGTGATAAACACTGGCATATTGATTTTGGTCGGATTCGTTGCGTAAGCTCTATCACATTGCTCACGTAACGGGATTTGCATGGGGCTGATTTCAAAAACACTGGTGTTTGCTCGTGCCGTCACTGTCGGCGTTTCGCTGGCTGTTGCCATGCCGGTTACTAGCTTGGCGGCACCTGTCGAAACTGCATTCGTTACAAAAGCTCCGCAGGTCTTGCTCGTCGATGACCGGAGCGGAACTGTGCTTCTTTCCAAGAATGCCAATGTTCCGATTCCTCCTGCGTCTCTTGCCAAGCTGATGACTGCGGAAGTGGTATTTGAAGCGCTCGAACAGGGTGCCACGACACTCGGTACACCATACACAGTCAGCGAAAATGCATGGAGAACCGGAGGTGCACCCTCGGGGACGTCAACGATGTTCGCGCGTATCAAGTCGACGCCGACCGTCGCTGATCTTTTGCAAGGAATGATTGTTCAGTCAGCGAATGACGGAGCTATCGTACTGGCAGAAGGACTGGCAGGCAGCGAGCAGGCTTTCGCAGACCGTATGAATGACCGTGCGAAGGAGCTAGGCTTGACCGGCTCCAAATTCGTAAACTCGACAGGTTTGCCTGCTGAAGGGCAGGTTGTCTCGCTGCAGGATTTGGTCAGATTGGCGCGACATATCCGAACCGCCCATCCTGAATACTATAAGTACTATGCTCAACCGGCCTTCACCTGGAACAACATCATGCAGCGCAACCGCAATCCGTTGTTACGGCTTGATGTCGGGGCTGACGGCATGGGAACAGGCTTTACGGAAGCGTCGGGCTTTGCGCTGGTCGGGTCGGCGGAACAGAACGGTCGCAGGCTTTATCTGGCGATGAGCGGCCTTGCCAGCATCAAGGAGCGTGAAGAAGAAGCAAAGCGTCTCCTGCAATGGGGGATGACGGCATTTGATGATGTGCAGCTTTATCCGGCGGACGAAATCGTGGGTGAGGCGCAAGTTTTCGGTGGTGCGCTCACGCACGTGCCGTTGAAGGTCAAGGATCGCGTCGAGCTGTTGCTGCCCAAGGACGGTCGCGACAAGCTGAAAGCGCGTATTGTCTATAAGGGTCCACTCGATGCACCTGTTGCCGACAACCAGCAGGTCGGCGTTCTTCGGCTGGAGCTTAATGGTAGTATTCTTCGCGATGTTCCTGTTTTTACAGCGCAATCTGTAGAAGAGGGGAGCCTTTCGAAGCGCGCATTGGGTGCGGCAATGGAGCTTTCCACTGGCTGGCTGCGGAAATATCTTTAACCTGTGCTACGCGTATTCCAGGCTCGACCTGATAGCCAAAGGCCGATAATAACTTTCATAGAAGTCCATTCGGACATCGATTCAAACATTTGGAAGTTGGTTTGTCGGGATTGTTCATCACATTCGAAGGCGGCGAAGGAGCGGGCAAATCAACGCAAATTGCGTTGCTGGCCAAGCATTTGCGGGCAAACGGCTTCGATCCGGTCACCACGCGAGAACCGGGTGGTTCTCCTGGTGCGGAAGCAATTCGCCATGTCATATTGAGCGGCAATGCGGAGAACTACGGCGCAGCGATGGAGGCGCTTCTGTTCGCGGCGGCAAGAGCAGACCATGTGGACCAGCTTATCCGCCCGGCACTGAATGAGGGGCGGGTGGTCCTCTGTGACCGTTTCATCGACTCAAGTCGTGCGTATCAAGGTGTTACCGGCAATCTCGACAGAACCTATATGGCGGCGGTGGAGCGCATTGCGATCGATGGCGCCATGCCTGACATGACGATCATCCTCGATATTCCCGCAGAGAAGGGTTTGTCTCGTGCTGGAAAACGGCGCGGTAGCGAGACGGCGGACCGGTTCGAGAAGGAAGATATTGCGGTGCACGAGGCACGACGGCAAGCCTTTCTCGCAATCGCCGAGGCGGAACCTGAACGCTGCAAGGTGATCGATGCTGATCGCCTGCAAGACCAGATTGCAAGTGATGTCGCAAAAGAGGTTGATAGTGCTTTGAAGGAAAGGGGGTTGTTGTGATTGAGGAACTCGACGTCCCTAAAGCGCACGATTCCATTGAGGGTGTACCAGAGCCTTCTGCGAGTGATTATGTTGCCGGGCACCGGGAGATTAGTGACTTTTTGGCGCAAGCCTATCGCGAGGGGCGTATGCATCATGCGCTGCTCTTTGAAGGTGCGCAGGGGATCGGCAAGGCAACGCTCGCTTTTCACCTGGCAGGGCATATGCTGGCGCATGGCGACAATAGCGAGGCGCCGGAGCATATTGCTGTTCCGGATTTTGCAAGACCGCTCTGGCGACAGATTGCAGGCGGGATGCATCCCGCTGTCCTGCATATTAATCGCCCATTCGATCAGAAGACCGGGAAATTCAAAACGGGTATTCCTGTGGAGGAAATCCGCCGGGTTACACATTTTCTGACCAGAACGGCATCAGACCACGCTTGGCGCATCGTTATTGTCGACCCTGCCGATGATATGAACCGCAATGCCGCCAATGCACTCCTGAAAACCCTGGAAGAGCCTCCTGCACGGGCGCTCTTTATCCTGATTTCCCATTCGGCGGGACGCTTGCTCCCGACAATCCGGTCGCGTTGCCAGAGCATCGGCTTCAAGCCACTCGACGATGCTGGGTTGACGGATGCCTTGACACATGTCGGTCCCGGTGTCGGAATGCAGGCTGATGCTGTTACGCAAACACTGCTCCAGCGATCGGAAGGCAGTGTGCGTAAGGCACTTCTGCTGGTAGCGAATGGCGGTATCGAAATCTCCGACACTGTCGATTCCCTTCTCGAAGGACAAAATTTCGATTTGCCGAAAGCGCAGGCGCTCGGCGGCATATTGAATGGTCGTGAGTCGGAGGTTCAATATGAGCTGTTCCGTGATCATCTGCTTGGGCAGGTTGCAATCGAAGCTCGTCGTCGTGCGGAGGCAGGGCAACTGCGTGATGCAGATCGCTGGTCGCGTTTCTGGAGTGATCTCGTACGCGAGACCGTGGATGCTGAAACCTACAATCTCGACCGCCGGCAAGCTGTGGTAATCCTTTTGGAAAAAACGCATCGCGCTTTTCGTTCCGGTCAGCCTCCGCTTGCGTGACATGGCCGCTGACATGCGTTATGTCACCGCTGATAATTTTCTCCTCGTGTGTCTGCTAATCATTCAGGCGCGCTTTCAAACTTCGAAAGACCGGGTCCATAATGAGCCGCGAAAAATATTACATCACCACCGCGATTGCTTATCCGAACGGAAAGCCGCACATCGGCCACGCGTATGAGTTGATCGCGACCGATGCAATGGCGCGTTTTCAGCGCCTGAATGGCAAGGATGTTTTCTTTCTGACCGGTACGGACGAACACGGCATCAAGATGTTGCAGAGCGCGCGCAAGGAAGGCATTACGCCGCGCGAGCTCGCAGATCGCAATACGGCTGCGTTCCGCCAGATGGCGGATGTGCTGAACAGCTCGAATGACGACTATATTCGCACCTCGGAAGAGCGCCATTACAAGGCGAGTCAGGCTATCTGGAAAGCGATGGTTGACAATGGCGATATCTACAAGGGTGGATATGCCGGCTGGTATTCCGTGCGTGACGAAGCCTATTACGGCGAAGAGGAAACGGAAGTCCGCGAGGATGGTGTGCGCTACGGTCCGCAAGGGACTCCTGTCGAATGGGTTGAGGAAGAAAGCTATTTCTTCCGTCTCTCAGCCTATCAGGACAAATTGCTCGATCTTTACGAGAAGAATCCGGGCTTCATCATGCCTGCGGAACGTCGCAACGAGATCGTGAGCTTCGTAAAGTCGGGTCTGAAGGACCTGTCGATTTCGCGTACGACATTCGACTGGGGCATTCCGGTGCCGGGTGACGAGAAACACGTCATGTATGTCTGGGTCGACGCCCTGACCAATTACATTACTGCTCTTGGCTATCCTGATACTTCGGATGAAAAGTGGGGTTATTGGCCTGCCGATGCGCATATCATCGGCAAGGATATCTCGCGCTTTCACGCTGTCTATTGGCCTGCATTCCTGATGTCTGCTGGTATTCCGCTGCCGAAGCGGGTTTTCGCACATGGCTTCCTGTTCAACCGCGGCGAGAAAATGTCGAAGTCCCTTGGCAATGTGATCGATCCCTTCGGTCTCGTTGAACGTTATGGGCTCGATCAGCTGCGCTATTTCCTGATGCGTGAAGTACCATTCGGTCAGGACGGCAGCTACAGTCATGACGCCATCGTCAACCGCACCAATGCCGATCTGGCCAATGATCTCGGTAATCTGGCGCAGCGTTCGCTGTCGATGATCGCCAAGAATTGCGAAGGTAAGGTTCCGGTTCCGGGTGAATTCTCCGACGCGGATAAAGCCATTCTCGATCAGGCCGATGCGGCGCTGGAAACGGCGCGTAAAGCTATGGACGACCAAGCGCTGCATCTGGCGCTCGGCGCGATCTTCGCCGTCGTTGCGGAAGCCAATCGTTACTTCGCAGGGCAGGAGCCTTGGGCTCTGCGCAAGACCGATCCTGCACGCATGGGCACTGTCCTTTATGTAACAGCTGAAGTCATTCGCCGTGTCGGCATTATGGTGCAGCCGTTCATTCCGCAGTCGGCAGAAAAGCTTCTCGACATACTGGCAATTCCTGCCGACAAGCGTCAGTTCTCTGACGTTACGGCAAGCCAGCTTGTCGGGGGGGCCGATCTGCCAGCCCCGCAGCCGGTATTTCCGCGCTATGTGGAAACAGAAGAACAGAACTGAGTTCGATGATGCTTGTCGACAGTCATTGTCACCTCGACTTTGCCGACTTTGAACCGGAGCGTGATGATATTGTTCAGCGCGCTCTGGATGCCGGAGTTAGGCGCATGGTGACGATTTCCACGAGGGTGAAGAAATTCGATACGATCCGTGCGATCGCGGAAGCCTATGATTCCGTTTATTGCTCGGTCGGCACCCATCCGAACAACGCGCATGAAGAACTCGATATTACGGCTGATGATCTCGTGCGTCTTTCGGAACATCCGAAGGTTGTCGCCATAGGCGAGGCGGGTCTCGATTATCACTACGACTATGCCCCACCGGAAGCGCAGCGCCAAGGTTTCCTCGTACACATCGAGGCGGCGCGTCGGACTCAGTTGCCGTTAGTCATTCATGCCCGCAGTGCGGATGAGGATATGGCCGAGATACTGGAGCGTGAGACGGAGAAGGGCGCTTTTCCGTTTATCCTGCACTGCTTCTCTTCCGGTCGTGCTCTGGCTGAAAAGGGCATCGCGCTCGGCGGTTATGTTTCTTTCTCAGGGATTCTGACTTTCAAGAACTCACCGGAGATCCGCGAAATAGCGACCATCGTTCCGCGTGACCGCCTGCTGGTGGAAACGGATGCGCCGTTCCTTGCTCCGTTGCCGCACCGGGGCAAGCGTAACGAACCGTCTTTCGTGCAGCATACGGCGGCCGTGCTGGCTGAGACAATTGGCGTGAGCAATGACGAAGTCGCGCGTATCACGAGCGACAATGTGTTCAGGCTGTTTTCCAAGATGCCTCGGCCTACACTGGCATTGTAAGGGGGGAAGATTGAGCGTGACTCCCCCCAAAAATTGCCTGCGTTTCACGGTTCTGGGCTGTGGTTCGTCGCCCGGAGTGCCGCGTATCAATGGCGATTGGGGCAGTTGCGATCCCAATAATCCGAGAAACAAACGTCGTCGCGCATCGCTATTGGTTGAGCGATTTGACGATACAGGTAACAGCACAACAGTTGTGATCGATACCGGGCCGGATTTCCGTGCTCAGATGATTGATGCAGGCGCACACAGCCTCGATGCGGCTGTTTATACACATCCGCATGCTGACCATATTCACGGTGTCGACGATCTTCGCACATATGTCGTTGAAAATCGTCGTCTCATGGATGTCTATGCCAATCGATTGACGCGGAACCGGCTCTTCGAGGCATTTGGCTATTGTTTCGAAACACCTGCCGGATCGAGCTACCCGCCGATCCTCAGCATGCACGACATTGCTCCGGAGACGCCGTTTTCCATATCGGGAGCGGGTGGCCCAATCCGCTTCGAGCCGTTTAGTCAGGTGCACGGCGATATTGAATCGCTCGGCTTTCGTATCGGATATGTTGTTTATTGCACCGATGTGAGCGCTTTCCCTGAAACAAGCCTCAAGTATTTGGGCGGGGCCGACGTGCTCGTCATCGATGCATTGCAATACCGCCCACATCCAAGCCATTTCTCGCTTGGCGAAGCGCTGGAATGGATCGAGAAGCTGGCGCCCAAGCGCGCCATTCTCACGCATATGCACGTTCCACTCGATTACGAGACCGTCATGCGTGAGACACCGGGCAATGTCGAACCGGGATATGATGGGCTCCGCTTCGAGGTACCGTTTTAGATTTTAGGCCATGAAGACAAAGCCCGCGATGAGATCATCGCGGGCTTTTCATTTGAAAGCTCTATGATTTAGCCCACCGCGCCCTTGGACGGGAACGGCATCACATTGCTACCCTCGACAGCTTTGGGCGCTTTGTCCTCCAGCATGAGGCCGCCAGCACGAAGAAGGTCGGTAAAGCGACCGCCGCGTGCGGCCAGTTCATCGAAGCTGCCGCTTTCGACCAGGTGGCCCTTGTCCATGAAAAGGACCAGATCGGCGGAGCGGACTGTAGAAAGACGGTGAGCAATGATGAAGGTCGTGCGGTTGTGGCTGAGATCGTCAACCGCCTGCTTCACCTTCTCTTCGGTTTCAACGTCAAGCGCACTGGTGGCTTCATCCAGAACGAGGATCGGCGAATCCTTCAGGATTGCGCGCGCAATCGCAAGGCGCTGACGTTCACCGCCCGAAAGCTGTGAGCCGCGTTCGCCGACAACCGTATCGTAGCCATCGCTCTTGGCCAGAATGAAGTCGTGGGCTGCTGCGGCACGTGCTGCAGCATGCACTTCCTCATGCGTGGCGCTTTCGCGACCGACACGAATATTCTCCTCGACCGATCGATTGAACAGGCCTGCATCCTGAAAGACGGTTGCGATGGCGTGACGCAGCGAACGACGGCTGACGGTACGCGTATCTGTTCCGTCGATCGTGATGCGGCCAGCTGCCGGATCAAAGACGCGCTGCAACAGATTGATGAGCGTCGTCTTGCCTGCACCGGTTGGGCCGACGATGGCCACCGTCTGTCCCGGCTTGATTTCAAACGATACATCATAGACGCCCTGGCCGGAGTTCGGAAACTCGAAGGTTACATTGTCGAAAATGATGTCGCCCTTGACGTCGTTCAGGTCTGAGACGCTCTGGGGCTCCTGACGATCAGCCGTGGCATCTTCCATCTGAAAGAACTCTTCAAGCTTGGCGCGTGCCGTAACGGTCTGGTTGATGAAGGCGCTGATCTGGTCGAGACGACCGATCATCAGCTGTGCAAAGCCGATAAAGGCAATTACATCGCCGACGCGCATCTGGCCCTTGGTAACGAAGTAAGCGCCGAGAACGAGAACCACCACCATTGAGAAGGTCGATGCCATGCGGTTCAGGCCGCTGGCCAGCGCCCACCAATTGAGAACAGGAAACTGTACCTTCTCCAGGTTCTTGGCATAATCACGCAGAGATTGGGTTTCCGACGCGATGCGGTTATAGCTCTGCACAACCGAGACGTTGCTGATCGTATCGCTCACATGTTCGAACAGCTTGTGGTGATGCTTTTCGACAGCGGTCTGACCATCCTTGGTCTTGCGCATGACGAGCTGGCCAATCATCACATAGATGACACCGAGCACAATGAGCACCAGCGACATGCGCATATCCATGCTCATTGCAACCGGAATGAGCGTTGCCAGAGCAACCACGGTCGTCAGATGCTGGCGCATGAATTCGAGCCAGAGCGTGAAAAGCGAGTCTGTTGCGCGGATCAGCGTGTGGAGTGCGTTGGATGTACCGCGCTTCTGGTGCCACGAAAGCGGCATAGTGATGAGACGCTCATAAGAATCGATCATCACGCCCAGACGACGGCGGTGTGCGAGGCGGTCGGCTCCGCGCGCCACGAAGACTGCAGCAACGATGTTGAAGCCGCCAAGCGCAGCCCACATCGCAAGAGGCGAGAAGATGTCGCCCTTATCGGAGATAGCCTGAATGACCCGACCGAACAGAATAGGTTCGGCAAGTGTGACCAGGGCAACCAGCACGCTGGCGACACACATGGTAATCGTTGCAGTCTTTTCGACCGCAAGGTATTCCATGGCTCGCCAGTAGATTTTGAGCAATGACACTTTCGCACTCCCGCTCGTTCTATTTCACGGGACTAAATGGTATAGCCCCTTAGTTCTATCAATATCTGATGACGACAAGAAGTGGCGATTGGGTGTCAAGATCGACCATAAATTAAGAACGTGTGTAACCGAGTGTGAAGATTCAGTAGTCGAAATGGAATTCTTTAGGGATTGCTGGACCAGTTTCGGCTAAAGCAGCCAAATTGCAGTTTTCAGGAATTCCGCCTAGCAATCGTCGGAACTCGCGTCTATTGACAGGACTTAATGACCGGCGCGCGCGTACGCACCGCAATAGCAAGAGTTGATCGGGTTTCTCCATGGCAGGCGTTGAACAGAAGATTGTGGATACAGGCGAGGCGGGCATGCGGCTCGACCGCTGGTTCAAGGTCCATTATCCGGGGCTGGGTTTCGGCCATCTGCAGAAGCTTCTGCGGTCGGGGCAAGTTCGTATCGACGGCTCAAGGGCCAAGGCAGATACGCGTATTCAGGCCGGACAGACTGTTCGTATTCCACCTCTTGGCGTCGATGAAAAGGCCGTCGGCCCGGTCACGGCGCGCACAATCCGCAGTCAGCAGGACGGCGACGTGCTTTCACAGATGCTTCTTTATGAAGACCCGAAAGTGTATGTTTTCAACAAGCCTGCAGGTCTCGCCGTGCAGGGCGGTTCAGGCGTATCGCGTCATGTTGATGGAATGCTGGAGGCATGGCGCAACAAGAAGGGCGAAAAACCGCGTCTTGTGCATCGTATCGACCGTGACACATCGGGCGTGCTTGTCGTTGCTCGTACGCGGGGCGCAGCGCAGGCGTTGACCACCGCCTTCCGTGAACGCGACACCAAAAAGACCTATTGGGCTTTGGTCAAAGGCGTTCCACGCAAGCGCGAAGACAAAATTTCCACCTGGCTGGTCAGGGAACAGACACCGGATGGCGACAAGATGCGTGTTTGCCAGCATGGTGAGCCGGATTCCGATCACGCTGTCTCATATTATCGCATCATTGAGAAGGCAGGGAACAATCTGACCTGGCTGGAGATGGAGCCTTATACCGGCAGAACCCATCAGTTGCGCGTTCATGCGGCCTATATCGGTCATCCTATCATCGGTGATCCAAAGTATTTTGAAGCTGACCAGAATTGGGAATTCCCGGGCGGTATACAAAAACGTCTGCATCTTCATGCGCGCCGTATTCGTATTCCAAACCCGTCGGGCGGTACTATCGATGTGACCGCGCCACTGCCGCCGCATATGGTTCAGTCGTGGAACCTGCTCGGCTTTGATGAGGAAAGTGCGGAAGATTAAAAATGTCAGGCGAAGCGGGGGGATCGTCCGAGGGACGAGTTTCGTTCGATGGACTGGCCATCATGCTGGTCATGTTCATCATGTTCAGCTGGGGGCTCAATCAGGTTGCCATCAAGATCGGCAATCGAGGGTTCAATCCCATGCTGATGGCAGCGGGGCGTGCTGCGCTCGGTGGCCTGTGCGTTTTTCTCTGGTGTTACTGGCGCCGTATTCCGCTTTTCAAGCGTGATGGCACGCTCTGGGCCGGAATTGCAGCCGGGCTGTTGTTCGGAAGCGAATTTGTCCTGATTTTTCTGGCGATGGAGCTGACGAGCGTGGGGCGCGTCACGCTCATGATGAACGTTATGCCGTTCTGGGTCGCTATTGGCAGTCATTTCCTTCTCGGCGAGCGGATGTCTGTCCGGGCCTTCGTTGGCATGTGTATCGCCTTTCTGGGTGTGTTTCTCGTCTTCTCCGATCATGTCAGCCGACCGGGGCCGCATGCGATCTATGGTGATATGCTGGCCCTGGTGTCAGGTGTGCTGTGGGGGCTTACCACACTGGTTATCAAGCGAACCCGGCTTGCCTATACGGCTCCAGAAAAGACGCTTCTTTATCAGCTGGTGGTCGCGACACTGGTGCCGCTGCCATTCATCGCGTTGAGCGGCCCATTGCTTCGTAGCCCGGATGTCTTGTCCATATCGGCGTTTCTCTTTCAGGCGATATTCGTGGTGGCTTTCACCTATCCGCTCTGGTTCTGGATGGTGCGCCGTTATCCGGCATCGAAACTTTCTAATTTCGCCTTTCTCACGCCCGCTTTCGGCGTGTTATTGAGCGGTCTGATCCTGAATGAGCTTCTGAGCTGGAAAATATTCGCGGCTCTTGCGCTGATTGGTTGCGGACTGATGATTATCAACAAGCCGGCAAAGGTCACCAACGCCCGATGAAACTGGTCCTTTTCGATTGCGACGGTACGCTGGTCGACAGCGGTGACTTCATTCACAGATGCATGGCTACGAGCTTCGCAGATGCCGGTCTGGAACCTCCCGGAATCGAGGAAACGCATTCGATCATCGGCCTGTCGCTGCATCTGGCTATTGCTAAGATTCTGGATCGCGAGCCGGATGAGCAGGTGCATTGGTTGACGCAACGCTACAAGGAAAACTTTGTGATGTTGCGACAGGCGCCCGATTTCACGGAGCCGCTCTACGATGGAATTATGCCGCTTCTGACGGAGCTCGGGGCGAGGGACGATCTTCTGCTTGGCATAGTGACCGGAAAATCCCAGCGTGGCGTCCGCTCTGTTTTCGAACGTCATGGCATCGGGCATCATTTCGTGGTGACGCGTACTGCTGACGATTGCCCGTCGAAACCACACCCGGCCATGGTGCTTGAATCCTGTGCGGAAATGGGGATGGAACCCAGCCAGACAATTGTTATCGGCGATGCTGTTTATGATATGCAGATGGCACGCGCGGCGGCGGCTATGGCGGTGGGCGTCTCCTGGGGGTATCATAACCGACAGGGACTGATTGAATCTGGCGCCCATCACATTCTGGACACGCCATCTGAACTCCATGCATTGCTGCAAGGTATGGACGAACAGGTTCTCTAGTTGTTGAGCCTTCCACCAAGTCAGCGACACTGAACTGGACAAATCTATGCGTGATATTTTGAGTGATCTTGAAGCAGGAAAGCAGCTTTCGGACGAAAACCCGATCGTGCGGGCACAAAAGCAGATGCTGGCGCAACTGCCTAAACGCTTCTACGAAAAGGCAGAAGTGGCGGAAGTTGAAGGCGGCTTTGCCGTCCATCTGGATGGTCGCCCTGTCAAGACGCCGGCTCGCAATCTGCTGCTGTTGCCGACCAAGGCGGCGGCCCAGATTGTAGCGGATGAATTCACCGCTCAGGAAAAGGTTATCGACCCGGGGAAAATGCCTGCGACCCGTCTCGTCAACACAGCGATTGACGGGATTGCGCAGGATCCACAGGCAGTTTTTGAGGACATTTTGCGTTTCGCGGGCACGGATATGCTTTGCTATCGCGCCGATAGTCCGCAGGAACTCGTTTCCCGGCAGACCGAGCAATGGGATCCGCTGATCGATTGGATGGAAGGCCTTGGCGCACGTTTTTCACTTGCCGAAGGTGTAATGCACGTTGAACAGCCTCGGGAAGCCATCGCGGCATTCGGTGTTCATCTGGCTGGTTTCAAAGACCCAATCGCGCTGGCATCACTGCATACAATGACGACGCTGACCGGGTCAGCGATTATTGCACTTGCTATCGCAAAGGGTGAAATAACAGCAGAGCAAGGCTGGAATCTGGCTCATATTGATGAGGACTGGACTATCGAGCATTGGGGTTCGGACGCGGAAGCCATAGAGCGGCGAGAAAACCGCGAAATTGAAATGATGATGGCGGCGCGCGTGCTCAAAGCACTTTAAATATCAGACTTATCGCATTGATCTAATAAAGAAACCCCGGCAATGCCGGGGTTTCTTTTGCGCGCGCAATCATCAAGTCTTGCGCGTCGTTCCCCTCGGTAAGAGCAAAAGAAATGGCGCGAACGCATTAACGCCCGCGCAGCTTTCTTAAACCGAGTAGTACATGTCGTACTCGACCGGATGCGGCGTCGTTTCATAACGCATCACTTCGGCCATCTTGAGTTCGATGAAGCTGTCGATCTGATCGTCATCGAACACGCCGCCAGCCTTGAGGAATTCACGATCCTTATCGAGCGACTGCAGTGCTTCACGCAGCGAACCGCAGACGGTCGGAATCTTCTTCAGTTCCTTGGCAGGCAGATCGTAAAGATCCTTGTCCATGGCCTGACCGGGATGAATCTTGTTCTTGATGCCGTCAAGACCAGCCATGAGCAGGGCAGCAAAGCACAGATACGGGTTTGCCGCCGGATCAGGGAAACGAACTTCCAGACGCTTGGACTTCGGCGAATTGCCGAATGGAATACGGCACGAAGCCGAACGGTTGCGAGCCGAGTAGGCAAGCAGAACCGGGGCTTCGTAACCCGGAACCAGACGCTTGTAAGAGTTGGTCGACGGGTTGGTGAAGGCATTCACGGCCTTGGCGTGCTTGATGACGCCACCGATGAAGTAAAGGCAGTTTTCCGACAGGCCGGCATATTCGTTACCAGCGAAGGTTGGCTTGCCTTCTTTCCAGATCGAGAAATGGACGTGCATGCCCGAACCGTTGTCACCGAAGATCGGCTTCGGCATGAAGGTTGCGGTCTTGCCATAGGCATTGGCAACCTGATGCACGACATACTTGTAGATCTGCATCTTGTCGGCGTTGCGGACCAGCGTATCGAATTTCACGCCGAGTTCGTGCTGTGCGGAAGCAACCTCATGGTGATGCTTTTCAACCGTGACACCCATTTCGGTGAGGACGGTCAGCATTTCCGAGCGCATGTCCTGCGCGCTGTCGATCGGCGGTACCGGGAAATAGCCGCCCTTGACGCGCGGACGGTGGCCGAGATTGCCTGTTTCATATTCAGTATCGTCGTTCGACGGCAGTTCGGTCGAGTCGAGCTTGAAACCGGTATTGTACGGGTCAGCCTTGTACTTCACGTCATCAAAGACGAAGAATTCAGCTTCCGGACCGACATAGACCGTGTCGCCGATACCGAGCGACTTCATGTAGGCTTCCGCCTTCTTTGCGGTCGTGCGCGGATCGCGGCCATAGGCTTCACCCGAGATCGGGTCAAGAATGTCACAAAGGATGACCAGCGTGGATTGAGCGAAGAACGGGTCGATATGGGCCGTCGTCGGATCCGGCATCAGAACCATGTCGGATTCATTGATGGCTTTCCAACCGGCGATGGAAGAGCCGTCGAACATCACGCCGTCGACAAACATTTCTTCGTCGACGAGGCCGATATCCATCGTAACGTGCTGCAGTTTGCCCTTCGGGTCGGTGAAGCGAAGGTCGACGAACTTGATGTCGTTGTCTTTGATTTGTTTGAGAATATCGTTGGCAGTCGTCATTTTAATTCCCTGTTTGCACGACGATGGATTGTACGCAGGTATTATCAGATTGCGTCCACGCCGGATTCACCGGTACGGATACGGATAACTTCTTCGATGTTGGAGACGAAAATCTTGCCGTCGCCGATGCGTCCCGTCTGGGCAGCCTTGCGGATGGCTTCGATGGCGCTGTCCACGGTTTCGTCTGCGACGATGACTTCAACTTTCACCTTGGGAAGAAAGTCGACGACATATTCGGCGCCGCGGTAAAGCTCGGTATGACCTTTCTGTCGTCCGAAGCCCTTGGCTTCGATGACAGTGATCCCCTGTAAGCCGACTTCCTGAAGGGCTTCCTTCACTTCATCCAGCTTGAAGGGCTTAATGATGGCTTCGATCTTTTTCATCAGAGAATGGTCTCCGCTCTTCTACGGAAATGGACATTGTGCCCGTTTCACCAATAGAGAAGCATGAAGTGTGCCAGTTTGAAGTCTGTATAAAAAATTTCTTCGATTTCGTTCATCCGCAGGCAGAGTGGCACTATTCATGACGCTTGTGCAAGCGGGACTCTGCTGACGGGTATGAAATAGGCACTATCATTCTGGTTTATCTGTCTAAAAATTAGTCATTGTGCATCAAAAGAGGGCAAGCTTGCATAAAGTCCGGTGCCGCGTATTTAATCACAATGAGACCCCGTATTGAGAAGGTACGCGATGTACGAGTTGCTGACCCCGCAGGAAATGGCAGAAGCGGATCGCCAGACGATCGAGGCTGGTATCAAGGATGGTTTCTCACTGATGCTTGCTGCAGGCCGGGCCGTCGCAGAGGTTGCACAGCGGATGTTTCCTCGCAATGCTCCAGTTGCTGTTCTGTGCGGGCCTGGCAACAATGGTGGCGACGGCTACATCGCGGCGCAGTTTCTCCTGGAAACGGGTTTGGAAGTTGTGTGCTTCGCATCCGCTCCCCCGAGGAAAGGCTCCGATGCCATGCGTGCGTCGTTGTTCTACAAGGGGCCTGTCTCGAACTTAGGTGAATTTTCGGTCGCGAGTTTCGGTGGCGTAATCGATGCATTATTTGGCGCAGGCCTCGCCCGCGATGTTCACGGAGCTGAAGGCGTTGCGATTGATGCTGTGAACACTTCTGATGTGCCGGTTGTGGCGGTTGATTTACCTAGCGGCATATCCGGTGAAAGCGGCCATATCCTCGGAACGGCGATCCGTGCACGAGCAACAGTTACGTTCTTTCGCAAGAAACCCGGCCATTTGCTACAACCGGGAAGGGCGCATTGCGGTGTACTTCATGCGGCCGATATCGGCATTCCCGATCACATACTCGCGGCGATCGAACCGCATGCATTCGAGAATGCTCCAGACCTTTGGGCAAGCGCCCTGCCAGTATCTGGCGTTGAGGCCCATAAGTATAGTCGCGGCCATGCAGCCGTGTTTTCCGGTGGCGCTCATTCGACAGGTGCTGCACGCTTATCAGCCCTCGCCGCGGCCCGTAGTGGAGCTGGTGCGGTAACACTTCTTTCTCCACCCGATGCTATGACGGTCAATGCCACGCATTTGACCAGTATCATGATCCGTGAAACCCGTGGTTTGAGGGATGTTCGACAGTTCTTTGCCGAACGTAAGGTCGCAGCAGCGGTACTCGGTCCGGGCTATGGAAATCCCGCGTTCGCGCGTGAGCACGCCCTGTTTCTCGCAAGCGGTGAGGCTGAGGGGTTTCATGGTTTGGTTCTTGATGCCGACGGGATTACGGCCTTTGAGCAGAATCCAGCTGAGCTTTTCGATAAGCGACAGGGCATAAAGACTGCTCTTGTGCTTACACCACATGAGGGAGAGTTCCGGCGGCTTTTTCCAGATATAGCAAAGAGTTCGACATCAAAGATCGAAAAGGCTCGCGAGGCTGCAAGGCGTGCTAACGCAGTCCTTATATATAAAGGTCCCGATACCGTGATCGCAGAACCGGGTGGTCTGGCAGTGGTCAATGCCAATGGAACCCCGCTGCTCGCCACTGCAGGATCAGGCGATGTCTTGACGGGAATTGTGTGCGGCCTGCTTGCTCAAAAGATGCCCGCATTTGCAGCGGCCTGTGCTTCCGTGTGGATGCATGCGGACGCTGCGCGACGCTTTGGCCATGGACTTATTGCGGAAGATTTGCCTGCTCAGATACCTGCTGTCCTGTCGGCATTGGTGCGATCCTCTCGCAATTAACGACCGGACGTCCGGCTGTTCTTGGTGCCGACATCAATCGTGATGCTTCCAGAGACCGAAACGTCAGTATTGCCAACACGAAAATTTTTCCAGTTACCGCTTGGTGCCTGTTCCGGTTCGGGAGCAGGCGGCGGGGCGGTCACAATGGGTTTTTGAGCCTGAACGCCGGGCAGTCCCGGCGATCCGTCGTTCGCAGACGCTGTTGATACCGTGGCTAAGAAAACAAAGCCAAATATAAGAAAACGCTGCGTAATCATTTACCATTCTCCCTTTATACGGGATCGGTGACCGCATCGATGAGCTGTTCGGCCATTTCGAGGGTGAACTCGTCAAAATGCGAAATCACACGGCTTGGATCGTAATGCTGCACGGGAAGATCGGTATACCCAAAGTCGACGGCAACAACGGGGATGCCTGCAGCTTTTGCGGTGTCGATGTCGGTTCGGCTATCCCCGACCATGATTGCCCGTTCACGATTGCCACCAGCCCGTACGATGGTCTCGGTGAGATGGCGCGGATCAGGCTTGCGATAAGCAAATGTATCGGCTCCGCAGATTGCAGCAAATCGTTCGGCTTCACCCATGGAAGTCAGGAGTTTTACCGACAAGGCCTCAAATTTGTTCGTGCAAACTGCCAACTCGTAGCCACTTGCCGAGAAGCGGTCCATTGCTTCCACAACGCCTGGGAAAAAGGTTGAATGTCCCGGCATGTGATCCGCATAATGTTCGCGGAACTCTTCCACGAGGTTGTCGAGCAGTGCTTCGTCAGCCTGTTTCTTCTGCGCAGCGAAAGCACGCTCGATCATGACGCGCCCGCCTTGCCCTACGAATCTGCGTAACGATTCACGATCTGCTGTTTTCAGGCCCGATATAGCGAGGCAGTGATTGAGACTGTCGAGAAGGTCTGGTGCTGTGTCGACAAGGGTTCCGTCGAGATCGAAAACGATGATGGGCTTGGGGTTGGCAGCAGACATTAGCTTCTCGTGTGTGAAATGGGGAATAAGGAAGTCCTATCTGATTGTCGACTTCGGCTCAACCTCGCGATCGGGATGCGCTCTAAAAACCGAAATTCTGCGTCATAGTTCGAATAGGCGCTTTGTTGTGCCGCGTCCGCATGCTAGAGGCGAACCGGACCACAATGAGAATCCGCAGGGGAATATCGGGAATTCAAGTATGGACGAAGCTCGCAAGCTGAAAATCGCAGCAGCCGCAGAAGCGCTCACGCACGTCAAGGACGGAATGCGTCTGGGGATTGGTACTGGTTCGACAGCCGAGGAATTCGTGCGCCTGCTTGCCGACAAGGTAAGCAACGGCTTCAAGATCATTGGAGTGCCTACTTCCGAACGCACCGCAAAACTTTGCGAGGAACTCGGGGTTCCGCTTACGACGCTCGATGAAACGCCTCATCTCGATCTTACCGTGGATGGTGCCGATGAAGTCGATACCAACCTTTCGCTCATCAAGGGCGGCGGTGGAGCGCTTCTTCGTGAAAAGATCGTGGCTGCGGCATCTGACGCAATGATCGTTATTGCCGACAGCTCAAAGGTAGTTGAGGCGCTTGGGCGTTTTCCACTGCCTATAGAAGTCAATCGCTTCGGTCTCGGTGCTACCATGCACGCGATTGAAGAGGCAGCTGCGAAGTGTGGTCTTGCAGGCCCACTGGCACTGCGTTTAAAAGATGGCTCACCCTTCGTAACAGATGGTGGGCATTATATCGTGGATGCATCTTTTGGCCGCATTCCCGATCCAAAGACACTATCTGACGCTCTCTTCGCAATTCCAGGCGTTGTCGAGCACGGACTTTTCATCGGACTGGCGCGTGCGGCAGTGGTTGCCGGCAACGACGGCATCCGCACCATGAACCGGTCTTGAACTGATTGAACGGAGTACTGACCTTATGATCCCGGCAACTGGCTTTCGCCGTCTGATTGCACCGTTTTCCGCGCTCGTACTGATGTCGGGCATTCATGCAGCTTCGGCACAGGAAATCACTGAAGCTCATCTGGAAGCTGCCCGTGCTGCTATTTCTGCGATTAGTGCTACTGAGCAGTTCGACGAAATTCTGCCGAACGCAGCGCGCTCCCTCAAGGGTGAACTGATCCAGAAAGATCCGAATCTGGAAGCCCTGATCACGAAGACTGTCGATGACAAGGCTCTCGCTCTTGCTTCCCGTCGTGCCGATCTCGAAACCGAATCCGCTCGCGCCTATGCAAAAGCGTTTTCCGAAGACGAACTCAAAGCCATAGCAGCATTCTATACGTCGCCCGCAGGCAAGAAGCTCCTGTCCGAAGGCCCGATTGTGACGCGCGAAGTCGTGAAAGCAGCAAATATCTGGCAGAATGGCATCGCCCGTGATCTGGCGACCGGCGTAGCTGAGGTTCTGGCGGCACAGGCTGGCGCTGCTGCAGCTCCGGCACAGCCTGCGCAGCAGTAATTTTTGCGGTAACGAGGAATTTGAAAGCCCGGTCCCTTGGCCGGGCTTTTTCTTTTGCTTACATAACAGCCAACCTAATTTCTATTGGAGAATCCCATGACCGGCTTCGACTATGATCTTTTTGTTATCGGCGGCGGTTCTGGCGGTGTTCGGGCAGCGCGTCTCGCTGGGGCCATGGGCAAAAAGGTCGGTCTTGCAGAAGAATATCGCATGGGCGGAACCTGCGTTATTCGTGGCTGCGTACCGAAGAAACTCTTCGTCTATGCTTCGCAGTTTCCTGAGCATTTCGAGGATGCAGTCGGCTATGGTTGGGAGGTCGGCACATCGACGTTTGACTGGAAAAAGCTGATCGATGCCAAGGACAAAGAAATTGCCCGGCTTGAAGGGCTCTACACCAAGGGCCTCCAGAATTCCGATGTCGAAATTTTTGCCAGCCGCGCCGAATTGATCGATGAACATACTGTCGAGCTGAAGGCAGACGGTCGTCGCGTTACTGCAGACCAGATATTGATTGCGACCGGCGGTCATCCGAGCATGCCCGAATCTATGCCTGGACATGAATATTGCATCAGCTCCAACGAAGCGTTTCATCTCGCTGAGCTGCCGAAAGCGATTGCCATTGCGGGTGGCGGATATATCGCTGTTGAGTTCGCGAACATATTCCACGGCCTTGGCGTCGAAACGACACTCGTGTATCGAGGCAAGGAAATCCTCTCCCGTTTCGACCCGGACTTGCGCCATCTTTTGCATGAAACCATGGAAGCAAAAGGTATCCGTATCATTTGCGAAGCGGTTTTCGAGAAAATCGAGAAGCAGTCCGACGGTAATCTGAAAATCGCGTTGAACAATGGCGATACATTGGAAGTCGGTCAGGCAATGATGGCGATCGGGCGCAAGGCCAACACGACGGGTCTTGGGCTAGAGAGAGCTGGCGTCAAGATGGATGAGCTTGGCGCAATTCCGGTCGATGATTATTCGCGTACCAATGTCGCGAATATCTGGGCCGTCGGTGATGTTACGAACCGCGTCCAGCTGACGCCGGTGGCAATTCACGAAGCCATGTGCTTTCTCGAAACGGCGTTCAAGGACAATCCGACGAAGCCCGACCATGAATTGATTGCGACGGCGGTGTTCTCTCAGCCAGAAATTGGCACGGTCGGTTTGCCGGAAGATGAGGCTGCGAAGAAGTATCCGGAACTTGAGGTTTACCGAGCGCTGTTCCGCCCTATGAAGAACACGCTTTCCGGCCGCAATGAAAAAATGCTGATGAAGCTCATCGTTGATGCCGCGAGCCGCAGGGTGGTCGGGGCGCATATCATGGGGCCAGATGCCGGTGAAATGGCTCAGCTTCTGGGTATTTCCCTCAAGGCTGGTGCGACCAAGGATGACTTCGATCGCACGATGGCGGTTCATCCGACTGCGGCCGAAGAACTGGTCACCATGTACAAGCCGACCTATCGCGTCGTGAATGGTGAGAAAGTCGGCGGCTAACTCTTTCGCGACCGGTTTCTCCGGTTAACGATTATTGCTGGCATAAAGTCTCGGCCTGCATTATATCAGCGCGACCACGCAGGCCGGTTTTCCGGGGCAGGCTGTCATCTTTGTCAGATGCGAGCTGTCCGTTAAAGGATTCCAGCATTCGTGTAAGGAGGATATAATCCGAGAGAAATCGAGCGGATAGAAGCAAACAGGTGCTCAAATGACGAAGAACTGGACCCCGCATTCCTGGAGAAACAAACCGATCAAGCAAGTGCCGTTTTATCCGGACGCACAGGCTCTGAACGACGTTGAGGCTCGTCTTCGCACCTATCCGCCGCTGGTTTTTGCAGGTGAAGCACGCAAGCTCAAGCAGCAACTGGCTGAAGTGGCGGAAGGCAAGGCATTTCTGCTCCAGGGCGGCGATTGTGCCGAAAGTTTTGCTGAACATGGCGCGGATAACATCCGCGACTTTTTCCGCGTCTTTCTTCAGATGGCCGTTGTACTCACATTCGGTGCGTCGAAGCCCGTCGTGAAGGTCGGTCGTATCGCCGGTCAGTTTGCCAAACCACGTTCATCGGACATGGAAACGCTGAATGGTGTGGAACTGCCGTCCTACCGTGGTGATATCATCAACGGTATCGAGTTCGACGCGGCATCGCGCATTCCCGATCCGCAGCGTCAGGACATGGCATATCGCCAGTCGGCGGCTACGCTTAACCTGCTGCGGGCATTCGCCCAGGGCGGTTACGCTAATCTGGAGAACGTTCACCAGTGGATGCTCGGCTTTGTCGGCAAGAGCCCGCAGGCAGAGCGCTATGCAGCTTTGGCGCAGCGTATTTCCGAGACCATGAACTTCATGCGTGCAATCGGGATCACGGCTGACAGCAATCATTCGCTGCGTGAAACCGATTTCTACACCAGCCATGAAGCGCTGCTTCTTGGCTTTGAAGAAGCGCTGACTCGTGTGGACTCGACGTCCGGCGACTGGTACGGCACGTCCGGCCACATGATCTGGATCGGTGATCGCACACGTCAGGCTGACCATGCGCATATCGAATACTGCCGTGGAATCAAGAATCCGCTCGGTCTCAAGTGTGGGCCGTCGCTGCAGCCGGATGATCTCATCCGCCTTATCGATCTTCTGAATCCGGAAAACGAAGCAGGGCGCCTGACGTTGATTGCGCGCTTTGGCTACGACAAGGTTGGTGATCATCTGCCGCAGCTTATCCGTGCTGTCGAGAAGGAAGGTCGCAAGGTCGTATGGTCATGCGATCCTATGCACGGCAATACGATCACTGCCGGTGGCTACAAGACGCGTCCGTTCGACCGTATCCTCAAGGAAGTGGAGTCCTTCTTCGCGATCCATCGCGCTGAAGGATCGCATCCGGGTGGTATCCATGTCGAAATGACCGGCAAGAATGTGACGGAATGCACGGGCGGCGCGCGTGCGATCTCGGCAGAAGATCTGCACGATCGTTACCACACGCATTGCGATCCACGTCTCAACGCCGATCAGGCACTGGAACTCGCGTTTTTGCTGGCCGAACTCCTCAAGAAGGAGCGCGATGCCGGTGCGGACAAGCAGGTTGCGAGTGCCTGACCGGCTTCCAACATTCTAGAGCTTGCAGGGCGGAGGTTTCGATCTCCGCCCTGTTGCATTTCGGGGAAACTCACCTATTGATTGCCTTGGAGCGGCATGTGTCTGAATGGATGCATAAAGGACGCTTTATGCTTTCAGAAAATTGGCTCTGATTTTCGGGCCAAGCTGTAACCAATTTGATTGAGGGTAATGATGCAGCGCATTTTCCTGGCCTTTCTTAATTCCATGCGAGCACTGAAGTACCTCGCAGGACATGAAAAGGCCGTCCAACAGGAGCTTGTGCTGTTTCTTCTGTCTCTGCCGGTGGCTTTTTTCCTTGCGCCGACATGGCTCGCTTTCCTCTTCATGACTGGCTCGATCTTGTTTCTCATCCTCGTGGAAGTGTTGAACACTGGTATCGAGGCAACGTGTGATGCCGTCTCGCGGGATTTTCACAAGGAAATTCAGATTGCGAAGGACTGCGGTTCTCTTGCTGTTCTGATTTCCATTGTGTTCGTCGTCGCGATCTGGGGCTATATCCTCGCCAATACCTATTTGGCCTGACAAACAGAGTAGTCTGTTGATTGCATCCGTTGCATTTGCTTGCCCAAGCGCGCTAAAGCTTGGGCATGTTAGCCTCTCATGAGAATCTTGCCATGCTCCGTATTGCCGTTGCGCAGCTTAATCCCATCATGGGCGATATCGCCGGAAATCTGACCAAGGCACGCGCGGCACGCGCTGAGGCGGCCAGGATGAAGGCCGATCTCATTTTGTTTACAGAATTGTTCATCTCCGGCTATCCGCCGGAAGATCTGGTTCTGAAACCATCTTTTCTTGCTGCGTGTGAAAAGGCTGTTCGTGCGCTGGCGAGCGACACTGCCGACGGCGGACCAGGCGTCATTATCGGCACGCCGCTTAGCCGTGAAAGCGGTCTGCACAATTCTATCGCAGTTCTGGATGGCGGCGAGATCATTGCCGAACGGTTCAAGGTCGATCTGCCCAACTATGGCGAGTTTGACGAGAAGCGCGTATTTCAGGCAGGCCCAATGCCTGGGCCAGTCAATTTCCGTGGTGTTCGCATCGGGATTCCAATCTGTGAAGATATTTGGGGCGAACTCGGTGTGGCGGAAACGCTGGCTGAGAGCGGCGCAGAGATTTTGCTCGTACCGAATGGTTCGCCTTATCATCGTGCGAAGATGGACCGGCGCCATCAGGTTGTCCTGAAGCAGGTGATCGAAACCGAGTTACCGATGGTCTATGCCAATCAGGTTGGCGGACAGGATGAACTGGTTTTCGATGGTGGATCGTTTGCATTCAACACTGACCGGTCGCTCTGTCTGCAAATGCCTCAGTTTGAGGAGCAGATCACGCTGACCGTTTGGCGTAGAGAGAATGACGGCTGGCGCTGTGACGAAGGCGAAAAGGCTAATCTTCCTGAAGGGCTTGAAGCTGATTATTCCGCCTGCATGCTGGGCTTGCGGGATTATGTGAACAAGAACGGTTTTAAGGATGTGGTGCTCGGGCTTTCGGGCGGTATCGATTCGGCAATCTGCGCGGCTCTCGGCGTCGATGCGTTGGGTAAGGATCGCGTGCGCTGCATCATGCTACCTTACCGTTATACATCCGATGAATCTCTGAAAGACGCGGCCGATTGTGCAAAAGCGCTCGGTGTTCGGTACGATATTGTTCCGATCTCTGCGCCAGTTGAAGGCTTTCTTGAAGCGCTCCATCCGCTGTTCGAAGGCACCGAGAGTGGCGTTACCGAAGAAAACCTGCAAAGCCGCGCACGCGGCACCATTCTGATGGCTGTTTCAAACAAGTTCGGTTCGATGGTTGTCACCACCGGCAACAAGTCTGAAATGTCGGTAGGCTATGCGACGCTTTATGGCGACATGAATGGCGGGTTCAATCCGATCAAAGACGTCTACAAGATGCAGGTCTATGCGATGTCGGAATGGCGCAACAGCCATGTTCCGAACGGCGCACTCGGACCATCGGGTGACGTGATCCCGCACAACATCATCTCCAAGGCGCCGTCTGCTGAACTGCGTGAAAACCAGACGGATCAGGATAGTCTGCCACCTTATCCGGTTCTGGACGATATTCTTGAATGCCTTGTCGAAAACGAAATGAGCAACACCGAGATTGCTAAACGCGGGCATCCGCTCGAAACCGTTCAACGGATCGAACATTTGCTCTATCTGGCTGAATACAAGCGCCGACAATCGGCGCCCGGTGTTAAAATTACCAAGAAGAATTTCGGACGCGATCGCCGCTACCCTATAACGAACCGCTTCCGCGACCGCTGAAAGACAATAAGATGACAGTAACCGTTCGTTTTGCTCCGTCGCCGACGGGCTATATCCATATTGGTAATACGCGCACTGCGCTTTCAAACTGGCTTTTCGCACAGAAGAATGGCGGCAAGTTCATTCTGCGCTATGACGACACCGATGTTGAACGCTCCAAAGAAGAATACGCACAGGCAATCGCAGTCGATCTTGACTGGCTCGGTGTCAAACCTGATCGCGTCGAATATCAGTCGAAGCGTTTTGATGTTTATGGCAAGGCGGTAGAGAAGCTCAAACAGGCTGGTTTGCTTTATGCTTGCTATGAAACGGCTGATGAATTGGAGCGTCGCCGCAAACTGCGCCTCGCACGTCGTCTGCCGCCGGTATATGGCCGTGAAGGTTTAAAACTCACTGACGATGAGAAAGCTGCGTTTGAAGCCGAAGGGCGCAAGCCGCACTGGCGTTTCCTGCTGCCAAATTTCGAGGCTGATCCGTTCGAGACCCAGCGCACGGAGGTTCATTGGGATGACCTTGTTCGGGGCCCGCAGACTGTCGATCTGGCCTCTATGTCCGATCCTGTGCTGGTGCGTGAAGACGGCACTTATCTTTATACCTTGCCGTCGGTGGTGGATGATATTGATCTCGGTGTCACGCACATCATTCGCGGTGACGACCACGTAACCAACACCGGTGTGCAGATTGCTATTTTCGAGGCACTGGGGGCCAAGGCTCCGGTTTTTGGGCACCACAATCTACTGACGACAATTTCGGGCGAGGGGCTTTCAAAGCGAACCGGCGCACTGTCTGTAGGATCGCTGCGCGACGCCGGGTTCGAACCGATGGCAGTGGCCTCGTTGGCGATTTTGATCGGCACCTCGGAAAATGTTTCGGCGGCACCCAATATGGAAAGTCTCGCCGGACGTTTCGATCTGGCATCCATATCGAAGTCATCGGCAAAGTTCGATCCTGCGGAACTGGACACGCTCAATCGTGCCCTGTTGCACGAGATGCCGTTTTCAGAAGCCCAGCCACGTCTGGCTGCCATGGGCATTTGCGGCGAGAAGGCTGAGCCGTTTTGGCAGGCGGTGCGAGGAAATCTCGACCGCTTCAAGGATGCGGTACATTGGTGGTCTATCGTTGACGGTGATCTGCCAGAAACGCCGGACCTGTCAGAAGAGGATCGTGTTTTCCTGGAAGAGGCTTTTGCCCTTTTGCCACCAACTCCCTGGGATCATCAGACATGGAAAGTCTGGACCGAAGCAGTGAAGGCTGCAACTGGGCGCAAGGGCAAGAACCTTTTCATGCCCTTGCGACTGGCGCTTACGGGGCAGGCGCATGGGCCGGAGTTGGCTGACTTGCTGGTGTTGATTGGTCCGGAAAGAACCCTGACCCGACGACCCTGACTTTTGCGTTTGCCGTATAGGGGCGTTCCACAGGCGGTGTCGTTGCGACAGGTGCAACATAGGCTGGTGTGGTATTCGAGGTCTGCACCGTTGCAGATGACGTGTAATCCACTTTCTCTGTTTCGACAGGAGCGGGAGTTTCATAGGCAGGCAATGCAATTGAGTTGGCCATCTCGGCGCTCGGCTTGGCGATGCCTCTGGACTTCCGCTGTGGTACGTGGAGAGTTTTCGACTGAGGTTTCTTAGGGGACACCACCCAGGAGGCCTTGCACGATTTGACATGTTTGGACGCAGACGGACGTCCGGCAAGCGCCATATTCAGCTCATTGGCGCGTTCGCGCAAAGTCTGTGTTTCGGTTGCCAGATGATCTGTTCTGGTCAGCAATTTCGTGCACTGTGCGGATTTGACAGCAGGTGTAAATAGGCTCCCGACGCAACGATTCTGAGCCGAGGTCTTTCTCATCTGAGAAAGCTCTGCTTCCTTGTGATCAAGGAGTGACTGGGTGACGCGGAGTTGCTTCTTAAGCTGTATCTGCTCGGCAGGCGTGCATAATTCTGGAGGGCGTATAGTTGTACAGCCAGCCAATATTCCCGAGAATATCAAAACTACTGAGTAAGTCAGTGATCTATTAGAATTAATTGAAATAAAAGACATGATAACCTCGATAACGATGCTGGCGATATCATGTTTAAAAAATATAGTAAATTAAATACTAACGGCGAGTATATCTAAATATACTCGCCGTTATTTAAACTTATGTTATAATTATCTAACTTAGTTGTTGTTAAATTACTTCTTCTTGCGAAGAGTCTCTCCTGATTTTTGCAAGGCTTCAACAACTGCCAGTGCTGTCATATTGACGACGCCACGCGAGGTGACGGATGGCGTCAGAATATGTGCCGGACGTGCCGCGCCGAGCAGGATTGGACCCACGTGCAGCGCATCTGTAACCATTTTGACTACGTTCAGCGTGATGTTTGCAGCGTCAAGGTTGGGGAAGACAAGAAGATTGGCTTCGCCCTTCAGGCGCGAATTGGGGAACACACGATCGCGCAGAGCCTGAGAGAGAGCAGAGTCGCCGTGCATTTCGCCATCGGATTCCAGCTCAGGTGCCTTCTCGGCAAGAATTGCCGCTGCTTCACGCATCTTTTCGGCGCTGGCTGATTCTTTCGACCCGAAATTCGAATGGGATACTAGGGCAGCCTTTGGCTCAATACCGAAGCGGCTGATTTCCTTTGCGGCAAGAATTGCCATTTCGGCGATCTCGTTCGCGCCCGGTTCGACGTTGACATAAGTGTCTGTGAGGAAGAGGGCGCCACGCTGCGAGATGAGCAGGCTCAAGGCGGAATAGTCTCGGATACCGGGAACCTTGCCGATAATCTGCCGTACGACACGGAGGTGACGTTCGAAGCGACCTTCAAGACCGCAGATCATGGCGTCTGCTTCGTCGCGCATAACCGCGAGAGCGGCAATTGCGGTCGAGTTCGTGCGCACGATGGTGCGTGCAGCTTCCGGTGTGACGCCCTGCCTGCCGGTGTAGGACAGATAAAGGTCTACATAGTCGCGATAGCGCGGATCGTCTTCCGGATTGATGAGTTCGAAATCCGTTCCCGGACGAATCTTGAGGCCGTAGCGGCGCAAGCGTGTTTCGATAACCTGCGGGCGTCCGACGAGAATCGGAGCTGCGATACGCTCTTCAATGACTACCTGAGCAGCGCGGAGCACGCGTTCATCTTCACCATCTGCATAAATGACGCGCTTTGGTTTTTCCTGTGCGCGGGCGGCAGCAAAAACCGGTTTCATGATGAGGCCGGAGCGGAAGACGAAGCGGTTCAGACGATCGAGATAGGCTTCCATGTCTTCGATCGGGCGTGTTGCTACGCCTGTTTCCATGGCCGCTTTGGCCACTGCCGGGGCGATACGCAGAATCAGGCGCTGATCGAATGGCGATGGAATGATGTAGTCTGGTCCGAAAGTGGGTGTGTCGCCGGAATAAGCGCGTGCAGCGACATCCGAAGGCTCTTCGCGGGCAAGAGCGGCAATTGCGCGGACAGCCGCCAGCTTCATTTCTTCGTTAATTGCAGTCGCACCGACATCGAGTGCGCCGCGGAAGATATAGGGGAAGCAGAGAACGTTGTTGACCTGGTTCGGATAATCCGAACGTCCGGTGCAGATCATGGCGTCGGCGCGGGCCGCACGAGCCTCTTCCGGCATGATTTCCGGCTTCGGATTGGCAAGGGCCATGATGAGTGGCTTTTCGGCCATCTGTTTCAGAAGTTCAGGCTTCAGCACGCCAGCAGCCGACAGGCCGAGGAAGACGTCAGCACCACCGATGACATCGGCCAGAACGCGCGCGTCAGTCTTCTGGGCGTAAACTTCCTTCCAACGATCCATCAGCGTGTTACGGCCTTCGTAGACAACGCCTTCGAGATCACAGACCCAGATGTTTTCGCGTTTCGCGCCGAGATTGACGAGAAGATTGAGGCAGGCAAGGGCAGCAGCGCCAGCGCCCGATGTAACGATCTTGGCGTCCCCGATTTTCTTGCCGGCAAGTTCCAAACCGTTCAACACCGCCGAAGCAACGATGATCGCTGTGCCGTGCTGGTCGTCGTGGAAAACCGGAATGTTCATTTTCGCGCGAAGCTGTTCTTCAACTTCGAAGCACTCCGGTGCCTTGATGTCTTCAAGGTTGATGCCGCCGAAAGTCGGCTCTAAAGCGGCAACAACATCAACGATGCGACCGATTTCGTGCGCGTCGATTTCAATGTCGAACACGTCGATGTCGGCGAATTTTTTGAAAAGGACGGCTTTACCTTCCATGACCGGTTTGGAAGCAAGCGCACCAATGTTACCAAGGCCGAGAACCGCAGTGCCGTTTGACACGACGGCAACGAGATTGCCGCGAGCGGTGTATTCGGCGGCAGTTGCCGGGTCTTCGTGGATTGCGAGGCAGGGAGCGGCTACGCCGGGAGAATAAGCTAACGCCAGATCTCGTTGGTTGCCAAGTGGCTTTGTCGCCTGAATTTCCAGCTTTCCGGGCTTCGGATAACGGTGGAAGAACAGAGCTGCTTCATCGAAATCCGAACGGGAAGTGGAAGGTGTTTTCTTGGTCATGGTCGCATCGCTTTCCAAAATCTTTCGTGCAGGGCAAAAGCTCGTTTGCACGTGGAGGGTGCGGTATCCGCATACAGTTTCCGTACACGACTTCCGCACTCTGGGCCGTCATTGTTCTTAGTCTATCGGCTCAAATCTCAGTAGGCCCGTTTTCGAGAATGAGTTTTTCCAATTTTGCAGATCTATTATTTGATGCTGTTAAAACGCACTCTGATAGGCGCCGCCATCGATAACGAGATTCTGCCCGGTAATGAACCCGGAATGTTCCGAACATAGGAAGGCACAGGCCTGACCAAATTCCTTTGGCTGCCCGATTCTTCCGGCGGGAATTGCTGATGCTCGCTTTGCAGCTTCCGCATCCGCTGTCGTGCCGTTCTTCTGGGCTGAGAATGCAAAGCCATTGCGAAGGCGATCCGTGTCAAAGGCCCCGGGGAGGATGTTGTTGATCGTCACATTGGAGGCTGCAACCGTGCGGGCGACGCCAGCCAGAAATGCAGTCAGACCGGCGCGGGCGCCAGATGAGAGATCAAGCCCGGGAATGGGGGCGTAAACCGACGTCGATGTGATATTGACGATACGGCCGAAACGGCGCTCGACCATTCCGTCGATAACAGCTTTGATCAATTCTATGGGGGTGACCATATTCTGTGTCACACCCTGCAGGATCGCGTCGCGGTCGAGCAGGCGGAAATCCTTGAAGGCTGGACCGCCGTTATTATTCACGAGAATGTCGGGTGCAGGGCAGGCGGCAAGCAGTTTGGCTTGCCCTTCAGCAGTGGACACGTCGGCAACGACAGCATCGACTTTCACGCCAAATGTTTTGCGAATTGCTTCCGCGGTTGTGGCGAGAGTTTCTTCGTTGCGTCCATTGAGAACCAGATCGCAACCGGCTTCGGCGAGCGCCTCCGCGCATGCCCGTCCGAGTCCCTTGCTGGAAGCACACACAATTGCTTTTCGACCCTTCAGGCCCAAGTCCACGGCTCGATCCTCACATCTTGTTCAAGTTTTAGAGACATGCCACCAAGCGAGCAGTCCGATCAACCGGATTCTGGTTCACGGGCGCATATGTCCACCTTTTACCGGCAGAATATGCGTTCATTGCGAACAATATTTGGTGAAGTGCTATTCAAGCGGCGGCATGAATTCTGCCCTCGGGCGTATGAGCGATCCGCTATCAGCCTGTTCCAGTGCATGGGCGAGCCATCCCACAATGCGTGCGAGCGCAAACAGAAATAGCGGTGCGTCGGGCGGTAGATCATAGATTTCTGTAACGGCGGCGAGGGCGAAATCGACGTTTGGCTTTTCTCCGAGAATGTTCGCGGCACTTTGTTCCAGATCGCTATAGGAGGCAGGCAATTCCAGATGTTCCAATAGTGCGGCGGCGCGAATATCACCTGTTTCGCGGTAAAGCGGGTGGCCGAAAAAGTGAAACTGTGTTCCTTGCCTGAGCTGGCCCTTGATCGCTGCTTCTGCTCCTATTTGCCGGGTTTGCGTAATAATAGCCGCCGCCGCTGTAGCCGCTCGTCCATGTCGCGGGCCAATCAATGTTGATAATCCGGCGAGAACCGCAGCGGAAAGCGGTGTACCTGTAGACGCCGCAACGCGTGTAGCGAATGCCGATGCATTGAGTTCGTGGTCGGCCAGAAGCACAAGAATGCGCCGGATCACATCACTTGCCTGCGGCTTTTGCCAAGCCTGAGCAATGCGTTCATGCATCGGCATATTCGATGCGGAAACGCCAAGAACGGTATTGTGAAACAGTTGCAGCAGACCAAAAGCCTCTTGCTGCAGAATCGATGTTGAACGCCCCGAACTGGGTAGATCATTCGCAGCGCGAATACCAAGGACAGTAAACAGCCGTTCCAGAGGCGCAGTTTCGGTCTGACGAATGTTCAAGGTCGATTCGTTGTCACTCCTGATGATACCGTCGAAATCCATCTGCCACAGCAGTGCAGCCACTTCCTCCAGCGTCGCTGTTTCGGACAGCTCAGCAGCGTCGCAGCCGCGATAGAGCAAGCGGCCATCCAGGATGGTCGAAATGCCCGAGCGCATGATCGGCAGGCCCCAACGAATGGTGTCGGCGGCAACCACGCTATCTCTCTTGCGACCGGGACGCTTGCCAGCCAGACGATGGACATCCTCCGACCGATAGAGGCTGCGTCTCGGATCATCCGGCAATGGCTTGGAACGGATGCGGCCACGGCTCACATTTGCATAGAGAGTCTGCGGCTTTGTCTGGAGAACAGCGAGGGCTTCCTCCGCAGTTAGCCAGTCCATTATTGCCCCCTACATTGATCTATTTCGTCAAGATTGACGTCAACTATACTTGGATTCAATGTCGAAAGGCAAACAAGGAGAATAATTATGAATAGCGGACTTGAAGATGTGATTGCTGCTGAAACCGTGTTGTCTGACGTCGATGGGCTTGCAGGCAGGCTGGTTATTCGCGGTCGGTCGCTGGACGATCTGGTCCCGCATAGCAGCGTCGAAGATGGAATAGAACTTCTGTGGGGCGGCTTTTTCAATGACCTTCCCAAAGGGGAAGAGCTTCAAAAAGCGCTCGGTGAAGCGCGCGTACAGGTATTTCATCATACGGATGCGCTTGACGATACATTGATGGAAATGTCTCCCATCGAAGCGCTTCGCGCATTGATGGCGCGCATCCCTGACGACGATGATCTGACCGCAGCCTTACACCTGATGGCGGCACCGGCAGTCTTTACGACGGCCATTCTGAGGGGCCAGAAGGGGCGCCGTCCCATACATCCTGATCCGACGCTTCCCCATAGCGCTGACATCCTTCGTATGATGAATGCGGGAATGCCGGATGAAGCAGAAGTTGCGGGGCTGAACACCTATCTTATGACGGTTTCCGACCATGGATTGAACGCATCGACTTTTGCTGCGCGTGTCGTGGCATCGACACGAGCCGGATTGACCTCATCGCTGCTTGCCGCAATCAGCGCATTGAAAGGACCGCTGCATGGTGGTGCACCCGGACCGGTCCTCGATATGCTGGATGCAATCGGTAGACCCGACAACGCTGAGCGTTGGCTTGAATCTGCTGTTGCCGATGGAGACAGGCTGATGGGGTTTGGTCACAGGGTCTATCGTGTACGCGATCCTCGTGCCGATGCCTTGAAAGGTGCATTGAAGCACATCGAAGCCCTAGAACAAGGGCGTGGAAAACACCGCGTTGAATTGGCCGAGGCCGTTGAAAAAGCCGCTATCGCAGTTCTAAAGCGCCACAAGCCGGACCGTTCCCTCGAAACCAATGTCGAGTTCTATACTGCTTTGTTGTTGGAACAACTGGGGTTCCCGCGTGAGGCTTTCACTTGCGTTTTCGCTATGGGGCGAACCATGGGCTGGATAGCGCATTGTCGTGAACAGGTGGCGGCAAACAAGCTCATTCGTCCGCAGTCGCGATATGTCGGCCCAACTGTGGGACTTGTCGCCTAAAGTGGACACAACAGGAGGCGCGGACGCCACCTTCCGCGCCTCAAAGCCGACCGTCATATGTCTGTGACATGAATCGGGTTTTCTGCGCTCAGATCAGGTTGCCATTGAAAGGGACAACCACATGAGCACCGACGCTCCGCAGCCCAGAAAACTCCGAACCCTCTTTATCTCGGATGTGCATCTCGGTTCCAAGGCCGCACAGGCGGAACTGCTTCTGGATTTTCTTCGCTATCATGAAGCCGAGACGATCTATCTTGTCGGCGATATTGTCGATGGGTGGCGCCTGCGGCGCAATTGGCATTGGCCGCAAGAGCATAATGACGTAGTCCAGAAGCTGCTTCGCAAGAGCCGCAAGGGCGCCAACATCATCTACATTGCCGGTAATCACGATGAGTTCCTGCGCAATTTTCAGGGAACGCATTTTGGCGGCATCGAAGTGATGAACCGCGCGATCCATGAGACGGCAGACGGTCGCAAGTTTCTGGTAATCCATGGTGATCAGTTCGATGTGGTTGTACGCAATGCCCGCTTTATCGCCTATCTGGGCGATTGGGCATATGACACAGCGATCTGGATAAATACGGTTATGAGCCGGGTTCGCTCGCTTTTCGGCCTGCGCTACTGGTCATTTTCAGCCTGGGCGAAGTTTCGCGTCAAAAAGGCGGTCAATTTCATTGGTCAGTTCGAGAGCGTGGTTTCGGAAGAAGCGCAGCGTATCGGGGTTGATGGTGTTATCTGCGGCCATATTCATCACGCCACGATCGAGAGCATGAATGGCGTGGAATACATCAATACGGGCGATTGGGTGGAAAGCTGCACGGCCGTGATTGAACATTTCGATGGCCGTATGGAGCTCATCGAATGGACGGAACGCCGTGATCGCCGCCCGACGACAGGTATTGTCAATTCCGACAGTGAAGAGCGTGACGAGGATAGGGTAATCCAGCTCCCACTTCCCGTCCGCGAACTGGCGACCTTCCGCTGATGAAGAAAATTGTCATCGTTACCGACGCCTGGCATCCTCAAGTCAACGGCGTCGTGCGCACGCTGACCAAATGTCGTGATCTGATGATTGAGCGCGGATACGACGTCACCGTCATATCTCCGCTGGATTATCGGTCGGTCCCCTGTCCGACCTATCCGGAAATCCGGCTCGCCTTGACGACGCCAGGTGCGCTTAGGCGACGTCTGAAGGTCATGCGACCGGACTATGTGCACATTGCAACCGAGGGTCCACTCGGGTTTATGGCACGGCGCGCCTGCCTGAAAATGGGCTGGTCCTTCACGACAAGCTTTCACACGCGGTTTCCCGAATATCTCGCGGAACGCTTTCCTGTCCCGCCACAATGGACCTATGCTTTCCTGCGACGTTTCCATAATGCGGCCCAGCATACGCTGGTACCGACCCAATCTATTGTGGATGATCTGAAGGGGCGAGGTTTTACGCGGCTGGACCTCTGGACGCGCGGTGTCGATCGCAATCTGTTTTATCCTCGGCCGGAAGTGGTCAAGGACTTGCCACGTCCGGTGTTCATTTGTGTGGGACGCGTCGCCACGGAAAAGAACCTGCCAGCGTTTCTGGAGCTTGATCTTCCCGGCACAAAGTTGATCGTCGGGGATGGTCCTTCCCTCAACGATCTGCGTGCGCGTTTCCCGGAGGTTGTGTTTGTCGGGAAGCAGGAAGGTGAAACGCTGGCAAACACCTATGCCGCAGCCGACGTGTTTGTCTTCCCAAGCCGGACAGATACGTTTGGTCTCGTCTTGCTGGAAGCGATTGCCTCCGGCTTGCCGGTGGCGGCCTATCCCGTTCCCGGATCACGGGATGTCGTGGGGGCAACCGGGGCAGGCGTTCTCTCCGAAGATCTTGGGAAGGCGTGTCTGTCAGCCCTGCAAATGGAGCCGTTTGAGCCCGCACAGGTGCTCAGGCAGTTCACCTGGGACGCTTGTGCGGACATTTTCGAAGATGCTCTCGCTCCGATAAGCGGAACCGCGAGCGAGAGTTATCAACGTGCAAGTCAGCCCCAAACGGCGGCTTCCGGCGGGTAAACCAGAGCCCCATCATAGCGCAAGCCTGGGTCACGATCATGGGCGAGGAGTAGCGGGCCATCAAGGTCAACCACATTGGCTTTCTGGGCGAGCAGAACAGCTGGCGCCATGCCGAGCGATGTGCCGACCATACAGCCGACCATGATCTGAAGACCGTAGTTGATTGCCTTGTCTCGCATGATGAGACCTTCAGTCAGTCCACCTGCTTTGTCGAGCTTGATGTTCACCGCGTCGTAGCGCTTGGCCAGTTCCTCAAGTCCGACCGACGTATGAACGCTTTCATCGGCACAGATAATGACAGGCCGTTCAATTTCACTGAGAATCTGATCGTTATCCGCTGGTAAGGGCTGTTCGATAAGAACGACGCCTGCGTCGGCTGCTGCGCGCATGTTCTCGGCAATATTGTCGGCCGTCCAACCTTCGTTCGCATCGATAATGATGCGACTGTTCGGAGCCGCAGTCGTGACCGCTTGTATCTTCTCGATATCGTTTTCACCACCCATTTTGGCCTTGATGAGAGGATAGTGAGCGACCTTGGCTGCCGACTCTGCCATTTCGGCGGGTGTGCCGAGCGAAACGGTGATTGCGGTTTCAAGTGGTCGGGTTGGCGTACCGAGCATATCGGCGACGCTTCTGCCTGATGCCTTTGCCTCGAGATCCCATAAGGCACAATCGACCGCATTGCGAGCAGCGCCGGCTGGCATCAAAGTCTGGATATCCTGTCGTGTGGCGCCACTTTCGATAGCTGTACGGGCGGCTTCAATCTGGGCACTCACGCTCTCAATGCTTTCGCCATAACGCGCATAAGGAACGCATTCGCCGCGCCCTTGATTGAGACCGTTGCCAATCACACACACAACGACAACGGCTTCCGTCTTGGAACCTCTGGAGATTGTGAATTTTCCGGCGATGGGATAGCGTTCGACAATGATATTCAAGGTATTGTGCATAGAGATGCCCTCTGGGACGCAGTATTTCGGTCGTTCAACGACTCGTATATGAGGTAGGCCATGTTGACCGACACTGCCGACAAAGCAAGAGCCACCAATAATCCTGCGCCGAAGATTGATCTGACGGAGCAGGACGGTGCGCGCCATATCAGGTTGAGCGGTCGCTGGGTCTCGCAGAGCGTCAATCTTGTCGATGACAAGATGCGCAGTCTTGAGAAAACGGACGAACACAAAGCAACGATAATCGATGTTTCTGGCGTATCCGGTCTCGATACGGCAGGTGCCTGGCTGATTGAACGCTTGCGGCAGCGGCTCGTTGCAAAGAGTGCCGACGCCCAGCTTGAAGGCGTGCGTCAATCCTGGCTCCCTCTGATGGAGGAAGTGGGGCAGGCTGTCGAACGTACTCTGGATATTCCACGTCAGAAGAAGCCGTTCTTTTTCATCTCGTTTCTGGCCGCGCTTGGCGGTGGCGTTATCTCTATGGGTAACGACTTCAAGATGGCGATGCATATCCTGGGCGCCACCATCCGCGGGGCCCAGCTGAAATACGGTCGAGGAAGCGGTATTCCAATCGCTGCCATCGTTACGCAGATGGACCGCATGGGCGTCGGTGCGATTCCCATTATCATCCTGATGTCGACGATCGTTGGTGCGATCATCGCCCAGCAGGGCGCATTTCAGTTGCGCTATTTCGGTGCAGAAATCTTTGTCGTCGATCTGGTTGGCATTCTGGTGCTGCGTGAACTCGGGGTGCTTCTGACAGCTATCATGATCGCCGGTCGTTCAGGCAGTGCGATCACAGCTGAAATCGGCTCCATGAAAATGCGCGAGGAGACGGATGCTCTGACGGTTATCGGCCTCAATCCGGTCGGCGTTCTGGTTTTTCCCCGTCTCGTTGCGCTGGTCGTAGTCCTGCCATTGCTCACCATCATTTCCGACCTGGCTGCATTGATCGGGGCAGGCGGGGTCGCTTGGTTCTACTCCAATATTTCGCCCGATGCTTTCATCAGCCGCCTGCATGACGCAGTGGCGCTTAATACTTATTTCGCCGGTCTTATCAAGGCACCGTTTATGGCCATGATCATCGGGATTCTCGCCTCGGTAGAAGGTATGAAGGTCGGTGGCAGTGCAGAATCACTTGGCCGTCGTGTTACTGCTTCCGTTGTGAAAGCAATTTTTGTGGTTATTGTCGTGGATGGTTTGTTTGCGATGTTCTATGCGGCCATTAATTTTTAGAAACTGCTTATGTTATTTGTTTTTAATGGGTTCTTTGAGACACAGTTGCACAGAAAATTGACCCCTCAATCGTGTTCAACGGTTCAGTCCGAAGCCAAGCTCGGTTAAAGAATGGTTATGGAGAACGGCATCGACTACCGGTCGCAACTGCAGGACGAAGACAATCGCCAGACGACCGCGCCGATGATCTCGGTGCGCGACGTGACGGTTTCGTTCGGGCGTCAGACGGTGCTCGACAAGCTGTCGCTTGAGATTTACCAGGGCGAGGTTCTGGGCTTCATCGGTCCTTCGGGGGCGGGAAAATCAGTGCTAATGCGGACCATTCTCGGTCTCAACAAGAAACAGTCGGGTGAAATCGAGATTCTCGGTCGCAACATCGATCAGCTGAATGAGATGGAAAAAATGTCCATCGACATGCGTATGGGCGTCTTGTTTCAGCACGGAGCGCTATTTTCGGCGCTGAATGTTCTTGAAAATATTCAGGTTCCGATGCGCGAGTATCTTGATCTGTCGCCGAAGCTGATGGACGAGCTGGCGCGACTGAAAATCGACCTTGTCGGTTTGAAGCCTGACACGGCAGAAAAGTTTCCGTCCGAACTTTCCGGCGGCATGATCAAGCGTGCTGCGCTTGCACGTGCTCTGGCTCTAGATCCGGATATTCTGTTCCTTGACGAACCGACATCGGGTCTTGATCCCATTGGCGCTGCAGAGTTTGACGACCTGATTGCCAATCTTCGAGATACGATGGGTCTGACCGTCTATATGGTCACTCATGATCTCGATAGTCTTTTTGCAATTTGCGACCGGATTGCCGTTCTTGGAAACAAGAAGGTACTCGTCAGCGGCACCATTGAAGACATGCTAACGGTAGACGATCCGTGGGTTAAATCCTATTTTCGGGGCAAGCGTGCGCGCCAGATTGATCCATCGGCGCCAACGAGACGGCGGCCCGGCAGCCGCTTGCAGACTGGATAAGATATGGAAACTAAAGCCAATTATGTACTGGTGGGTGTCTTTACGCTGATCGTCAGCCTGTTGGCTTTCGCGTTTGTGTTCTGGATCGCCCGTTTTGGGGAAGCACGCGATTCTCTGGAGCTTGATGTTCGCATCCCGGGTTCCGTGACTGGCCTTTCGATCGGGAGTCAGGTTCTATTCAACGGTATCAAAGTTGGCGATGTTCGGGCGCTGCGTCTTGATCCGTCCAATCCAGAAATGGTGATCGTCAAAACTCGCGTCAACGCGACAACACCTATTACCCGCTCAACTGCAGCAACCCTCGGTTTTCAGGGACTGACCGGGCAGGCTTATATTGAACTGAAGGGCGGTCGTCTTGATGAACCCAATCTTCTGACCGAGGCTGCAAACGTAGATTCTGTTGCGCGTATTGATGCCGATCCGTCCTCAATCAACAATCTTCTTGCTACCGCACAGGATATTGCTGCACGAGCCAATGCCGTGCTTGGTCAGTTGGAGGGTTTCGTAAAGGATGCTCGTGGACCGCTGACGGATACAATCAACAACACGAAGACTTTCACCGACGCACTGGCACAGAACGCCAACATTATTCAGGAACTTGGTGAGAACACCGGAAACATCAACCAGATCGTCACTGACGCCAAGGATATGATGGCTCGCTTGAACGCTGCTTCTGTGCGTGTTGACGCCATTCTGGCGAAGACCGACAAGCTCCTGTCGAGCGACGACAAGGATGGGGTTGTTGCACAGGCTAAGGCAACGCTGGAATCCATCCGCCAGACATCCGACAATCTCGACAAGCGGATGGGGCCGATTGCGGACAATCTCCAGCGTTTTTCGGGACAGGGATTGCGTGATGTGCAATCCGTCGTGGTGGATAGCCGCCGCTCCATTCAGCGGATAGAACAGGCAATTACCGATCTCGAGCGTAACCCTCAGCGCCTTATCTTTGGCGGTAAAGGGAATGTACCTCAGTATGACGGGAGGACGCGTCATTGATTTCCAAAGCTAGCCTTGTTGACATGAAATCACGTCGCACTCTTTGTCGTACAACTTCAATATCTGTTCTGCTCAGCATACTTCTTGCTGGCTGCGGGACGACAACGCCGCTCGACACGTTCAATCTGTCTGCACCGCAGCCGGGTGTTTCTTCGCCAAGCCGCAAGAACACGCAGTTGCTGGTTCCGACGCCAACAGCCCTTAAGGCGCTCGATAGCGAGAATATCGTTGTCAGCTCAGCGCCCGGTTCCATCGAATATCTGAAGGGTGCTCAATGGGGCGACAGGCTGACGAACATTGTGCAATCACGTCTGGTGCAGGCCTATGAGAATACAGGTGTGTTCGGCGGGATTGGCCGCCCAGGAGACGGGCTGGCAATCAACTATCAGATTCTGACCGATCTGCGCATGTTCGGCATTCAGGCCTATGCATCGCCTAAGCTCGCAGTGGTCGAACTGGCTGTCAAACTGATGAATGACAAGAATGGCGAGGTTCGGGCCACCCGCGTGTTCCGTACGGCCATTCCGGTAAGCGGTGCGACGAATGCGGCCTATGTGAAGGCACTCGACGCGGCTTTTGAACGGACTGCTAGTGAGATTGTTAGCTGGACAGTGACAGCGCTCTAACCGTTTTTTTAAAGCACATATTGTCTGAAAACCGTTTCACACTTTTCGAGATGCACTCCAACCGAGGCAAGGTGGAACAATAAAAAAGGTCGGCGTGTTGCGCCGACCTTTTTTATTGAACGGAACCAGCCGGTTTAATCCGAGCCAGACAAACAAAAACGCGGCCCGAAGGCCGCGTTTCCTTTTAGTTCTGGTCTTAGCGAAGGCGACCGCTTGCGTGGGCAAGCATGGTGTAGACCTTGCCAGTGTCCGAGGTGAGGTAAGTCCGCGTCACCATGTTGTCACGGTCGTTGCGGGCTACATCTTCAAGCAGACGCTGGAAGTCGTCCATGTAGCGGTCGACGGCGCGGCGGAATTCACCATCCGTCTGATACTTGCGCTTGATATCATCAAAAGTCTGCTGACCCTTCAGCGTGTAGAGACGGCGAGTAAAGACGTTTCGTTCACCGCGACGATAACGGTCCCAAAGCTCCACCGAAGCTTCGTGGTCGATAGCGCGGGCAATGTCCACCGAAAGCGAGTTCAGCGATTCAACGACATGGCTTGGTGAACGAGGCGTTGCGACCGGCTGTACTTTCGGCTGCGCGGCTTCTTCTTCCTCGCGGGAAGCACGGGCCAGGAGATCAGACACCCATCCACGCGGCTTTTCTGCCTGTGCGGCTGCCGGTGCAGGCTGAGCCTTCGGCGCTTCGTAGGCGCGCTGGCGAATTGCAACATCTGCCTGTACCACCGGTGCCTGAACAGGGGCTGGACGAGCTGCTGCCGGTGCCGGACGCGAAACCGGGCGATCAGCACGGCTTTCGCCGACATCTACCAGACGACCAGACTTATTGACGATTTCGGCCAGTTCCTTGAGCGCATTGATCTGCTCGCTCACGGCTTTGCGCATAGCGGTCGTTGTTTCCTTGGCCTCGGCAGGCATGTCGAGAACGCCACGCTTCAGTTCGCCACGGGTCGTGTTGAGCTCGTTTCGAATTTCGCTTGCAGTGCGGCGAATATCGTCGGTTGCTGAAGAGAACTTCTGTGCTGCCTGTTCAACGATTTCCGAAACGCTTTCCCGCATCTTCTCGGCAGACGAACGGGTCTGGCCTTCGGCGCGCTGGAATGCGGAGGTCACCAGCCCTTCGAAGGACTGCATCAGCTTTTCCACGCCTTCCGACTTCTCGACGAGACCGGATGCCAGTTTGTCGAGCGCCTGATGGCGATCTTCAAGCGTGCTGACAAGGCCGTTCTGGGCCGTGTTGATCATGTCGGAAGCCGAAGAGAGAACCTTTCCGTGCTCTTCGAAACGGTCGGCGATGTCTGCGATCTGCGACAGCGTGCTGTCGGAGATAGCGCGCAGCGTACCGATATTGCCGTCAATCAGGCCCGTGGAGGCCTGGAACATCTGCGCTGCACGGTTGGTGTTCTCAACGAAGCTCGACGTCGTGTCGACAAGGCGACCATCGATATCGGTGAGATTGCGCGTTGCAGTGTCGATCAACTTGCCCAGTTCGCCGTTGGAGGCTGCAAGACGATCGATCAGTTCGCTGACATTGTCGGAAAGACCGGTCTTGGCCTGCTGAACAGCGGCAATTGTTTCCGCTGTGCGGCTTGCAAGCGCATTGACCAGAGCGGCGTTTTCCGAACGAAGCCTATCTGTTGCGGCATGGGTTGCTTCTTCAAGCTGCTGCGCCAGTCCACGACCGCTATCAGCAAGCCGCTGTACAAGCGGTTCTGCAGTATCGTTGAGGATCTTGGTGATTTCCTGCGAACGGGCAGCGAGAACGGCATTGAGCTCACGAGTACGTTCTTCCAGCGTCACCGCAGTCGTGTCGGTTACCTGTGCAATACGAGCCTCGACGGAGCCGAGTTCCATCGTGATGCGCGAGCCGATATCACCGAGACGGGTTGCAATCGCGTCAGCACGCTCAGCGAGGCGCGTTTCGGTACCAGCGAGATTGTCGGCAACGCTGGCCGAGAAGGACTCGCTATGGCCTGCAAGCGTTTCACTCGTCTTGGAAGCCGTATCGGCAATCCGCGCTTCAATCGAGCTAAGTTCGCCGGTGAGGCGGCTTTCGATTGCTTCAAGACCGCTGGCAATAGCGCTGGCGCGTTCATTGAGGCGCGTTTCGGTGCCAGCAAGGTTGTCGGCGACGCTTGCAGCGAAGGCTTCGCTGTGACCAGCAAGCGTTTCGCTGGTTCTGCTTGCCGTGTTGGCGATGCGTGCTTCGATTGAGCCAAGCTCGCCGGTAAGGCGGTTTTCGATCTCACCAAGGCGGCCGGCAATCGCGTCGGCGCGGTCGCCGAGACGTGCTTCCGTGCCAGACAGATTATCGATCAGGCGAGCGCTGAATGCTTCGCCGAAGCCGTCCAGAGCTTCACCAGCCTTGGCTGCTTCAGCCGAAAGCGTGCTCGCGGCTTCGCCGATCTTCTCGCGCAGCGTGCCAGCAACGATGCCAGCGCTCTGTTCGAGTGCACGGCGGACATTGTCGACGCCGATGGTGAGTGCCTTTTCCATCGTCTGTGTGCGTTCTTCGATAATGCCGGTCTGGCCTTCGAATGCGCGGCTGATGGTCGAACTGCTGTCGGCAATTGCGTTGTGAAGGTTGGTCGTGCGCTGTTCCAGGATATCACTGTGATCCTGCAGCGTCTGGCTCAGCGATGTCGTGCTCTCACTCAGGGTCGAGCGGATTTCGGCAGCACGCGTTTCAATTGTGCGCTCGTGACCGTCCAGAATGCCGGAGAGGGCATTGTTGTGATCGTTCAGGACGTTATGAAGGCCGCTCGTGCGCTCTTCGACCTGACGAACATGTTCGCCCAAGGCGGCAACAAATGCATCGCGACCGGCACCAATGGAATCAGTCATGCTGCTTGCACGTTCATCGAGAATGCGTGCGAGCGTGTTCTGATTATCAGTGATGAGCGCCTGTAGCGAATTTACGCGCTCATCGAAAGTGCGAGCGAGAACCTCACGGTTTTCGTTGAAGTTATCGCGCATTGCGGCGGCACGCTCATCCATCAGTTGAGCAAGCATGGCTTGATTGCCCGCAATGACACCATGAAGCGTGGTGGCGCGCTCTTCCAGCGAACGAGCGTGGTCTGCAAAGCTTGCATCAAGCAGTGCGGAATGGCTTGCCATCGTCTCGCGCAATGCGTTGGTCCGCTCTTCCAGAATTGCCGCATGACTATCGGCAACGGTGTTGAGGGCAGATGCGCTGACGTTAACGGCATTCTCGATATCGCTCGTGCGTGCAGCAAGCGTATCGGCATGACCGCGGATGACGGAGGAAACGCGTTCCGTTTCGCCTTCCAGCGAAGCAGCCAGAACATCACGGCTTTCGGCAAGCTTGCCTGCAAAGGCATCGGCCTTTTCGCCAAGAATATTGCCGACGCTTTCGCCGATAGACGTCAGATCTTCGCCGATCTTTGTCTTGGTTTCGTCGATCATCGTGCTCAGAGACGTGCGACCGCTGGAGAAGGTCTCTGCGATTTCACGAGTACGAGCGATGAGGTTTTCGTTGATCTGGCGCGAACGGGTTTCGAGAGCTGCATTGAGCTTCTCAGTGCTGCTGTCGAGAGCATGCGCACGGGCTTCGAATTCGGACAGAAGCGACCGGCCACGCTCGGAAAGGGTGCTTTCGAGGTTGGCAAGACGGGTGTCGAATTCGCTGACCATGGATTGCGTTGCACCGCCAAGCAGATTGGCAATACCGGTCGTGCGTTCGTCCAGAGCTTCCGTCAGGCGGTCCGATACAGTGCGCGACTGTTCATCAAGCGTTGCAATGCGCGTATCGAGCAGGTTTGCAAAAGCTTCGCCCGAAGTCGTGATGCGGGAGCCGATGTCACCGGTGCGGGTTTCAATGGCCTCGGCAATAGCGCCGCCGCTTTCGTTGATGCTGCCGATCAGGCGTTCACCGGATTCGCCGAGCAGGGTGCTCAGCTGCTGCGAGGCAGACAGAACATTGTCGCGAATGATGTTGGACGCGCTGGAAAGTTCTTCCTTAAGCTGCTCATGCGCGCCGGAGATCGATGAACGTACCCGTTCGGCATGGCTGACAACAGCTTCACGCTCATTGCCCAGATCGCTGACGAGCGAACGAATGCGAACTTCATTGTCGCTATAAGCACGCTCAAGCTGATTGACTTCGGACTGAACGAGCGTTTCCAGCTCGACGGCACGAGCCAAGGTGCGTTCGATGCCTTCGTTCATGGCGGCGACTTCGCGGCGCACTGCCTGTCCGAGGGTAGAAACGCGATCACCGGATACGGCTTCCGGCTGGAGCAGGCGCATCGCAGCTTCCGACATGCTGCGTGCTGCCGTATGCATTTCCTGCGCGCGCTTTACGAGTTGCGCGAAGCCCCAGAACATGGCTACCGGCAATGCTACACCCGCAACGACGCCGAGGCCGGCGGGCGAGGTGAAGAAGTCCTTGGTAGCTTGCAGGGTCGAAAAGACATCAGGATTGATGGCTTTGCTCAGGGCGACGCCGCCAGCGGCCCAGAGCACGCTGATTGCAGTTGTCGTCCAGAAAAGCTTAGAGGAGGTTTCCGTCGCACGGCGTGGAGCGGCGATAATCGCTTTTTCACTGCGGGAATCGTCATTGGCCGGCATGAAGGTAGGGGATGCAACGGTGGCGGCGGTTGCAACAGGTGCAGCGGAAACAGGCTTGCTGACAACAGGTTCGGGCGCGGGCGTTGCGACCTTCGAGGTGTTGGCAGGCTTGTGCTGAACGTTGGCCGTACCTTGCGAAACTGGTCCGGCAGCTTTCACAACCGGCGGGACCGGCGGCGCTGCAGGCGTTGCAATCACCGAGGCAGTGGTGATGGTGGCCACTTTTGCAGCAGTTTCCACAGGGGAAACGGCAACGGGCTCTACCGTCTTGGTCTTCTGCTCAGCAACAAGTTCTTCAGCCGCGCGCGAAATCTGCTCTTCCAGATCATCGACGGAGAAGCCTTCATCGAACGCACTCAAGTCCATGTCGATATCAAGATCGTCACCGAAATCGATATCAAGTGCCTGTTCCAGCGCCTTTTCAACCTCAAGGTCGAGCTTCTGTGCCTTGGATTTGGAAGCCATTGTTTGCCTACCTCGTACTCATTACTGCGACGGCCGGACCATAAAAAGGCCGTTACAAAACTTTCTCCGCCATTTTGCATCGTATCGGCTCGGGCTTGTTAAGGAAATAGGCCTCTTATGCCGATACCTAAAACTTTAAATACAAGGTTAACAGAAACCGGCTCAATTCATGAAAATTCGACATTTCCGGGCTTTCCGCATTTACCAGCAAGTTGTGGAAATCGATCCGGACCGTTTCCTTCATCTAGGAAGGCTCTACGAGTTTATTAACAAAAATACCCGTAAAGAGTGTCTGGATGGCTGAATTTCATTTCATGATTGCATCCACTGGAGCGCTGGATTCCGTCCCTCAATTCACATCATATGATGCAGTTTCCGCAGACGGCAAGGAAGAGTTTTCGGGTTTTGGGCCCAACTGTCGGGTTTATCAGGCAGGGAAACTCGTCGTCGATGCACGGCATATTGGCGCAGTTGTAGGCGCAAGCGCGGTCAAGGTTGAAACTAATTGCAGAACGCCGTATCTGCCATTCCGAGTTTATTTGCGTCTCCCTGCCAAGGCAGTGACGGGCGCTCAGGATGAAGATCGCGCGAAACTTGCGTGTTTCAAGGAATAAAAATGACGAAGATCGTATTCGTATCAGCTGATGGCGCGACACGGACCGAAGTCGAAGCCGACAACGGGTCAAGCGTGATGGAAGCTGCCATTCGCAATGGCATTCCGGGCATTGATGCGGAATGTGGCGGTGCTTGCGCCTGTGCAACCTGCCATGTCTATGTTGATGAAGACTGGACGGACACTGTCGGCGGACCTGACGCGATGGAAGAGGACATGCTGGACTTCGCTTATGAAGTTCGTCCTACTTCACGCCTCTCGTGTCAGATCCGGGTTTCTGACGATATTGACGGCCTTGTCGTGCAGGTGCCCGAACGCCAGAATTAAGTTTTGAAAGAGATGGTGATGTGATGGGCGCCGAACCGCAGAATGATATTGTCATTATCGGCTGCGGGCCTGTTGCACTCTTTTCCGTTTTTCAGCTTGGGCTGTTCGGTTTCAGGTGCCATCTCATTGATGCCAGTGATCGGCCCGGTGGTCAATGTACGGCACTCTATGCCGACAAGCCGATTTACGACGTGCCCGGGTTTCCTGAAATCATGGGTGAGGAGCTTGTCGAAAGGCTTCTCAAGCAGATCGCGCCATATAATCCTGTTTTTCATTTCAACAAGATCGCGGTCAGCATCGCGGTCGATGATGACCGCGTGGCTGTTGACACTAGCAATGGCGACAAGCTTGAAGCACGGACAGCGGTGATTGCATCCGGTCTTGGTGCTTTCGGTCTCGATGGACAGGTTATCCGTCCCGACCCTCTGGCCGAAGTTTCCTTAATCAAGACGGGCAACATGCTGGCTGTTAGTCCCGAGACCTTCAGAACTTCAAGTCCGAAGGTCTACGCTATCGGCGATGCTTGCCACTATCCGGGCAAGCTGAAACTTATCCTGTCAGGCTTCCATGAAGCAGCATTGATGACGCAGGCTATACGCCGCGAATTGAGATAGTTCGGCACTACTGTTATTTGGAAGCCTGCTGGGCGCGCTCCATGCGATAAGTCAGCAAGCGTGCAAAGCGGTTTTCGAAATTGATCGTCTCAACCCGGTCAAACCGTTGTTGCTCCTTATCATGCGCTTCCATAAGGCGTGCAGTCACTTTGTCGATGTCAGCGCGAAGCACAGAGCAATCCGTGCGGGTGCGCAGTCCGCGTATTTCCCGTTCCATCTGGCTTGCAAAGCTGCGGGCAATGACGATGTGGCTCTCTTCGTGGCGGCGAATATCCTGCAACAGGGTATCCCAGATCAGCGCCAGTTCCGGCGTGGCCTTGCGGCGCTGTTTCCAGCGGGGCAGGGAGACCTTTGCGTGAACGTTTACATAAACGTCCTGCACCTTGCAGGCTTTCCCGGGCGCGCGACCATAACGTACCTTCGCATCGAAACGGATTTCAGCGGCACCGGGATGATGCTGACCAGTCTTCTTGAGGAAGGGTCCATTGCGGGAAAGAGCCTTGTCGAGGTCCGCTGCCGTTTTGCCGCTCACGGTATAGTAGCTGAATTCGCGAAAGATCGCGGCGGCTTCCGCCTGGGGAGCTACGATGGCAAGAACTGCACTGAGAGCCAGAACCTTCTTCCTCAAATTCATGTCCTGGCACCTCTTTCTAAAACCAGTAAGAAATTCGCTTTTTATTGCCGCGAGCATGGCATGCAATCGTCAAGAGAACTATAACGCCCTTCACAAAATGACTTCAGGCGAGGTTGGTTGCAACCTCGCCGCAATGAAATGCCCCAGGTAAACAGCCCAAGGAAATGACACAGGAACATTTCGCTATGACGAAAGAATGGCACATTGCTCATGGAAGAAGCCTTCGTCTGGGGGAAAAGTCCGTGATCATGGGCATATTGAATGTCACGCCAGACTCATTTTCCGATGGCGGCCACCACAATGAGCTGGAAAGGGCCGTCGAAGTGGCCGGTCAGATGCTTGCCGATGGAGCGACGATCATTGATGTTGGCGGAGAATCGACCCGGCCCGGAGCTGCTGCGATCGATTCCGAAACGGAGATCACGCGCGTTGTCCCGGTCATCGAAGCGTTGGTGAAAAAATACGATTGCATCATCTCCATCGACACTTACCGCGCAGCAACAGCGCAGGCGGCAGTTAGTGCCGGGGCACATATCGTCAATGATGTCTGGGGGCTACAACGAGAACCAGAAATCGCTCATGTCGCCAAAAGGAGCGGCGCAGGGCTGGTCATCATGCATACCAGCAGGGATCGACCCGTTCTTGCTGATGTCATCGAGGACCAGTTCTCGTTCCTGGATGCTTCACTGGATATAGCGAAAAAGGCAGGCATTGAAGAAACCCGCATCGTACTCGATCCCGGTTTTGGTTTCGGCAAGAACAAGGATGAGGATATTGCGCTGCTGGCGAGAGCAGGCGAATTGCAGAAATTCGGATTTCCGTTGCTCGTCGGCACGTCGCGCAAACGCTTTATCGGCGGCATGACGGGCAGGGACAATCCGCTCGACCGCGACATAGGAACTGCGGCAACGTCTGTCGCACTGCGTTTGGCAGGTGCCGACATCTTCCGTGTTCACAATGTCGCTTTTAATAGAGATGCACTTGCCGTTGCAGATGATATCCTGCAATCCAGACGCAGTGAAAATAGAAAGTGAAGCCGTGTACACGATCCGAATGATGAACTGCGCGTTTTTCGCGCATCACGGCGTTTTCGATGAAGAGCACAAGCTCGGTCAGCGTTTTTACGTCGATGCTATCCTTGATGTCGATCCGGGCAATGCGCTGGAGAATGACGATATCGACGGTACTGTGCATTACGGTATCGCCTTTGCTGTCATTGAAGACATTATCACTGGTCGTCAGCGCTATCTGATCGAGACGCTGGCTCTCGACGTGGCCAAGGCAATGACCGCCCGGTTTCCGCAGGTAAAGCGCGCAGAAATTACCGTCCGCAAGCCGAATGCACCTGTTCCGGGCGTATTGGACCATGTTGAAGTGACGGTGGTTTATCCGCAGTGACTACAGGCAGACATTATCGTGCCTGGCTGGGGCTTGGCGGAAACATCGATGATCCTGTCGCTTCGATGGGCAAGGCGTTGCGTATATTGGACGAACGAGCCGACACGGATGTCGTTGCGGTTTCGGTAGTCTATCGCACGCCGCCATGGGGGAAGACGGATCAGGCGTGGTTTCACAATGCCTGTGCAGAGATAGAAACGTCGTTGCAGCCATTGGAGTTGATTGCGACCTGCCTTGATGTGGAGCGTTCTTTGAAGCGTGTCAGGCTTGAAAGATGGGGCCCGCGCATCATCGATATCGACATACTGGCAATGCAGGATGATGCGGGAGAGGCTGTCGTCATGACGGATGCTGCTCTCGAGCTTCCGCATCCGCGTATGCACGAGCGGGCTTTCGTCCTCGTGCCCCTGAACGATATTGCACCGTCTCTCGAGATTGCAGGCAAGGCCGTTGCGGACTGGAATGCCGGGATAGAGCAATCCGGAATAGAAAAAGCCCGCACGGATGCGGGCTGGTGGCGTGAATAGCGTTCCGGTCAGTTCTTGGCGATACTGCCGACAGCGATATTATCGACGCGCTTCAGGCTCATGCCGATGACCGGAACCAGTTCTTTGTCGACCCGCACCGAAACCGTCACGTTCATCGTGTTCGGATCGGAGACACGTGCCAGCATCGCACCATTGAGCTGCTTGCGGTTCAGGCCGAAAACAACCTTGTTTCCACTGACGGAACCCGACGTGACATCAAGGCCTTTGCCCGCTGCACCGTCATTGAACTTGCCGGAATAAGCGGACCCGACACGCGTGACGGTGGCCTTCATCGGCTGCGAAAAGACACCGACGCGGCAGGTGCCGTCGAGTGTCATGCCAATATCTTCATCCGGGGTCGACCCGGCGAGATTGCAGACGAACTTCGTGCCTTTGTATTTCCCGGCGACGATTTCACCCGGGCCTGACCATTGGCCTTCGATCGTTTGAAAGAACTGTTTGTCCTTGTCAGCGGCCAGAACCGGCGCAGCGGAAAATGACACGGGCAGCAGCGTCAGGCAGGCGGCGATGCAATTCTTCATATTCAGCTCTGTCCCGGATTCACGACCTTGATCGGACGTCATTCCTAATCGTTGTTTTCCAGCATGTCACGACCAAAAGCTGGTCGCGCCTCGCAAACCGTCGGATTTGCCGACGTTGCCATAAGCCGATTGACAGAGAAGGGCACGGTTCAGGGGAGTGTGCCGATACACCTGGTCGCTCGATTCTGGCGCAGATTTCTATCTATCCATAATCGTCGCGAATGGTTAATGCTTCGGAAATAAACCGCTATTTTCCGGGATGCTTTTTATCCGGTCGTTCGCCGTTGATCTTCACGAGATCGCCGATAAAGTCGCCGATGCCGGGGCGTTTTTCCGCATTGAATGGAAACGGACGCACCACATCCATGGCGGCAATCCCGATGCGCGCCGTCATGAGTCCGTTGACGACGCCTTCACCGAGCTTGGCCGATAACCGGGACGCAAGACCATGGCCGACGAGCTGCTGGATCACGCTGTCCCCCATGGCCAGCGTTCCTGTCACGGCCAGATGGGCAATGACCCGGCGGGCAAGTTTCAGAAAGCCTAGTGTGCCAGGACGACCACCATAAAGTTGTGACAGTCGGCGGATCAGCCGAGCTGATTCAAAAATGACGTAACCGATATCGACCAGCGCACGTGGGCTGATTGCCGTGACAATCGAAACCCGCTTTGAAGCATTCAGAATAAGTGTGCGTGCTTCACGGTCAAGGGGGCGAAGGATTTCTGTTTCGGCAAGCTGGATCAGGTTTCGGCCGTCAATGATATCGTCTGTCAGACCGTCCAGAAGCTGTCGTCCGCGTGCCGTCTCCGGCAAGCCCGCCGCAATTGAGCGCAAGGCGTCCACTGCCTTTCTGGCCGCGGCCATGTCGTCCCGCTCCGCGGCATCTGCCGCGTCCTTGCGAAGGTGCTGCACCGAAGCGAGGCGGCGTAATGCGACCAGTTCGCGAACGACGATGGCGATAAAGGCGGCAAGCGCAATTATCGCAACACCTAGAGCAGTCCAGCCCAGCCAATCCGCGCGGGAAAATAGCGCTCGGATAAGGTCTTCGGTCCAGATGCCGATGGCGAATGAAACAAGGATACCGAGTGCACCGAAAAGTATTCTGCTGAGCGACCAGCCCGTGCGTTCAGGCGCTTCAAACGACGGATCGAGGATTTCCAGCTCTGCCGCCTCTTCTTCGCTCAATGCAAAAACATCTGGTTGGGCGACAACAACATCAAGGTCCCGCACTGCACGAGGACGGCGCGGCGCTTCATCCACTGTTTCTGTGCGGGCGGAGGGCTGGCTTACCGTAAAGGAAGCTGGTTTGCGTGGTGTCTTCTCTGTCATGCGAGACGATCCCCAATCAGAAACTGCAAGGCACGATCCAGCCTTATGTGGGGCAGGGACAACGTGATGCCTTCGGCGGTACGTTCAAGCCGGGGTGGCCGGAAACGGACGAAACGAATGGCTGGATCATCCTGCGCAAAGGACTTTTCAAAAATCGCATTGGGATTCTTCGGTAAGTCGCCGGGAAATATAGCTGTTTCGGTTTCGCCATCGAAGACTTCACCGTCGATCTTTTCGCCTTTCAGCGGCGTGCCGACGATGACGGGCAGAGTTTCCTTACCTTGTGTAACGGTTGCCTCGCGCGTGGCGCGCACTGCAGCCATTGCGAGGACATCAATATCCGCGCCGGAAAAATCGGCGCGCGCTATAGCCCGTTCCACGAGACGGCGCACGATGGCTTGCAGACGGTCATGACTTTCATGATGCAGATGGTCGGCCTTCGTTGCAGCCACGAGAATCCGGCCGATCCGTCGCTGGATCAGCCCGGTTAGCAGGTTAGAGCGTCCCGGTCGGAAGCAAGACAGGATATCGGTGAGTGCACGTTCGAGGTCGGCAACGACCGCGCCACCGGCATTCATTGCCTGCATGGCGTCGATAAGCACAATTTGCCGGTCGAGCCGCGCAATATGTTCGCGAAAGAAGGGCTTGATGACATAGGTTTTATAGGCTTCGTAGCGCCGCTCCATCATTGCGCCCAGAGAGCCGGCCTTCAGATCTTCCGGTTTCAGGTCGGGAAGCGGGGCGAATGTCAGTGCCGGTGATCCCTCGAGATCGCCCGGCATCAGGAAACGCCCCGGCGGCAAGGTCGATAATGCACGCTCATCGGCTTTGCCTGCACGCAAATAAGCCGTAAAACTCTTGGCCAGACGCTGTGCGGTCAGTTCATCTGCCTTTTCGGAAGAGGTGATGAGTGAAGCTTCGGTGATCCAACCCTGAGCCAGATCCTTGTGCGTCGGTTCATGGGCCAGAGCAAAGGAGTCCGCGCTGAATTCAGCATAGGATTTGCCCAGCAAAGGCAGATCCAGCAGCCATTCTCCGGGATAATCCACAATATCGACCGAAAGCTTGCCCGGTGACAACCAGCGCCCCCAGGCAGAAGCGGATTCATATTCGATTGTCAGGCGCAATTGCGAGATTGCGCGCGTGGAGTCCGGCCAGATACGCTCATCAATCAAAGCCGACAGATGCTCTTCATATTGAAAGCGGGGGACTGCATCATCGGGCTGCGGTTCGAGCAGCGCGCGTGAAATGCGGCCCGATTTATAGGCCTCGAACATTGGAAGCCTGCCGCCATGCAGCATGTTGTGAACGAGAGCCGTGATGAAGACCGTCTTTCCGGCACGCGACAAACCAGTCACACCGAGCCGCAATGATGGAGACAAAAGCCCGGTCGCACGATCTGCCAGCGTATCCAGTGCGATCTTCGCTTCGTCGCCGATACTTGTCAGCTTAGCCAATTAATCCTCGCCGAATTCAATGATCTGTCAGCGGTATAGATAGGGTTGCGTCAGCGGTCTTGGCAAGGAATGTTGGTGCACTTACGGAAAATCTACTGGGGTAGTATGAAGCTTTCGAGATAGCCTGCTCCACGTTCGAGTTCGCCCAGTGAGGCAGGAAACGTAATATTTGCCAGTGCGGCAGTGGGAAAACCTGCCCGGAGCTTCAAGAGGCCATCCTTATTGCCATCGCCACATAAGGCCAGCGCCAGATCCTCTATGCTGGGATTGTGTCCCACGAGCAACAGCGTCGGCACATCGCCATGTTCACGTATGGCTTGCATGTAGTCAGCCGCGCCGCCGCTATAGATCGTATCGTCGACGATGGTTTCGACCTCGATACCCAGACGTTCAATAATGCCTAACGCGGTTTCTCGCGTTCTACATGAACCGGAAAGAACCACCCGATCAGGATAAAGATCGATTGACTTCATCGTCCTTGCAAGCCGGTCGAGCGAAGCTTTGCCTTCCTGATCAAGAGGGCGGTCAAAATCCTTCATTCCAGGTTTCGCCCACACGGCTTTAGCATGTCTAAGGAGAAGCAAACGACTCATCTGTAACGTTCCAAGCTGTATTTTGTGAGCATTTTCGACCATATTTCGAGCGCAATTGAGCACTCCGGTGGTCCATTCTCCCGATTTTTTGATGTCTGTCAGCATTATTTACAGGTGCCACATGCCTAATTATTGGGCTGATTATGCTTCCATAGGTTGATGGCGACAGTGACTGGAAAATATACCCACTTTATTGGCAATTGATTGAAGTTATTCTGAAAGTCCAAAGAGCAATTTTTTGCGTGCAGTTTTGAATTGCATAATTTTGATGCAAAATCATACAAAATTGATGCACTAAAAAGTAGTGGGATACGGTTGTTTGATGTTGTGTCCTTGTTGCTATGGAACTATATAACCGCTCGCGTCTCCTAGATGTGGGGTAATTCAGAATGAGTGAATTGATTGACCTTGACTATAGGCCCACTGAAGACGAGCCGTTCATGAATGAGCGGCAGAAGTCTTACTTCCGCGCGAAACTGGTCGCGTGGAAGAATGATATTCTGCGAGAAGCGCGTGAAACGCTTGAGGCGCTACAGCAGGAAAATGCAAACCACCCGGACCTGGCGGACAGGGCATCCTCCGAAACGGATCGGGCAATTGAGCTACGTGCTCGCGACAGACAGCGCAAATTGATCTCCAAAATCGACGCAGCATTGAGCCGCATTGATGAAGGAACATACGGCTTCTGCGAGGAAACGGGAGAACCTATCAGCTTGAAGCGACTTGATGCGCGTCCGATCGCTACGCTATCTATCGAAGCGCAGGAGCGCCATGAGCGTCGTGAGAAAGTCTATCGCGACGACTAAGCTTCGAGACGGTTTGAAAAATTTATAGGCTGCGGTTTCCGCAGCCTATTTTCTTTGTATCGAGACAAATTTTGGCCGGAAGTTCAGCTTCTGCGAGTTTCATCCTTGGTCAATTCACCGAGAAGCTTTTCCATTTCATCTTCGATATCATCCTTCGCCTTGTCTTCGACAACGTCGTCCGTTGCGGAAATATCAAGTGAGCTTAGAAGCTCATTCTCGAAGAATTCAGTATCGAATGAGATCGCGTCCTTGGCGTCATCGCTGGCGGCGCTCTCCGAATTGACGTCTGCAGCAATTGCTTCGTGCAACGCACCGCCGAGATCGGCCAGATTATCGCTCGGCGTTTCTACTGCTACGGCCTCTGTTTCTACAGGCTTTGACTCGGCAACCACGATTTCAGGCTCGACGCGCTCCGGTTCCGAAGGGGCGCTGAATGCCGGAGCTGCAGTCGAAGAGACTGTAGGTCCGGTTACATCGACCGGAGGAGACTTATCTGCAACCGTTGTTTCACGCTCGGGAACGATGCTGCCAAGATTTGCTGAAGCAACCGATGCGGCGGCGGCAACACCGGCCGCAGTGGCGGTCGCACCGGACGAGGTTGAACTCAGAACGCCGCGCGAAACCTGGCTCAATGGATAGGCCGGATGTGCACGTGTTGACTGCGGCTGTGCTTGCGCGGGGCGGGGCGGCAATACGGTGCGTGGCTGTGGCGGATAGTTCGGCGCCGGGCGCGGTTGAGGCCGTGGCTGAGGTGGTTGAGCGGATTTCTGCTCGACAGGTGGTCGCGGCGGGATTGGTGCCGTCGGCGCCTGCGGCGGCACACGAACAGGTGCAGCAGCCTGCTGGACCGGCTCTTCTCGTGCTGGCTCAGGCTTGCGGTAGACCGGTGCTTCAATTGCGGAGGTGATCTGGATCGCTTCGTCCTTCTCTTCGGCCTGCGGTGTTTGCAGTGAGAGAGCAGGGCGCTCCGCCTTGTCATTGGTCAGGGTTGCTTCGTGCTGCTTGAAGCGTTCGATATGTTCAGGCTCGATGCGTGAAGCTTGCACACGCGCATGAGCCCGCGATTCCATGACAATATTCTGTTCCACCACAACATCGGTTGGTCCGCCGATGAGCAGGAGATGTTCCACGTCGTCGCGGCGAATAAGCACGAGCTTGCGTCGGCTGTCGACTGCTGCTGCGTCCATTACCGAAAGGCGCGGTTGTCGCGTACGCCCGTTGGAAACGAAAGTACCACCGCTGAAACGGCGAATGATACTGAGAACAACGAAAATTCCGCCAAGAATGATCGCAAATATTAGGATGAAGCCAACAATATTAGCCGCACTCTCTCCAACGATGCCGCTGAGCCATTCCTTCATGCGGATACCCTCTTATACAATAAACGAAAAACCTGCGACGAATGGAGACTGCGCTTCCCCCGGCACTCCGCATCATCACATGATTGGTACAGTAGTTGAATTTCTAAGCCTTGGGAATGTTTCTTGGAAATGCGAGAAATATATGATCCCCAGGCAAAACGGTGCAAAAAAGTCCAATTTGCACCGTTTCAGTACGGCAATGCTTGTACTGCTCGCCGATTAAAGCATTCTGCGAATCGGATATACCCTGACATATTGGCTGCGTGTTCCCACGTGAGAGCTGAACTGTGCGGAAAAGTGCATTCGAGAAAATCGGATATGCGGATGATTGAAATGACGTCTTGGCTGATCGAAAAAATGCCTGGAACCCGGGGCACCCGGATGCCTGTTGGTGCTCGGCCACGCAACATGAAAGGGCAGCAGGCTTGATGTCGCGACAGACGGACAACGCTTACCCGAAACCGCTCGTAATGCCCAAGCGCAATCGCAGCGGAGCTCTTCGCCTGCTGATCGTCGGTATTCTGCTTACGGTCGCCGCAATCGCCTATTTTGTGTTCCGCGACCAGCTTGGAGATGGATTCGCCCTCGTTCTTATGGGCGTTCTGTCGATGGTCGGCGTATTCTACCTTTTCGGCGCAGCAACGGGTCTCATTCAATTCAGCCAGAAGAACGGTGAACAGGACCTCGCTCATTCCTTCATGGATTCGCAGCCGGAAGGGACTGTCATTTCCGACGCGCGCGGCCAGATCGTTTATGCCAATCAGGCTTATGCCGTCATGACTGGTGTTGCGAATGCCGAAGGAGTCCGTTCGCTCGATAATGTATTGACGGCAGAACCCGCGGCATCCGATGCCATATACCGTCTGACGAATGCCGTTCGCGATGGTCTGTCGGCACAGGAGGAAGTGCGTCTTTCCGGCGGCCTTTCCCGTGAAGGGCATGGCTCGCTGGCGCCTGTCTGGTATCGCATCAAGGCGCGTCCCGTTGAAGCCGGACACGAATTCAAAAGCCCGCTCGTCGCGTGGCAGATTGCCGATATTTCCGACGAGCGTGCGGAGCAGGAGCGATTCTTTCAAGAGCTGCAGGAAGCGATCAATCACCTCGATCACGCGCCAGCCGGGTTCTTTTCTGCCGACCCTTCCGGCCGGATCATCTACCTCAATGCGACGCTTGCAGAGTGGCTCGGTGTCGATCTGACCCAGTTCACACCGGGATCGTTAACACTCAACGATATAGTGGCAGGCAGTGGAATGGCGCTCATCAAGGCGGTGAAAGCCGAGCCGGGCACAAGCCGCAACACCGTCATCGATCTTGATCTGATCAAGCGGAACGGACAGAGCCTCGCCGTCCGCTTCTATCACCGTGTCCAGGCTGCGCGTGATGGAACGCGCGGTACGAGCCGTACCATCGTTCTGGATCGTGCGGAGGGCGAGGATTCATCAATGGCGCTGCGCTCTGCAGAAGTGCGCTTCACGCGTTTCTTCAATTCGGCTCCAATGGCCATCGCTGCGGTTGATTCTGCCGGACATATACTGCGCACCAATGCGCGCTTCCTCGATATTTTCGCTCCTGTTGTCGATCGCGATGCGATTGACGGCAATGCGAAGCTTGAAATTGTCGTGCATGAACGCGACCGCGAGACCTTCAACAGAGCGCTTGCCGCAGCCTTTGCAGGACAGGCAAGCATTTCGCCTGTTGATACGGTGTTGCCGGGCAACGAAGAGCGGCACATCCGCTTTTATTTGAGCCCTGTCACTGATCTGGGCGGCGAGCGCGCCGAAGAAGCGGCGATTATCTCGGCTGTCGAAACAACCGAGCAGAAAGCCCTTGAAAACCAGATGGCGCAGAGCCAGAAGATGCAGGCTGTCGGCCAGCTTGCAGGTGGTATTGCGCACGACTTCAACAACGTTCTGACGGCGATCATCATGTCGTCGGACCTGCTGCTGACCAACCATCGCGCATCCGATCCGTCCTTCCCGGACATTATGAACATCAAGCAGAACGCCAATCGCGCGGCCTCGCTTGTGCGCCAGCTGCTGGCATTCTCGCGCCGTCAGACGCTTCGTCCGGAAGTACTCGACCTGACCGACGTTCTTGCAGATTTGCGTATGCTTCTGGCTCGCCTTGTCGGTAAGGATATAGAGCTGAAGATCGATCATGGACGTGATCTCTGGCCGGTCAAGGCCGATCTCGGACAGTTCGAACAGGTTGCTGTCAATCTCGCGGTCAATGCACGTGATGCCATGCCGGACGGCGGCGAAATCACGTTGCGCACCCGTAACGTGTCGGCGCAGGAAGTCGCAAAGCTGCATTATCGCGATCTTCCGGAAGCGGACTATGTGGTCTTCGAAGTGGAAGACACCGGGACGGGTATTCCTGCGGATGTGCTCGAAAAGATTTTCGAGCCGTTCTTCACGACGAAGGAAGTGGGCAAGGGTACGGGCCTTGGGCTGTCGATGGTCTACGGGATCATTAAACAGACCGGTGGCTTCATCTATTGTGATTCCGAGGTTGGAAAAGGCACGACATTCAAGATCTTCCTGCCGCGCCTCATCGAGGAAAAACGCGCCGACGATGCGCCGGTTGTCGTGAAGGAAAAGAAGGTCGAGAAAGCAACCGATCTTTCCGGTTCCGCGACCGTTCTCCTGGTGGAAGACGAAGACGCGGTCCGTATGGGCGGCGTGCGCGCACTCCAGTCACGCGGTTATACAGTCCACGAAGCGGCTTCCGGTGTCGAAGCGCTTGAAGTCATGGCAGAACTTGGCGGTGAGGTGGATATCGTCGTATCGGATGTCGTCATGCCCGAAATGGATGGCCCGACACTGCTGCGTGAGCTTCGCAAGACGTATCCTGATATCAAATTCATCTTTGTGTCGGGTTACGCGGAGGATGCCTTTGCGCGCAATCTTCCAGCTGATGCCAAGTTCGGATTCCTGCCAAAGCCGTTCTCACTCAAGCAGTTGGCGACCACAGTTAAGGAAATGCTGGAGAAGCAGGATTAATACTTCTGCGAGGCTGATACCGTGATGCCTGAAGGCAATATCGCCATTCTCGGAGGCGGGCCATCTGGTCTGATGGCCGCTGAAAGACTGTCAGCGCGAGGCTATCGCGTGACGGTCTACGAGCAGATGCCGACAGTTGGCCGCAAGTTCCTGCTTGCCGGAAAGTCAGGGCTGAACATTACGCATTCGGAAGATTATGTAACTTTCGCGAAACGCTTCGGCTCAAGCATTGACCGTATATTGCCAGCCTTGACGGCTTTCGGTTCGACCGAATTGCGTGCCTGGGCGGATGAATTGGGTGCCGAGACATTTGTCGGCTCATCCGGTCGTGTCTTTCCCAAAGCGATGAAAGCGTCTCCGCTTTTGCGGGCTTGGGGAAAACGTCTGGAAGATCAGGGCGTTCGCATTCTCACCCGACATCGCTGGATTGGCTTCGAGGGCAATAGTCTCAAGATCGAGAACCCCGACGGTGTTCAGACGATTACATGTGATGCCGCGCTCTTTGCTTTTGGCGGTGGCAGCTGGCCGAAGCTCGGTTCCAACGGCCTCTGGATCAATGAGTTTCAGCGAAGGTCAATCGATATAGCGCCGTTTCAACCCGCAAATTGCGGTTTTGACGTTGCCTGGAGCGACTTCTTTGCTGAACGCTTCGCCGGTGAACCGGTGAAGTCTGTTATCGCAACTTCCCATGCAGGCGCGACACAGGGCGAGTTTGTCATTACACGCGGTGGGGTTGAGGGTAGTCTCATCTATGCGCATTCCGCAGCTCTGCGCGACAGCTTGCAGAAACATGGAAAGGCATTTCTGACGCTCGATCTTGTTCCTGGACGAACTATCGAGCGACTGGAAAGCGACATTGCTCGGCAGGATACAAAGCTGAGCTTCGGCAATCTGTTGCGCAAGGCTGCAGGTCTGACGGGCGTGAAGGCAGCTCTTGTGACGGAATTTACCCGCGACAGAAGCCCGAAAGTGCTGGCCACTGCGATCAAAGCTATTTCCATTCCACTGCTCCGTCCGCGCCCGCTGGATGAAGCGATTTCGTCGGCAGGCGGTATTCGTTGGCATGAAATCGACAAGAACTACATGCTGCCGAAGCTACCCGGCATTTTCGTTGTCGGAGAAATGATCGACTGGGAGGCTCCAACTGGTGGCTATCTCCTGACTGCCTGTTTCGCGATGGGCCGCGCGGCGGCGGACGGTATCAATGCATGGCTCGAGGCGGGTAACACGTTCGGCGGGAAATAAGACGACACTGACTTCTTTAAGTGGAAATCAGCACATTCGGATATACGGCTGATCGACTGCGGGCTAAGCTGCCGGACAGTGGCATTGAATGCTTGCCGTCTGAGGGGAAGGTACATTCACATGAATTCAGCTTCTGCCGTCGCTTCACATCCGCTTTTGAGACAAAGAGACGGGCACCATGCCCGGGTGACATTCGAGGAATTGTTCTTCGATCTGGTCTATGTTTTCGCGGTTACGCAGCTCAGTCATGAACTTCTGCATAATCTGACGCTCACCGGCGTTGTCGAAACGCTGATCCTCTGGTTCGCGGTATGGCTCGGCTGGCAATATACCTGCTGGGTGACAAACTGGTTCAACCCGGAAACGCCGCAGATACGCAGCCTTTTGTTCTGCGTCATGCTGCTCGGTTTGGTGATGGCATCGTCCATCCCCGGTGCTTTCGCTGACAAAGGCTGGATATTTGCTCTGGCCTATGTGGCGATTCAGGTCGGCAAAACAGCCTATATCGTGTTTGTTCTGGGGCAGAACCATCCACTCGCCGCCAATTACAGGCGTATGCTCGGTTGGCTCACTATTTCCGCTGTCTTCTGGATAGCCGGTTGTTTCGTCGAGCATGAAGCCCGTATGGTGTTGTGGCTTATTGCCGTGCTTTGCGAGTATTTATCGCCGATGTTCGGCTTTGCACTGCCGGGTCTCGGACGCTCTCACACCAGTGATTGGACCATTGAAGGCGGACATCTGGCGGAGCGTTGCCAGTTGTTCGTAATCGTGGCACTTGGCGAAACGGTTTTGGCTACCGGGGCAACCCTTGCAAATGCTGAAGTCTGGAATTTGGCCCTCATGTCGGCGCTGCTGGCCACTTTTCTCGGGACGCTTGCCATGTGGTGGCTCTACTTTGGCACCTCCAGCAAGGATGCGACAGATACGATCACCCACTCCACTGATCCTGGACGGATTGGCGCATATTTCCACTATGTTCACGCCATTCTGGTGGCCGGGATTATCGCAACGGCAGTTGGAAACGATCTTGTCATGGCCCATCCACATGATCCGTTGAAGACTGCTTACGTTCTTGTTCTTGTCGCAGGACCGGCGATCTATCTGATTGGCAGCGCGATCTACAAGAAGGTTGTCTATGGCGTTATTCCCACGTCCCACGTCTTTGGCGTTCTGGCTCTACTGGCAGCGATCCCGGTCGGCTATATGGCCGATTTATTGGAAATGGGCATATTGACGACGGTTATCATGCTGGTCGTGAGTGTTTGGGAGGGGCGCAATAAAAGACTGCGCTCGGCTGCGATGGTAGGATAGGTGGGCTTTCGACGCCGCCGTCCGATCCCTATCTACGGACACAAATCATATTTCGGAAGCCTATAGCGCATCATGTCAGATATACAGTCCGTCGATCAGCAGCCAGCCGATAATGGCCATGTGAAAGTCGCCCGCAAGGTCGACATTGTGGTTATTGGAGCCGGGCAGGCGGGGCTCTCGTCGGCCTATCATCTGAATAAACTTGGTCTCGCAGGCGAACGGCAATTCGTGGTTTTGGACAAGGCCGCAGGGCCGGGCGGAGCCTGGCAATTCCGCTGGCCTTCGCTAACTCTCCAGACTGCCAACGCCATTCACGATCTCCCCGGCATGAAGTTCGAGGATATTGTCGAAACGACCAATGGTGAGGTGCGTGCATCGGTTGCCGTCCCACAATATTACCGCGCCTATGAGGAAGCCTTCGATCTTCCGGTGCACCGTCCTGTGGCCGTGAAAGTCGTTTGCGATCGTGGCGAACGGCTTCGTGTGGAGACAGATCGGGGCAACTATTCGGCACGCGGGATCATCAACGCGACCGGCACATGGGAGTCTCCTTATATCCCACCCTATCCGGGTGCGGAGCTTTTCAAAGGCCAGCAACTTCACACGCGGGATTATCAGACAGCTGACGCCTTCAAGGGCAAACGTGTTCTTGTCGTAGGCGCGGGTATCTCGGCTGTGCAGCTTCTGGACGAGATATCGCGTGTGACGAAAACCGTATGGGTCACGCGCAAAGAACCTGCTTTCCGGAAAGGTCCGTTTACACCGGAGTTGGGCCGTGCTGCCGTGGCTTTGGTTGAGGAAAGGGTACGCCGGGGCTTGCCACCTGGATCGGTCGTTTCAGTAACGGGGCTGCCGTTGACGCCGGCCATTGAAGCGGCACACGCTCGCGGTGTGCTCAACCGTTTGTCCATGTTCAGCGAAATCACGGAAACAGGTGTTCGGTGGGACGATGGAAGTGAACAATCCTTTGATGTTATTTTGTGGTGCACAGGATTTCGCAGTTCGCTCGACCATCTTGCCCCGCTGCAATTGCGCAATGCGGAAGCCGGTATTCTCATGACTGGACGCCTGGCAACACAGGTGGCCGCCGATCCCCGTATTCATCTTGTTGGTTATGGCCCATCTGCCTCGACCATCGGTGCAAACAGGGCAGGTGGTGCCGCCGCGCGGGAGTTGGCAAGTTATCTCGGCTTCGTATGATTGACGTAACGACTATTTGCGAGGGGCAGCATGAAGCGTATTCTGAAGTTTGTCGGTGGTCTTCTGCTCGTCATCGTGCTGGGAGCAATTCTCTGGCTGGCGGTTCGGCCGCCTGAGCTGTTGCGTGTCGGCACCGGCTATGCTGCCAAGATTGTCTGTTCAAATGTTTTCATTGCCGGTCGGGATGCTGATGCCGTCCTTGCAGACGATGTTCAGGCACCGGGAAACCCGCTGCTGCGGTTTCTGAATGCCTCCCTCGACAAGAATAATAGCAGTGTGACGGTGCGGATTTTCGGCTTCTTTGCACCAAGTACCGCAATCTATCGCCCAGCGCTGGGATGCGCGAATATCCAGAAAGATGATTTGCGCGTTGAAATTCCGACCGGCCCGCAGGTGCCCGCAGAACCGATCCGGATTGAGACCGATCCAGCGGTGCAGGCTGTGATTGAGGATCAGGCTCTGGCCGGGCCGGGAATGCGTGCAATCGCAGTTATTCGCGATGGCAAGCTGATCGCGGAGACGTATGGTCCGGGCTTTAATGCGGATACGCCTTTGCTGGGCTGGTCCATGACCAAGTCCGTCATCGCGACACTGATCGGCATGCGCATTGCTGAAGGGCGCATGAGTTTGGAAAGCACAGCCCTTTTACCGGAATGGAAGAACGATGAGCGGGCAAAGATTTCTCTCGCAAATCTGATGGCGATGAATAGCGGTCTGCGCTTCGATGAGGACTACGGCACAGTAACGGATGTCACGCGCATGCTTTATCTGGAGCCGGATATGGCCGGGTTTGCTGCGTCTTTGCCGCTGGAGGCGGCGTCAGGGACGAAATTCAATTATTCCAGTGGAACGGCGAATATTCTGTCAGATCTTTTCATGGATAGTTTTAACAGCCGCGAGGAGGCGCTGGCTTATCCGCGGCTTGCCCTATTCGGTCCGCTTGGCATGAACAGCGTCATTTTGGAGACGGATGCGTCAGGCGTCTTTGCCGGTTCTTCCTATATGTACGCTACCGCCCGTGATTGGGCTCGGTTGGGCGCGTTTCTCGCGGACGGTGGAAACCTGTACGGAAAACCGATCCTGCCTGCGGACTATATTTCATTTATGCGCAAACCCAGGCCCGAGTCCGAAGGGCGCTATGGTTCCGCTCAGGTCTGGCTGCAGATTAGCGGTGTGAAGGCAGGTGAGGATGGCATTCCGGAAGACGCATTCTGGATGTCGGGCCATGACGGGCAAAGCGTCATGATCGTTCCTTCAATGCATCTTGCTGTCGTCCGTCTTGGCCTGACACCGTCCCGGGCACGCTATAATGTTCAACGTTTGAACGCCAAGGTGATTGAGGCTGCTCGACAGGCGCATTGATTGTCAGTTTGCGAAAATCGTTACCGCTCGGATTCTGGAAGGCACTGAGGCCGAATTCCGGCAACACCGCGTAAAGGTGATCGAAAATGTCCGACTGAATCTGTTCGAACGACGCCCAGACGGTCGTGTTCGTAAAGCAGTAGATTTCCAGCGGCAGCCCTTCGGGAGTAGGGTCCATCTGGCGCACCAGCAATGTCATGCCTTTGTGTATGCCGGGGTGATTGCGCAGATAATTGTCTACATAGGCCCGAAACGTACCGACATTGGTGAACTGACGCCTGTTGACCGGATTGTTGGCGCGGTCGCCAAGCTTCTGGTTCCATTCGGCGATTTCCTTGGCCTTCTTGGGCAGATAATCCGCCAGCCAATCAACTGTGCCAAGTCTGGCTCGCTCGTCATCCGACAGAAAACGAATGGTGTTTTGATCGATATAAAGCGCGCGCTTGATGCGACGCCCGCCGGATTCCTGCATGCCGCGATAGTTCTTCATCGGCTCGGTGATGAGCTTGCGGATCGGAATGGTGGTGATCGTCTTGTCGAAATTCTGGACCTTGACGGTATAGAGCGCGATTTCCGTGACATCGCCATTGGCGTCGAGATTCTTCATTTCGATCCAGTCGCCGACACGAACCATGTTGGACGAAGCGATCTGCATACTGGCGACCAGAGAAAGCAATGTGTCCTGAAAGACAAGGATTAGCACCGCGGCCATAGCACCGACACCGGAAAGAAGGATAACCGGCGACTTGTCCAGCAGTGTCGCAATGACAAGGACTGCCGCTACGATGTAGACAGCAAGTTTGGCCACCTGAATGTAGCCCTTTATGGGGCGGTATCTGGCTTCGGGACGGCGATGATAGAGCGTATCGATCAGCCCAAAGACTGAATTGACCGCCAAAGCCAGCGTCAGAATGATAAAAGCTATCGCTACATTCCGAATAACGGTGATCACGCCTTCGGGCAGGCCCGGCACCGCCATGATTCCAGATGAAATAATCAACGCCGGAACGATATTGGCAAGACGGCTGATGACACTGTGTCTTTTAAGCTCTTCGTCTTGTCCGAAAGAGGTTTTCTGGACAAGACGTTCGAGTAGTTTGAGTAAAATCGCCTTGATTAGAAAGTTTGCAATGAAAGCTGAAAGAAATAATCCTCCAAGCGCCACAAGGGTTTCCGCCCAGGGATGAGCAATAAAAAATTCGGACAATAGACTTTCCTGAGATTAACCTGGTGAAAATTGGGTGCCGTGTTGCGATGCTTGTATCATGTTCTACCAGGAATTAAGGCGGCCATATGAATATTTCAACCGCGAGTAATGGTTATTTGCATCAAAACCCCGGCCAGAAGGCCGGGGGGTAGACTTGTCGTATTGCTCATCGAGACCGTATCATTGGGCTGGAGGTGGTGATGCCGGAGTTGTATCGCTTGCCGGGGCATCAGTCGTCGGGGCATTGGTCTCGTTTGCTGCTGATGGATCGGCTACACCGTCCACAAAAAGCTTCGAGCGATCGAATGCCGGCGCATCGGTCAACTGCTGTTTGGTCGCCTTTATGACCAGCCATTTTTTGCCGTCACTGCGGGTTGCAAGCTGCAGTTGATCCGGGCTTACAGCGACGTCCTTCTCGCCGATTCCAAGAAAACCACCCACGCCGATCACCGCAGCTTCAATATCACCTTCGGGGCTGGCGATAAGATCATTCAGCTTGCCGACAGTCTGGGCGTCAGCAGCATCACTTTCATAGACGCTCTGTCCGATGAAAGAGGTGACGAGAAGCTGGCCCTCTTTCGGTTCCAGAAAGCCGACCTTGTCGGTCTCACCCGATGTGGGATTGCCAAACATGTCCTTGGACAAAACCGGCATTTCCTCTGCCGCAGCCGGTGGCTCGGCAGGTGCTGGCGTTGGTGCAGTTGTCTGAGCATAAGCAGCGCCACCTATCAGCAATGCACACGTCGTCGTCAGAAGTGTAGTCCTGAACATAACTATCTCCTTTATACGTTCGGTTGCTTAGGTTGAACGTGGAAATAGTCGGTTCGTTCCGAAATTTGTTGAATCTCAATATTTCATCATAGAAATATAATTCTATATAATTTTTCTTTGAAAATACTTATGGAAAAGAAAAGCCCGCATAAAGCGGGCTTTTTTATCTTCATATTCAACGAACTAGACTTAGCTACAGCCACTTGTTGCACCGCAAGTGTCGCACTTGAGACACGTTCCGTTGCGAACCATGGTAAAGTTCTGGCATTCGGTGCAGCTGTCGCCGGTATAGCCCTGCATCATCGACTTGATGCGGCGGTCAGCTTCCAGCTTCTTGGCGGCATTCGCACTTTCCGCGCGGGCGGAAGCAGCGTCTGCTGCAGCCTTATCCGAGAAAAGTTCGGTTGCCGTTGCTGATGTGCTTTCCTGCTGCTGTGCCGGAGCAGGTTGCTCTTCCAACTCCCGCTTGAAGGCGGTCGCACCATCCGTCACCAGACCGATTGTTGCGGGGCGATTGCCCGTCGGCGTGGTCGACTTCAAGGTTGTGACGTTGGAAGCCTGCGGCGCAGAATTTGTCGATCCCTTGGCTTCGTTAGTCGAGTTGGTCACCAGAGTGGGCTTGTAACCACGCGTCCAACCGGTCGAGACCAGGTTGGTCTTACCTTCCTTGATACCCTTGCCGAGCGCCGTATTACCGAAATCGCTTGTGTCGACATGGGCGAGGTCATTGCGTCCGAGATAGGACACCGCCAGCTCACGGAAGACATAGTCGATGATCGACGTTGCGGTCTTGATGGCATCGTTGCCGATGACCATGCCTGCCGGTTCGAATTTCGTGAAAGTGAAGGCTTCCACATACTCCTCGAGCGGTACGCCATACTGCAAGCCGAGCGATACGGCGATGGCGAAGTTGTTCATCATTGCACGGAAAGCAGCGCCTTCCTTATGCATATCAATGAAGATTTCACCGAGACGTCCATTACCGAACTCGCCGGTGCGCAGATAGACCTTGTGACCGCCAACGACTGCCTTCTGCGTATAACCCTGACGACGGTTCGGCAGCTTTTCGCGCTCATGCACGATCTTTTCGACAACCTTTTCGACGATACGCTCGGTTACCTGAACGGCGCGGGCTGCAGCAGGGGCTTCGATCAGTGCCTCGACTGCATCGTCTTCGTCCTCATCATCCGAGATGAGGGCGGCGTTGAGCGGCTGCGAAAGCTTGGAGCCGTCGCGATAAAGCGCATTGGCCTTGAGCGCCAGCTTCCAGGACAGCATATAGGCGTTCTTGCAGTCCTCGACGGTTGCGTCATTCGGCATGTTGATCGTCTTGGAGATCGCACCCGAAATGAACGGCTGTGCGGCTGCCATCATGCGAATGTGGCTATCCACCGAGAGATAACGCTTGCCGATCTTGCCACAAGGATTGGCGCAATCGAACACGGCGTAGTGCTCTTCCTTGAGGAACGGCGCCCCTTCGAGGGTCATTGCGCCGCAAACATGGATGTTGGCAGCTTCGATGTCCTTCTTGGCGAAACCCAGCGCCGGGAGCATCTCGAACGAGAAATCGTTGAGCTGTTCATCGGTGAGCTTCAGCACGTCCTTGCAGAAGTCTTCGCCCAACGTCCACTTGTTGAAAGCGAACTTGATGTCGAATGCGCTTTTGAGAGCAGCATTCAGGGCTTCGATCTTCTCGTCGGTGAAGCCCTTGGACTTCAGAGAAGACGGGTTGATGCCCGGAGCCTGATTGATGTTGCCGTGACCGACAGCATAGGCTTCGATTTCAGCAATCTGGCTTTCCGAATAACCGAGCGTGCGGAGTGCTTCCGGTACGGCGCGGTTGATGATCTTGAAGTAACCACCGCCAGCGAGCTTCTTGAACTTCACCAGCGCAAAATCAGGCTCGATGCCGGTCGTGTCGCAGTCCATGACGAGGCCGATCGTGCCGGTAGGCGCGATGACGGTGGACTGTGCATTGCGGTAGCCATGCTTTTCGCCAAGTTCCAGCGCCTTGTCCCAGGCAGCACGTGCATGGGTAATCATATCCTGATCCGGGCAATCCTCGGCAATCAGTGCAACCGGATTGACAGCAAGTCCTTCATAACCTTCCGTCTGGCCATGGGCTGCGAGGCGGTGGTTGCGAATGACGCGCAACATATGCTCGGCGTTTGGCTCATAGCTCGGGAAGGTTCCGAGTTCCTTTGCCATTTCAGCGGAGGTGGCATAGGCCACACCGGTCATGATCGCCGTCAGCGCGCCACAAATTGCACGGCCTTCATCGGAGTCATAAGGAATACCGGAAGTCATCAACAGGCCGCCAATATTGGCGTAGCCGAGGCCGAGCGTGCGGTATTCATAAGAAAGACGGGCGATTTCCTTCGACGGGAACTGCGCCATCATCACCGAGATTTCGAGAACGATGGTCCACAGGCGTGCCGTGTGCTCGTAAGCCGCAATATCGAATGAACCATCCTTGTTGCGATAGGTGAGCAGGTTGATCGACGCCAGATTGCAAGCCGTGTCGTCAAGGAACATGTATTCCGAGCACGGATTGGAAGCGCGGATCGGACCGGCGGTCGGGCAGGTGTGCCAGTCGTTCATGGTCGTGTTGTAGTGCAGGCCCGGATCAGCGGACGCCCAGGCGGCGTAACCGATCTTTTCCCACAAATCGCGCGCCTTCAGCGTCTTCATGACGCGACCGTCGCGACGAGCTGTCAGGTTCCAGTCGCCGTCGTTTTCGACAGCGCGCAGGAATTCGTCCTTCAGCGAAACGGAATTGTTGGAATTCTGGCCCGAAACAGTGAGATAGGCTTCCGAATCCCAGTCTGTATCGTAGGTCTTGAACTGAATGTCGGTGTAGCCCTGACGCGCGAACTGGATCACACGCTTGACGTAGTTTTCCGGAACCTGGTTCTTCTTTGCGGCCTTGATTTCGCGCTTCAGGGCAGGGTTCTTCGCCGGATCGAAGCAATCATCATTGTCCGCTTCGCAGTTGACGCAAGCCTTCATGATGGCGGTCAGATGCTGCTTGACGATCTTGGAACCGGTGACGAGCGAAGCAACCTTCTGCTCTTCCTTGACCTTCCAGTCGATATATTCCTCGATATCCGGATGATCGATGTCGACGACGACCATCTTGGCGGCGCGGCGGGTCGTGCCGCCCGACTTGATCGCACCTGCGGCGCGGTCGCCGATCTTCAGGAAGCTCATCAGACCGGAGGATTTGCCACCACCGGAAAGTTTTTCACCTTCGCCGCGCAGATAGCTGAAGTTAGAGCCCGTGCCGGAGCCATACTTGAACAGGCGCGCTTCACGGACCCACAGATCCATGATGCCGCCTTCATTGACGAGATCGTCGCCAACGGACTGAATGAAGCAGGCATGCGGCTGCGGATGTTCATAGGCCGACTTGGACTTGGTCAGTTTGCCGGTCTGCCAGTCGACATAGAAATGGCCCTGGCCGGGACCGTCGATGCCATAGGCCCAATGCAGGCCGGTGTTGAACCATTGCGGGCTGTTTGGAGCCACACGTTGGGTCGCGAGCATATAGGCAAGCTCGTCGCGGAAGGCGAGGGCGTCTTCCTCAGAGGCGAAATAGCCACCCTTCCAGCCCCAATAGGTCCAAGTGCCGGCGAGACGGTCGAAAACCTGGCAGGCGTCCATTTCGGAGCCGTAGCGATCATTTTCAGGCAGCTTGGCAAGCGCGTCCTCGTCAGCGACCGAGCGCCACAGCCATGAGGGAACGTCGTTCTCCTCGATCTTCTTCAGCTGTGCGGGAACGCCAGCCTTGCGGAAGTACTTCTGTGCAAGAATGTCCGCAGCGACCTGGCTGAACTGCGCGGGCACATTGATGTTCTCAAGACGGAATACGATGGATCCATCGGGATTCTTGATCTCGCTGGTCGCAGTCCGGAACGCGATGTCCGCATAGGCCGACTGATTCTCTTTCGTGAAACGGCGTTCGATCTTCATCTGTCCCATCCAAACGTTCTATATATAGTAGCTCTAGTGACGGTTTTCAGCCACGGCCTGTCTGTATCGCGTCTCTGTCAAAACAGCTCTTCTGCGGGGAGGAGCGTCTTGTTGGGGAGAAAACTCCCGGAAATCCGCTTCCACCTCATCAAAGCCCACGAAAAAACGCCTCAGGGGAGCTTAATTGCAACCTTGCTAGCGCGATCGCGATCAAAAATCGGCGGAACGAAAAATACCTTATCTTGTAAGAAGCATGAGCGCAAATACTAAATCTAGTGTTAACGCTGTTTCTGATCGATGTTGCATCTGCTTCTCCAGAGAAGGGCGCACCCAGAATTTGGGCGCAAGAAAGCACCGAGCGAAAACCGCACTTTCAAAGCGCAACGCTCGTTCGATACTCAACTTGACCGAAAAAAGGACCGGCAGATTACAACGCCCGATCACGCTACTTACGCAACGATAGTATCATAAAAAACGACTCGGCTTCGAGCGTCAAGCAATGGTTTGTTGTAACGCTCCAGCATCTAGATATTGTGCGTAACAGCTTGGGGCAAATGTGGATAACGGGGAGAAGCGACACTTTTGCGAACCAAGCCGGCTATGTGATTTGGGGAGCCTGGATAGCCGCTATTACTAGCAGTTAGAGGAACAAGCACGGCAGTGTCGACTGTCGAAAGAGAAAATCCCTGCAAAAGGATCATAATCCGGGGGAATGCTGCATTGAAGACGGCTTGCCGGCTGCTTACTCAGCAGCAGCGGCAATGCCCGAATCACCAAAATGGTTCAGTAACTGCTTCAGTTCTGTCTCTTCGACGCGATTGGCCGCTTCCTGTGGCGACACCCATTCGCAGATGCGCTGATCCCGCTCAGGCCAATCTTTCTCCTGCCCGGTGAACTGCACCGCGAATACTGCTGCCGTGAACTGGTTTATGCGTTCAGGCGGTAGGTCGGTCTTGCAGTAGCAGAAACTGCCGATTGGTACTGGTGAGACCTCACCACGAATGCCGGCTTCTTCATAAGCTTCACGAAGAGCAGTATCCGCCAGAGTGCGACCGACTTGCGGCCAGCCCTTGGGGATGATCCAGCGGCCTGTACCGCGGCTCGTAATGACGAGAACCTTGAGGATGCCCATGTCGCGACGATAGACAAGCGCCGCAACCTGCTGCAAACGACCGGAAGGCGTCAAAATACGCTTTTCGGTTGCAATCAGTTGTTTGGCCTGCGACTTCACCACGAAAATCCCCTTTTTATCTATAGCATGATCCGATTCGCCAAAATAACAACTGATTAGTTAGGCAACAGACCTTTGAAAATATCCGAAAAAAGCTTTTATTTTAAAGGTATTACTGAAATTTCAGGGTGGGATGACAGCTTTGAAAACGCTATCCGCCCTCGATCAGCGTTATTTCGTTGCGTTTTCCATAAGGTGCGATTGCGGCGGAAATGTCACCGCAATCGCGTTCGTTTGTTTTCGTTTCGCAGTGTTTTGATCTGGCGGATGTGAATCCGCCAGTTTTATCGGAAGTGCATTCGATGGATTTATGGCTTCAAGTCTGTCGGGCTTCAGCCGCGCTTGTCGCCTGCGATCGGTTCCTGATAGGTGAAGCCCATATCCCAAGGGAAGTAGATCCAGGTGTCCTGAGACACTTCCGTTACGAAGGTATCGATCAGCGGACGGCCTTTCGGCTTGGCGTAAACAGTCGCAAAATGGGCCTTCGGCATCATTTCCCGCACGATGGCTGCGGTTTTGCCGGTGTCGGTCAGGTCGTCTACGACGATGACGCCGTCGCCGCCATTTTCCAGCAGTGTTTCGCTCACACCCTTGAGGATCTGCATGTCGCCTTGCGACGTGTAGTCGTGATAGGAGGCAATACAGACGGTTTCGATGAGACGAATGCCGAGTTCGCGGCAGACGATGGCAGCAGGGACCAGACCGCCACGCGTGATGGCAACAATTGCGTGCCAATCACGATTCATACCGGCAATCCGCCAGGCAAGGGCGCGGGCATCACGGTGGAACTGATCCCATGAAACTGGGAAGGCTTTATCTGGCAAGGACATCGAAACGCTCCGTGGAACGATCCGGAGCTCGTTCTCCGGACCTTTAAAAACCAAAAATGCGCTATGACGGATTGCCAAGCGCTGTAACTGTCAGGATCTGCGGCTTTTCTTCGTCTGCGCCCTTTCAGGCGGGCGGCAAGAGAGGAAAAGGCTCTCCACCCGGCACAGTCAGCGCCGGGTGATGCTGATAACCGCAAAAATGGTGTTCTTGCAAGCGTGTCGTGTCATCACAGGCTAGTTGTCGGCCAGTTGTTGGCCAATTGCCGGATCAAACTGGCTTCAATCGTGTCTTCTAACGCGAGAAAAGCGTGAGAATGGGCAGCTCGTTCAGCATGGAGCGCGTCACCCCGCCAAAGACGAGTTCACGCAACCGGGAATGACTGTAAGCGCCCATCACGAAAAGATCAGCGCGTTCAGCGATGATATGTTCCCTCAAGGCATCCTGCGCATAACGTCCGTTGGATGCCAGTGCTGTGGTCGTCACATCAATCCCATGCCGAGACAGTGATTCCGCAATATCGTGGCTCGCCAAAGCCTGATCCTCGCCTTCAATTTCCGGTGGATCGACCCAAACGATTTCCGTTCTGTCGGCATGTTTCATCAAGGGCAGGGCGTCGAAAGCGGCCCGGGCCGCTTCCCGCTTGCCGTTAAAGGCGACGACGATCCGGTCGAGCGAAATCATCTGCAGCACCGGTGCATAGGGAACCAGCAGAACAGGGCAGCTGGAATTGAAAACAATCGTATCGGCGGTTTCGTCGTTGGTGGCCGGATCGTCGGGGTCGGGTTGCCCGGCGACCAGCAATTCGGCTCCAAGACAAGCAGTCAGCACGCCATCAGCAGCGGTGCCGGTTTCGGACCGCGTGATGCGATATTCATAGTTGGTGCCCTGACGGCGCATCTCTTCCTCGAAGAGATGTTTCAGCCTTTCGGAAAGCTCCTTGTGCTGCTTGTCATGCAGTTCGAACATTCCCGGATCGATGAAGCCGTTCGGGTCGGCATAGACGATGGGCGAAGGGATTGAATAAAGCCCGATGACGTGAATATCGGGCACCTTCTGCTTTAGAAGTCCAACGGCGGACACAACCCGCTTCAACTCGGATTCACTGCGAGAATAGGCAACCACCGTCTTGTAGGACATGACCGAACTCCTTCCGGCTGTGTTTCTATTTTAGCATATAGTGCAACGAGTTGCGCGGGCAAAAGGTTGCAAAGGATTAAGCGGCACCTTTTGTTTCGAGCGACGAGATCATTTTTTCGATTGCATCAATTGCCGTATCGATTTTTTGAGGATCGCTCCCGCGGACGACAAGTTCCGTGCTGAAGCGCCCGTTCTCGAATTTCGGATAGGAACCGATGATCGTATCGGGGTTTTCTTTCTGGATTTCCGTCAGGGGAGCGCCAATCACGCCTTCGCCAAAAGGACAAAGCACCGACCTGGACAGAAGCTTGCGGCCGGTCTTCAGTGTCGGCAGTACATTGTCAAGCATTGCCTGAAACACGGAAGGCACGCCTGCCATCACATAGACATTGCCGATATGAAAACCGGGCGCAGCGGAGATCGGGTTCGCTATATGCTCAGAACCTTGCGGCATACGCGCCATGCGCTTGCGCGAGTCGGTGAATTCCAGCCCGCGCTTTGCATAATTGTCGCCAAGCAGTTTCATGGCTTTTTCGTCATAGATACAAGGCACGCCAAAGGCCGCAGAAACCGCATCGGCGGTGATGTCGTCATGGGTAGGGCCAATTCCACCGGACGTGAAAACATAGTCATAATGCGGTCGCAGTGCATTCAGAGCGGCGATGATGGCGTTTTCTTCGTCCGGAACAATCCGTACTTCCTTGAGATCAATGCCCGCCGCTGTCAGGACATCAGCGAGATGTCCGATATTCTTGTCCTTGGTGCGGCCTGAGAGAAGCTCGTCGCCAATTGCCAGCATGGCTGCCTTGACGGCTTGCTGCGGATTGTTGGTCATATCCAGACTCCATTTTCTGGCATCAGTTAAGCGCCAGCAGGACAAGGCTGCAACTGCTTTATTGCAGCATTTTATTTGGGCGCGAGAAGTTGTGCCTTCCCAAAGAAGGCGGCTCCCCTAATTGAACTGTCGAGGTTGGGGCCTCACAAATCGGGATATGGAGACGTCACATGGTTAAAGTGCTGGTGCTGTATTATTCGGCCTATGGTCACATGGAAAAAATGGCCAAGGCAGCGGCTGAAGGTGCGCGCGAAGGCGGCGCGGAGGTCACGATCAAACGGGTGCCGGAACTGGTTCCGCCGGATGTCGCGAAAGCCTCGCACTATAAGATCGATCAGGATGCGCCGATTGCCACGCCGGCTGAACTCGCGGATTACGACGCCATCATCATCGGCACTGCTACCCGCTATGGCATGATGGCGGCTCAAATGAAGAATTTCCTCGACCAGACCGGCGGTCTCTGGGCAAAGGGTGCCCTCATTAACAAGGTCGGGTCGGTGATGGTTTCCACAGCCACGCAGCATGGTGGCGCGGAACTGGCGTTGATTTCCACACAGTGGCAGATGCAGCATCAGGGCATGATTATCGTCCCGCTTTCCTATGCCTATCAGGGGCAGATGGGAAATGATGTGGTGCGCGGCGGTGCTCCCTATGGGATGACGACAACTGCAGATGGCGACGGTTCGCGCCAGCCTTCGGAACAGGAACTGGACGGGGCGCGATTTCAGGGCAAGCGTGTTGCGGAAATCACTGCCAAGCTGAACAGTTGAGCGGAGTAGCAGCTATTGAAAAGCCGCAGATTCAATCTGCGGCTTCTCTGAAAAAAGAGTTTAGAAAGATCAGTTAACCGTTTCTGTTTTATTATCTTTTTCAATGACATGATAAGTTATTTGCGGATAAGGTATGTTGATCCCGGCTTTGTCAAATTCGATCTTCACCGTTTTGATCGTGTGACGCGACACCTGCGCATAATCGGCGCTGTTTATCCAGTAGTTGGCGCTGAGAACAACGGCACTGTCGCCCAGTTGCGATACGAAATAGGCCGGTGCGGGTGTTGAGAGAACACCTTTCTGATCTTCGACAACCTTCTTTATGATCGCGAAGGCCTGATCGATATTGTCTTCGTAGCCAATCCCCACCTTGAACTCGTGCATGCGGGTTTTCATGCGGCTGTAATTGGTGACGGGCGTATTCCAAAGAGAAGAATTGGGTGCCAGCACGTAAAGGCCATCAATGGTTTTGAGCTCCGTCGCGAACAAGCCGACGTCTTGCACAGTGCCGACGACGGTGCCTGCGCTGATATATTCACCAACGCGAAATGGTCTGAGGACCAGAATCATGATGCCTGCTGCGATGTTCTGCAACGTACCTTGAAGGGCGAGGCCGATAGCAAGGCCAATAGCGCCTAGCGCTGCGAGAATGGACGCGGTCTGGACGCCAAACTGCCCGAGAACCATGACCAGAATGATGACGAGTATGCTGTAGCGGACGACAGCGCCGAAGAACCCGACCATTGTCTGGTCGAAGCCGCGAATTTTCGACAGCGACTGTATGGTCCATTTTTGAAGGATTCCGGCCAGTATCCAGCCGACGCAAAGGATAATCAGCGCACCGAGTGTGGAGACTGAGTATCGTATGAGAAGGTCGTACATCTGGAGAACGAATGCGTTTGTATTTGCGATCAACTGTGTGGCTTGCTCTTCCATTGTTCCGTCTGCATCTGTTTCGAGTAGGGGAAAACTGGAGGATAGGGCAGCAAATTGTCAAGGCGAGGTTGCCTGGAGCGGATATGGGAAAACTGAGCGCAAAAGGAGGAGGTGGTGCGGTCGGCGGGACTTGAACCCGCAAGTCTAAAAGACGACGGATTTTAAGTCCGTTGCGTATACCAATTTCGCCACGACCGCAGCAATTACCCTCGTCTATGTCATGATTTGTGTCACGAATTCAAGCCACAAAGCCTGTTAACATCAACAGTTAGTATTGCCGAATATATGCTTACTCTAAATCGTTGATTTGGCGACCTGACGAGCTTCAACCTTGTCTGCATTGTCAAACCCATGTAGCCATGGGCGGAAATCCAGCAGGAAATGCAGAAAGTTGAATAATGACCGCCTTCGTCAAATCCGTATCCGAGGCCGAAAAGGCAATGCGCGCGCTGTTTCCTGAAACGCCGCTGCAGCTCAACGATTACCTTTCACGGAAGTACGGTGCGGAAATTTGGCTCAAGCGCGAAGATCTCACACCGGTCCGGTCCTACAAGATTCGTGGCGCTTTCAACTTCATCTCCAAGGCAGTCGAAACGACCGACAAGAATGCGGTGTTCGTGTGCGCTTCCGCAGGCAACCATGCACAGGGTTTTGCATTCGTCTGCCGCCATTTTGGCCGCAAGGGTGTCGTTTTCATGCCGGTTACGACGCCGCAGCAGAAAATCGACAAGACCCGCGCTTTTGGCGGCGAATTCATTGAAATCAAGCTGGTGGGCGATATTTTCGACGTTTGCTATGCCGCGTCGCAGGAGTTTGCCGCAAGCCAGAAGGGCGTGATGGTGCCACCTTTCGATCATCCCGGTATCGTCGAGGGGCAGGCGACGGTGGCGCTTGAGATCGAGCGGCAGTTGCCGGAGGGAAAGAAGCCCGACTTTATTCTGCTGCCTGTCGGTGGCGGCGGATTGTCCGGCGGCGTTACGCAATATGTTTCAGATCTGGGCTGGAAGACGAGTTTCCGCTTTATCGAGCCACAGGGCGCTGCGAGCCTGAAAGGGAGCCTTGAAGCAGGCAAGCGTATCAAACTTACGCATGTCGACAATTTCGTCGATGGTGCAGCTGTTGCCGAGATCGGAAAAGAAAACTTCAAGCTTCTCAAAGGGTTCGATCCGAAAACTGTTATAACGGTTCCGGAAAACCGGCTTTGCGCAACAATCATCGAAATGCTCAATATTGAGGGCGTCGTGCTTGAACCAGCGGGCGCGCTCGGCATTGATGCGTTGAAGGACTTCAAAAAGAGCGACCTCAAAGGCAAGCGCATCGTCATTGTTGTTTCGGGCGGCAATTTCGACTTCGAGCGCCTGCCGGATGTTCGTGAGCGTGCACTGCGCTTCGAAGGCTTGAAGAAATATTTCATCTTCCGCTTCCCGCAAAGGCCGGGCGCCCTTCGGTCGTTCCTTGATCTTCTGGGTCCTGAAGATGATATTGCGCGTTTCGAATATCTGAAGAAATCGGCGCGTAATTTCGGCTCTGTGCTGATCGGCATCGAAACGAAGAACGCGGCGAATTTCAAGCTTCTGGAAAAGAAATTCGCAGAAGCCGGTTGGGCCTATCAGGACATAACGGACAATCAGGTGCTCGCTGATTTCATCATCTGATTTCGGTGCCTTAAGCGAAATCAGTTGCTTTTTCGACGAAAACACCCCATATGCCGCGTCAGGCGCATGGGCCGACGTGTTCGTCGGCTTTCCCGGCATTGGACTTGTTGCGTCTCGCCTCTGTCTTCCGGAATGGTCCGGAAGCGGGGAGACCCGAGAAAATGTTCGGGCACGGCAGCGCAAGTCGCCTGGAGTTTATAAGCTTCGGCGTCCCGTCGTTACCATTGAACAGATAGAGTTCGGCAAGTTGCGCTTGACCGGCATTTGTATGCGGACCATGACATCATGGTGCCGCCGAAAGAGATTGAATTGACAAAAGAAATTACGGGCGGCTTTGCCGCTCTCGGCGTTACCGGCATTTTGCTCAAGGGCGTCGAAGCCGCTGGCATGACCGAGCCGAAGCCGATCCAGTTGCAGGCGATTCCACACCAGCTTGAAGGCCGCGATATTCTTGGTATCGCGCAGACGGGCTCCGGCAAGACCGCAGCTTTCAGCCTGCCGATCCTGCAGAAGATCATCGGCCTCGGCGACAAGCGCCGTCCGAAGACCGCGCGCGCACTGATCCTGGCGCCAACGCGTGAACTCGCCGTGCAAATTGAACAGACGATCCGCAATGTTTCCAAACACGCGCATATCTCGACAGCGCTTGTGTTGGGCGGCGTTTCCAAGCTGTCCCAGATCAAGCGCATCGCACCGGGCATCGACGTTCTGATCGCCACGCCTGGTCGTTTGACCGATCTGATGCGTGACGGTCTGGTTGACCTCTCGCAGACGCGTTGGCTCGTCCTCGACGAAGCGGACCGTATGCTGGACATGGGCTTCATCAACGATGTGAAGCGCATTGCAAAAGCGACGCATTCTGATCGTCAGACCGCGCTGTTTTCGGCCACCATGCCGAAGGAAATCGCGTCGCTGGCAGGAAGCTTGCTGCGTGATCCGGTTCGTGTGGAAGTCGCTCCGCAGGGAACGACGGCTGCTGAAATCACGCAGGTTGTGCATCCTGTGCACACCAAGGAGAAGCGCCGTCTTCTTTCCGCGCTGCTGGGTGACAAGGCTATGCGTTCGGTCATCGTCTTCACCCGCACCAAGCACGGTGCCGATGCGGTGGTCCGTCATCTGGAACGCGATGGCTATGAAGTCGCCGCCATTCACGGCAACAAGTCACAGAATGCACGTCAGCGTGCGCTGAACGGATTCCGTGATGGATCGCTGCGGATTTTGATCGCAACGGACATTGCTGCTCGCGGCATCGACGTGCCGGGTATTAGCCACGTCGTGAACTACGATCTGCCTGACGAGCCGGAAACCTATGTGCATCGTATTGGCCGTACCGGCCGTAATGGCGCCAGCGGCGCGTCGATCACGCTCTATGATCCGGCAGCGGAAGAATCCAAGCTGAGAGCCGTTGAGCGTGTGACGCGTAACAAGCTTCCGATCAAGGATGCACCTGTGGAGCTTGCACCTGCTCCGGCACCGCGTACGGCGGCTCCGGGCGAACGCCCGCAGAAGACCCAGCATCGCAAGGGCGGAACGGCGCAGAAGCCGCGTCGTGCAGCCCCGAAGTCAGGCGACCATCGTACAGGCGGTCACGCAGCAGGTGAAGCCGCTCCGAAAGCGAAGCGTCCGTTCCGCCGCAAGCGCCGCAATGCCAACGGCAATGGCGGACAGCGCGCAGCGTAAGCTTGCCTTGAATATTTTTTCAAAAAGCCGCCCATTTCGGGCGGCTTTTCTATTTATGAGCGCAGGATGGGTTTCAATTTGCGTAATGGCTTGGAAAAATATTCCATGCTTGCTTGAAGGGCAGGGCCGTTCCTCATAATTTCCTCTTCAAAACAGGAAGGACGGAAGCCATGTTCCAATCGGTGCTCGACGCAATCGGCAATACGCCATTGATCCATTTGAAAAAGGCTTCCGAACTGACCGGCTGCGCAATTTATGGCAAGGCCGAGTTTCTCAATCCCGGACAGTCGGTGAAGGACCGCGCAGCGCTCTATATTATTCGCGATGCCGAAAAGCGTGGGCTTCTGAAACCCGGTGGTGTCATCGTTGAAGGTACGGCCGGCAATACCGGCATCGGCCTCACGATGGTCGCGAAAGCGCTTGGCTATCGGACAGTTATCGTTATTCCCGAAACGCAAAGCCAGGAAAAGAAGGACGCGCTGCGCCTGCTTGGCGCCGAACTGATTGAAGTTCCAGCCGCCCCCTATCGCAATCCGAACAATTATGTGCGTCTGTCGGGACGATTGGCTGAACAACTTGCCAGAAGCGAGCCGAACGGTGCGGTCTGGGCCAATCAATTCGATAATCCGATCAACCGACAGGCCCACATTGAAACTACGGCGCAGGAAATCTGGCGGGATACCGACGGCAAGGTGGATGGGTTTGTCGCCGCTGTCGGATCGGGTGGAACGCTTGTCGGCACCGCATTCGGTCTGAAGGACCACAATGCTGATATCAAGATCGCACTTGCCGATCCATATGGAGCCGCACTCCATTCCTTCTACACGACGGGCGAGCTGAAAGCCGAAGGCGACTCGATCACCGAAGGCATCGGGCAGGGGCGTGTCACCGCCAATCTTGAGGGGTTCACCCCTGATTTCTCTTATCGCCTCTCCGACGCGGAGGCGCTCGATATTGTTTTCGACCTTGTGGAAAATGAGGGACTTTGCCTCGGCGGTTCTTCGGGTATCAATATTGCAGGCGCAATCCGGCTTGCAAAAGATCTCGGGCCGGGCCACACAATTGTGACGGTGCTTTGCGACTATGGTAATCGTTACCAGTCCAAGCTGTTCAATCCTGCTTTCCTGCGTGGCAAGAACCTGCCAGTACCGGGATGGCTGGAGAGGAAGACCGAGATAGACATACCGTTCGAGGGATAATCATGGTATACGAGACCGAAGCGCTTTTCCGCGAAGATTCCTATCTTTCAACGGCGGAGGGCACGGTACTCGCCATTACCGAGACGGGCGGGATTATTCTCGACCAGACAAACTTCTATGCGACCTCCGGCGGCCAACCGGGGGATATCGGCTTTCTCGAGCGCGCGGATGGTTCTCGTATCGAGATTTCAGCAACAGTTACGGGCGAAAACAAGAACGAAATCATTCATGTTCCGGCAGAAGGACAGGCTTCGCCCACTGTCGGTGAAAAGCTGGTCCTGCATGTTGACTGGCCGCGTCGCTACAAGCTGATGCGGATGCATACGGCCTGCCACCTGCTTTCCGTTGTCTGCCCGTTTCCGATTACCGGCGCTGCGGTGGGCGAGGATGAAAGTCGCGTTGATTTCGATCTTCCCGATCCGAGCTACACCAAGGAATTCGTGACCGAAAGGCTCATGGAGCGGGTGAATGCCAATGACGCGGTTGCCATTCGCTGGATCAGCGATGAAGAATTCCTTGCAAATCCGGATATCGTAAAGTCGAAGAATGTGCGTCCTCCGGTGGGGCTCGGTCGCATACGCCTTGTTCTTATCGGTGAAAACGGCGTGGTGGATTCGCAACCTTGTGGTGGCACGCACGTTTCCGAAACGCAGGAAGTGGGTGAAATCCACATCGGCAAGATCGAGAAAAAGGGCAAGGAAAACCGCCGGTTCCGCATTCGCTTTGGCCCCCTGCCAGAAGCCTGAACCCATTGTTTTCTGCGTGTTTCCCGGTTTTACGAAACATGCTTGAGGAGTGTTTACCTATGGTAGAGAAAAGCGCCTTCGTCGTTTCACGGGACTGGTTGAAAGAACGGCTCGGCAAGCCGGGCATCGCGATTGTCGATGCCTCCTGGTATCTCCCGGCTGCTGGACGCAACGGGCAGGAAGAATACAACGCTGCACATATTCCAGGCGCTGTGTTCTTCGATCAGGACAAGATTGCCGACAAGGAATCCGGTCTGCCGCACACCCTGCCATCGCCAGAGCTTTTTGCGCAGCATGTCGGTGCCATGGGAATCACGGCTGATGAGACAGTTGTTGTCTATGACGGAGTCGGCATGTTTTCCGCACCGCGCGTCTGGTGGATGTTCCGCGTGATGGGTGTGAAGAATGTCTATGTACTTGATGGCGGCTTCGACGGCTGGAAAAAGGCTGGTTATCCGGTGACCGAAGAAGCTACAAAGATTGCGCCAACGCTTTTCACGCCATCATTCGACGAGGCCGCAGTGGTCGATTTCGTGCAGATGCGCGAAATCGTGGACGAGCGAGGCTCGCAGATCGCCGATGCACGCGCAGCCGGACGCTTCACCGGACGCGATGCCGAGCCACGGGCAGGCATGCGCTCCGGCCATATGCCCGGTGCACGCAACGTTCCCGTTGGCACTTTGTCTGAAAACGGTGAGCTAAAGGACCTTGCAAGCCTGCGCAAGATTTTCGACGAGGCCGGTGTTGATCTCTCACAACCGGTCGTTACGAGCTGTGGCTCTGGCGTGACCGCAGCGGTCATCATGCTTGCATTGGCGTCGGTCGGTCACAAGGATAATCGTCTTTACGACGGTTCCTGGAGTGAATGGGGAAGCAGGCAGGATACACCAGTTGTCACCGGTGAAGCTGAATAAGCATGACCGGAAAACTGACCGCCCGCATCACCCACCTGGAAATGTCTGCCCGTCAGGCAGTTCAGGTGCCGGTGCCATCTGGTATCCGCCTCGCTATGATGCGCGCGGGTGCCATGCCGGTCCATTACTACCGCTATCTCTATGAACAGATCGGGCGTAAGCATCACTGGATGATGCGCCGTGTTCAGACGGACGCGGAAGTTGAAGCCGTAATTCATGCAGATACGACTGAAATCCACGTTCTCTATGCAGAAGGCTGTCCCGCTGGATTTGTCGAACTCGACTTGACCGCTTTGCCGGAGGCTGCCGAGATTGTCTATTTCGGTCTCATCGATGATTTTCAGGGGCAGGGTCTCGGAAAGTTTTTCCTGAGTGAGGCCATTTCCGCAGCCTGGGTGCATGGACCGGAAAAGGTGACGATCCATACTAATACGCTCGACAGCCCAAGAGCTCTGCAACTCTATCAGAAAATGGGATTCGTGCCGGTCGGTTGGTCTGAAGAGGTAATTGAACCCTGGGAATGAAGCGCGGCGCTATCCGCGCGCCACTTCCCGAGCACTTACGATAGAAACGACAGATGCGCTGGCAAGGCGCTCACTTTCTTCATCGAAGACCACGCAATTGCGTCCCGCTGCTTCGCAATATAGAGGCAGCGATCAGCGCGGCTGAGTACCTGCGAGTTCGTCTCATTTTTCGGCGCAGAGGCAACACCGATACTGATCGTCAACGGATAGACCTGATACTCCGTTGTGTGAAACGGCGTATTTTCTACTTCTGCGCGTATGCGTTGTGCAACCCGCATACCGGTCTCTCCACTGGCACCCGGCAGAAAAACGCAGAATTCCTCCCCACCGATACGGCCGACAAGATCGCCTTTTCGCGTCACATTCTGAAGCGCGAATGCGATCAGCTTCAAGGCACGGTCGCCGACGCCATGGCCAAACGTATCGTTGATCGCCTTAAAATGGTCGGCATCGATAACGAGCAAGGTGCCGGTTTCGATACGGGAGCGGCTGATCTTCATGGCTTCGAACAACGCTTCACGGTTGAGAAGACCAGTCATGTGGTCGATCCGTGACCGTGCCTGCAGTTCGACATGCGCTTTTTCAAGCTGGAGATATGCGTCTTGCAACTTGCTATGTTGATGAAAAATATAGGCAAGAGAAGGGAAGGCCGTGGCTGCGGGAATGCCCGCGCTGAGGCCGAGCGCGACGATGCCAGGCGTGACGCCAGAAGTGAACGCCACTATCGAGGTTGCCCCGAGAGAGAACAACACGACAGACAACGTTATCAAGGCTGCTTTTAGTAGAGCAGTCTTCTTCATTTCCTCGCGCTCCCAACCCTGAGTGAGGATGATCTACGACCCGCGCCTGATCCCTATTAAGAACGGGCATTTATTTTGTGGGCCTTATAAAAGGAACGCCGGAGAGGGGAAAGATACCACCATGCGCTTCTTGCAATTTTTTGTCTATGAGTGCCATTATTGACACAATCACAGGTAGCATAGCGAATATATGTTACGAGGAAATGTAATTAAGCACAACTATGTTTAAAAGAACCGTCTCAATGAGACATAAATCGTAAGTGGCTAATATAAGTCAGGAAATACCCTGGGTTAGGCATTGTAACGAATCCCGGAGCGGCCTGACACTCCGGGATTTTGGCCGGGATTTCGCCGGCACTATGACTGCTGATGGCTTGAATCAGAAGACCGCCAAATATTTCAGAAGCGAAATGATGCCAATAATGATCACGATAACTTGAGCGATCTGTTTGACCTTGGCATCCAGAGGCAGCATGTTGATGAGATAAAGTACGAGGAAGATAACAAGAATTGTTATCAGAAGGCTGATGAGGATGGACATAGGCGGTCTGATCCTTCCCGGAACTTGGGGTTGCGTTGCCTAACCGACGACCGTTCCTCGACGCCGCCGATTGAGCCCGTTCAAACCGAAAGAAAGAGCAGGGCTCTTGCTAGCGGCACATCGTCTCCAATCCAAAAACGATGTGCCGGTTAACGTTCCAAGGAAAAGAAGGTTCCGCTTTGTAAGCAATAACTTAAATCAAGCTGGCACCGAACGGTGCAAGATTTTTCAGATATTCAGCTACGCATGCTGCCCGTCTCGCGGCGGCGCTGATGCCAGCTGAAAGCCTCTTCAATTAGATGAGGTGTATGCCCGCCACGTGCGCAAGCGCGGTCGAAATAATCGTTGAGTTGTGGGCGATAATCCGGGTGCGCACAGTTGTCGATGATGACACGGGCCCGCTCACGAGGGGCGAGGCCGCGCAGATCGGCAAGGCCCTGTTCCGTTACCAGAATGTCCACGTCATGCTCCGTATGGTCGATATGCGTGACCATCGGAACGACGGACGATATCGCGCCGTTCTTGGCTTCGGATTTGGTCACGAAGATCGAGATGAAGGCGTTACGGGCAAAGTCGCCTGAACCGCCAATTCCGTTCATCATATGCGTGCCGTCGACATGAGTGGAATTCACATTGCCATAAATGTCGAATTCGAGCGCTGTATTGATACCGATAATGCCGAGACGACGGATGACTTCCGGGTGGTTGCTGATTTCCTGCGGGCGCAGAATAAGCTTGTCGCGGTAACGGTCGATATTGTTGAAGACACGCTCTCCACAGGTGGGGCTGAGCGTGATCGATGATCCTGATGCAAAGTCGAGCTTTCCGGCATCGAACAGGTCGAAGGTGCTGTCCTGCAGCACTTCGCTATACATGCGCAGATTGTGGAACGGGCTATCGGCAAAACCGTTCAATACGGCATTTGCAATGGTGCCGATGCCAGCCTGAAGCGGATTGAGCGTCAGATCAAGACGTCCGGCAGCGACTTCCTGCATCAGAAATTCAATCAGATGGCCCGCAATGGCTATTGTTTCACCGTCGGCCGGTTCCACGGTCGAGGCGCTGTCATTTTCCTGCGTGATTACGATGCCTGCGATCTTTTCCGGTGGGATCGGGATATAGGGCAGGCCGACGCGGCTGTCGCACGCCGTGACCGGTATAGGGTCGCGGGAAGGGCGCTTCGTTGGAATATAGATGTCGTGCAGACCTTCAAGCGCCATAGGCTGATTAAGGTTCACTTCAACGATGACCTTATCGGCCAGAATGGCAAAACTTGCCGAATTGCCGATCGATGTCGTGGGAATGATTCCGCCGCTCTCGGTGATGGCAAGAGCCTCGACCACGGCGTAGTCGATAGGACCGATCTGGTTTGAGCGCAATTGCTCTACAGTTTCGGAAAGATGCTGGTCGATGAACATCACTTCGCCGCGATTGATCGCGGCACGCAGGGTTCTGTCGACCTGAAACGGCATGCGCCGCGAGAGCACGTGTGCTTCTGTAAGAATCTTGTCGACGTCGTGGCCGAGGGAAGCGCCAGTAATCAGCGTGATCTTGAAGGGATCTGTCGCAGCACGGGCAGCCATGGCAACGGGTACAGCCTTGGCGTCGCCAGCGCGGGTAAATCCACTCATGCCGACGACCATACCGTCCTGGATAAGGCTCGCGGCCTGTTCAGCGGTAATGATCTTGTCTCGAAGCGAAGTGTTTCGAATACGTGCTTCCAACATCTTTAAATCTACCTTCCTTCCCATCCGGACTTGAGCCGGAAATGGCGCTCACCGTCTCGAAAGCAAGAATTCGCTACCGACCATCTGCGAAATACGGCGCCGCCCGGGTAATAGCCTATATGGACCGACAGTACACGCATGCTTTGGTCTTAGATGCCAAGACAGATTGCTGTGATACTGGTCGTGTTTCTCACGTCACGCGATTCTTCGAAATGATTGAAATCAACGATGTAAAGCAGGCTGCTGCGCGTCCAATCGGTATGAAGGGCAGGATACAATCGGCTAATGCTTAGTGACGTACATTGTTTTGGCAAGTTAGGGATGCGCCATCTTCAGCAAGTTAGGGATGCGACAGGCGCTGACGTTCAGCACCCAT